>DATMPZ010000022.1:0-29042 GCA_035567335.1 Solirubrobacteraceae bacterium
ACAGCTACGCCGCTACCTCGCATGGCAACACCCGCACAGTGGGCTTGCCGGAGAGATGCCAGTGACAGAACATATCCTTACGGAGTCGCGGGCCGGCCGTACCGGCCGGCGATAGATGTAAGCGGCGATTTGACGGACCAGTTCCCGTCCCGCGCTCGTGATTACACGGATTTACAGCTACGCCTTGTCACACAGCTACGCCTTGTCACACACAGCTACGCTTGGTCATACAGCTTCGCTTGGTCATACAGCTACGCCGCTACCTCGCATGGCGACACCCGCACAGTGGGCTTGCCGGAGAGGTGCCAGTGACAGAACATATCCTTACGGAGTCGCGGGCCGGCCGTACCGGCCGACGATAGATGTAAGCGGCGATTTGACGGACCAGCTCCCGTCCCGCGCTCGTGATTACACGGATTACCAAACCAGCCCGCCCAGATACTTGCCTATCAATCGCCGCTTACATGTATAGCCGGTCGCAGATCGGCAACAGACTCCTTTAAAGATCAATTTCGCACTGACTCATCTCCGGCAAGCCCACCAACCGTGTGTCTCCGCCCGAGGCAGCGGCGTAGCTCTAAAACACTACGCCGAGGAACCCACGGGACAACCGCCCGCACATCCAAGCGGGTGAACACAGGCCGCGGGTATTACAGCTTCGCCGAGTCACCAAAACGACGCCATGCTACCGCGCGTAGTTACCATCAAAGGCGCGTGGTAAAGTCAGCTTCGCCTGGTTATACAGCTACGCTTGGTCATACAGCTACGCCTGGTCATACACAGCTACGCCTGGTTACACAGCTACGCCTGGTCATACAGCTACGCCGCTACCTCGCATGGCGACACCCGCACAGTGGGCTTGCCGGAGAGATGCCAGTGACAGAACATATCCTTACGGAGTCGCGGGCCGGCCGTACCGGCCGACGATAGATGTAAGCGGCGATTTGACGGACCAGTTCCCGTCCCGCGCTCGTGGCTACACGGATTACCCAAACCAGCCCGCCCAGTTACTTGCCTATCAATCGCCGCTTACATCTATAGCCGGTCGCAAGACCGGCAACAGACTCCTTTAAAGATCAATTTCGCACTGGCCCATCTCCGGCAAGCCCACCAACCGTGTGTCTCCGCCCGAGGCAGCAGCGTAGCTCACTACAAAGACACCGCACCCACCACACCCACCGCACCCGCCACACTCACCGAGCTCAGCAGGCACACCAAACCTACACAGCTGGAATCCAAGCTCGCCGCGTACTTCCAACCCAGCCCCCGCGCGCCCTCTGACCGCCTACCAGGCACGAGCACATCAAACCCAACCCTCAACACGACAGCCGCAAGTCCATCCGAGGTAGGGCGCAGCTGTAAGTAAGCCAAACCGCGCCGCTTCTCCCGCCCGAAGCCCAGCGGCGCAACAGTAAACCAAACCTCGCCGCTTCTCCCGCCCGAAGCCCAAACGGCACAGCAGTAAGCCAAGCCGCGCTACTTCTCCCGCCCGAGGCCCAACGGCGCAGCTGTACGTGTACGCCAAGCCGCGCGCTTCGCATCCGGCGCCCCGCCGCGGCGCCGGCACCGCCGCATAGAGATATCCTCGCCTGAGAATGGCCTACTTCGTCACAGGCGCGACCGGCTTCATCGGACGCCGGCTCGTGGAGCAGCTGCTGGCAAAGCGCCAGGGCAAGGTGTATGTGCTCGTGCGCGATGCCTCGACCGGCAGGCTCGACGACCTCCTCGAGCGCTGGCGGGCCGTCGTGGGAGGGAGCGCAGGCAAGCGCGTCGTGCCGGTGATCGGCGACCTGCGCAAACCGCTGCTCGGCGTCCAGACCGAGCGCGTGGAGGAGCTGCGCGGCAAGATCGACCATTTCCTCCATCTGGCCGCGATCTACGACATGACCGCGCCGGCCGAGCAGAACACCGCCGTGAACGTCGGCGGCACGACGCACGCGGTCGAACTCGCGCGCGCGCTGGACGCCGGCCGCCTGCACCACGTCTCCTCGATCGCGGTCGCCGGCACGTACAGGGGCACGTTCGCGGAGGACATGTTCGACGAGGGGCAGCGGCTGCCCTCGCCGTATCACCGCACGAAGTTCGAGTCCGAGCGGATCGTGCGCGAGCAGCCCTACGTGCCCTGGCGGGTGTATCGGCCGGGGATCGTCGTGGGCGACTCGCAGACCGGCGAGATGGACAAGGTCGATGGCCCGTACTACTTCTTCAAGGCGATCCAGCGCGCGCGCCAGCTGCTGCCGGAGTGGGCGCCGCTCGTGGGCCTGGACTTGGGCGACACGAATGTCGTGCCGGTCGACTGGGTGGCGAGCGCGCTGGAGCACATCGCGCACGAGCCCGACCTCGACGGCAAGTCCTTCCATCTGACCGACCCGCGCCGCCAGCGCGTGGACGAGCTGATCAACGAGCTCGCGCGGGCGGCGCACGCGCCGCGCATCGCCGTGAGCATCGACAGACGGCTGATCGACCCGCTGCCGCGCTGGCCGCTGGCGCTGGCGCTGGCGCTGCCGCCATGGCGGCAGGCGAAGAACCTCGCGTTGCGCGAGCTGGGGATCCCCCAGGAGGTCCTCGCGCACATGGAGCTCGTGCCCCGCTTCGACACGCGCGAAGCCGCGCGCGCGCTGGCGGGCTCACCCCTGGCCGAGCCGCCACCGCTGCACGACTACGCCTCGCGCCTGTGGGACTACTGGGAGCGCGAGCTGGACCCGGGCATGGCGCGCGGGCGCACGCTCGAGGAGGCACTCGAGGGCCGGCATGTGATGATCACGGGCGCCTCTTCGGGGATCGGGCGCGCGAGCGCGCTGAAGGTGGCGGCGGCGGGCGGGGTGCCGCTGCTGGTGGCGCGCAACGTGGAGAAGCTCGAGGAGACGCGCGCGGAGATCGTCGCGGCGGGCGGCACGGCCTACGTGTACGCGGCCGACCTGTCGGACATGGAGTCGGTCGAGCGGCTGATCGAGCGCGTGCTGGCGGATCATCGCCACGTGGACATGCTCGTCAACAACGCGGGGCGCTCGATCCGGCGCTCGATCGCGCTGAGCTACGAGCGCTTTCACGATTTCGAACGCACGATGCAGCTCAACTACTTCGGCGCGGTCAAGCTGATCATCGGCCTGCTGCCGTCCATGCGCGAGCGCGGCTCGGGGCACATCGTGAACATCTCCTCGATCGGCGTGCAGGCCAACCCGCCGCGCTTCTCCGCCTACGTGGCATCCAAGGCGGCGCTCGACGCGTTCACGCGCGTGGTCGCCTCGGAGGTGGTGGGCGACGGGGTGACGTTCACGACGATTCACATGCCGCTCGTGCGCACGCCGATGATCGCGCCGACGAAGATGTATGACGCGTTTCCCGCGATCACGCCCGACGAGGCGGCGGACATGATCTGCGAGGCGCTGCGCTCGCGCCCGAAGCACATGGGCACGCGCCTGGGCACGTTCGGCGAGGTCGCCTACGCGCTGAGCCCCAGGGCGGTCGATCGGCTGCTGCACCTCGCCTACCGCGTGTTCCCCGACTCGGCGGCGTCCAAGGGCCAGCGCGACGTCGAGGAGCGCGCCTCCTTCGAGCAGATCGCGATGGCGACGCTGACGCGGGGCGTGCATTGGTAGGGCGGCGGCGGCACATGTGCCGCCGCCCCGGCCGGTACATGTACCGGCCGGCCGGGCCGTGCATGCACGGCCCGCGGAAACCGCGCATGCGCGGTTTCCCCGCCGGTGCATGCACCGGCGGACGGGTCGGCGCATGCGCCGACCCGAACCACACCATCATGCGCTGCTTGGAATGATCCGCGGGTGAGCGAGAGCAGTCCGGCGATCGCGGTCCGCGACCTGCGCAAGCGCTATGGCGAGCACGAGGCGCTGCGCGGCATCGACGTCGAGGTCCGCCGCGGCGAGGTGTTCGGGCTGCTGGGCCCAAATGGGGCGGGCAAGACGACGACCGTCGAGATTCTCGAGGGCTATCGCGAGCGCACGAGCGGCGAGGTGTCGGTGCTGGGGTATGACCCGGCGCGACGGCAGATCGAGCTGCGCCGGCGCATCGGCATCGTGCTGCAGAGCGGCGGCATCTACGGCCACGTGACTCCGCGCGAGGCGCTCGCGCACTGGGCGCGCTTCTACCCGCGCCCACGGAACGTCGAGGAGGTGCTGGAGCTGTCCGGGCTCACCGGGCAGGCGGACGTGCGCTGCCGCAAGCTGTCGGGAGGACAGCAGCGCAGGCTGGATCTGGCGCTCGCGCTGGTGGGCGATCCGGAGCTGATGTTCCTGGACGAGCCCACCACCGGGTTCGACCCCCAGGCGCGGCGCGGCGCGTGGGAGACCGTGCGCAGGCTGCGCGATCTCGGCAAGACCGTGCTGCTGACGACGCACTATCTGGACGAGGCCCAGGCGCTGGCCGATCGAGTGGCGATCGTCAAGGACGGGCGCGTGCTCGCGATCGGACCGCCGCGCGAGCTGGGAGTCGGCGGCGAGCAGTACCGCATCGCCTACCGCAACGGCAGTGGCGAGCTGGTGGAGCGCCAGACCGACGATCCGACCCGTCTGCTGAACGAGCTCACGGGCGCAGCGCTGGCGCGGGGCGAGCGCCTGGAGGAGCTGAGCGTCGGCCGGCCGACGCTGGAGGATGTGTATCTGGAACTGACCACCGATGGGTGACACGCTCGCGCTCACCTGGCGCCAGTACCGGCTGGAGCGCAAGATGTTCTGGCGCAACCCGAGCGCGGCGTTCTTCAACTTCGTGCTGCCGCTGCTGTTCCTGGCCGCCGGCGGGGCGATCCTGCACGGCGATCAGAGCCGGCTGGACAGGCTGGTGCCGGCGATCGCGGGGATGAGCGTGATGTCGACAACGTTCACCGCGCTGGCCTACAACATCGTGTTCCTGCGCGAGCGCGGCGTGCTCAAGCGCATTCGCGGCACTCCCCTGCCGACCGGCTCCTACCTCGGCGGAGTCGCCGCCAATGCGATCACGAACACGGCGCTGCAGATCGCGATCGTGGTGGTCGCCGGACGCGTGGCGTTCGGGATCGGCTGGCCGCAGGAGTGGTTGGAGCTGGTTGTGTTCGTGGTGGCGGGAGTCGTGTGCCTGGCGTCGCTGGGCGTGGCGTTCGCGCATGTCATCCCCAACTTCGAGTCCACCGCCGCGTACGTGAACGCCGTGTTCCTGCCGGTCGTGTTCGTGTCGTTCTACGCCTTCGACACGACCAGCGCGCCCGGGTTCGTCAGCACGATCGCCGGCGCGCTGCCGCTGAAGCCGCTGATCGACGGGCTGTATGGGGCGATGGTGACGGGGAGCGACCTCGGAGACAACCTCGACGCGCTGGCTGTGATCGGGCTGTGGGGCGTGTTCGGAGTGTGGCTGTCGGTCCGGGGATTCACGTGGGAGCAGCGGCGCGGATAGGCTGTGCGCGATGAAGCAGCTCGCCGAGGACGTGTATCAGCTGAAGGGCTGGCCGCGCAACGCGATCAACGTGTACGCGATCGGGGACGTGCTGATCGACGCGGCGACGCGACAGGCCGAGCGGCGCATCCTGCGCCAGCTCGCGGGCAGGACGATCACTGCGCACGCGCTCACCCACGCCCACCCCGACCATCAGGGGTCGAGCCACGCGGTATGCGAGCGGCTGGGCATTCCGCTGTGGTGCGGGCAGGGAGACGTGCCCGCGATGGAGACGCCCGGCGCGATCACCAACCCGAAGGCTCCAGGCTGGCTCAACCGGGTGCAGGAACGCTTCTGGACCGGACCCCCCCATCCCGTCGCGCGCGCGTTGCACGAGGGCGATGAGGTCGCGGGCTTCACCGTCCTCGAGACCCCGGGCCATTCCACCGGGCACGTCTCGTTCTGGCGCGAGTCCGATCGCGTGCTGATCGTCGGCGATGTGTTCGGCAACATGAACTTCATCACCGGCATCCCGGGCCTGAACGCGCCGCCGGACATATTCACGCCCGACCCAGCCCGCAACCGCGAGTCGGCCAGGAGGCTGGCCGAGCTCAGACCGGCGCTCGCATGCTGCGGTCACGGCGCGCCGCTGCGCGATCCGGGCAGGCTGGCCGAGTTCGTGGCCAAGCTGCCCGCACCCTGATCCAGACGCCGCGGACGCGGTCCGTGGCGGCGCGCGGCGCGGCGGCATCCACCGTGCCTTTCCTCGAATCGCCCGAACGATCGCCCGTCAGTAGGATGCCGCGGCGATGGCCGACAGCCTGTTCATCCCGGCAGCCGACGGGCGGGTCACCCCGACCGAACACGCGCGCGGCCCATGGGACCCACGCGCGCTGCACGGCGGCGCCCCGGCGGCGCTGATCGCGCGGGCGTTCGAACGCACCGAGCCGGGAGCCCGGCTGCCGTTCGCCCGCCTGGGATTCGAGTTCCTGAAGCCGATCCCCTTCGCCGAGCTGGAGGTGACGACGGAGATCGTGCGCAACGGCAGGCGCGTGCAGGAGCTCGCAGCCGAGCTGCGGGTCGGCGAGGAGACGATCGGGCGAGCAAGCGCGCTGCGTATCCAGGCGGTACCAGAGGGTCTCCCCGACCCCGACCGGCGGCGCACGCAGCCGGGGCCCGAGCCGGTACGGGCGCTGCCGGGACCGGAGCAGGGCAAGGTCGTGAGGTTCGCGCTGAACGACACCGAGACGAGCAGCCTCGCGACGACGGGCATGGAGATGAGCTGGCTGACCGACCCCTGGTCGCTGGGACCGGGCAAGGTGTGGATGCGGCTGCGACAGCCGATCGTCCCGGGCGAGCAGGCGACGCCGCTGATGAGGCTGGTGGCAACCGCGGACTTCGGCAACGGGGTCAGCTCGGAGCTGGCGTTCGAGGAGTACCTGTTCATCAACGCCGATCTGGCGATTCACCTGTGGCGTCCGCCACAGGGCGAATGGATTGGCCTGGATGCCAAGACCGTGCTGATGGACGGCGGCATCGGCACGGCCGAAAGCGTGCTGCACGACACGGATGGCCCGGTGGGTAGGGCGGTGCAGACGCTGGTCGTGCAGCCGCGCTGAGGACTACCGAGCGCTCCTAGCGGCCCGATGGCCAAGACAGGCAAGGACGCAGTGAGCGAAGTGTGCTGGCCGATCGAAGATCCCGTCGATCTGCGATCGGTACACGAGTGATCGAGGACGCAGCCTGGCGCCGTGCCAGCGGGCCGCTAGCGCACGACGACGTCGCCGAGCGCCGTGTCGATCGCCGCGAGGGTGTCGGCGCTGAGCTCGATGCCGGAGGCGGAGGCGTTGGCGTGCACCTGCTCGGGCCGGCTGGCGCCGACGATCGCCGAGGCGACGTTCGGCTCGCGCAGCACCCAGGCGAGCGCGAGCTGGGCCATCGTCAGACCGGCCTGCGCGGCGATCGGGCGCAGCCGCTGGACCGCCTCGAGCACGGGCGGGGCCACGAGCCGGTCGATGAACCCGCTCATCTCCTCGCTCGCCGCGCGGGAGTCCGGCGGAGGAGGCTCGCCGGGGAGGTACTTGCCGGTGAGGACGCCCTGCCCGAGTGGGGACCACACGATCTGGGAGACGCACTCGCGCTTGCACAGCGGGATCACCTCGGCCTCGGGCGCGCGCCACAGCATCGAGTACTGCGGCTGGCTCGAGGCCCAGCGCTCGACGTCGACGATTTCGAAGGACTCCTCGATGCGCTGCACCGGCCACTCGCTGAAGCCGGTCTGGCGCGCCTTGCCGGCGTCCACGACCTCGGTGAGCGCGGCCATCGTCTCCTCCAGCGGCGTCTGCTCGTCGTAGCGGTGGCACTGGTAGATATCGACGTAGTCGGTCCGCAGCCGCTGCAGCGAGGCGTCGATCTGCTTGTGGATCTGCGCCGCCGACAGCCCGCGATCGGTGGGCGACATTTCGAAGTAGACCTTCGTGGCGAGCACATACGAGGAGCGGTCGTGCCCGGCGAGCGCTTCGCCGAGCAGCGTCTCCGCGGCGCCACGGCCGTAGACGTTGGCGGTGTCGATGAAGTTGATCCCCGCGTCGAACGCCGCCTCGACACACGCTTTGGCCTGCTCGCGCTCGACCCCGCCGGAGTAGGTCAGCCACGAGCCGAGGCTGATCTCCGAGACGGAGATGGGGCTGCGGCCGAGTTTGCGGAAGTTCATGCGCCCGAGCTTACCCGCTGGCCGATCGGTTGGGAGAATCCTTTTCGCGCCGGCGGGCCTCTATATATACGCCTCGATACTCTTTCGTCGATCAGAAGGGACCGGACCGCTTGTCATGATCATCGTCTATCTCGTCGCGGGTGCGGCCGTTGTCTGTGGCTGCGTCATGATCACGAGGGCCCGCCGTCGTGGCGACTGAGCCGAGCCGCCGCGAGTCGGCCGGCGCTCGGCGGTCGAGCGCAAGGCGCGCACGGTGAGCCCTACCGGTTTCTCGTGGCCGACCCAGCAGGTCGTCTATGCGGCCCAGCAGGGCGATCCGCGCGCGCTCACGACGCTCGTCTCCGGCTCGCACGCGCACGTGCAGCGCTTCGCCCGCACGCTCTGCTCGACGCCCGAGGACGCCGAGGACGCGGCCCAGGAGGCTCTGATCGTCCTGTATCGGAAGATCGGCACGCTGCGCGCGACGGGGGCGCTGGGATCGTGGATGTTCTCGATCGTGCGTCACGAGTGCGTGCGCCGAACGCGACTGCGCCTGCGCCGTCAGAGCTTCCCCGCGGGCGCCGAGCCCTCGGCCGAAGACGCCACCCTGGCGCGCCTGGAGATCGAGCGCATCGTCACCACGATCGCCGGCCTGCCCGCCGAGCAGCGCGCCGTGCTCGTACTGCGCGACGTTCAGGGCCTGTCGGGCGCCGAGACGGCGCGGGCGCTCGGCCTCAGCCGCGCTGCGATGAAGTCGCGGCTGCACCGCGGGCGCGAAGCGCTCCGCGCCCGGCTCGCGGCGCCGGCTTGCGACCCAGAGCCCCACCCGGGGCCCGGGCACGCCACCGACCGAGGAGGTTCCGAGCATGTCCTTTGAGCAGGGCCCCGCCGGCGAGGACGCCGCGCCCGCTCACCCGTCCCCCGACGCGAGCGAGGGCGTGTCGCTCGCCCCCCGCTCCCTCGGCGGCCACCTCGCGCGCGGAGCGCTCGGCTTCGGCCTGGTCGGCGCGGCCTTCGCGCTGACCCCGAGCCTCGGTGCGCCCGCGCTGCTGCTCGCGCCGCCCGGCCTCGTCGCGCTCGGAGGCTGCCCGACGTGCTGGATCGCCGGCCTGCTCGAGCGGATCTCGGCGGGTCGACTGCAGCGCACGTGCGCCGATGAGGGCTGCGAGCTGCGCGCCCGACCCGCCTCACACGTGCGGCCCAGCTTGCACAGCCGACCCACCCCACACGCCCGGCCCAGCTCACACAGCCGGCCCACCCCACACGCCCGGCCCAGCTCGACGACGAACGGGGCTCTGCCGCATGTCGGGCATTGAATGCGAAGAGCTGCGCAAGGCCTACGGCGAGGTCGAGGCCCTCGGCGGCGTGTCGTTCGCGGTCGAGCCCGGAGAGGTGCTCGCGCTGCTGGGCCCCAACGGCTCGGGTAAGACGACCACCGTGCGCATCCTGACCACGCTCGCCGTCCCCGACTCCGGCGCGGCGCGGGTCGCCGGCCGGGATATCCTCCACGAAGCGGAGCGAGTCCGGCGGATGATCGGTTTGACCGCGCAGGCGACCGTTCTCGACGGCTTTCTCACCGGCCGCGAGTACCTGGAGATCGTCGCGCGGCTGCGGCACATCCCGCGCTCGCGGCGCAGGCGCGAAATCGCGGCGCTGCTCGACGAGTTCGAGCTAGGCGACTTCGCGCGCTCGCCGACCAGCGGCTACTCGGGTGGCATGCGCCGGCGCCTGGACCTCGCGGCCAGCATGCTCGGCCGGCCGCTCGTGCTGTTCCTCGACGAGCCCTCCACGGGCCTTGACCCGCACAGCCGCGAGTGCATGTGGGATGCGATCCGCCGCCGCGCGCACGCCGGCGCGACGGTCCTGCTGACCACGCAGTACATGGAGGAGGCCGACGCGCTGGCGCATTCGGTGATCGTGCTCGCGCGGGGCCGGATAATCGAGCGGGGCACGCCCAACTCGCTCAAGGACACGATCGGCGGCAGCGTCGTCGAGTTGACGCTCGCGGACCCCTTCCAGCGGGAGGAGGCGCTGGCCTGCCTCGCCGGCGCCGGCGACCCCGCGCCCTCCGAGCGGGCGGAGGTGCTGAGCTTCGTCCTGTCGCAGTCGAGCCCCCCGCTGCTGGAGATCCTGCAACGCCTGGACGCCTACGCGATCGAAGTGAGCGACGTGATCGTGCGCCGGCCTACGCTGGACGAGGCCTTCCTGCACCTCACCCGCGGGAGCGAAGAGGCGCCCACGCGCGAACTGGCGCCGGCGGTGGGGTGAGCGATGATCGTGTCCGGGCCCTTGGGACGAGCGCTGAGCGACGTGAACACGCTGATGTGGCGCAGCCTGATCCGCTACAAGCGCAGGCCCGACGTGATCGTCTTCATCGTCATCCAGCCGTTCGTCCTGCTGGTGCTGTTTCGCTATGTCATCGGGGGAGCGATCCGCATACCCGGAGTGAACTATGTCGAGTACCTCACGCCGGCGGTGATCACGCTGGGCGTCATCAGCGCGTCGATCGTCCTGGGAGTCAGCCTCACGGAGGATCTCGTCTCGGGTGCCGTGGACCGCTTGAACGTGCTGCCGATCGCCCGCTCGGCCTACCTCACCTCGCGCGTCGTGTATGACACGGTCAGGAACATGTTCGTGATCCCGCTGATCGCCCTGCTCGGCGTGGCGGTCGGCTTTCGCTTCAGCGCCACCGCTCCCAACCTGCTGGTCGGCTTCGGGCTGGTGCTCGCCCTCGGGATCGCGTTCGCCTGGATCTCCATGCTGGCCGGGCTGCTGAGCGGATCGATCGAGGGGATGCAGGGCATCGCCATCCTGCTGTTCGTGCTCCTAGGCTTCCTCTCCTCGGGCTTCGTCCCCGTCTCCACCATGCCCTCCTGGCTGCAGGGCGTCGCCGGCGCGAGCCCGGTCAGCCACGTCGACAACGCGCTTCGCATCCTGACGACAAGCGCCAGGGGCCCGGTCACGCACGAAGTCTTCGCCGCGCTCGCCTGGATCGGCGCGATCCTGCTCGTCACGGTGCCCGTCTCCGTCAGGCTCTACTCCAGACACTCGCAGTAGTGGATCGGCCTTGGCTACAAGCATGATCGACGCAAGAGTCGCCATCGTCGGCGCCGGACCCTCGGGCCTCGCCTCCTGCCAGGTGCTCGCGCAGCGGGGGATCCCCTTCGACTGCTTCGAGAAAGGGTCGGACGTCGGGGGCCTGTGGCGGTATGAGAACGACAACGCCCTGGCATCCGCATACGCGTCTCTGCACCTGAACACCTCGCGCGAGACGGCGCGGTATGCAAGCTACCCGATGCCCGAGCACTACCCCGACTTTCCCCACCACACGCAGATGCTCGCCTACCTCGAGGACTATGTCGAGCACTTCGGACTTCGGGACAGCATCCGCTACCGCACGGAGGTCACGGCGGTCGAGCCCCTGGGCGAGACCTGGGAGGTGCGCTGGCGCGAGAGCGACGGCGCGACGGCGAGCGCGCGCTATACAGCCGTGCTCGTCGCCAGCGGGCACCACTGGGAGCCCCGTCGGCTCGATCTCGGCCTTCCCGGCACGTTCGTGGGAGTGCAGTTGCACTCCCACCTCTACCGGACCGCGGAGGCCTTCGCTGACAAGAACGTGCTCGTGGTGGGCATCGGCGATTCCGCCATGGACATCGCCTGCGACATCTCCCAGGCCTCGAGGATGACGTTCCTGACCGCGCGACGGGGCGCGTGGATCGTCCCGAAATATCTCGGAGGCGCCCCGCTGGGGGAGGTCACCGCCAAGCTCCAATCCCGCCTGCCGAGCACCGGCGAGGTGGCCTCGGGCACGCTGTTCAACATCGGCCGCCCCATTTTCGCGCGCAGAATCGAGCGGATCCACGGGCGGCCACAGGACCACGGGCTGCCGGAGCCCGATCACGAGTTCGGCGCTGGGATGCCGACGGTCTCTGCCGAGATCTTCACGCGCATCGGGCTCGGACACGTCACGCCAAAGCCCTGGATCTCACGGTTCGACGGCGAGCGGGTGCACTTCCAGGACGGCTCGGTCGAGGACATCGACGCGATCGTCTACTGCACCGGCTATGAGATCGTCCTGCCCTTTCTCGCGGCGGACGTCCTCGACCCCAAGGACAAGGCGCCGCCTCTCTACAGGCGAGTCGTGCACCCGGACCGCCCGGGCCTTTACTTCATCGGGCTGATAGACGTGGGCGGTCCGCTGAACCCGCTCTCTGAGCTGCAGGCAGAGTGGGTCGCCGACCTCCTGCAGGGCAGACTCGAGCTGCCCGCGCGCGCACAGATGAAGAGGCGCATCGCCCGCGAAGAACGCCGACGCCAGAAGCGCTTCGGCGCTGGCACGAGATACGCCATCTATGTCGACTACGTGCCCTATCTCCAGGCGCTGCGACGCGAGCGGGGGCGCCGCGGCAGGCGCAGCGCCCCCGTGGCGCCACGCCCCAAGGCAACCCACCCCGAGGAGACCCACTCAGAGGAGACTCACCCCAAGGAGTCCCACCCCGAGGAGTGCGCTCACGCCTCCCAGCGAAACCCCGTCACAGCGGGGGCGGGCGCGAGCGGACTGGAGGGCAGCCCGTCGGGCGGCGAGGCGTCGTTGTAGGCGACGGGGGCGATGTCGTTCGGAGCCTCGGGGTGGAAGATCGAGGCGAGGTACTGCACCTGGCCCCGACCTGGCCCCAGCTCCAGCATGCCCCCGGCATAGACCCCGATGCCATGCTCGGCGCAGAAGTCATACGCTGCGCACAGCTCCCGCAGGGAGCCGAAGCGCGATGGCTTGATGTTGACCATCGGCGGCAAGACCGCCAGCTCCTGGATGGCGGCGACCGAGCGCATCGGGGCGTCCCAGGTGATGCGACCGCGATACGGCGCAAGCGCGGCGTCGACCCCGGGGAGGGTCAGGTCCGGGTCCTCCAGCCAGGCGTGCGGGAAGACTTCGGCCACCCGCCGGTAGATGGCGGGATCGAGCGGGTTCAAGGGACTGAGCGCCGGATCGAAGTTCTTGAAGTCGAGCGTTTCGATCGCATTCAGGGCGGCGAGGTCTTCGAGCAGGCGCTCGTCCTCCCAGCAGGGGAACACGTCGGGCTTCAGGCGCAGGCCTGGATAGCGCCTGAGCAGGCTGTGCAGCCTATCGACGCAGGCGGCGTCGTTCACGACCATCGAGAGCACGAACGTCAGCGGTCGCGGCTCCAGTCCCAGCACCTCGTGCAGCGCGCGACCGTCCTGGCGCAGCGCCAGGTCGAGCGCCGCCGAGTGAAACGCCCAGCGCCGCCACGTCCGGTAGGTCTCGAACAGGGGAGTCGTTGCAAACAGGTCGAGCCCATCGATGTGGGCCCCCAGCTCGGCGAGCGTCCAGGTCCCCGCCAGGTCGGGAGCCCCGGCGCGCTGGAACTCGAGCTGAGCGTCGGGGTAGTAGGTGATGTCCTCGCCGAGGCCTTCCTCGCCGCCGCCGTGCAGGCACACGACGGTCGTCAGCCTGTCGTGACTAAAGAAGTGCTGGGACAGTCCCCGCAGGCTGCAGGACTCGATCTCGACGGGCAGTTCGGCGAGCTTGGCGAAGGTGGTTGACGTCTCGAAGGTGGTTGACATGTGCGTGGCTCCTATCGTTTGAAATTGGGATGCGTCGTGCGTGTGGATTGCCGTATGTCGTGCGTGCGGGCTCAGGATCGAACGAGGGAGCCGACGTCAGAGGCGCCGGTCAGACGAGCGTCCAGCCAGTAGCGGCGTCGCTGGAAGGCATATGTGGGCAGCGGCATGTATCTGTAGCTCTCGCCGGGAAACAGCGGACGCCAGTCGACGACGGCCGCTCCGCGCACGTGGGTCTCGGCCAGGGAGCTCAGGAGCCCTCTCAACGCCGAGCGGTCCAAGCGCGCGCACGCGGCCAACTCGGGCACGGGTGGCTCGTCTTTGCCGGCGGCGTCCCGCGCGCCGTCGCCGCCCGGCGCGGCCGTCCCGCGGATGAGACCCGCCGCCGTAGCGTCCTGCGCCAGCGCCGCCAGTCCCGCGAGCAGCTCCTCGCGGTCGGCCGCCAGGATAGCCGCGCGCTCGCTCAGGTGCGCGCGGTGCAGCGCGAGCGTCGCCGCGATGTCGACCTGCTCGAGCTGCGGATGCGCGAGCAGGTGCAGGCGCAGGCGCTCGGCCTGGGCGGCGAGCGCCAGGGGGCTCCTGGCCGAGACCAGGAACGCCAGCACCGGGAGCTCGGGCGCCGGGCCGGGCGCCCCGGCGCGACCGTCAGCGCCCGCGCGAACGCCCGCGGGCGCCTGCCCGCCCGCGGCCATCCGCGAGCCGACCGTCGCCTGAGAGCCGGCGGGTGTCGGCGTCCGCGGAGCCTCCTCCAGGATCGCATGCGCGTTGGTGCCGCTCATCCCGAACGAGGAGATCCCCGCGCGGCGCGGACGATCGCCCGCGGGCCAGCTCGCGGGCGCGCTGAGCAGTTCCACCTCGCCCTCCGACCAGTCCACATACGGAGAGGGCTCCTCGGCGTGCAGGGTCTTGGGCAGCAGCCCGTGACGCATCGCCTGCACCATCTTGATCACCCCGGCGACGCCGGCGGCGGCCTGGGTGTGGCCGATGTTGGACTTGAGCGTGCCGAGTCGCAGCGCCCCGCCCGCGCCGCGCTCGCGCCCGTAGGTCGCGATGATCGCCTGCGCCTCGATCGGGTCGCCCAGGGGCGTGCCGGTGCTGTGGGCCTCGACCACGTCGATGTCGCCCGGCCCGAGGCCGGCCTGCGCGAGCGCTTGGCGGATGACCCGTTCCTGGGCGGGACCGCTGTGCGACGTCAGGCCGTTGGAGGCGCCGTCCTGGTTGACCGCTGAGCCACGCAGCAGCGCCAGCACCGGGTGGTTGTGTGCGCGCGCGTCGGAGAGACGCTCCAGCAGCAGCAGACCCACGCCCTCGGAGAAGCCCGCCCCGTCGGCGCCCGCGCCGAAGGACTTGCAGCGCCCGTCCGGCGCGAGGCCGCGCTGGCGCGCGAGGGCGATGAACAGCGCGGGGGTGCAGAGCACCGTCACCCCGCCGGCCAGCGCCAGCGAGCACTCCCCCGCGCGCAGCGCCTGGCTCGCGAGGTGTATCGCCACGAGCGAGGACGAGCAGGCCGCGTCGACGTTCACCGCCGGCCCCTGCAGACCGAGGGCGTAGGCCACGCGGCCGGAGATGAGGCTGGTCGCGCTGCCGGTCAGACGCAGGTGCTCGAGCTCGGGCAGGTCCGTGCCCAGGCCGTAGTCCGACATAACGACCCCGGCGAAGACCCCCGTCTGACTGCCGCTCAGGGACTCCGGGGGGACCCCAGCGTCCTCGCACGCCTCCCAGGCGCATTCGAGCAGCAGGCGCTGCTGGGGATCCATCGCCAGCGCCTCCTCCGGGCCGATCCCAAAGAAGTCGGCGTCGAACTCGCCGACGTCCTCGAGAAAGCCCCCGTGACGGGCATAGCTCGTGCCCGGACAGTCCGGATCCGGATCGAACAGGTGCTCCAGATCCCAGCCGCGATCGGCGGGGAAGGGACCGATCGCATCGCCGCCCGCGGCGAGCAGCTCCCACAGCTCCGCGGGCGAGGAGACGCCACCGGGATAGCGACAGCTCATCCCCACGATCGCGATCGGCTCGCCCTCGCGCTGCTCGAGCTCGCGCAGCCGGGCTCGCGTCTCCTGCAGCTCGACCATCACGCGCTTCAGGTACGGGAGCAGCTTGTCCTCGTCGGCAGGCATGGCCCGCTCACGACTCCGTGAGGCTCATCTCGAGCAGCTCCACGATCTCATCGGCCGAGGCCGACTGAATCATCTCGACCGTGACCGCGTTCGCGTCGTTCTCCGGCGCGGCGTCGCTCAGGCGCGCCAGCAGCGAGCGCAGGCGTCCGCCGATGCGCTCGCGCTCGGGGCCGTCGCCCGCGGTCGCGCTCAGCAGTTGCTCCAGCCTGTCGATCTCCTCGTCGACGCTCGGTCGAGCGCCCCGGTCGTGCGTCGCCTTGGCCAGCAGGAACTTCGCCGCCGCCGCGGGGGTGGGGCGGTCGAAGACGAGCGTGGCCGGCAGCTTGAGGCCGGTCGCCTGGCTCAGGCGGTTTCTCAGCTCCATCGCGCTCACCGAGTCCAAGCCGGCCTCCTTGAACGACTGCTGAAGGTCGATCGTGTCGGGGGCGCGGCCGAGCACGCCGGCGGCGTGGGCTCTGACCAGCTCCACGACGATCTCATCCCACTCGGACTCCGGGGACCCGGCGAGCAGCGCGCCCAGGTCCGCGCGGCGCTCGACCTCCATGCCGGCCGGCCGCATCGGCGCTGCGCCGTCACCGGCGTCCGGCGCTGCGCTCAGCCAGTAGCGCTCGCGCTGGAAGGCGTAGGGGGGCAACGTCACGCGCCGGGCCGGGATACCGTCGAACAGGGCCGACCAGTCGACCGCGACGCCGCGGGTCCAGGCCTGCGCCAGGGAGCGCATGAAGCTCTCCGGGCCGCCCTGCCGACGGCGCAGCGAGCCCACGATCACGGCGTCGTGCGAGCTCGCGAGCGCCTCGTCGACCGTGGCCTGCACGCCCATCGTCAGCACCGGGTGCGGGCTGGCCTCCACGAACACCCGCCGGCCCCGCTCCAGCAGCGCGCGCGTGACACGCTCGAACTGAACGGTTTCGCGCAGATTGCGATACCAGTAGTCCGCATCCAGCTCCGCCGTATCGAGCGGCTCGCCCGTCACCGTCGAGTGGAACTCGACGTCGCTCGAGCGCGGCGCGATACACGCACACCCCTCCAGCAGCTCCGCGCGCAGAGCCTCGACCTGCGGGGAGTGGGAGGCATAGTCGACCGGGATCCTGCGCGCCCTCACCTCCTCGGCCTCGCACAGCTCGAGCAGCTCCTCCAACGCCTCGGTGTCGCCCGAGACGACCACCGCGGACGGGCCATTCACCGCCGCCACCGACACACGGCCCTCGAGCCGCGCGATCAGCTCCTGCACCGGCTCGCCGTCCAGGCCGACGGACACCATGCCCCCGCACCCCGCGACTCCCAGCAGCGCGCGGCTGCGCAGCGCCACCACGCGCGCCGCGTCCTCCAACGACAGACCGCCGGCGACATGCGCGGCGGCGATCTCGCCCTGCGAGTGGCCCACGACCGCCACCGGTCGCACGCCGCACGAGCGCCACAGCCCGGCCAGCGAGACCATCACGGCGAACAGCGCCGGCTGCACCACGTCCACTCGATCCAGTCCCGCGGCGCCGCTCGCGCCTCGCAGCACATCCTCCAGCGACCAATCGACGAAGGGCGCCAACGCCTCACCACACTCACCCATGCACCGCGCGAACACAGGCGAGGAGCCGAGCAGGTCCACGGCCATGCCCTCCCACTGCGAGCCCTGCCCGGGGAACACGAATACGGCGCCGCCGCCCACGTTGGCGACGCCTCGGATCACGTTGGCGTCGAAGGGGACCGATGCGGGGGCGAGCGCCTCATCGTCGCCGGCCAGCGCGCTCAGCGCACCGAGCAGCTCTTCGCGCTCGCCGCCCAGGACGACGGCGCGGTGCTCGAGCGTCGGGCGGGAGCAGAGCGAGTAGCCGATATCCGCCAGCCCAACGTCCTCGACGCCGCCCTCATCTCCGCCGGCGACGCCACCACCGTCTTTCACGAACCGCAGCAACCGCTCAGCCTGACCGCGCAAGCCGTCCTCGCCCCGACCGGAGAACACGAACGGCAGCACGCCGCCGGCCGGCATGCCACCATCCACGACCCGCGCACCGCCCGGCCCGCCATCCGCAGACCCCGACTCAGCCCCAGCCGGCGCGTCACCCGACCCGCCATCGAGCGCGGGGACCGCGGCCGGCGGATCCGACGGCGCCTCCTCGAGGATCACGTGCGCATTGGTGCCGCTGATGCCGAACGAGGACACGCCCGCCCGGCGCGGCCCGTCGCGCCGCTGCCACGGTCTGGCCTGCGCGAGGACCTCGACCCCTCCCGCCGACCAGTCCACGTTGGTGGAAGGCCGATCGACGTGCAGCGTCCGCGGCAGCGCGCCGTGGCGCATCGCCAGCACCATCTTGATCACCCCCGCCACGCCCGCCGCGGCCTGGGTGTGGCCGATGTTCGACTTGATCGAGCCGAGCCACAGCGGGCGATCCGCGGGACGGTCCTGCCCGTAGGCGGCGATCAGCGCCTGCGCCTCGATCGGATCGCCGAGCGTGGTGCCGGTGCCGTGCCCCTCGACCGCGTCCACCTGCGCCGGCGAAAGCCCCGCGTTCGCGAGCGCTTGCGCGATCACCCGCTGCTGAGAGGGACCGTTGGGCGCCGTCAACCCATTGCTCGCGCCGTCCTGGTTGACGGCGCTGCCCCGCACCAGCCCCAGCACGCGATGACCGTTGCGCCGCGCATCGGAGAGGCGCTCCAGCAGGAGCAGGCCCACGCCCTCGCCGAAGCCGGCGCCGTCCGCCGCGTCCGCGAAGGACTTGCAGCGCCCGTCCGGGGCCAGGCCACGCTGGCGCGAGAAGCCCACGAAGATCCCCGGCGAGGCCATCACCGTCACGCCGCCGGCCAGCGCCAGCGAGCACTCTCCCGCGCGCAGCGCCTGGCTGGCCAGATGCAGGGTCACGAGCGAGGAGGAGCAGGCCGTGTCCACCGAGACGGCGGGGCCCTCCAGGCCGAAGGTGTAGGCCACGCGACCAGAGAGGACGCTGCTGGTGGTGCTCGTCAGGGCGTAGATGTCGAGACCCTCCGAGAGGGTGGCCTCGCGCGCGCCCATGCCATAGTCCGAGGCGATCGCGGAGATGCTCCCCGCGAACACCCCGGTCGGGCTGCCCTTCAGCGACGCGGGGTCGATGCCGGCGTCTTCGAAGGCCTCCCACGCGGCTTCCAGCAGCAGCCGCTGCTGGGGGTCCATCGCCAGGGACTCGCTGGGGCCGATGCCGAAGAAGCGAGCGTCGAACCTGTCGGCGTCATCGACGAAACCGCCTTCGCGCACATAGCTCGTACCGAGATGATCGGGATCGGGGTCATAGAGGCTCCTCAGATCCCAACCGCGATCGGGCGGAAACTCTCCGATCCCATCGGCGCCCGCCGCGACCAGCTCCCACAGCCCCTGCGGCGAGCGCACGCCGCCCGGATAGCGGCAGCTCATTCCCACGATCGCCACGGGCTCGTCCAGGGCCCTGCCCGCGGTGGTTGATCCGACGGCGCTCAGGCGCACCCCGGAGAGCTCGCGCAGCAGATGCGCGGCGATCGCGGCGGCGCTCGGATAGTCGAATACGAGCGTCGCCGGCAGTCGCAGCCCCGTCGCCGCGTTCAAGCGGTTGCGCAGCTCCACGGCGGTCAGGGAGTCGAAGCCGAGCTCCTTGAAGCTGCGCTGCGCGTCGATCGCCTCCGCGGAGGCGTGCCCCAGGACCGAGGCGATCTGGGCTCTGACGAGCTCGAGCACGACGCCCTCGCGCTCGTGCTCGGGCGTACCGGTCAGGCGCCGCGCCAGCGATCTGCCCTCCTCGCCCAGACGGCGCCTGGGCATGCTCACGAGCTCGCCGAACAGCGCCGGCAGGACCCCCAGCCTGGCGTGGGCGCGCAGCGCCTTGAAGTCCAGGGGAACGGGAAGCAGCAGCGGATCGCCCACGCCGATGGCGCGGTCGAACAGCCGCAGGGCCTCCTCGGATGCAAGCGCCCCCATGCCCGAGCGCGCCAACCGCGCGACGTCGGCGTCGCTCAGATCCCCGGTCATCCCGCTCGCTCGCTCCCACAGACCCCACGCGAGCGAGACGGCCGGCAGACCCCGCGCGCGGCGGTGGGCCGCGAGCGCGTCGAGGAACGTGTTGGCGGCGCCGTAGCCGCCCTGACCGGGATTGCCGAACGTGCCGGCCGCCGAGGAGAACAGCACGAAGGACCGCAGATCAAGCTGCTCGGTCAGCTCGTGCAGATGCCACGCGCCGTCCGCCTTCGCGGCCATGATCTCCCGCAGGCCCTGCGCGGTCAGCGAGCCGATCACCCCGTCCTCGAGCGTTCCCGCGGCGTGCACCACGGCGCCGAGCGGGTGCTCGGCGCCGATCGAGTCGAGCAGCCCCGCCAGGTCCTCTCGCGCGGAGACGTCGCAGGCCGCGATCTCGACGCTCGCGCCCAGCGCCTGCAGCTCGGCCTGCAGCTCGGGAGCGCCCTCGGCCTGAGCGCCCCTGCGACTTATCAGCAGCAGCCGATCCACGCCGTGCTCGCGGACGAGATGGCGCGCCAGCATGGCGCCCAGGGTCCCGGTGCCCCCGGTGAGCAGGACAGTCTCTCCGGCGATGAACGGTGGAGCCTCCTCGGCGTGGGCCCCTTCGGCGTCGGTCTCCCCGCGGACCGGAGCGCCGCCACGAGTCTCGCCGCGAACCGGAGCGCCGGCGCGCGCGAGTCGGGGAGCATAGGCCCTGCCCTCGCGCAGAGCCAGCTGGGACTCGCCCGCACCGAGCAGCCCGGGCAGCAGGCCGAGGGAGGCGGACTCCCCGTCGACGTCGAGCAGCAGGAACCGCTCGGGGTGCTCGGCCTGCGCGCTGCGCACCAGACCCCACAGCGGCGACTGAGCCAGGCCGGAGAGCTCCTCTCCTGGCCCCACGGCCACGGCGCCTCTGGTGAGCAGCACGAGCGTTGCGTCCCCGAGCCGCTCATCCGCGAGCCAGCCCTGCAGCAACCCCAGCGCCCCGCGGAGGACCCGGTGCATCGAGGCCGGCCCGTCATCGCCACCGCCGGTCGCCTCCCCGAACCCGCCGACCTCGTCGGGAGCGCAATCCACCAGCACCGCGGCGGGGAGCGCCGCTCCCCCGTCGAGGGCCTCGCCCAGCTCACGCGAATCCGCGAACGCCCGCACCGTGCACCCCTCCCCGGCGAGCGCGCGGGCCAGCGGGCAGTCCTCCTCGCCGAGGAGCGCGAGCCCCTCCGCGAGGGGCTGCGCGGAGACCGAGACCTCGCGCCAGTCCAGGCGAAACAGCTGCTCGCGCCGCCCGGCGCGAGCGCCCTCCAGCTGAGCGGCGGGAAGCTCGCGCATGATCAGCGACTCGACCGAGGCAACGAGCCCCCCGGCCTCGTCGGCGATCGTCAGAGAGGCGGCGTCGCCCCCCGCCGAGAGCGCGACCCGCAGGGAGGCGGCCCCCGGCGCGTGGAGCTCGACGTCGCTGAAGGAGAAGGGCAGGCTCGGTGCTCCCTCCTCGCCGTCACCCGCCGCTTCGGACTGGCTCAGCAGCGCGCTGAATCCGACATGCAGCGCCGCATCCAAGAGCGCCGGGTGAACGCAAAAGGAGGCAGCCTCGTCCCGCTGCTCGGAGGAGAGCGCAACCTCCGCGAAGAGCTCCTCCCCCCGCCGCCAGGCCGCCCGCAGGCCCTGAAAGGCCGGCCCGTATTCGAAGCCCCGCTCGGCGAGCGCGTCGTACAGGCGGCCAGCGGCCGCGATCGGTTCGGCCCCCGGCGGCGGCCAGCGCTCGGCGCTCAGCGCGTCGATGCGATCGCCCAGCGCGGCCGCTCGGCCGTTCAGAGCGCCCCGCGTGGGCGCCAGCACGCCGCCTGCGTGGCGCGTCCAGCGCTCCTCGCCGAGGGCGTCCTCGGCGGAGCCCTCGGGCCGGGAGTGGATCGCCAGCGACCGCAGCCCGTCCTCGTCGGGCTCGCCGACCAGGAGTTGCAGTGAGACCGCCCCCTCCTCGGCGAGCAACAGGGGCGCCTCCAGCGTGAGCTCGCGCACGAACGCGCACCCGACCCGCTCGCCCGCGGCCAGCGCCAGCTCCAGGAAGGCCGTGCCGGGCAGCAGCACGCTGCCCAGGACCGCGTGATCGGACAGCCACGGACGGTCCTGCAGGGAGAGGCGCCCGGCGAAGAGCCAACCCCTCCCGTCGGCCAGGACCGCGGCGGCGCCCAGCAGTGGGTGACCGGGAGAGGACAGCCCGATCGCGGCGGGGTCCCCCGAGCCCGAGGAGGGCGCCAGCCAGTAGCGCTCGCGCTGGAAGGCGTAGGTCGGCAACCGCACGCGCTGCGCGCCCGAACCCCGAAAGACCGCGCCCCAATCGACCTCGACCCCGCCGACCCAGAGCTCTGACAGCGAGTCCAGGAAACGCTCGGCGCCGCCCTGCTCGCGGCGCAACGAGCCCACCGCCACCACGCCACCCGCGTCCTCGAGCGCCTCATGGGCGCTGTCCTGCACGCCCATCGTCAGCACCGGATGCGGACTGACCTCCACGAACGCCCGCTGCCCGCCCTCCAGCAACGCGCGCGTGGCCTGCGCGAACAGGACGGGCTCGCGCAGATTGCGATACCAGTACTCGCCGTCCAGCCGCGAGGTGTCGAGCCACCCGCCCGTCAACGTGGAGAAGAAGGGGACCTCGCCCGCGCGCGGCTCGATCCCCGCGCACCCCTCCAGCAGCTCCTCACGGATCTCCTGGACCTGCGCCGAATGCGCCGCGTAGTCGACCGGGATCGCCCGCGCTCTGATCCCCTCGCGCTCGCACTCGCCGAGCAGCTCCTCGAGCGCCCCGCGATCGCCCGAGACCACCACGGCGGCAGGCCCGTTCACCGCCGCCACACCCACGCGGCCCTCCCAGCGCTCGAGCCGTCCCTGAAGCTTCCCGGCCGCAAGCGCGACGGAGACCATCCCACCCTTGCCGGCCAGGCTCCTCAGCGCACGGCTGCGCAACGCGACCACCCGCGCGGCGTCCCGCAACGAGAGCCCGCCCGCGACGCAAGCGGCGGCGATCTCGCCCTGTGAATGGCCCACCACCGCCGCGGGGCGCACGCCACAGGCGCGCCACAGCCCCGCCAGCGAGACCATCACCGCGAACAGCGCCGGCTGCACCACGTCCACCCGCTCCAAGCCCGGTTGACCGGGATCGCCCCGCAGCACGCCCGCAAGCGACCACTCCACGTGCTCGCAGAGCGCCCGCTCGCAGGCGTCCATCCGCTCGGCGAACACCGGCGAGCGCTCCAGCAACTCGAGCGCCATGCCCTCCCACTGGGAGCCCTGCCCCGGAAACAGGAACACGGCCCCGGCGCCGCCGGCCACCGAGACCGCGCCCTGCACCATGCCCTCGGCCACGGGCTCACCGGCCGCCAGCGCCGCCAGAGCGCCCGCCAAGCCCTCGCGCCCGCCGCTCAGCACCACGGCCCGATGCTCGAGGGCGGACCGGCCCGCCAGGGAGAGACCCACGTCGGCGAGCCCGGGCGCCTGAGCGGCGCCGCCCACGAGCTCCCCGAGCCGCCCGGCCTGCGCGCGCAGGGCAGCCTCGGACGCGCCCGAGAGCACGAACGGAATCACGCCGCCACCGAGCAGGCCCGTCGCGTCCACCTCGCCCTCGAGCGCGGCCTCCGCAGTGGGCTCCTCCCCGCCGAGCGCTTGGCGCTCGACGGGATCGCCGGCGTCGCCGCCGAATGCCGAGCGCTCCGCGCGATCCTCGCCCCCGTCCCTCGCGACGCCCGCGCGGGGCCTCGCGCCCATTGGGGCGACGGGCCCGGCGGGCGGGGCCTCCTCGAGGATCACATGCGCGTTGGTGCCGCTGATGCCAAAGGACGACACCCCGGCCCGGCGCGGCTGCCCCTCGCTCTCCCAGGGCGCCCGCTCTCTCAGCAGCGAGATCGCGCCGGTGCTCCAGTCGACGTTGCTCGACGGCGCATCGACGTGCAGCGTCCGCGGCAGCACGCCGTGACGCATCGCCTGCACCATCTTGATCACGCCCGCCACCCCGGCGGCGGCCGCGGTGTGGCCGATGTTCGACTTGATCGAGCCGAGCCACAGCGGCCGACCCCCCTGCGGGCGGCTCTGCCCGTAGGTCGCCAGCAGCGCCTGGGCCTCGATCGGATCGCCGAGCGTGGTGCCCGTGCCATGGCCCTCGACCACGTCGATCGCCGCGGCCGAGAGCCGTGCGTTCGCCAGCGCCTGCACGATCACCCGCTGCTGGGAGGGGCCGTTGGGCGCCGTCAACCCGTTGCTCGCGCCGTCCTGGTTGACGGCGCTGCCCCGCAGCACCGCCAGCACCTCGTGGCCGTTGCGCCGCGCATCGGCGAGTCGCTCCAGCAGCAGCACGCCCACCCCCTCCCCCCAGCCGACGCCGTCGGCGGCGTCGGCGTAGGCCTTGCAGCGGCCGTCGGGCGCCAGGCCGCGCTGGGCGCTGAACTCCACAAACAGGTCCGGCGAGGCCAGCACCATCGCTCCGCCCGCCAGCGCCAGCGCGCATTCCCCGCCGCGCAACGCCCCGCTCGCCAGGTGCAGCGCCACCAGCGAGGAGGAGCACGCCGTGTCGAGCGAGACGGCCGGCCCCTCGCATCCCAGCGTGTAGGCGACCCGGCCGGAGGCGACGCTGCCGGTGGCTCCCGTCAGGCGATAGCCCTCCAGACCCTCGACGGCCGGCCCGGAGGCGCCCGTACCGTAACCCGAGAAGCTGACCCCCGCGAACACCCCCGTCTGGCTGCCGCGCAGGGAGTCCGGGCGGATGCCCCCGTCTTCGAGGGCCTCCCAGGCCGCTTCCAGCAGCAGCCTCTGCTGGGGGTCCATCGCCAGCGCCTCCCTCGGGCTGATCTTGAAGAAGCCCGCGTCGAAGCGGTCGACCCCGTCGATGAAGCCGCCCTCGCGCGCGTAGCTGCACCCGGGCCGATCGGGATCGGGGTCGTAGATCGCCTCCAGGTCCCAGTTGCGATCGGTGGGGAACGCGGAGATCGCATCGGTGCCGGAGGCGACCAGCTCCCACAGCTGCTCGGGCGATGCGACGCCGCCGGCGTAGCGGCAGCTCATTCCCACGATCGCGATCGGCTCGTGACCCCGCCCCTCCACGTCCTGCAAGCGCCGGCGCGTCTTACGCAGATCGACCGTAACGCGATTCAGGTAATCGCGGAGCTTGTCGTTCTCCGCCATCTACTCCACCCTGCGCAGAGGAGGTCTCATGTCAGGCAACTCAGACTCCCCCGAGCTCTCTGTCGATGAGCTCGAACATCTCATCGTCGCTCGCCGCCGCGAGGTCGACGTCATTGCCGCCGTCGAGGCCCTCCTCGACGCTGCGATCGCCCAGTCTGGCGAGCAGCGCCTGCAGACGGACTGTGATCTTCATGCGCTGGGCCTCATCCGCAGCGGCCGCCGCGAGGAGGGTCTCGAGCCTGTCGAGCTCCGCCTCGGCCGTCGCCTGCGCAGCCGGGCCGAGATCCAGCTCACCCAGCAGATACCCCGCGACGGCCGCGGGCGTCGGGTAGTCGAACCCCAGCGTCGCGGGCAGCCGCAGCCCGGTCGCCGCGTTCAGGCGGTTGCGCAGCTCCACCGCGCCGAGCGAGTCGAACCCGAGCTCCTTGAACGTCTGCCGCGTGTCGATCTCCTGCGGCGAGGAGCGTCCCAGCACAGCGGCGACCTGGGCTCTGACGAGCCCGATCGCGACTCCCTCGCGCTCGGGCTCGGGCGTCTGGGCCAGGAGTCGCGCCAGCGAGTCGCCCTGCTGCTTCAGACCTCGCGCGGACACCCGCACGAGGTCGCTGAGCATCGCCGGGAGCACTCCCGCCCGGGCCTGGGCGCGCAGCGCCGCAGGATCGAGCGGGGCGGGGAACATCAGCGCCTCGCCCGCGTCCAGAGCGCCGTCGAAGAGCTCCAGACCGCGCTCGGCCGAGAGCACGCCCACGCCCGCTCGCGCCATCCGCGAGACGTCGGCCTCGCTCAGGCCCGCGGCCATCCCGCCGTCCTGCGCCCAGAGCCCCCACGCCAGCGAGGTGGCGGTGAGGCCGAGCGCGCGGCGGTGCGCCGCCAGGGCGTCGAGGAAGACGTTGGCGGCGGCGTAGCTGCCCTGGCCCGGGCTGCCCAGGGTGCCGGCGGCCGACGAGAACAGCACGAACGCCCGCAGGTCCATGTGCTCGGTGAGCTCGTGCAGATGCCAGGCGGCGTCCGCCTTCGCGGCCATGACCCCGTCGACGCGCGCGGGCGTCAACGACGCGATCACGCCGTCGTCGAGCACCCCCGCGGTGTGCACCACCCCGCATAGCGGATGGGCCTCGGGGATCGAGTCGAGCAGCCGCGCCAGCTCCCCGCGATCGGAGACGTCGCAGGCCGCGATCGTCACGCCGGCGCCCAGCGACTCGAGCTCGGAGCGCAGCTCGCTCGCCCCCGCGGCCTGCTCTCCGTGGCGGCTTGCCAGCAGCAGATGACCGGCGCCGTGGCGGCTCACCAGGTGCTTGGCGACGTGGCCGCCCAGCGCGCCCGTGCCGCCGGTGACCAGGACCGTGCCCCGCGGGTCCAGCGGCTGGGGCACGCTCAGCACGATCTTGCCGGTGTGGCGCGCCTGGCTCATGAAGCGGAACGCCTCCGGCGCCTGGCGCACGTCCCAGGTCCTGAGCGGCAGCGGCTGGAGCGCGCGGGAGGCGAACAGCTCGAGCAGCTCGGCGAGCATCTCCCGGATGCGCTCCGGCCCGGCTTCCAGCAGGTCGAACGCGCGGTAGGAGACGCCCGGATGCGCCTCGACCACCTCGTCGGGATCGCGGATGTCGGTCTTGCCCATCTCCAGGAAGCGGCCACCCTCCCCCAGCAGCTCGAGCGAGGCGTCCACGAACTCCCGGGCCAGGGAGTCCAGGACGACGTCCACGCCCCGCCCGCCGGTCTCCTTTAGGAAGCGCTCCCTGAACTCGAGCGTGCGCGAGGAGGCGACGTGCCCCTGCTCGAGCCCCATCGCGCGCAGCGCTCCCCACTTCACCGGGCTCGCGGTGGCGAAGACCTCGGCGCCCAGGTGCCTGGCCAGCTGCACAGCCGCCATTCCGACCCCGCCCGTCCCCGCGTGCACCAGCACGCGCTCGCCCGGTCTCAGGCCGGCCAGGTCGACCAACCCGTAGTAGGCGGTCAGGAACACGATCGGCGTGCAGGCGGCCTGCGCGAAGGACCAGCCCGCGGGGATGCGCGCGAGCAGGCGCTCGTCGGTCGCCAGAACCGGGCCCAGCGCCGCGAACAGCCCCATCACGCGATCGCCGACGGCCAGTCCCTGCACTCCCGGGCCGACCTCCAGCACGACGCCCGCGCCCTCGCCGCCGACGGTCGCTCCCCCGGGATACATGCCCAGCGCGGCTAGCACGTCGCGGAAGTTCAGGCCCCCGGCCCGCACCGCCACGCGCACCTGCCCCGGGCCGAGCGGCTCGCGCGCCCCGGGCGCGGGCACGAGCGCGAGCTCCTCGAGCGTGCCCCCGCCACCGGCGTCCAGGGTCCACTCACCGACGTCCGCGGGCGCCGCCAGCACGCCGCCGGCTCCCGCTCGGGCAAGGCGCGGGACGCACACCTCGCCGGCGCGCACCGCCAGCTGGGACTCGCCCAGCGCGAGGGCGCGATCGAGCACCGCCACCGAGGCCGCGTCCCCGTCGAGGTCGACCAGCAGGAGCCGCTCGGGGCTCTCGGACTGCGCCGAGCGCGCCAGGCCCCACACCGGCGACTGCGCCAGGCCCGGCACGCCCTCCCCGGCGCGCACCGACACGGCCTCCCTCGTGACCAGCGCCAAGCGGATGTCGGCAAAGCGCGCGTCGGCGAGCCAGCTCTGCACCAGGCCGAGCGCCCGATGGACGCTCTCGTGCGCCGCGGCGGGCACGCCCGAGCCGGTCCCGGGGGCGCCGGACGCGCCGGCCGCGCCCTCACCCGCAAAGACCGCGGTCTCGGGGAGCCCCTCCGGGGCGCAGTCCACGAGCACCAGCTCGGACGGCGACCCGCCGCCCTCCAGCGCCGCCCCCAGGGACTCCAGATCGCCGTGCACGGCGAGGTCGCGCCCGGCCTCGCGCAGGGAGCGAGCGAGCGCGGAGTCCTCGCCGCCCAGCAGCGTCAGCTCGCCCACCGCGGGAGCCGCCGCGACGGGGACCGCCGTCCAGCGCATGCAAAACAGCGCATCGCGCTCGCCGCCGCGAGCGCCCTGCAGCTGCGCGGGAGAGAGCTCGCGCACCGCCAGCGAGGCGACCGAGGCCACGAGCCCGCCGGTCTCGTCGGCGAGCACCAGCGTGATCGCGCCGTCGCCGGTCGGCGAGAGCGAGACCCGCAACGCGGCGGGGCTGGGCGCGTGCAGCCGCACGCCGCTCCAGGCGAACGGGAGGCGCAGCGCGCCGCGCTCCCCGCCCGCACCGCGCTCCCCGCCCTGTCCCTCGTCCTCCTCGGCCAGGCCCGCCGCGCCCGCGTGCAGCGCGGCGTCCAGGAGCGCCGGGTGCAGGCCAAAGGCGAGCTCCCCGGGGCGCGGCTCCTGCGCGAGCGAGACCTCGGCGACAATCTCCTCCCCCAGCCGCCAGGCGCCCTGCAGTCCTTGGAATGTGGCTCCGTACTCGAGTCCCTGCCCGGCCAGGCGGTCGTAGAGCTCATCGACGTCCACGGCCTGCGCGCCCGCGGGCGGCCAGGAGGCGCCGGCGAGAGCGCGCGCCCGCTCCTGAAGCGCCGCGTCCTCGGCGGAGGGCGTGGGCGTCGCCGTCGCGGCCGTCTGCGCCTCGGCGCCGGCGAGGGCGCCGCTTGCGTGGCGCGTCCACGGTGCCTCGGAGGCACCCTCGTCCGGGCCCTCCTCCCGACGGGAGTGGATGCCCAGCGGGCGCACGCCGGACTCGTCGGGCTCGCCGACCGAGACCTGCAGCTGCACCGCGCCCTGCTCGGGCAGGATCAGCGGCGCCTCCAGGGTGAGCTCCGCGAGCACGGGGGCGCCGAGCTGGCCTCCGGCGTGCAGCGCAAGCTCCACGAACGCCGCGCCGGGCAGCAGCACCGCGCCGAACACCGCGTGATCTCTCAGCCAGGGCTGGGATTCGAGCGAGAGCCGGCCCGTGAACAGCCGGCCGCGATCCTCGGCCAGGGCGAGCGTGGCGCCGAGCAGCGGGTGCTCGGCCGCGGCCTGGCCGATCGAGATCGCGTCGCCCGAGCTCGGCGGGGCGAGGAACCAGTAGCGCCGGCGCTGGAAGGCGTAGGTGGGGAGCTTGACCCGGCGCGCGCTCGAGCCCTCATACAGCGCACCCCAATCGACCTTCACGCCGTGCGTCCACGCCTCGGCCAGTGCGCCGATCAACGCCCCCAGCTCCGCACGCCCGCGGCGCAGCAGCGCCACGGCCGGGACCGGCCCCCCGGCCTCGCCGCC
>DATMPZ010000023.1:0-74749 GCA_035567335.1 Solirubrobacteraceae bacterium
GCGAGGATGTTCTGCGACATCCAGACGCCGGAGCGAACGCCATACGAGGGCGATCCGCGCCACGTGCTCAAGCGGGCCATCGGGCGCGCGAACCAGATGGGGTTCGACCACTACTACGTCGGCCCCGAGCTCGAGTACTTCTACTTCCGCGATTCCAAGTCGACGGAGGTCCTCGACGAGGGCGGCTACTTCGACCTGACGACGCTCGACGCCGGCTCGGACGTGCGCCGCGAGACGGTGCTCGCGCTGGAGCAGCTCGGCATCCACGTCGAGTACACCCATCACGAGGTCGGTCCCTCCCAGCACGAGATCGACATGCGCTACGCCGGCGCGCTGAAGATGGCCGACGACTGTATGACCTACAGGATCACGGTCAAGGAGTACGCGATGAAGTACGGCTGGCACGCGACGTTCATGCCCAAGCCGCTGTTCGGCGAGAACGGCTCGGGCATGCACACCCACCAGTCGCTGTTCTCGAGGGGCCGCAACGCGTTCTACGACGCTGAGGACCAGTACTTTCTCTCAGACGTGGGCAAGGCGTTCATCGCCGGCCAGCTCAAGCACGCGCGGGAGATCTGCGCTGTGTTCGCGCAGTGGGTCAACTCCTACAAGCGCCTAGTCCCCGGGTTCGAGGCGCCCGTATACGTCGCCTGGTCGCGGCGCAACCGCTCGGCGCTCGTGCGCGTGCCGCTCTATCACCCCGGCCGCGAGAAGGCGACGCGCATGGAGCTGCGCTGCCCCGATCCCGCGTGCAACCCATATCTGACGTTCGCGGCGCTGCTGCAGGCGGGCCTCGAGGGGATCGAGAAGGGCTATGAGCTGCCCGAGCCGATGGAGAAGAACCTCTACCACCTCTCCAACGAGGAGCGCCGCCGCCTCGGCGTCGAGCAGCTGCCCGAGTCGCTCGGCGAGGCGATCGAGCTCGCGGCCGAGTCCGAGCTCCTGCTGCGCACGCTCGGCGAGCACATGTTCAACCGCTACGTCGAGATCAAGCGCCAGGAGTGGGAGGACTACCGGGTAAACGTCACCCAGTGGGAGCTCGACCGCTACCTGTCCATTCTGTAGCGACCCAACAACCGTCGCTCGGGCTCGACGAGCCGTCGCCCGGACTCGACGAGCCGTCGCTCGGATGGCACCGCCAGGCGGGTGAGGCTGGGCTTACGTGCTCGCGGGCGGCGGTGGCACCGCGCAGGCAATCGACCGCGCCGGGGCGAAGTACCAGTGCAACGCCTGCAGCGCATGACCGAACGCGAGCGGATGTCGAGGAGCGATCTCGGCGAGCAGGCGCAGGACCGAGACGGCGTGGCGCTCGTATTCGCTCTCGCCCGTGAGCTGGGCCAGGCGCAGCAGACCCACCGCCGCGCTGGAGGCGCCGGAGGGGATGGGGGAGTCCTGCAGGTCCTTGCGCCGCAGGATCAGCTCCTCGCCGTCTGAGGCGGTTGAGAAGAAGCCTCCGTGCTGCGGGTCGGCGAAGCGCGCGATCAGCGTGTCCGCGAGCGCCACGGCCTCGGTGAACCAGCGCTCCTCGCAGGTGGCTTCGAACAGCGCGATCGACGCCTCCAGCATGAACGCGTGATCCTCCAGATAGGCGCCGATCTTGGCCTGACCATCGTTGTAGGTGCGCAGCAGTCGGCCGCGCTCGTCGCGCATCTCGCCCAGCACAAACTCCGCGCACCCGACGGCGGCGTCGAGATAGCGGGGCTCGTCCAGCGTCGCCCCGGCGTCGACGAGAGCGCAGATCATCAGCGCGTTCCAGCTCGTCAGGCGCTTGTCGTCGAGCCCGGGCCGCGTCCGGTCGGCGCGTACGTCCAGCAGCCGCGCGCGCACTCGCTCGCGCTGCTCCGCGAGCGGGCGCTGGCCGATCTCCGATCGGTCTCGCGCCTGGAGCACATTCAACCCCGGCTGGGTGTGGTGGGGGTCGGCGAAGTTGCCCTGCTCGGTGACTTCGAACCAGGCGATCGCGGCGTCCGCGTCCTCGCCCAGGGCAGCCCGCAGCTGGGCGAGGGTCCACACGTAATACCGCCCCTCGACGCCTTCCGAGTCGGCGTCCAGGGCGGCGTAGAACGCCCCCTCCGGGCCGCGCATCTCGCGCAGCGCCCAGTCGAGCGTCTCGCGGCACACCTCCCGAAGGCGCGGGTCTCCGCTCGCCTTCCAGCCGTGCAGGTAGGCGCGGGCGAGCAGCGCGTTGTCGTAGAGCATCTTCTCGAAGTGAGGCACCGTCCAGGCGGCGTCGACGCTGTAGCGCGCAAACCCGCCGCCGAGCTGGTCGTAGATCCCGCCGCTCGCCATCGCACGCAACGTCGCGAGCGCCATCTCGACCGCGTCTCCCAGCGCTGTCCGCTCGCTCCCCGCGGGTTCTCCGCCGCCGCCGCCGGCTGGCCGCCCGTCGCGCTCGCCGGTCCGCAGCAGCAGGAACTCGATCACGGAGGCTTCGGGAAACTTGGGCGCGCCGCCGAAGCCGCCGTTGTGGATGTCGTAGGTCGCCGCCAACTCGGTCACCGCCCGATCGAGCGCATCCTCGCGCAGCGGCTCGGTGGAGGGCTGCAGCTGCGCGCCGCCGGACAGCCGCTCGCGCAGCCGCTTGCCCCCGGCCCGGATCTCCTCCCGGCGCTCGCTCCACGCCTCGGCGATCGCCTGCAGCACCTGTGTCCACGCGGGCATCCCCGGACGGGGATCGGGCGGAAAATAGGTGCCGCCGTAGAACGGCAGCTGCTCGGGCGTCAGGAACACGTTCAGCGGCCAGCCGCCATGGCCGGTCATGGTCTGCACCGCCTCCATGTACAGCGCGTCCACGTCCGGGCGCTCCTCGCGGTCGACCTTCACGCAAACGAACTCCGCGTTCATCAGCGCCGCCGTGCGCTCGTCCTCGAAGGACTCCCGCTCCATCACATGGCACCAGTGACAGGCCGAGTAGCCGATCGAGACGAGCAGCGGCTTGTCTTGCTCGCGCGCTCGCCTCAGCGCCTCGGGTCCCCACGGCAGCCATTCGACGGGATTCTCGGCGTGCTGGCGCAGGTACGGCGAGGTCTCGGCGGCCAGCGCGTTGGTCATCGCTTTCACACTATCCGGGACGGAGCGCGCCGCCCATCCGTCCGTGAGCGCCGCCGCTTGCGTGATTCTGCCCGCGCGCGCCGCGTGGCGGCCGCGCCGCTCAGCGCACGCGCGCCAGGCCCGGCAGCGGGAATGCGACCTTGCCCGCAGGCCATCCGCCGTCATCGCCGGCGCGCGCGAGCCTGACCTTGGCGATGTTGACGTCGAAGCGCCTCCCGCCGAGCGTGCCGCTGACCGTCTTGCCGTCGCCGATCCTCACATCCCCGGGCGAGGCCGCCGACCCGGAGATGCGGATCGTGGCCATCTGCAGCTGGCCTTCCTTGACGGGGAACACCCCGCTCAGCCGCACGCCCGACACGAACGAGAGGTCATGCAGCACGACCCTGGAGGGCTCCAGCCGGGCATAGCCGCCGCGCAACCCGCCGAAGCTCGACCCGATCGGCAGCGCGGCGTTGGCCTGCAGCGTCGCGCCGATCACCTGCCGGTTGAGATCCAGGATCGTGTCGAGCACCGCCGTCAGCGTCTGGCCCGCCTTGCCCGGCAGGGCCGCCGGCGGGTGGATGTAGGCGAGCTTCGTCGGCGTGATCGGCGTGGGGCTGAAGATGTTCTGCGTCGAGCCGCACGGCTGCACCTGCGCACCCCCGACGAACGCGCTGACCGCCTGCTCGGCGCAGCCGCTGAAATCGCTGCCGAGAACCGAGTGGCCGGTGTAGGGGACGACGAGCAGCTGCGCGCCGGGGATCAGCGCGGCGACGCCGCGCGCGTTCGCGGTCGGGGTGCGCAGGTCCTGAGCGCCGGACAGGATCAGCGCCGGCACGCCCGGCAGCGGAGACTGGGCCGGTGGCGGCGGCGAGGCGTCCGGCCAGCTCGCGCAGACCGACACGAGGCTCGCGCTCAGCGCGGTGCCCATGTCAAACGGGTAGAACTCGCCGCTCGGCGTGCTTCGCAGCGCGCCGAGCGCTTCCGCGAGTCGCGCCGGCGCCTGGGCCGAGCGCTGCCAGGGGAACGGCAGCTCCTCACACGAGGTGTCGACGAACAGCGTTTCGTCGATCGACTCCGAGCTTTCGACCGGCCGTTTGCCGGGCACGTTCGGGATCAGACCCTGCGACAGCAGCTCCAGACGCAGCAGCGGGTCGGGGTCGTGACGCAGAGCCGAGACGACCGCCGCCGGCAGCAGCGCGCGTAGCGCCGGGTTCAGGTCGCCGGCCTGCAGGATCCCCAGCAGGCTCGCCTCGCTCAGCCTGACGGCGTGCCGACGACCGGAGCCGTCGTAGACCGAGCCGCTGAGGGCGTGCTTGCGCAGGCGGGCGGTCAGGCGCGCGAGGTCGGCGAGCGGGTTGGACGTGATCCCGGCGCAGGCGCGCTTGGAGCACAGCTCGTCCACCGCCCCGCCGATCGCCTGGAACGTCCCGATCGCGAACGGTTCCGGGCCGCTCGTCGGGACGACCGAGTCGAGCACCAGCGCTTCCACGTGCTGGGGGTAGCGTTCGGCGTACTCGAGCGCCACCTTCGTGCCGTAGGAGGTCCCGTACAGCACGAGCTTGTCATACCCGCCCGCCTGGCGCAGCGCCTCGATGTCCGCCACCGATTCCAGGCTGGTGTAGTCGCCGCGCGCGGGCCCCAGCTGCTGCGCGCAGCGGCCGACGAGTTCGCCGATCGAGTGCGCGTGTTCGACTTCGCTCTGGCTGCTCAGCGCGGGGCAGCTCAGCGGACCGGATTCGCCGGTTCCGCGCTGGTCGAACACCAGCAAATCGCGCGAGTGAAGCGCCGGTGCGATCGCCTTGGCGATGAATTCGCCGAGACCCAGCGCCGACTGCCCCGGGCCACCCGCGAGCGCGACCACGGCATTCCTGCTGGGGCTGAACCCCGCCAGCTTGCGCTCCAGCTTCAGCGGAACCGTTCCGGGTAGGAGACCGCCGCGGTCCAGCGGCACGGTCACGGTCGCGCACGTGAACGCCGCGTCAATACCGGCCGGGCAGGGTCCGAATTCAGGGGAGGCGAGCGAGGAGGCGGGCCAGCTCGCGAGCGCCAGCGCGGACAGCAGCGCCGCCAGGAACGGTGGAATGGCCAGCCTGCGCATCCGCTCTGACAATAGCGTCACTCGCGGCCACGTTCGCCGGGTCAGGCTAGGGGCTATGTTAACTCCTTGGCCGTTTACGCGTGTGTGCGCACACACGCGCATTTGCGGCGCTTTTTCTGTATGAACTTCCACGAACACCGCCTCCCGCGCCAATGATCGAACGCGAGACCGTCTTCGCCCAGGGCGCGCCGCCCGCGATCGGCCCCTACAGCCATGCGGTCCGTGTGGGCGAGCTGCTGTTCTGCTCGGGCCAGATACCGCTCGACCCCGCGACCGGCGAGCTGGTCGGGACGAGCGCCCCCGAGCAGGCGCGCCAATGCCTGGAGAACCTGCAGGCCGTGTGCCGGGCCGCGGGCGCATCGCTCGCACAGGCGGTGCGCCTGACCGTGTATATGACCGATCTGAGCGAGTTCGCCTCCGTCAACGAGGTGTACGCCGCGTTCTTTGCAGGCGACGATCCGCCCGCCCGGGTGACGGTTCAGGTGTCGGCCCTGCCGCGCGCGGCTCAGGTTGAGATCGAGGCGATCGTCGCGCTCTGAGCCGCGTCGAACGGCTCGGGCTCGCCGTCGGCGGGCTCGACGCCGCGCAGCGCCCGCGTGAGCAGCCGCCAGAGCGTGGCGCGCTCCTCTGGATCCAGCGCCTGCAGCACGTCGTCCTCGATCGCTTCCTGGGCGCGCTCGGCCAGGCTCAGCGCGTCGCGGCCCGTGGGAGTGAGCGCCACCAGGTGGCGACGACGGTCGCCGGGGTCGCGCAGGCGCGTGACGTAACCCAGCTGCTCGATCTCGTTGAGCAGCAGCACGACGTTGTTGGCGTCCATGCAGAACGCCTCGGCGAGCTCGTGCTGAGGGCAGGCGTCGTGGTCGCGCACGTAGCTGAGCGCGACGAGATGGCGCAGCTGCATCCCCAGCAGCTCGTCGCTGCTGCGGCGGTAGACCTGCTTAGCCAGGCGGGTAAGCAGAACCATCGAGCCCGGAGCACATGATGAGGCCCTCTCAGCACTCATTGCGCGTGATTTTACACCATTTCGCATGTGTTGTCATTTTAGCAACGATCATAAATTTTATATAGATCGTCCTTGATACAGGGATGATCCATGCTATGGTGTTCCCTCGTCAACCGAAGGGAGCCCACATGAGCACCGTCACAGACCAGATCGAGACCCGCGATGCCACCGCCGTCGAGACATCGCGGCGCAGCGAGCGCCGCCGCTGGATCGCCCTGGCCGTGCTTTGCCTCGGCCAGCTGATGATGGTCCTCGACGCGACGATCGTCAACGTCGCGCTGCCCTCGATCCAGCGCGACCTGCACTTCAGCCAGGGCAGCCTCACCTGGGTGATGAACGGTTACCTGATCACGTTCGGCGGGTTTCTGCTGCTGGCCGGCAGGATGGGCGATCTGATCGGGCGCAAGAAGGTCTTCCTCGCGGGGCTGCTCCTGTTCATCGCCGCCTCGGTGCTGTGCGGCGTCTCCGGCAGTCAGGCGATGCTGATCGCGGCCCGCTTCATCCAGGGGATCGGCGGCGCCGTGGCCTCCGCGGTGATCCTCGCGATCGTCGTCACCGAGTTCCCCGAGCGCGCCGAGCAGGCGAAGGCGATGGGCATGTACGCGTTCGTCTCCGCCGGCGGCGGCTCGATCGGGCTGCTCGCCGGGGGCGTGCTCACGCAGTCGCTGGATTGGCACTGGATCTTCTTCGTGAACGTTCCGATCGGGCTGGTCGCGTTCGCGCTCGGCTGGGCGCTGATCGAGGAGAACAGGGGCATCGGTCTGGCCGGAGGCGTCGATGTGGCGGGATCGATCCTGATCACGCTCGCGACGATGCTCGGCGCGTTCGCGATCGTCAAGTCGACCGAATACGGCCTGCTCTCGGCGCGTACGCTCGGCATCGGCGGGGTCTCGCTGGCGCTGCTCGGGGCGTTCTTCGCGCTGGAGGCGAGGGTCGCCAACCCGATCATGCCGCTGCGGATCCTGCGGCTACGCATGCTGATGGGGTCGAGCCTCGTCCGTGGCCTGCTGGTCACGGGCATGTTCTCGGCGTTCTTTCTCGGATCGCTGTACCTCGAGCGGGTGCTCGGCTATGACGCGATCGACACTGGGCTCGCATTCATGCCGTTGACGATCGCGATCGCCGCGCTCTCGATGGGGCTGTCGGCCCGCGCGGTCGAGCGGTTTGGGCCTCTGCCAACGCTCGTGAGCGGTCTGGCGGGGATCGTGGCCGGGCTGCTGCTGCTCGCCGGCCAGGGCATGCACGCCGCCTACTTCCCGGGGCTGTTCTTCGCGTTCCTGCTGATCGGGCTCGGCGCCGGCGCCTCGTTCCTGCCGCTGCTGACGATGGGCATGGCCGATGCGCCGCCACGCGACGCCGGTCTCGCCTCGGGAATCATCAACGTGTCGGTCCAGCTGTTCGGCGCGATCGGGCTGGCGACGCTCGGGACGATCGCGACGGATCGCACGAAGACGTTGACCGCCAACGGGCACTCCCTCGACAGCGCACTGACGGGCGGATATCACCTCGCTTACGTGGTCGGCGCGGCGTGCGTCGCCTTCGGGATTCTCGCCGCCTTCCTCGTGCTGCGCCCGCCCGCGAGCACGGTCGCGCAGGAGGTCGAGGAGCTCGAGCGCGGCTTCGGTCGCGCGAGCGCCACCGCCCAAACCGCCGAGCAGCTCGTCTGAGTATGAGGGGTGGGGCGCATGCGCCTGTCGGTGGACATGCCGCATGCGGCATGTCCCGGGACGCGCATGCGCGTCCCCGCCAGGCGGCGCATGCGCCGCCTGGAACAGCGTCGGACGCACGGGCTCTGCCTCTACCCGTTGGCGCGCAGCTCGGCCCGCTTGACCTTGCCGGAGGCCGTCCTCGGCAGCTCGGAGACGAACTCGACGATGCGGGGGTACTTGTAGGGGGCGGTCTCGCGCTTGACGTGCTCCTGCAGCTCGCGCGCCAAAGCGGCGGGGGAGGGATAGGGGTCTTCGTCATAACCCTCGCGCAGCACGACCACCGCGCGCACGACCGAGCCGCGCTCGGGGTCGGGCGCGGCCACGGCCGCCGCCTCCGCCACGGCCGGATGGGAGATCAGCGCGGACTCGACCTCGAAGGGGCCGATGCGATACCCGGCGGAGACGATCACGTCGTCGTCCCGGCCCTCGAACCACAAGTAGCCGTCATCATCCTCATGCACCCGATCGCCCGTGCGCCACATCCCGCCCTCGCGGCGGTCTGACACACGCCACGATCGGTCCTCGCGGCGATGGATGACGTCCTCGCCGAGGTAGCCGAGGCAAAACGTCCCCACCGTCATTGGGTCGGCGACCAGCTCGCCGTCGTCCACGCTCAGCGCCACGCCCGGCAGTGGTCTGCCCATCGAGCCCGGGCGCGCCTCCTCGTCCAAGAGCATCCCGGTCAGCTGTCCGGTCTCCGTCTGGCCGTACCCGTCGCGGATCTGAAGGCCCGTCGCCTCCCCCCAGGCGCGCTGCACCTCCGGGTTCAGCGCCTCACCGGCGGCCACCATCGTGCGCAGGTCCGGCATCGCGTGCAGCGTCGCGCGGGCGGCGATCACGCGGTACTCGGTCGGCGCCATGCACAGCACGTTCACGCGCTCGCGCTCGCACAGCTGAAGCCGCTGCGCCGGATCGAACCGCGCGTCGTGCAGCAGCGCGCTCGCGCCGCGCAGCCACGGCGAGATGAAAACATTCCGCGCCGACTTGCTCCAGCCCGACGCGGCCGTGCACCACACCAGCTCGCCCCTGCGCGCGCCCAGCCAATGCTCCGCCTGCACGTGCTGGCCGGGCAGGTAGCGCTGGGCGTGGACGACGGCCTTCGGCTCGCCGGAGGTGCCGCTCGTGAACGTGATCAGGCACGGCTCGTCCTCGCCCAGCTCGACCGCGGGCGCGGGCGCGCCCGCGAACAGGGCCTCGTCGGGAACGAGCACGACCTGCAGGTCGCCTCGCGCGGCTGTCCCGCCCCCGCCCGTCAGGGCGGCCTCGAGCTCGGCGCGGTCGCGCTCGTCGGCGACGATCAGCGTCGGGCTCGCCACGTCGATCCGCAACCGCAGATCTTTGGCGCGCAGCTGCTCGGTGCACGGCAGCGCCACCGCGCCGATGCGCATGCACGCGCACATCGTCATCACCCACTCCGGGCGGTTGCCGATCAGCGTCATCACCACGTCGCCCCGCTCCACGCCGCGCTCGCGCAGCCAGCCCGCCAGGCGCGCGCTGCGATCGGCGAGGACGCCGAACGTCCACTCGCGCCGGCACCCGTCGCGGGCCAGCTCCACGAGCGCCCGGTCTCCCGGAGGCAGTCGATCGAGCACGTCGCGCGCGAAGTTCATGGCTTTTCAAGCGCTCCCGGCGCGTCGCCGGCAATCGAGAGCGGCGCCAACAGGTGTGTTCGGGGGGCTGGCTCATGGCTCACCCACCAATGCTGTTCGCGTACGGGCGTCATCGGGGTCGGAAGTCTGCCAGCCCGCGCCGCACAGGTATCCTGCGGGAAAACGAACGACCTGGAGAGCGAAAGCGAATGGCCGTAGCAGCCGCCGAGCCCTACACCGAGAAGACCGACGAGCAGCGGGCGATCACCGAGATGGTGCGCCAGTTCGCCGACGAGCAGATCCTGCCGCAGGCCGAGCACTTCGACCACGAGGACGCGTTCCCGGAGCCGATCGTCGAGCAGATGCGCGAGCTCGGCCTGTTTGGGGTGACGATCCCCGAACAGTACGGCGGCATGGGGCTGGACCTGACGACGTACGCGATGATCGTTGAGGAGCTCTCGCGCGGCTGGATCTCGATCTCCGGCGTCGTCAACACCCACTTCATCGGCTCCTACCTGCTGATGAAGTTCGGCTCGGACGAGCAGCGTCAGAAGTACCTGCCGCGGATGGCCACAGGGGAGATCCGTGCCGCCTTCTCGCTGTCCGAGCCGGAGCTGGGGTCGGACGTGCAGGCGATCAAGACCTCGGGCAAGAAGGGCGAGGACGGCAAGTACGAGATCAACGGCCAGAAGATGTGGGTCACGAACGGGCTGATGTCCTCGCTCGTGTTCGTGCTCGTCAAGACCGACCCGGAGGCCGATCCGCGCCATCGCGGGTTCACGTGCTTCATCGCCGAAAAAGAGCCGGGCGTCGGCGAGAACACGGGCGAGCTTGCAGGGCTGAACGTGCCGCCGAAGCTGAAGAAGATGGGCTACAAGGGCGTGGAGTCCACGGAGCTCGTGTTCGACGGCTACCGCTGCCCGGCCGAGAACGTTCTCGGGGGCGAGGACGCCGGCCTGAACAAGGGCTTCGCGCAGATGATGGACGCGCTGGAGGTCGGTCGCGTCAACGTCGCCGCGCGCGGCGTGGGGATCGCTCAGCGCGCGCTGGAGCTCGCGCTGCGCTACTCCCAGGAGCGGCGCACGTTCGGCAAGCCGATCGCCGAGCACCAGGCGATCCAGTTCAAGCTCGCCGACATGGCCACCCAGGTCGATGCGGCCCGGCTGCTGACATTGCGCGCGGCGCGGTTGAAGGACGCCGGCGAGCGCTCGGACCTGGAGGCCGGCATGGCCAAGCTGTTCGCCTCCGAGGCCGGCCGCTTCTGCGTCGAGGAGGCGTTTCGCATCCACGGCGGCTACGGCTACTCCAAGGAGTACGAGATCGAGCGCCTCTACCGCGACGCGCCGCTGCTGCTGATCGGCGAGGGCACCTCGGAGATCCAGCGCATGGTGATCGGGCGCAAGCTGCTGCAACGTCATAAGATTTGAGCCGATCGATTATTTGTGTGACGGCCCCCCTCCACTTTCTCTGGCGGGGGACAGGGGGCTGGAGAGGGGTGGTGTGAGATGGCAGAAGACGCCAAGGCTCTGATCGAGCTTGCCGTGCGCCGGTTCATCGGCGAAGTGTCGGCGCTCGAACCGATCCGGCTGGTCGTCAGCGTCGAACTGCGCGGGCGCGGCGACGTCCAGCACTTTCGGCTGGAGATGCCCGACCTGAAGGTCACCAAGGGCCCGGCGGCCGACGCCCGCGTGCGCGTGGACATGCGCCGCGAGTTCTTCAACGTGATGGCCCGCGAAGCCCGCGTCCCCGACTGGGTCGAGGCGTTCACCTACGGGCAGGCCAAGGCCTCGGGCCCGGAGCAGTTCCTGCGGCTGATCGTCAACGTCGTCGACAAGCATCAGGAGCGCCAGCGCGTGCGCAAGGCCCGTCAACCGTAGCCGCAGGTCTTCCAGCGCGTCTAGTGATACGAAGTCAGCTGCTGCGCCAGGAATGCCAGCGACGCGAGCAGAAACAGGCACATCACGATCAGCGAGAAGTTTTCGTTCATGCTCTGCCAGCCCTCCTGCTCACAGGATAGGGTACGCGCTGGTCGCTCGTGGGCAAGCTCGCCGTCCGGGACTCAGGCCAGGACGGCGTCGTTGTCGTAGAGCTTGATGACCGTCACCGCGCCGCCGGGCGCGGCGTCCAGGCACAGGCGGCAGAGCACACACTCATCGAGGTTGCCCTCGACCAACGCCAGCGAGCCATAGTCGGTCTGCGCGAAGATGTCCACCGGACAGGCCTCGGTGAGCTTGCGCGCGAGCTCGGCGTCGGCCGCGGCCGCGTCGTCGACCTCGACGGCGATGAACGTCCCGTCCGCCCTCATGCCGCGCTCCGCTCGGCGAGCTTGGCCTTGACCAGATCGGGAATCTCGTCGATCCGCTGCACCACGGGGATGCCGGCCGCCTCCAGACGGGCGATCTTCTCCGTCGCGCTGTCCTGGATGCCCTCGACGATCGTGCCGGCGTGCCCGAAGGACATGCCCTGCATCTCCTCGTCGTCCATGAACCTGCCGGCCATGAACGCGACGATCGGCAGGCGCGAGTCGTTGTCCTTGACCCACCGCGCCAGTTGGGCCTCCATGCGACCGCCGGGCTCGGTGTAGATCACGATCGCCTGAGTCTGCTCGTCGGCCTCGAAGTACGGCATCAGCTCGGCGTAGGTCGAGCCGATGATCGCGTCGCCGCCGATCGAGACCGCCGTGGAGACGCCGAGTCCCGCCGCCGTCAGCGTCGAGGAGATCTCCGTGGTCATGCCGCCGGAGCGGCTCATCACGCCGATTGCGCCCGGCTGGTAAGCGACGGCGGCGTTGCGCGCCGGGCCGCCGATGCCGCCCATCTTGGCGACGCCCGGGACGATCACGCCGAGGCAGTTGGGGCCGATGATCCGCGCGCCCTTGGCGTCGGCCAGCTCGACCATCATCGCGACGTCGCGGCGCGGGATCCGCTCGGTGACGATCACGACCGTCTCGATGCCGGCGTGCAGCGCCTCGAACACCGCGTCGCGCGTGCCCGCGGGCGGGACCGTGACGACCGAGCCGTCGGGCACGACGCCACCGTTGTGCTCGACGAGTTGCTCGACCGTGTCGAACACCGGCACGCCGTGGACCTCGCGGCCCTTGCGCCCGGGGGTCACGCCGCCGACGATCTTCGAGCCATAGTCCAGGCACTCGCGCGTGAGGTTCACGGCCTCGCGCCCGGTGATGCCCTGGATGATGAACGTCGTGTCCTGGTCGATCAGGATGGACATGGCTAGGCCGCAGCCCCCTGGATCTTGGCGACCGCGCGACCCGCGGCCTCCCACAACGAGACCGAGCGGTCGCAGTACTCGATCCCGTAGGAGTCGAGGATCTTGAAGCCCTCCTCCTCCCAGGCGCCGGGGATGCGGAAGATCGCGATCGTCTCGCCGGGGTCCCTGTCGAGCTCCAGGCAGGCCTTGATCACGCCGCGCGCGACGATGTCCACGCGCGTGTTCGAGACGATCGACATCATCACGGCGATCTTCTCCACGCCATCTTTCTGGAGGACCTCCTTAGCCAGGCCGCAGGCCTTCGCGACGGACGGGTTGCCGCCGATCTCCGAGTAGTTCGCGGGCTTGCCGCCCTGCTGGCGCACGGCGTCGGTCAGCGTCAGCGAGCCGCCGCCCGCCCCGATCACGAGACCGATGTTGCCGTCAAAGCCGGTGTCCTTGCCCTGGATCACGCCACGATGATCGGCGGCGTCGATCGCCTTGACGGCCTCCTCGAAGGAGGTCGGGGTGTGGCCCTCGCGGGTGCCCTCCTCCGCGCCGATGCCCAGCGCCGCGATCAGGCCCTGCTGGCGCGGCATGCCCTCGTTCTCCATCTCCATGTGCGCGTCCAGCGCCACGAACGAACCGTCCTTCAGCTGCGCCAGCGGGTTGATCTCCGCGAGCGTCATGTCGTTCTCGAGGAACAGTCGGGCCAGGCGCGCGAGCACCGGCGTGGCGCGCTGCAGGGCCCTGCCGGTGACGCCGGCCGCGGCGATCACTTGCTTGGCCTGGAAGTCCGAGAAGGGCTCGATCGTGGAGAAGTGGCCGCGACCGACGTGATCGGGATGCTCCTCGGCGACCTGCTCGATGTCGATGCCGCCCATGTCGCTGAACAGCATCAGCGGCTTCTTCGCGGTGCCGTCCCAGACGACGCCCGCGTAGTACTCCTGCTCGACCTCCGCCTTCGGGTCGATGAGCACGCCGCGGGGCATGTGCCCGCCGATCTCCAGTTGGAGGATGTCCTTGGTGTAGGACTCGGCTTCCTCGGGCGTGTCGGCGAACTTGACCCCGCCGGCCTTCATGCGCCCGCCCGAGAGCACCTGCGACTTGATCACGGTCGGACCGCCGATCCGCCGCGCGATCTCGGCCGCCTGTGCGGGGTCGGTCGTGAAGCCGTAGTCGGTGACGGGGATGCCGGCGCGCTTGACGATCTCGCGCGCCTCGAACTCGAAAAAGCGCATATGCGGCGCGGAAGCCTATACAGACCTGCGCGAGCTCGGCGTGCTGCCGTTGCGCCGCGGTCTTGCGAGAGGACGGGCTCGAGGGGCTCGCATCGGACGATCCGCCTACGCCGCGACCGGAGCCAGCCCATAAGCCTCGGCCAGCTCGGGATCCTTGCGCGCGAGCATTTCCGCGAGGTTGACCATCACCTGGCACTGCTTCCAGGTGGCGTCGTCCTGCATCTTGCCGTCGATCATGTGCACTCCGCGCCCGTCGGGGATTGCCTCGATGACCTTTTTCGCGAAGGCCACCTCCTCGGGATCGGGCGAGTAGACCTTCTTGGCGATCGCGATCTGCGCGGGGTGCAGCGACCACGCGCCGACGCACCCCAGCAGGAACGAGGCGCGGAACTGGGTTTCGCAGCCCTCGGTGTCCTTGATGTCGCCGTAGGGCCCGTAGAAGGGCAGCGCGCCCACCGCTGTGCACGCGTCGACCATGCGCGCGATCGAGTAGTGCCACGGGTCCTGCTGGTAACTGGGGCGCGGCGCATCAGGGTGCTCCGGGTCGGGGTCGGCGATCGTGCGGTAGCCGGGGTGCCCGCCACCGACGCGCGTGGTCTTCATCCGTCGCGAGGCCGCCAGGTCGGCGGGGCCGAAGGACATCCCCTGGATGCGCGGCGAGGCGGCGGCGATCTCCTCGAGGTTGGCCACGCCGAGATGGGTCTCCAGGACGCAGTGGATCAGCAGCGGGCGCTGCAGGCCGGCTTTGGCCTCCAGCTGCGCGAGCAGGCGGTCGGCGTAGTGGATGTCCCACGGACCCTCGACCTTGGGGATCATGATGACCTCGAGCCTGTCGCCGATCTCCTGCACGAGCTGGGTGATGTCGTCGAGGAAGTAGGGCGAGGCGAGCTCGTTCACGCGCGTCCACAGCGCGGTGTCGCCCAGCTCCATCTCCCTGCCCACACGGATCAGCCCCGCGCGCGCGGCCTCCTTCTTTTCCAGCGGCACGGCGTCCTCGAGGTTGCCGAGCAGGATGTCCACCCGCGGCGCGATGTCCGGAACCTTGGCGACCATCTTCTCGTTGGAGAAGTCGAGGAAATGGATCATCCGGGATGGCTTGAACGGGATCTCCCGCGCCGGCTCGGGCGCGTCGATGGCGAGGGGCTTGAAGAAGTCGCGGGGGTTGCGCAAGTCTGGCTCGTCTCCTGTGGAGTCGTGTTCTGTCTTGAACGGCCGTTTTTCGGGGCTGAACGGCTATTTTCAGGGGTGAACGGTTTTCAGCCCTGAACAATAGGGTTTGAGTCAACGCAAACGTCGAGCAGAGCGACAGGAGAACCCCCAACCCATGAGCCAGACCGCCACCGAGACCGTCGAGACAGAGCAGGCCGCGCGCGAGGCGAGCGGCGCCCACCCCTACGGACGCTACCTGGAGGAGTTCGAAGTGGGAGACGTCTACAAGCACTGGCCCGCCAAGACAGTGACCGAGTCAGACGACCACCTGTTCTGCCTGCTCACGATGAACCACCACCCGCTGCACATCAACGACGTGTACGCGCACAAATCCCAGCAGGGCCGCAACGTGGTGGTGGGGCCGCTCGTGTACTCGCTCGCGCTGGGCATGTCCGTCTCAGACGTCAGCGGCAAGGCGATCGCCAACCTGGCGACCGAGGAGCTCAAGCACCCGGCGCCCGTGTTCCACGGCGACACGCTGTTCTGCGAGTCCGAGGTGCTGGAGAAGCGCGAGTCCCAGTCCAAGCCCGATCGCGGCACCGTGCGGGTGCACACGCGCGTGCTCAACCAGGATGGCGTGCTCGTGGCCGAGTTCAAGCGGCTCGTGCTCGTGCCGCGCCGGAGCCCCGGCGACGGCCAAGCCGAGGGCAACGTCGAGTAGCCGTGCGATAGGCTTCCCGGACCCGCCCCGCAAGGGCGTTTTTCCGTTCCCGGCGCCAATTCTGGCCCGGCAGCCGCGTTTGTTGAGACGACGCGCGCCGATCACGACCGACACCGAGGAGCCGCATTCAGCCCATGAACACGACCGCTTCAGCCCCCACCACCAACGAGCGCCTGCTGGCCTGGGTCGGCGAGGTGGCGGCGCTGACCGAGCCCGATGACATTCACTGGTGCGACGGGTCGGCCGAGGAGTACGACAGCCTGTGCGCCACGCTCGTGCAGGCGGGGACGTTCGAGCGGCTCTCCGACGCCAAGCGGCCCAACTCCTATCTCGCGCTGTCCGACCCGGGCGACGTGGCGCGCGTGGAGGACCGCACGTTCATCTGCTCGGCCACCGAGGTCGAAGCGGGGCCGACGAACAACTGGCGTGACCCGGCGGAGATGCGGGCGACGCTCAACGAGCTGTTCGAGGGTGCGATGCGCGGGCGCACGATGTATGTGGTGCCGTTCTCGATGGGACCGCTCGGCTCAGACAAGAGCCACGTCGGCGTCCAGCTGACCGACTCGCCGTATGTGGCCGTGAGCATGCGCATCATGACGCGCATGGGCCAGGGCGCGCTCGACGCGCTGGGCTCTGAAGGCGAGTTCGTTCCCTGCCTGCACTCGGTCGGCATGCCCCTCTCAGACGGCGTCGAGGACGTGCCGTGGCCGTGCAACGCCGAGAACAAGTACATCGTCCACTTCCCCGACACGCGCGAGGTCTGGTCGTTCGGCTCGGGCTACGGCGGCAACGCGCTGCTCGGCAAGAAGTGCTTCGCGCTGCGCATCGCCTCGGTGATGGCCCGCGACGAGGGCTGGATGGCCGAGCACATGCTGATCCTCAAGCTGACCTCGCCCGAGGGCGAGGTCAAGTACATCACCGGCGCCTTCCCCAGCGCCTGCGGCAAGACCAACCTGGCAATGCTGATCCCCACGCTCGAGGGCTGGAAGGTGGAGACGATCGGCGATGACATCGCGTGGATGAAGTTCGGCGCCGACGGCCGCCTGTACGCGATCAATCCCGAGTACGGCTTCTTCGGCGTCGCGCCCGGCACGGGCGAGGAGACGAACCCGAACGCGATCGCCACGATCGAGCGCAACTCGATCTTCACCAACTGCGCGCGCACCGACGACGGCGACGTGTGGTGGGAGGGCCTCACCAGAGAGAAGCCCGCGCACCTGATCGACTGGCACGGCAACGACTGGACGCCCGGCTCGGACGCGCCCGCGGCGCATCCCAACGCGCGCTTCACGACCCCGGCCGCTCAGGACCCGGCGATCGCGCCGGAGTGGGAGGACCCGGCAGGCGTGCCGATCGACGCGATGCTGTTCGGCGGCAGGCGCTCGACCGTCGTGCCGCTCGTGACCGAGGCGCTGGACTGGGAGCACGGCGTGTTCCTCGGCGCGGTCATGAGCTCGGAGAAGACCGCCGCCGCGACCGGCACCGTCGGTGAACTGCGCTTCGACCCGTTCGCGATGCTGCCGTTCTGCGGCTACAACATGGCCGACTACTTCGCTCACTGGTTGGAGATGGGCCGCCGTGAGGGTGGAGTGCTGCCGAAGATCTTCTACGTCAACTGGTTTCGCAAGGACTCAGGCGGCCGCTTTTTGTGGCCGGGCTTCGGCGAGAACTCCCGCGTGCTGTCCTGGGTGTTCGCCCGCTGCGCCGGCCACGGCGCCGCCACGGAGACTCCGATTGGCCTGATCCCGCCGGTCGGCGCGGAGGGCATCGACACCCGCGGCCTGGAGGTCTCCGAGGAGGACATGGCCGAGCTGCTGCGCGTCGAGACCGAGGAGTGGCGCGCCCAGCTGCCCCAGTTCCGCGAGCACCTGGCGAAGTTCGACCGCCTGCCGGCCGAGCTCGACGCGCAGCTGCAGGCGCTCGAGCAGCGCCTGGGCTAAGCGCGACGCTTGTCCGAACTCTGCGCCAATAGGACCGATCGAAGATCGGCCAGCAGGCCAAGCTGGACAATAGGCGATCGCATCTGATCGTCTATCGGTCAAGGACGCAGGAGGCGTGGCGTACTACGTACGCGAGCCGACGAGGACGCCGACCGATCGGAGATCGGCCAGCGCCGGCCAGCGGCGTCCTATTCGTGGCTGTGCATCTCACCCGCCGCCGCCGGCGGGCGTGACTCCTCGGCCAGCGAGGTGATCGTCAGCGCCCCGCGGGCGGAGGACTCGAGCACCTCGGTGGCCTCCTCCAGCGAGCGCGCGTACAGCTCGACGAGCAGGTGCACGATGATGCGGGCGTCCTCTTCGTGCTTGTGGAAGCGCACATGCGTGAAGAACTCGCGCACGCCGTAATCGCCGAACGCGGCGTATGACAGCGCGTCCCCCGCCTCCGGACCAGAGCAGCTCTCCACATCGTCGGCATCGACCGACACCGTGCACGAGGCGACCCACGGCGTGCCCGCGATCATCCGCTCCCAGCGGTCCTCGATCGGTTCGACACGGCCGTTGTTGAAGCCGAGGTGGGGCTGGTCGTGCATGCAGTCCAGGCATTGCACGACCGCCTCCTGCAGCTCGTCCACCACTTCCGAGCGCTCGCCCGTGTCGGGGTCGATCTTGTGAATCCCCTCGTAGTGGACCTGGACCTCCAGATCCTGGGACCAGCAGCGATAGCAGCGCAGCCAGCTGCGGGCGCTCGTCTCGGACAGTGAGCCCTCCATTGGGGTCATTGTAGGCGGATGCCCAGTCGGGGCCCTACCCGAACGTGAACGCGTATCCGGTGACCCCGGGCACGAAGCGCAGCGCCAGGCGATGCTGCTCGTCGCGAGGCAGTGAGACCAGCGTGTACAGGCGCTGGCCTCGCACCGTGACTACGCCTGCGCGAACGTCCCTGCCCGCGTCGGCGGCGGAAATCGGGCGTCCGTCGAGCAGTACGCGCACCGGCAGGGGGTGTTCTCCCGGCGAGCTGAGCACCAGGTAGACGTTGCGAGCCTGGAACTTCACTTCGATCCCTGCATTCGACACGGCCGTGGCCGGCTGATCGGCGATGTTCCACTTGCCGGTATAGGCGAATTCGCTGACATTGAGGTGTGGATGGGACCCGAGACCGTAGTCATGCAGGCCGGCGTGGGGTCCGTCGATCCAGCCCTGCGCGCGCGCCGTGCCGAGGTATGTCTCGGGCGTGGCCTGTTCGGAGGGGACGATCACGTCCGTCGGACGACTCATCCCGCCGACCTGCGCGCCGGCTTCGGCGAGCAGCGCGCGGATCGCGGTCTCGGTCTTGCCGTAGTCGCCCTCGCCGAAGGCGGCGTAGCGGACGTGGCCGCTTGCGTCGATCAGGTAGTCCGCGGGCCAGTACTGGTTACCGTACGCGTTCCAGGTGCCCATTTCGTTGTCCTGAACGACGGGATAGCGGATGCCGAACTGGTCGATCGCGTTGGCGACGTTGGCGGCGTCGTGCTCGAACGCGAACTCGGGCGTCTCCACGCCGACGATCGTCAACCCATCGCGCCGGTAGGCGGCGTCCCACGCCTTCAGGTAAGGGAGAGTGCGAATGCAATTGATGCAGGTATACGTCCAGAAGTCGACCAGCACCACGCGCCCGCGCAGGCCTGCGAGGGAGAGCGGTCTGCCGCTGGGCGTGTTGAACCAGTCCTGTGTTTCCCTGAGCTCGGGCGCCTGGCCGAGGTCCTTGAGCCCGTGCGCGTCGGCCAGCAGCTTGGCCTGGCTGGCGTCGTGTGGCTCCGACGGGGCAGTGGTGCTCGCCTGGAACTTCGCGCTGTGGCCGGTGAGCTCGTGCAGGCGGCTTTCGACGGCGTGCGATTTCTCCAACGACGCCGTGAGGTTGACTTCGGGGATGTGCTGGGCGACGTACTGGTCGAAGTTGACGTCGAGTTCGGTCGCGATCGCGAGCGCGGTGATGACCATGATCGCCCCGAGCGTTCGCTGCAACGCGGGCCCGCGACCTGCGCGGCGAACACGATCGAACAGCTTGTGTCCGCCGAGCGCGAGCGCCAGCAGCACGACCCCGGACCCGAACGCGTAGGCGATCGCCACCGCGACGGTGCGACCGGAAGCGGCACTGACCGAGATGACTGCCGCCAGGATCGGGCCGGCACACGGGGTGTAGACGAAGCCGAGCGCCGCGCCGACGAGCAGTCCCGAGGCGAACCCGTCGCCGCGCGTGCGCGGGCCGAAGCGCGCAAGCCGGGACATGCGTGCCTCCACGCCGTCGGCGAGACCGGGCACGATCAGGGCGATGCCCATGACGAGCAGCACCGCCACCGCAAGGTCGCGCAACGGGTCCGAGCCCAGCCCAACGCCGCCGACGACGCTGGCGATGCCCACGATCGTAATCGTGAACGTGACCATCAGCCCGAGCACGACTCCCAGCGGCCGCCGCCTACCGCCGACGCCGGCGGCGGACAGCAGCGCGGGCAGCACCGGCAATACACACGGGGACAGCGCGGTGCCGGCCCCGGCGAGGACGGCGAATCCGATCAGGATGAGCATCTGGTCATGAGAGTACGCGCGTGCACCCCCGCGGACGCAGGTTCAGCGCCTGAGGATCACATAGACGGTCGCAAGCGCAAATGCGATCTGACCGAACGCGAGGGCGGTGCCAAGGTTGATTGCGCCGAGTGCTCCCGCGAGCAGGCTGGCGAGCACGAACGCACCGAACATCATCAGCAGGTCGCGTGCCATCTCAGCCGTTCTTGGCCGCTCGTTCGAGGACAGTCGCTAGGGCCTGCATGTCCAGACCCGGCTCCTGTGCCTCGAGCAGATGTTCGGCGGCCAATCGGCCGCCCACGGCCTGCAGGCCATGCTCGCCGTACTCTTGGATGAAGTCGAGCAGCGCTCCTGCCCGCCGAATACGCTCCCGATGCGCTGTCACATCAAGACGTTTGCGGTGCTGCTCGAATGCTTGTGCCAGTGCGTCGAATTCGGTTGCGGGCGCAAGAGAGGACATCGCGATTACCGGCGTCGAGCGATCGCCGAGCGAGCGTAGGGCCGCGGTCAGGTCTCGTTGGGTGCCCAACGCAATCTGTCCCAGGTCCGCCTTTGTGACGATGAGTATGTCCGGAATCTCCATGATCCCCGACTTCAGGAACTGCAAGACGTCGCCGCCGCCTGGCTGCACCACGACGGCGATGGTGTCGGCGACATCGGCGATCTCTGTCTCCGCCTGTCCCACGCCGACGGTCTCGATCACTACTATCTCGAACGCCGCGGCGAGGGCCTGTGCGGCCGCACGTGTACCTCGGGCGAGCCCTCCGAGTCGCTCTCCGGCGGCAGTCGAGCGTATGAAGACGCGCGGATCGGTTGAGTCGGACTGGATCCGCACACGGTCGCCCAGCAGAGATCCGCCCGAACGTCGCGAGCTGGGATCGACGGCTAGCACGGCCACCGACTCGTAGCCGTTGTCTCGCAGGTGGCGCACAAGCACCGACAGGAGCGTCGACTTGCCTGCTCCGGGCGGTCCGGTCACGCCGATGATGTGTCCGGGGGCCTCGTGCCCGAGTGTCCGCGGCGATACTTCGCGCAAGAGCGCCGCGGCCTGTTCGCGATCGGCCGGAGTCGTGCTCTCGAGCAGGTTGAGCGCATCCGGCGCGGCGGTGAGGTCTCGCGCGCGCAACCGCGCGCCGATCGCGGCGCCGATCCCACGGGCACCCAGCCCGGAGGGCTGGGTCGGGCGCGGTGCCCCGCTCACGCCACGGTGGCGGCCGTGTCGCTGCGCGATCGCTCGGCGTCCGCTCCAACCAGCTCGACGATATCGCTCACGATTTGGGTGATGTCGAAGTCCTTGGGCGTGTACACCGCCGCGACGCCCGCCTGCTTCAGCGGCGCGACGTCCTGGTCGGGGATGATCCCGCCGACTACCACCGGCACGCTGACGCCCGCGTCGCGCAGCGCGTCGATCACCGCCGGGATCAGCTCGCGGTGTGAGCCCGACAGGATCGACAAACCGATCACGTGCACGCCCTCCTGACGCGCGGACGCCGCGATCTGGGCGGGGGTCAGCCGGATGCCCTCATACACCACGTCCATGCCTGCGTCGCGAGCGCGCACGGCGATCTGCTCGGCGCCGTTGGAGTGCCCGTCCAGGCCCGGCTTGCCGACGAGGATCTTCGGCCGGCGCCCCAATCGCTCGCCCAGCGCCGCGACCCGCTCGCGCAGCTCGCCCAGCTCGGCGTCGCCGGAGGCGGGCGCGGCCTCACCCACGCCGGTGGGGGCGCGGTAGCTGCCGAACACCTCGCGCAGCGTTCGCGCCCACTCGCCGGTCGTGGCGCCCGCGCGCGCCGCGGCGATCGTGGGAAGCATCAGGTTCTCGGTGTCCGCCGCCGCCCCCGTCGCCGTCGTCGCCCCCGTCGGGGAGTCTGCCCGCTCGCCCGTAAGCGCCGCCACCCGGGTCAGCTCGGCCAGGGCGGCGTCCACGGCGTCCTGGTCGCGCCCCGCACGCCATGCGCGCACCGCCTCGATCTGCTGCGCTTCGATCGCCGGGTCCACGACGAGGATCCCGCCGTCGCCGCCGGCGGTCAGCGGCGAGTCCTCGGTCTCGGTGAACCGGTTCTGGCCGACCACGGTCTGCTCGCCGGACTCGATCCGCTGGATGCGCTCGCGGTGGGCGTCCACGAGCGCGCCCTTCATGTAGGGGACGGCTTCGACCGCGCCGCCATGCTCGGCGACGACCGCCATCTCCGCGCGCGCGCCCTCCAGCAGCTCGGCCACGAGCCCGTCCATCACGTGCGAGCCCGCGAATATGTCGGGGTACTCGAGGATGTCGGTCTCGTAAGCCAGCACCTGCTGGATTCGCAGCGACCACTGCTGATCCCACGGACGCGGCAGGCCGAGCGCCTCGTTCCACGCGGGCAGCTGGATCGCCCGCGCGCGCGCGTCGCGCCCGAGCGTGACCGCCAGCGCCTCCAGCACGATCCGCTGCACGTTGTTCTCCGGCTGAGCCTCGGTCAGCCCGAGCGAGTTGACCTGCACGCCGTAGCGAAACCGCAGGTGCTTGGGGTCGCTCACCCCGTATCGCTCACGCCCCAGCTGCTCCCACAGGATCCCCATCGCGCGCAGCTTTGCGTGCTCCTCGACAAACCGCACGCCGGCGTTCACGAAGAAGGAGATGCGGCCGAACACCTCGCCCATGCGCTCCGCCGGGACGCGCTCGCGCACGGCGTCGAGCACGGCGATCGCGTTGCTCATCGCGTAGGCGATCTCCTGCACAGGCGTCGCGCCCGCCTCCTGCAGGTGGTAGGAGCAGATGTTGATCGGGTTCCACTTCGGAACGTGCTCGACGGTGTAGGCGATCATGTCCGCGATCAGCCGCAGCGACGGCGCCGGCCCGAACGCGTAGGTGCCGCGCGCCAGAAACTCCTTGACGATGTCGTTCTGGGTGGTGCCCTGCAGCTGCGGCTGCTCCACGCCCTGCTCCTCGGCGGCGACGATGTACAGCGCCAAAAGCCAGGCCGCGGTCGCGTTGATCGTCATCGAGGTGTTCATCTCCCCGAGCGGGATGCCGTCCATCAGCGCCACCATGTCGCCGCGGTGAGACACGGGCACGCCGACCTTGCCGACCTCGCCCCGGGCGAGCTCGTCGTCGGGGTCATACCCGGTCTGGGTGGGCAGGTCGAACGCCACCGACAATCCCGTCTGGCCCTTTTCCAGATTGCGTCGGTACAGCTCATTTGACGCTTTTGCCGTGGAGTGTCCGGCGTAGGTGCGCATCATCCACGGCCGGTCGCGCTCGGGCAGCCGCGGGTTGCAATTGTCGTCCATGCAACCATTGTACGGACGGGTCGCGCCCATTATCCTGCGATCCATGAGTCAGACGATCGAGCTACCCCGTGCGGGATCGCCCGGAGGCGGCCTGGGCGAATCCTGGAAGGTGATCGTGCGCAACGACGACCACAACACCTTCGACCACGTCGCGCGTACGCTCGCGCGCTACATCCCCGGCACGACGCTGGAGCGCGGCCACGAGATCGCCAACGTGATCCACAATGCGGGTAAGGCGATCGTATTCAGCGGGCATCAGGAGCCGGCCGAGCACTACTGGGAGCAGCTCAAGGGAGCGGGCCTGACGATGGCGCCGCTCGCCAGATAGCGGCTAGGCGACCTCGCGGGCGCTCACACCATTGCCGTGGCCGTTGGTCTGGCCGTTGCCGATAGTCACCGGCTCCGCGGCCAGCCCGCCGCTGACGGTCAAATCCCACCAGCCGTACAGCACCGGTATCTGATACGCACCGGAGTAGCGCGTCCGCAGCTCGATCATCTCCGGCCCTTCCCAGTAGCGTTCCCAGTCCAGATTGCGCTCGAAGTGGGCGAGCTGCTGGAACTTGTAGCGGTCGTCGCGCGCGCGATAGACGGCGTATGAGCCGGCGCCGTAGCGCAGCGCGAGCGGGGCGACCTCGTTCAACGCGGCCTCCAGCGCGTCGCCCTTGAAGCCCGTGGCATACCACGGGATGACTACCGTTCCGGGCCTGTCGATCCCGCCCGCCATCAGATGCCCATCCTGACTGGTTGCATCTGCGACCTCCTGATGTTCGAGAGCCATGCTGGCCGATTGGAGATCCCGTCGATCTCCAATCGGTAAGGACGCAGTGAGCGAAGTGTGCTCGGCACATGTGCTGGCCGATTGGAGATCCTGCGATCTCCAATCGGTAAGGACGCCGTATGACGCCGGCTGTCGGGCATCAGGGCCATCTCAGGCCCCTACCTCGGCGTGAATCGCCCCCGGTCCCTCCGCCGTCTTGCCCTGGCCCTCGGCCTCGGCGCCGACGAGGATCGAGATCTTGCCCAGATGCTTGTTTTCGAGCATCAGCTGGTGGGCTTCGGCCACGCCCTCGAAGCCGAGCGTGCGCCACAGCACCGGGCGGATCCGCCCTGACTCGATCAGCTCGTTGGCCTTCGTGCACTCGTATGCGTTGGCGAAGTGCGAGCCGAGGATCTCCTTCTGGCGCATCCACAGGTAAGCGACGTTGAAGTCGAGGTCGATGCCGGTCGTGCCGGCGCAGATCACGATTTTGCCGAACGTCTTGGCGGTGAACACCGAGGTCGGGAAGGTCGCTTTGCCGACGTGCTCGAACACGATGTCCGGAGCGTCTCCGAGGATCTCCTTGACGCGCTTGGCGAAGCCGAGGGAGACCTTGAAGCGGGCCTTCTCCTCCTCGGCGCTCTCGCCGCCTTTGCGCATCATGCCCGCGAACTCGCCCCGGTCGATGTAGTCCACCGCGCCCAGCCGCTTGACGAGCTCGCCCTTCTGCGGCGATGAGACGACCCCGACGCAGTTCGCGCCCGCGGCGGCGCACAGCTGTGTGGCGAACACGCCCAGGCCGCCCGCGGCGCCCCAGACCAGCACGTTCGCGCCGGCCTGCAGCTTGCAGCGGGTGATCAGCATGCGATATGCGGTGAAGTACACGAGCCCGTACGAGGCGGCCTCCTCCCACGTCAGCGCATGGGGCTTGGGCAAGAGCTGCTGGGCCTGCACCTTCGTGAACTGCGCGAACGAGCCCCACGTCGTCTCATAGCCCCAGATCTTCTGCGAGGGCGCCGCCATCGGGTCCAGGCCGTGTACCTCGGGGTCCTCGTAGGAGGCCTGATTGCAGTGTACGACGACCTCGTCGCCGACCTTCCAGCGGGTCACGCCCGCGCCGACCTTCCACACGATCCCCGACGCGTCCGAGCCGCCGATGTGGTGGCCGAACTCGGGGTGGTCGCCGTACTTCATCACCGACACCGGCTTGCCGAGCGCGGCCCACACGTTGTTGTAGTTCACGCCCGCCGCCATCACGCGCACGACCACCTCGAACGCGCCCGGCTCGGGAACCTCGATCTCCTCCAGCTGGAACGCGTCCTTGGGCTCGCCAAACCGCTCCTCGCGGATGACCCAGGCGGCCATCGTGGAGGGCAGCTCGCCCGGCTCGGCGCTTACCTCGGATACTCGTTGCAGGTCGATCGCGGCCACGTGCTTTGAACCTCGCGTGTCGGGGACGGATACCGAGCACGCATCCTATCCGGGCACGAGCTTCTTGTGAGGGTCATGCCCGGCGGTGGGCTCCTTGATGGCCGGAGGCCGGGCGGCGGGCTCTTGTCAGGTCGCGCCGGGCGGGGTGTCGCGGGGCCGGGTTCAGGTCGCAAACGGCAGCTCGACGACGGTCGCGCTCACGTCACCGTCTCCGACCGACAGGCATGCTCCGAGCTGTGCCTCGCGGCGCACGAGCCCCAGGCCGATCGGACCGAACGTGGGGGAGAGCACGGCGCTGCTCAGGCGTCCGACCGGCCTCTGGCCCAGGCGCAGCTCCGAGCCCGGAGGCGAGGGCTCCGACAGGCGCAGGCCGCGCAGCAGGCGGTTGGGCCGGCCCCTGTAGTACAGCCGCGCGACCGTCTCCTGACCGACGTAGCAGCCCTTGGTGAAGCTCACCGCGCGCTCGTTCAGCCCCGCCTCCTGGGGAATCGTGCTCTCGTCCATATCCACGCCATAGCGCGGGCGGCCGTGCTCGACGCGCACGATCTCCGCGGCCTGCACGGAGACGGCCACGGCGCCGCGCTCGCACAGGGCGCGGGTCAGCGCCTGCGTGTCGGCGGCGTCACAGATCAGATCCACGCCCGCATCGGTGCGCGCGGCGAGCGCCGCGATGCCCCCGATCTCGACGGGCGCGTTTGCGTGCTCGACGTCCGGCAACCCGTCGGCCGCGGCGACGCGTATGGCGTCGGGTCCGATCAGCGAGAGCAGCCCGCGCTGCACCGTGCGCTTGTGCAGTTGCAGCTGATACCCGATCTTGAACCGGCGGATCATGTCGAACAGCGCCTGCAGCGCCACGCGCTCGGTGTCGAGCAGCAACTCCTCCCCCGAGGAGCCCGAGTCCGAATCCGAGTCCGGGCCCGCTCCCGCGTTCTTGGGACCCGTGGGGCCGGCGTCGAGGATGCGCAGATCTCCGAGCATCTTGCCCTTGTGCGTGAGGAACGCCGCGTAGCACCCGTCTCCCGGCCGCAGCGCTTCGGTGTCGTTCGTCACCTGGCCGGCCAGGAACGTCTTCGCGTCCGGACCGCTCAACGCGAGCTTGCCGCGCTCGCACCGGTCGACCAGCCCGCAGCGCTCGCTCAATGCCGCGTACTCCGCGTCCAGGCGCGCCTTGTCAGTAAGGAGATCGGTAGTAGCGGCCACCGAGTTCGAGGATAGCCACGCTAGGCTTCATGCTCATGGGCCTCGCCGAGGACTTCCAGGGGATCGTCGACTCGCTCCCCGATGATTGGACCGACCTCGAGCTCGACCTGCGTCTCGCCGACGAGTCGCGCTACGTCGAAGCGGCCGTCTATCTCGTCGTGTGCAACGCGCGGCCCTACTCGCACAACGACTGGCACTGGCGGCTGCTCGTCGCCCATCGTTTCGGGCACGCCGCCTCGGCGCCGACGACGCACGGCACGCTGGCGCTGCTCGACGACGCCTCCATCGAGGGCGAGCTGGCCGTGCGCGAGCTGCGCTGCGGGCGCGCCGAGGTCACGCAGATGTGGGGCCGCCCGGAGTCCGCGCGCGAGGAGTTCCGGCGCCTGCGCGCGCTGTAGCGATGGCGCGCGTGCTCGCGCTCACCGCCGACCTGCTGTTCGGGTCGCGCATTCAGGGCGATCTGAGTGCGTCGGGCGACGAGGTCGAGCTGATACGAGACGAGGCGCGGTTGCGGGCACGGCTTGCGGACGCTGACAAGCCTGCCGTGGACGTCCTCGTCGTGGACCTGACCGATGCGCAGCTCGATGGTGCGGCCGTCATCGAAGCGCTTTCATCCGAGGACGCGCTGGGCTCAGTCAGGACGCTCGGCTTTTACTCGCACGTCGATGCACAGGCACGCGAGCGGGCGGAGCGCGCCGGGTTCGATCTGGTCGTCCCCCGCTCGCGCATGGCCCGCGAGGGTGCCGCGCTGGTCAGGCGGTTGGCGGGTTAGCGTGGGACTCATGGTCCGGCGGTACATGTTTGGAATCGCGAGCGGGAATGACGATGTGCGGCGCCATGACGCGCAGGACGCCCAGTCCCCCAAGGAAAAGGCCAATGCCGTAGTACCAGCCGATCTCGGCGTGTACGCCTGTAAGGAACACGTCGGCAGCAAATGCCAGCACGCCCACCGCCACCAGGGAAGCCGCAAACAACTTAAGTCGCTCCATGCTCACCATCCTATCCGTTGACGAGCTTGATGGCCAGGTAAGCCAAGAAGGCGAGCATGAGGCCGCACACGCCGCCTGCAGTCGCACCCAAGGAAAGGTTTTCCAATGAACGTCGCCATTTCGCCCTCTCCGCGAACCAGCCGATGAGGCCCCCGATGATCGTCATACCCGCGCCAAACACGGCGAGCAGGTCGGGCAGTGGCGGGATCGTGAGGATGGCCTCGAACACACCCTCGATGCTGAACAAGCATCTGTGACACGGGAATCACAAATGTGCCAATTGTGTGACACGGAAGTGACGATTTCCTGACTTCCGCCCCTTCCCCAGACTCAGCTCGCCTGCGTCGTGTCCCCGCCACCGAGATCGGCGCGGGCGAGCTCCTCGGGATCGAGCGGCACGAGCGCGCCGTTCGGGACGCGCTGGCCGTTCGGCAGCCAGTGTCCGGCGCGCACCGACAGCGCGGCGCGGATGACCATGCCGTGGCAGACCACCAGCGCTGGCAGCTCGCCCGCTTCGATCTCGTCCAGCGCCGCGCCGACGCGGACCTCCTGCTCGGCGAATGACTCGCCGCCCGGGAACGCGAACGTCGGGTCTCCGGCGACGAACTTGGCGAACATCTCTGGGACCTCGGCCTGCACCTCGCCGAAGGATCGATCCGTCCAGTCGCCCGCGTTGGTCTCCATCAGCCGCGCGTCCTCTCTCGGCTCAAGCCCGATTCTCGCGGCCACGATCTCCGCCGTTTCGCGGGCGCGCAGCAGTGTGCTCGACCACAGCACCGCGAACTCGTGTGCGGCCGCGCGCTCGGCCAGTTCGTGCGCCTGCTCGCGCCCCAGCTCGTCCAGCGGCACCGGCAGCTGGCCCTGAAACCGCCCCTCGAGGTTATACGCCGTCTGGCCGTGCCGGGCGAGGTAAACGCCCCTGCCGCCCATCCCCAGTCTTCGCTCGGACACGCTCCGAGGCTAGCGGGGTTCGCTGGCGCGGGGCTCGCGCACTCCGCTCGCGGCGGACCCGACGTCTTCGAGTTTGGCCGGGCGCAGGTACAGCAGCTCGTACATCACCGCCGCCACGATCGCCCCGAGGATCGGTCCGGCGTACCACACCCAGCCGTTCGCCCAATGTCCGCCCACGAGCTGCGGGCCGAACGCGCGCGCCGGGTTCATCGCCGCTCCCGTGAAGGGGCCGCCGAAGAGGATGTCCAACGTGATCGTGAATCCAATCGCCAGGCCGGCGATCGACTTGAACGTGCCGCGCTCGTCGACCGCGCTGGCGAACACCACCCACGCCAGGAAGAACGTCAGGATCGCCTCCAGGCCGAAGCCCGAGGCCGCGTCCACGCCGTTGCCGAGCGCCGGCACGCCCAGGTTGACGGCTTCGCTGGCGGCGCGCGGCAAGAGGTCCTGCACGAGCAGCGCGCCGAGCGCCGCGCCGGCCAGCTGCGCCGCGAAGTAGACGATGCCGAGCGCCGGCTTGATCCGCCGCGTGACGAGGAAGCCGAAGGTGATCGCGGGGTTGAAGTGGGCTCCCGAGATGTGACCCATCGCCGAGACCATCACGCCGATCGCCAGCCCATGCGCGAGCGCCACGCCGATCAGCGAGGGGTCGTGGATCGCGTTGGCGGCGACGATCGAGCCGCAGCCGATGAAGATCAGCGTGAACGTGCCGACGAACTCGGCGACGGCGCGGCGGAGTGCATCCTCGGGCATGTATAAAACCTACGAATCGCGTCGGACGGACCCGGTGGTCATACACTGCGGAGGGTGCGTCGCCGTGTGACCTTCTCGCGCAACCTGACGCTCTCGCTGTCGCGCACGTGCCAGTGCTACTGCAAGTACTGCGCGTTCGCCACCCATCGCGCGCACCTGTACTCGCCTGAGGAGGTGATCGAGATCCTGGACGGCGCCGCGCGGCGCAACGTCAAGGAGCTGCTCGTGCTCACCGGCGAGCGCCCCGAGGTCAACCCCGAGGTGGCCGCGCGCCTGCGCTCCTACGGCCATGAAGACTTCACGGCATACGTCGTATGGGCGTGCGAGCGCGCGCTGGAGCGGGGCCTGTTGCCGCATACGAACCTCGGCGTGCTCTCGCGCGAGGATCTGGCGCGGTTGCGCGAGGTTACGGCCTCGCAGGGGCTGATGCTCGAGTCGATCTCCGAGCGCTTGATGCAGACGGTGCACGTCGGCTCGCCGACCAAGCACCCGGCGCGTCGCCTGGAGACGATCCGCGCGGCCGGTGAGCTGAAGATCCCGTTCACGAGCGGCATCCTCGTCGGCATCGGCGAGTCGGAGGAAGAGCGCGTCGCCTCGCTCGAAGCGATCGCACAAATGCACGCCGAGCACGGGCACATCCAGGAGGTGATCCTGCAGAACTTCGTGCCGCACCAGCGCTACTACGGCGAAGAGCCGGCCGAGATCGCCGACGCCGCCGCGCGCGCGTACTGGCAGACGGGCGTCGGCGGCGAGAGTGGCGGAGAGGCCGAGGAGGTCGCGGGCGCCGCGTTGCAGCGGCCGAGCCTGCCGCTGCCCGAGTGGGCCTCGCCGGTGAGCATCGAGGACATGAAGCGGCTGATCGCCGAGACGCGACGGCTGATGCCGGACGTCGGCATCCAGGTCCCGCCCAACCTTGCCGACTGGTGGGGCGAGCTCGTCACGGCGGGGGCGACTGACCTCGGCGGGCTGAGCGCCAACGGCGATCACATCTCCCCAGAGCACCCCTTCCCCTCGCCGCACCAGGTGCGCAGGCGCCTGCAGGCCGACGGCTATGCGCTGACCGAGCGCCTGTGCGTGTACGCGAAGTACATCGACCCCGCGTGGATCGCGCCCGGGGTGCTCGACACGATCAAGGTCAAGTACTGGAGCTTCATCCCGCGCCGCGGCTCCGGGCGCACCGAGCCGCCGGCCCCGATCCGGCCGTCGCTCGTCGCGGGCGCGATCGAGCGCGGGCGCGACGGTCTCACGTTGAGTCCCGAGGAGCTGACGGCGCTGTTCGCCGAGACGCGCCCAGAGGCGATCGAGGATATGCGCGAGGCGGCCGACGAGCTGCGCTCGGAGCTCGCGGGGGAGACCGTGACGTTCGTCGTCAATCGCAACATCAACGTCTCCAACGTCTGCACCGTCGGCTGCGCGTTCTGCGGCTTCGGCCAGGGCAAGCGCTCACCCGACGCCTACGAGCACGACGAGCAGGAGTTCGTCCGGCGTGTGCTGGAGGCGATCGAGTACGGCGCCACCGAGCTGTGCATCCAGTCGGGCATCCACCCCGACTGGAGCCTGGAGGACTATCTGGGATGGCTGCGGCTGGCCAAGTCCACCGCGCGCGACGCCGGGACCGACATCCACCTGCACGCCTACAGCCCGATGGAGATCGCGCACATGTGCGACATCTCGGGGCTGCCTCCTTCGGAGGTCTTCGCGCGCCTGCGCGACGCCGGCCTCGGCTCGACGCCGGGCACGGCCGCCGAGGTGCTGCACGACGGCGTGCGCGAGCGCATCTCGCCCAACAAGCTGCCGGTGGCGCGCTGGGTGCAGATCGTCGAGGCCTCGCACGCGGCCGGGCTGCGCTCGACCGCGACGGTCATGTTCGGCCACATCGAGGAGCCGTGGGAGCTGGCCGAGCACATGCGCGTCATCCGCGAGCTGCAGCAGCGCACGGGCGGGATCACCGAGTTCGTGCCGCTCTCCTTCATCCCCTTTCAGACGCTGCTCGGGCGCACGCACGGCGTGGAGGAGATCTCACGCGCGGAGAACCTCAAGCACACCGCCGTCTTTCGCCTCGCGCTCGGGGGCACGGTCGCGAGCGTGCAGGCCTCGTGGGTGAAGATGGGCCTCGACGCCGCCACCGAGTCGCTGCGCTGGGGCGTCAACGACCTCGGCGGCACGCTGATGGAGGAGTCGATCAGCCGCCTCGCCGGCTCCTACCACGGCACCAGGCTCGACCCCGAGGAGCTGATCGGGGCGGCCCACCGCGCCGGCCGGCCGGCCGCGGAGCGCACGACGCTGTATGCGATCAGGCGCCGCCACGAGCCGGCGGTGGCGGCGTAGTCGCGATCCCGTCGCGCGTCATCGCTCCGCGCGGCTCGATGTAGCGCTCGAACGTCTCGATCATCTGGCGGTGATAGGCGATGCCGCCCACGAGCGTCGCTTCGGCGCCGCGCCAGCGATCCTCGCCGTGTCCCTCCGCCTGCAGGATCTCCAAGTAGCCCTCGAGCTCGGCGAGCTTGGCGCGGTGCCAGTCGCCGCGCCCGGCGAACACCAAGTTGGGGTCGGCTCCCGCGAAGACCTTGAGCATGCCCTCGTCGCGATACTGCGAGGGCGGCGACCCCGGCGAGTCGGCCCACTCGCGCAGCGCCTCGCGTCCGGCCTCGGTGAGCGCATAGAGCTTGCGCCGGCGCCCGCCCTGCTCCTGGCTCTGCGAGAGATAGCCGGCCTTCGCCAGGCGCGCGGGCTCCTCGTAGAAGGTCGTGTGCGGCACCGGCCAGAAGTTCTCGATCGAGTGTTCCAGCGTCTGCTTGAGCTCGTACGGCGTCGCCTCGCCAAACAGCTCCAGCAGGCTCATCACCGCGTATGAGGTTGTGGTGAGACGGATCGTGGACTTGCTTTTCATAGTTCGTCTTGTATAGTTCGACGCGAACTATAGATAAGGAGCTGAAGATGCCGGACACGCACGCTTCCAACATGGTCCCCGATCGAGCGGACTACGACGTGGCGATCGTCGGCGCCAGCCTCGCCGGCGCGACCGCCGCGATCATGCTGGGCCGCGCGGGCGCGCGCGTCGCGCTGATCGAGCAGCGCCCCGACGCGGGCGCGTTCAAGCGGATCTGCTCGCACTACATCCAGGCCTCGGCCGTGCCGACGCTGCAGCGCGCCGGCCTGCTGGAGCCGATGGAACGGGCCGGCGCCCGGCGCTCGCGGGGACGTCTGTGGACGCGCTGGGGGTGGGTGGCGCCCGCGGGTGACAGCGGCGTTCCGGCGGGGGTGAACCTGCGCCGCGAACGCCTCGATCCGCTCGTGCGCGCGATCGCCGCCGAGACTCCCGGGGTGGAGCTGATGCTCGGGCGCACCGTCACCGAGCTCGTGCGCGACGCAGACGCCGTGTGTGGCGTACGTGTGCGCGACCCGCGCGGGCAGAGCGCGACGGTGCGCGCCCGGCTCGTCGTCGGCGCCGACGGGCGCGGCTCGCGCGTGGCCAAGCTCGCGGGCGTGAAGGCCAGGACGGTGCGTCACGGCCGCTTCGCCTACGGCGGCTATTTCGACGGCCCCGAGCCCGAGGGCTCGCCCGACGCCTCGCTGTGGCTGCTCGATCCGCACATGGCCGCCTGCTTCCCCACTGACAGCGGCCAGGTCTTCTATGCCGCGATGCCCACGATGGAGCGCCTGCCCGAGTTCCGCGCCGACCCCGCGCGGGCGCTCGTGGAGTTCGTGGGCGCGATTCCCGAGGCGCCGCCGATCCGCGCCTCGCGCCTGGCCGAGCCGGTGCAGGGCAAGATCGACATGACCAACGTCGCCCATGTCACCACCGCTCCCGGGCTCGCGCTCGTCGGCGATGCGGCGCTGGCGATCGATCCGCTGTGGGGCGTGGGCTGCGGCTGGGCATTTCAGTCCGCGGAGTGGCTGTCTGACAGCATCGCCCCGGCCCTCGCCGGGAGCGAGCCGTTGGCGCGGGGTCTGGCGCGCTACCGCCGCCGCCACGCCCGCGGGCTGCGCGGCCACGCGCTGCTGATGTACGACTACGCGGGCGGCCGCAAGATCAACCCGATCGAACGCATGCTCTTCTCCTCCGCCGCGCGCGACGAGCGCCAGGCGAGGACATTCGAGCCGTTCGCAACGCGCACCACCGGGCCGGCGCGCATGTTCGCCACCACGGTGCCGCGCGCCGTGTTCGTCAACACTCGCCACGCGCTCTCGCGGCGTCGGGACGGCATGGCGCCGCCCGCGGAGTATGGTTCTCGCACGCTGGCGAAGGAGCGATCCGATGGGTGAGGAGGAGCTGCGATGACTGAGACGACCGAGGCGCCCCGCGCGCGCAGGATCACGGTCAAGGGCGTGAGCTCGCCGGTCATCGAAGCCGGTCCTGCGAACGCGCGCGAGGCGGTCGTGTTCGTGCACGGCAACCCGGGCTCGCGCACCGACTGGAGCGGGCTCGTGGGTGCCGTCGGCGAGCACGGGCGCAGGGCCGTGGCGTTCGACATGCCCGGCTTCGGGCAGGCCGACAAGCCGCGCGACTTCGACTACCAGGTGGGCGCCTATGGCGACTTCATCCAGGGCGCGCTCGCCGAGCTGGGGATCGAGCGCGTCCACCTGGTCGTGCACGACTTCGGCGGCCCCTTCGGCCTGGTGTGGGGGCTGGCGCACCCCGACGCCTGGGCGAGCGTCGTGCTGATCAACATCGGCGTCCTGCCCGGCTACTCCTGGCACACGATGGCCAAACGCTGGCGCACGCCCGTGCTCGGAGAGCTCGTGCAGGCGTGGATCCCGCGCTCGGCGTGGCGGCGGGCGATGGCGAGAGCCAACCCCAGGGGGCTGCCCGCGGAGTTCGTGGACAAGATGTACGACGACTACGATCGCGCCACGCGCCGCGCTGTGCTGAAGCTCTACCGCGCCACGCCGGACGCCGCCACCCCCGGCATGGAGAGCCTGCAGGAGCAGGTGGGCGCGGAGCTGGCCAAGCTGCACAAGCCGGCGCTCGTCATATGGGGCGCCAAGGACCCGTTCTTGAGCGTCAAGTACGCCGAGCGCCAGCGGGAGTTCTTCGACGTGCGGGACGTTGCGATCCTCCCGGACAGCGGTCACTGGCCGTTTCAGGACGATCCTCAGGCGGTCGAGCAGGTCGTGGTGCCGTTTCTGCGTGAGCAGCTGCGCGCCGCCGCGCCGGCCTAGCGTCTACCGGAACATATCCTCCTCCAGCGGGCGCAGCAGCGCCGCCGCGCCGGGGCCGTCCTCGGGCGTGACGAACCGCTGCAGGCCGCCTATCAGGACGACGGGCTCGCGCGAGTCCTTGGCGCGCGCCAGGTCGGCGGTCGCGGCGATCGCGTCGGCGACGGCCAGCCAGGTCGCCCGCAACCGCAGGCCCCTCGCGTCGCTGCGCCCGCGCCAGTCCTCCAGCGGCGCCATCCCCGCGCAGCCCAGCGCCACGTCGCATTGCCCGTGGCGCCACGCGCGGCCGAAGCTGTCGGTGATCAGCACGGCGAGGATCGCGCCCGTCAGCTCGTGCAGGCGCGCGCGCAGCGCGCGCGCCGAGGCGTCGGGGTCGCGGGGGAGGACCACGAGCGTGTCGGGCGCGGACGCATTGGAGGCGTCCACGCCGGCGTTGGCGCACACGAATCCGCGGTGCGTGCGGCAGATCAGCACGTCGCGCTCGGCGCGCACGATCTCCGCGGACTGGTCGAGCACGACCTGGATCGCGCGCGCGTCCTTGTGCTGCGCTTCCGCCAACTCACGCGCGCGCGGGCTGGGCTGAACGTCGTCCAGGGCGACGACTGCGCCCTCGGCCTTGGAGACGACCTTGTGCGCCACCGCCACGATCTGGCCGTCGCGTAGCGGGGCTGGGGGAGGGGCGTAGGCGTAGTCGTAGTCGTGCGGCGGGCGAGCCGATCGCGCCGCCGTGACGATCAACTCCGCCAGGTCATCTCCCGCGTGAACCTCGGGCAGGTCGCTCAGCGCACGGGCGGAGAGATCGTCGTTCCCGCTGTCGCTTGCCACGACGCCTGTAACCGCCGATCCCAGCTCAGCCGGCGTGGGCGATCGGAACATCGCGCGCGGTCAGTCCGAGCACCATGCGGGTGCGCGGGGCACGTCCATGTGCGCCCGCCAGCCGTTCGCGCAGCGCCGCCAGGTCCGCGCCCGTGTCGACGTCGAGCAGCAGCGACGCCGGCCGCTCGATCCTGCTCGTCGCTTCCGCCTCGCGCGCGAGCGCGAGGTGGCGCGCGCTGCTGCCCGGACCGAAGCTGGGCGCGATCACGTCCGGTGGGGTGAGCAGCAGGCCGTTGGTGCCCGTCCCGTGGCGGTCGGGGACGATCACCACCTCGGGCCGATCTGCGGCGGTGGCGCCGGGCGCGCTCAGCAGCGAGTCGAGCTCGGCGGGGTCGAGCGCCGGGCAGTCCCCGGGAACGCACAGCGCGCGCTCGAACCCTTCGGCGAGAGCTCGTTCGACGCCCAGGGCAACCGCTGCGCTCTGACTCTCCTCGACCGTGTCCTGCACGATGAGCGCGCCCAGAGAGCACGCCGCGACAGCGACCGAGCTCTCGCACGTGACGACGATCGTGCGTGCGATCGAAGGCGTCTCGTCGAGGGCGGCGAGCACATCTGCGACCATCGCCCGGGCCAGATCCGCGCGCAGCTCCGCGGCGACGCTCGCGCCGAGGCGCTGCTTGGCCCGCGTGAAGCGCTTGACGGGCAGGATCGCGGCGGTGCGCATGTGCTGCAGACGATAGTGCGATGCGCCCGTCGTCTCGGGCTGCGTTCTACTGCGCCAGCGCCGCGGCGAAGTCGAGCGTCTGCCGCGCGACGCGAGCGCGCGCGGAGGGATCGTCCATGCGCGTGTCGATCTGAAACGTCGGCAGGCGGGCGACGTTTTCGTCGGCGACGATTCCATCCAGCAGCTCGCCGTAGAAGTCGGCTATCCCGTCGGCGCTGCACTCCAGCGCGGCAAAGGCCAGGAAGGCGGCGGTCGGGCCCTTCAAGATTTCTCCACCGACGACGGGGCTGACCGCGACGACGGGCGCCGCGGCCTCGGCGAGCGCCTCGCGGATGCCCGGCACCGCGAGGATCGGCGCGATCGAGGCGAGCGGGTTGGACGGCCCGATCACGATCGCCTCGGCGTCCGCGATCGCAGCGAGAACCTGCCCGCTCGGACGCGCGGGCTCGGCGCCGCGAAACTCCAGACCCTCGACGATGCCCTCGGCGCGCTCACGGATCATGAACTCCTGAAACGAGCACCAGCCGGCCCGGCTGCGCACCCACGTGCGCACGGGATCGTCGCTCATCGGCAGCACATGTGCACGCACATCGATCGCCTCGTTCAGGCGCGCGAGCGCGGCCGTGGGGGAGATCCCTTCAGTGGTCATCCGCGTGCGCTCCAGGCACCACGCGAGGTCGCGATCGCCGAGGTTGAACCACACGTCCACGCCGAGCGCGCGCAGGGCGTCCATGACGGCGAAGGTGTCCTCGCGCAGGCCCCAGCCGCGCTCGTCGATCAGATCGGCGAGCCAGAACGACACGAGGTCGGGGTCGGGGGAGACGTGCGCGCCGTAGATCTCGATGTCATCGCCCGTGTTGGCGATCACCGTCAGGCGCTCGGGCGCGGAGAGCACGTCGAGCATGCCCCGCGCGAGCCTGGCGCCGCCGGTGCCCCCGGCGAGGACCACCACATTGTCGATGTCGCTCGCGGCGTCGCTCATCGCATCCCGTCCCGGCCTCCGTGCGCGCCTGTCGGAGATCCCGACGTTAGGGGTCCGTAGAAGAATATCTTGGCGCCCGAGACGCCCGTTCCGCGGCACCAGCCGCCACCCACGATGCTCGACGTGCCACCAGCACGCCTGCGCTCGTGTTCGGCGTCTGGCACTCACGGCCCGAACCCCTCGAACCCCAACCTATTCTTCTACGAACCCTTACTCCCAGGAGGGATCGCACAGGCCCGCCAAACGCACGCCGGCATGGACCTTGTAGCGGGCGTTGACGCCGATCAGCAGCGCGGTCAGCGACTCGGCTGTGCGCGACATCTCCAGGCGACCGCAGTCAACGCAGCGCAGGCCTTCGATCCGCTCGATCAGGAGGGCCGCCTCGCGCTTGTCCGCGCGCGCGTCGCCGCAGACGAGCACGTCCTCGTCGAGCACACGGTCGAGGTCGTTCAGCTTGGTCGCGCTGACGGTGTGCAGAGCCGAGACGACGCGCACCCCCGCCGGCGCCATCTCGGCTGCCTGCTCGGCGGCGGAGCCCTGCCACACGCCGAGCATGCGCGTCGCCCTGCCGCCCACCGCCGCCGCGAGTGGGACGGTCGCGTCGATCAGCAGTTGACCGGGGCGCAGCGCGTCACGGAGGGTGGCGAGCGTCTCGGACTGGTTGCGAAACGGCACGCTCAGGATCACGGCGCCCGCCGCGCGTACGGCGCCGGCGTTGTCGTAGGCGGCGAACGAGCCGTCGGGGATCGCGGCCGCCGCGCGAGTCGCGGTTTGGACGGCGCGCTCGGGGTCGCGCGAGCCGATCGCGATCGGGACGCCCGTGCGGGCGAGCCGGATGGCCAGGCCGAAGCCGAGCGAGCCCGACGCGCCGACTACGGCTACCGGACCGGTGCGGGAGAGAGGCGCCACGGGCGGCCGAGTATAGGGTCCGCCAAGCACCCGCAGAGAACCCATAGGCTTTGCCGGATGAGGCTCGAGGGAAAGATCGCGCTCGTCACCGGTGGCGCGTCGGGCATCGGCGCCGCGACCGCGCGGCGGCTGGCCGCGGAGGGCGCGCGCGTGGCGATCGGGGATCTCGATCTGGACGGTGCGCGCGCCGTCGCCGGCGAGCTGGACGGGTTCGCGTGCGCGCTCGACGTGACGGACACCGGCTCGGCGCGCGCCGGCGTCGCGGCGGCCGTCGAGGCGCTCGGCGAGATCGACGTGCTCGTCAACAACGCGGGCACCGACCGGTTCTCGTATTTCGTCAACTCCGACGAGGAGCTGTGGGACTTCGTCCTGGGCGTCAACCTGCGCGGGGTGCTCGCGGTCACCCACGCGGTGCTGCCACGCATGCAGGAGCGTCGCAGCGGCTGCGCGATCGTGAACGTCGCCAGCGAGGCCGGGCGAGTGGGCTCGCAGGGCTCGGTCGTCTACTCGGCCGCCAAGGCCGGCGTGATCGGCTTCACCAAGGCGATCGCTCGCGAGTCCGCGCGCTATCGCGTGCGCTGCAACGCCGTCGCGCCGGGGCCGATCGAGACGCCGCTGCTGAACGATGCGCCTAAGGTCCTGGGGGAGCTCGGCGAACGGCTCAAGCAGGGCATGGTCAACGCGACCGTTATGGGCCGCTCCGGCGAGCCCGAGGAGGTCGCCGCCGCGATCGCGTTCCTGGCCGGTGACGACGCCTCGTACGTGACTGGACAGACGCTCAATGTCAGCGGCGGACTGTCGATGTGGTGATGTGCACCGACCGATCGAAGATCGGCCAGCATGCGGCCCGGTGGGCAAGGTCGCATGCGACCTTGCCTCGGGATGGCGCATGCGCCATCCCGCCCGTCGGCGCATGCGCCGACGGGAACAGCTCTATTGAGTGATACGGATATAGAGATGGTGGACTCCGTCCAGATCAGAGAGGTCGGCCCGCGCGACGGGTTTCAGAACGAGCCCGATGTGATCCCCACCGAACGCAAGGTCGAGCTGATCGACGCGCTTGCGCGCACCGGTGTCAAGCGGCTGGAGGTCACGAGCTTCGTGCGGCCCGACGTGATCCCACAGCTGGCGGATGCGGCGGAGGTGCTGGCGCGGATCGACGTGCCCGCGGAGGTGGCCGTGGGCGTGCTGATTCCCAACGAGCGCGGTCTGGATCGGGCGCTGGCGCTGCGCGAGGATCGAGCCGCGCGTGGCGGCAGGCCGGCGTTTGAGGAGATCAACGTGTTCATGTCCGCTTCGGAGACGCACAATCGCAAGAACGTGAACCGCTCGATCGCCGAGTCGCTCGCCGGGCTGGAAGTCGTGCTGGGGCGCGCGCGAGCGGAGGGATTGCGCTGTGAGGGTGTGATCTCGACCGCATTCGGGTGCCCCTACGAGGGTCGCGTGCCGCCCGAGCGCGTGCTGGAGATCGCGACGCGCCTGCGCGACGCGGGCGCGCAGGAGATCGGGTTCGGCGATACGACGGGGATGGCGAATCCGCGCCAGGTGGCGGAGCTGTTTGCGCTCTGGCGCGATGGGTTGCCGGATGTCGAGCTAACTGCTCACTTTCACAACACGCGCGGGCAGGGTCTCGCGAACGTGCTGGCGGCGTTGGGGGTCGGGATCGACAGCTACGAGTCGAGCTTCGGCGAGCTGGGCGGGTGTCCGGTGCCGGCTGGGGCTACGGGGAACATCGCCAGTGAGGATCTCGTCTCGATGCTGGGAGAGATGGGGATCGAGACGGGCATCGACCTGGACGCCTTGGTGGCGTGCGCGCGGCGTGCGCAGGAGGTGCTAGGCCGGCCGCTGGGGAGCCACACATTGGTGGCGGGGCCGGTGGAGTGGGGTTGAGGGCGACGGGGCATGTGACGCGAGGAGTCGCGACAGCGTTCTGAGCGAGACGTCGGCCGAGGCCTCTAGCATGAAATGCGATGGGGATTCCACGAACAGTGTGGACGGTGGGGCATTCGAACCACGATGTCGAGGTGCTGCTCGCGCTGGTGCAGCGTCACCAAGTCGCGCATGTGGTGGACGTACGGTCTCATCCGTACTCTCGCTACGCGTCGCAGTTCAACCGCAATGAGCTGCAGGCCTCAATCGAGGCGTGCGGTATTCGCTACACGTTCCTGGGCTCGGCGCTCGGCGGGCGTCCCCGGCGCGAAGATCAGATCGACGCCGAAGGCCATGCCCTGTACGACAGGATGGCCACGGAGCCCACCTTCAGCGCCGCGATCGACCGGATCCTGCGGGGCGCCTCGGAGCATCGCATCGCGTTGCTGTGCAGCTGCGGAGCGCCGCAGGAGTGCCATCGCAGGCTCCTGGTGGGCAAGGTCCTATGCGACCGGGGCGCGGAGCTGCGCCACATCCTCCCGGATGGAGACGTGCTGAGTGAGCGCGCGGTCGAGCTGAGAGATGATCACGCACAGGACATGCTGTTCGGGCATGATGAACTGCCGTGGAGATCTATACGATCGGTTTCACCCAGACGACGGCTGAGCGCTTCTTCACACGGCTAACGGACGCGCGTGTCGAGCGCCTGCTCGACGTGCGGCTCAACAACACCTCGCAGCTCGCCGGCTTCGCCAAGGCGCAGGATCTTCCCTACTTCGCGCGCGAGCTCGTGGGCGCCGCCTACGAGCACGAGCCGCTGCTCGCGCCCACGCAGGACATCCTCGACGCCTACAAGAAGCGCAAAGGCGACTGGGATGCGTATGAGCGGGAGTTTCGGGTGCTGATGGAGAGCCGTCGTATTCACGAGGTGCTCTCGCCGGCCTCCTTCCGGCGACGCACGGCGCTGCTGTGCAGCGAGGCCGAGCCCGTGCACTGCCATCGCAGGCTCGTAGTGGAGTTTCTCGCCGAGCGGTGGTCCGATGTCGAGATCGCCCACTTGTGAGCTGTGCGGATAGTCGTCAATCACGTCACACGCATGACCGGCTCGCGGATCTGCGTGGCGGGAATCGATACCGCGACATATCGACACGTTCGCCCGGTCACGCCGCCGGGCGATCTCCTCACGCGCGTGCTCCTGCGCGAGAAAGGAGGGCCGTTCGGCGCGGGCGCGCTCGTCGACGTCGGGAGCGTCGTGGCCTGTCCCAGCGCGCCTGAGATGGAGGATCACGCATTCGACATGATGCGCGCCAGGCGCGTGAGCGACGTTGATGAGACGGCCTATCTCGAACTGCTGACTGTGATGCGCGCGGCCGATCTTGGAAGTGCATTCGGCTCCGAGCTTGAGCGGGTCGGCCGGACGTATGCCGTGGAGCCCGGCAACGGCGGCAGCTCGCTGGCAGTGCTGCGCGCCGAGAGCCGCCCAGTCCTCGAGGTCAATGGGTTCGGCGAGCTCCGGCTCTGGTACAACGATGCCGAACCGCCCGCATACCTATCGGTCAAAGACGTCAGATTCTTTGAGGACGACAACGAAACGATCAAGAGGAGAGCGGTCGAAGACGTCAACCGACGCCTGCGCCGAGGTGTCGATGCCTTCCTGATGCTCGGCCTTACGCGCCCTTGGTTGAAGCCCGGCGAGACTCACGAGCGACACTGGCTTCAGCTGAACGGCCTTTGTCTCGCCGATCGAGCGGTGGGTGACCTGCCGTAAGGCAGGTCGTCAGCCCGCCGTCGCGGACTCGACCTGCGCGGCGTTGGCGTCTGGGTCCGACGTAGCCTCGTCGGCCTGCCGCGTCGCCTCGCGCATGACAGCCACGCAATACTCCTGAACCGCCACCTCCATCTCCAAGGTCTGCGACAGCGCGGGGCGCGCGGAGGCGTCCATCACGAGCTTGGCCCGCCCGACCGCGACGTGGGAGTTGGCGAGCAGTTCGTCCACAAGGGTCTGCGTGGCCGAGTCAAGCTCCTCGGCCGGGACAACGCGGTTGACCAACCCAATGCGATGGGCCTCGGAAGCGTCGATCATCCGGGCAGTCATGATCAGCTCCTTCGCCCGCCCAAGCCCGACAACCGCAGGCAGGCGTGAGGAGCCGCCGACGTCGGGGATGATCCCAAAGCGAACCTCGGGGAGGCCGAACCGGGAGCCCTCGGAGGCGATGCGCAGATCGCAGCCGAGCGCGACCTCGAGGGCGCCGCCGACGCAGGTGTGGTGGATCTGGCAGATGACGGGCTTGGGCATGGATTCGCAGAGGTTGGCGCAGTCCAGGAACACGCCGCGGAAGGGGCGCAGGACGTCGGGGTCGCCGGCGAAGGCGGCGAGCTCGCCGAGGTCCACGCCGGCGGAGAAGACGGGGCCGGCGCCGCGCAGGATCACGCAGTGCACGGACGCGTCGTTGGCCGCATCGCGCAGGGCGCCGGCGAGCTCGGTGAGCAGCGCCTGGTTCATCGCGTTGCGCTTGTCGGGGCGGTCGAGGACGACGTGGCGGACGGGGCCGCGGCCGTCGGTGGTGACGAGGCTCATATGGGCGATCGTACCGGCTCCCAATCCGGCGAGCGGACGCCGGGCGAAGCCGGTGGCGCCGGCTCCGCCCGGGGATCGTCCGGGGCATATGCGCCTCAGCGTGTCAGTGCAGCAGGCCCAGCGTGTTGTTGGCGTCGTCCACGAAGAAGACTCCGCGGAGGTTCGGCGCGACGGTTAGCCCGAACAGCCCGCCGGCGCCGGCGCCGGTGTCGAGCGGTTGGAACTCGGCGCCGATCGGTGTCGTCTCGACGATGTTCCCGTCGTTGGCGTTGGCCGTGAGGATGTCGCCGTTCGGGGCGACGGTGAGCCCGAGTGGGTTGTTCAGGTAGCCGCCCACCGCGACCGTCGTTCCGCCGCCGCCGAGGGGCGCCTGCCGGTTCAGCGCGTCGGGGACGGCGGCGATGCGATTGCCCTGCGTGTCGGCGACGTACAGCGTGCCTTCTTCACCCAGCCCGACTCCCGTGGGGCCGATCACGAGCGCGGCGGGGTCGGTGCGCTCGGGGAAGCCGCCCGCGATGACGTCCATCGCCCTGACCTGCGGTGGGCGGTGGTCACGGGTGTGCAGACGTATCCGCACGACCGTGCCTTCGTCGATCGGCGTCGCTCCCGAGGCGACCGTGCCGTTGAGGACGTTGGTGACGAACAGGGTGGTGTTGGAGCCGTCCCCGACGGAGGTCATATCCCAGGGGCCGTTGATCGGCGGTCCGGAGATCGTCTGCACGACGTGTCCGGTGCTGTCGAGCACGAGCAGGCATCCGGCCTGGGCGGTGCTCGCCATGCCGTTGGAGGTGGGCAGGCTCCCGACCACGACATAGCCGTGCGGCAGGATCGCCAGCGCGGTCGTCAGGCCCACCCCGCCGGGGCAAGGGCCGGGGAGCGTGGCGGGGTTGATCTGGGCGAACAGGGATTGGCTGCCGGAGGGGGTCAACTGCACGATCGTGGTGCCCGTTCCCTGCAGGTTTTCGGAATTGTTGAAGTTGCTGATGAGCAGGTTGCCGCGCACCAGCGAGCCGACGCTACGCGGCACGCCTGCGATCCCGTAGGGGTTCACGTCGCCGTTGGCCGGCACGGTGGAGCCGATCGAGGTGATCGTGCTGAACTGGCCGATGAATGGATGGTCGAAGGCCGGCGCGCTCCCGGGTGCGAGCACCGCGCAGGCGAGCAGGGCCGCGAGCGCTCCGGGCAGGAGCGTTCTCACGCCGGACCTCGGCGTCGATCGATGGATGCGGCGCGGAGCGACCGAGCGGGTCGCGAGCCCTGGGGCATGAATGGACATGATGAAACCTCCCTTGTAAATGGGCTTTCAAACACAAGACTCCGCGCTCGCGGGGATCTTCCCGGCGCAGAGGCGATGCGCGGGCACGGCGGGCGCGTACTAGGCTCCCGAAACCAAAGAGACCAAACGGAGGGCAGAAATGGCGCGGCGGGTCGAGAAGGTAGGTGTGCTCGGAGCGGGGCTGATGGGCCACGGGATCGCGCAGGTGGCGGCGCAGAGCTCCTATGAGGTGGTGCTGCGCGAGGTCGACGACGCGACGCTTCAGAAGGGGATCGGCAAGATCGAGAAGCAGCTCGCGCGGGCCGTGGAGAAGGGCAAGTCATCGCGAGAGGACGCTGACGCGGTGCGCGGGCGCATCCAGGGAACCACTGACTACAGGGCGTTGGCCGACTGTGACCTGGTGATCGAGGCGATCACTGAGAACTTGGGAATGAAGCTCGAGATGTGGAAGGAGGTCGATCGGATCGTCAAGAGAGAGGCGGTGTTCGCGACGAACACGTCCTCGCTGGCGGTGATCGACCAGGCCGCGGTGACGAGCCGGCCGGAGCGGTTCGTGGGGTTGCATTACTTCAATCCCGCGCAGGTGATGAAGCTGGTCGAGGTCGTACGCTGCGTGACGACGTCGGATGAGGCGCTGGAGACGGCCAGGGAGTTCGCCGAGTCGGAGGGCAAGCTGGCGATCGCCACGAAAGACCGGGCGGGGTTCATCGTCAACCGGCTGCTGGTGCCGTATCTGCTGGATGGGATGCGAGCGTATGAAGAGGGCGTGGGCTCGGTGAGCGAGATCGACGAGGCGATGAAGGCCGGGGCGGGGCATCCGATGGGGCCGCTTGAGCTGTCGGACTTCGTCGGGTTGGACACGCTCGGGTCGATCTGCGACGTGCTGTTCGACGAGTTTCGCGAGCGGCGGTTCGCGCGCCCGCCGATGCTGCGCAAGATGTTGAGCGCGGGCTGGTACGGGCGCAAGTCGGGGATGGGGTTCTACGACTACGCGGGCGAAACGCCGGTCGAGAACCCGGGCGTCTGATAGGCACGCAGACGTTGAGACGGGCGCGACACGGGGGAGGCGGCCAAAGCGCATGAGCGATCTGGGCGAAGCAACCGAGCGCGCGCTGGCGGGCGGGCCTGAGCGTCACCACGAGAAGGCCTCCGACCAGGGCAAGCTGCCGGTCCGCGAGCGGATCGCGCTGCTGCTCGACGAGGAGAGCTTCGCCGAGGAGGCGCTGCTGGCCAGCTGGCAGGAGGAGGGGCTGGGCGCCGACGGAGTCGTGACCGGCGTGGGCACGGTGGCGGGGAGAACGGTCGCGCTGATGGCGAACGATCCGACCGTGAAGGCAGGCTCGTGGGGGCCGAAGACGGTGGAGAAGATCCTGCGCATCCAGGAAAGGGCGCTGGAGCTGAGGGTGCCGATGGTGTACCTGGTGGACTCGGCGGGGGCGCGGATCACCGAGCAGGTGCAGATGTTCCCGGGTCGCCGCGGGGCGGGGAGGATCTTTTACAACGAGGTGAGGATGTCGGGGGTCGTGCCGCAGGTGTGCGTGCTGTTCGGGCCGAGCGCGGCGGGAGGGGCGTACATACCGGCATTCTGCGACATCGTGATCATGCGCGAGGGCAACGCGTCGATGTATCTGGGCTCGCCGCGGATGGCGGAGATGGTGATTGGGGAGAAGGTGAGCCTGGAGGAGATGGGCGGCGCGAGGATGCACACGGGCGTGAGCGGGTGCGGGCATCAGTTGGTGCAGAGCGACGAGGAGGGAATCGCGCTCGCAAGGCGCTACCTCGGATACATGCCCACCAACTGGGAAGAGGACCCGCCCGTAGCGCCGCCCGCGGAGCCGGCGTCGAAGACGCCGATCGAGGAGATCGTTCCGGGTGACGAGAACAAGCCGTTCGACATGCAGGAGCTGATCGACGCGGTCGTGGACGGGGGCTCGCTGCTGGAGGTGCATCCGCGCTGGGCGAAGGAGATCGTCGTCGGGTACGCGCGCCTGAACGGGGAGGCGATCGGGATCGTCGCCAACCAACCAAAGCACAGGGGGGGCGTGCTGTTCGGCGACTCCGCCGACAAGGCCGCGCGGTTCATATGGACGTGCAATGCGTTCAATGTGCCGCTGCTGTTCATGGCCGACGTGCCGGGATTCATGATCGGCACGCAGGTGGAGCGAGAGGGCATCATCAGGCACGGCGCGAAGATGATCAGCGCGGTCAGCGAGGCGACGGTGCCGAAGCTGTCGATGATCGTCAGGAAGGCGTATGGCGCGGGGCTGTACGCGATGGCGGGTCCGGCGTTCGCGCCTGACTGCTGCATCGCGCTGCCGAGCGCGTCGATCGCGGTGATGGGCCCGCAGGCGGCGATCAACGCCGTCTACTACAACCAGCTGCAGGCGATCGAGGACGAGGGCGAGCGCGCGCACAGGACCGAGGAGCTGCGAAAAGAGTACGGCGAGGACATCGACATCCTGCATCTGGCCTCGGAAATGGTGGTGGACGCGGTGGTCGAGCCGCAGGAGCTGCGGGCGGAGCTGATCAAGCGGTTCGCGCACGCAAGCTCAAAGCAGCGCGCGTGGCCGGTAAAGCACAATGGTGTGACACCCGTGTAGGTGCACGGGTGGGTAAGCCAGAGCCAGCCGTGTTATCGGGTTGCAGTCGGCGCCGCTTACCGCACTCGCGACATATCGAGAGCTCTTTTGAGTGTGTCAGGAAGCTGACGGGTACTCCGGCGCCGGCGGGGGCGCGGGCGGAGCGGGTGAGGTGGGCGTGCCGGCGGCGCGGGTCTGCTCGTCCTGGAACGGGGGATAGGTCTCCGTGAGCAGGTAGAGGTAGGCGTCCGAGCGCGCGATGTAGGAGTTGGCGAGGACCATCAGGTCGAACAGGCCACGCGGGAGCTTGCCGGTGATGACGATCACGATCCAGGCGGCGATCGCGCCGATCTCGAGCATGATCGTCATCACGTAGCGCAGGATCGCGATGGGGATCGCGAGGATGATGCGGAAGAGGGTCTTCAGGCGACTGTAGCGCTCGAGCGGCTCGAACCGCATCCGCACCGGGTAGTCTGGATCCTCAGAGCCTCCGAACGCCGGGTAGGGGTCGGTCAGCAGCGTCGCGTATGCGGTGAAGCGCGCGTAGAAGCGCGTGTAGCCGGCGACGAAGTCATACAGGCCGCGCGGGTAGCGGGCGGTGAAGACGATCGCGAACCAGGCGATCACGATCGCGATGGCGGCCACGAGCGCGTAGACGTACAGCCAGATCGCCAGCGGGATCGCCAGGATCGGGCGGAAGAACGCCGTGAGGCGGTTGCGGGACTCGGCGTAGTCGGCCTCGAAGGTGACGGGATAGGTCATCACGAGCATGCTCCCTCTGTCGTACAGCGACGATTAATCCTCCTAACGGCATCCTAAAGCGCCCGACGGCGGTGTGATGCCCGACGGACGGATCGACTAGATTCCGGGGCGTGGACGCGACCGACCTCGCATACGCCGGCATCGCCAGGCAGGCCGAGCTGATCGCCGGGGGCGAGGTCAGCTCGCGCGAGCTGGTCGATCTGTGCCTGGAGCGGATCGAGCGGTTGAATCCCAAGCTGAACGCGTTTCGCGTCGTGTTCGACGAGCGCGCGCGGATGGAGGCCGACCAGGCCGACGCGAGAAGGGGGGCGGGGGATGGCGGGCGCCCGCTGCTGGGCGTGCCGATCGCGGTCAAGGACGAATTCGACGTGGCCGGCGAGGTGACGACGTTCGGCACGAACGCCTACGGCGAGCCCGCCCGCGAGGACTCGGAGATCGTGCGCCGCGCGCGCGCGGCGGGGGCGATCGTGATCGGCAAGACGCACATGCCCGAGCTGGGCGCCTTTCCCTGGACCGAGTCGCCCACGTGGGGGGTGACGCGCAATCCGTGGCGGCTGGAGCACAGCCCCGGCGGCTCCAGCGGGGGCAGCGCGGCGGCCGTCGCCGCAGGTCTGGTGGGCGCCGCGCTGGCGGGCGACGGCGGGGGGTCGATCCGCTTTCCCTCGGCGTACTGCGGTCTGTTCGGACTGAAGACCCAGCGCGGGCGCGTGCCGCTTGCGCCGCACCTGGACGCGTGGCACGGCCTGGTGGTCAACGGCGTGCTGGGGCGCTCGGTGCGCGACAGCGCTCTGTTCTACGACGCGATCGCCGACGGTCCGCCCGACCCCGGCGCGCCCGCGGTCCCGCCGAGTGCGTTCATGGCCGCGCTCGGGCAGGCGGCGAACGGCGTGCCCGGCGGGTCGGCCAACGGCGGTGCGGGCGGGCGTGCGCTGCGGATCGCGGTCTCCAGCAAGCTGCCGCCCTCGACGCTGACGAAGATGCACCCCGAGAACCGGGCCGCGCTGGATGAGACGGTGGCGCTGTTGCGTAGGTTGGGACACGAGGTGAACGAGCGCGAGGTCAATCACGGTCCGCTGGCGCCGGCGCCCGAGTTCACTGCCATCTATCTGCGCAGCCTGCACGAGGAGGCCGCCACGTTCGCGCACCCCGAGCGGTTGGAACGGCGGATCCGCACGCTGGCGCGTCTCGGCGGGATGCTGCCGCCGGGCGCCCTCGACTGGGCGCTTGGGCGTCGCGCGACGTATGCCGCGCGGCTGAATGAGCCCCTCGCCGACCACGACGTGCTGTTGACGCCGGTGACACCCGCGCCCGCACCGAGGATCGGCGCCTGCGAGGGCCGCGGCTGGCTGTGGACGACCGCGGTTGCCGCCGCGATGGTGTCGCACGCGGCGTGCTGGAACTTCACCGGTCAGCCCGCATGCTCGGTTCCCGCCGGATTCGCCGCTGATGGGCTGCCGCGTGCGGTGCAGCTAGTGGGCAGGCCCGATGACGAGGCGACGCTGATCGCGCTGGCGGCACAGATCGAAGCGGAGCGCCCGTGGGTGGACCGGCGCCCGCCGGGGTTCGAGTGAGGGCGAATCGCGCTTTGATCGCGAACTATGCAAGCGTGCCGTCAGGCAGAAGCCAGTGGTGTTTGAGCGCGCTGACGCGGGCGATGCGTTCGTAGTCGCGGTCGTAGTGAACGAGCGGCACCCCCGCAGCCTCGGCTGAACAGCCGATCAGCAGGTCGACCGGGGGCACTCGGCGATGGTCGCCGCTCACCGCGAGGGACGTTTGCAGCTCGCGCGCTCGGCGCCACAGTGACCCCGGCATGGCGACCGGCTCGAAGGTGGCGAGCCTGTCGGCCACCTCGCGGGCGCGTGTCTCGTTCGCGGTCAGGCGGGTGAGCTCCAGGATCACGAGGTCGCAGACGAGCACACGGCCGGCGGCGACCTGGTCGTTGAACCAGGACGCAAGTTGAGGGAAGCGCCGGTCTCGCGCCCATGTCCAAACGCCCGTGTCGAACAGCGCGGGACTCTCGAGTGAGGGCGGCTCGGCTTCAGTGCTCGTCGGGCCCAGAGAACCGCTCCCGGCGGTTGGCCTCGACCTCAGCGGGTGTGCCGTCGATATCGCGAGTGATGTCGAAGCCGGCAAGCGCGCGACGCCTTCCCACTTGGCGCAACGCGGCGTTGACTGTGGCGCTCAGACCCTTGGTGCCCAGCTCGATTCGCGCTGCGTCGAGGGCGTGTCGATCTATGTCGACCGTGGTGCGTGACATTGGCATCAAAATAATACATCAAAGGTGATGCTATTGGCGTGCATCTCAAGGTGTCGCACGCGTGCGGGGCGTTACGCCGAATAGCCGTTGACCGACATGGTCGCTCCCCAGAAATGCGGCGGGTGGGAGTCGAACCCACACGCCCTTGCGGACAGAGGCTTTTGAGGCCTCCGCGTCTACCGTTCCGCCACCGCCGCAATGAAGACCCAACTATAAGCCGAACGTCCGCGCCCGAACGTCCCGCGGTCCGCGCGTGCGGGCTCAGGCCGGGTGAGGCGGCGGCGCGTCGGGATAAGCGCGCCCGCCGGACATCGGGGCGGGGCGCTCCAGCTCGACGTTCCAGCCCTGCGAGAAGCCGCGCATCGCGAAGGCGATCAGGAGCATCTGGACGGGCACGATCAGCAGCGTGATCGTGCCCAGCAGGCCGGCGTTGATCGCCGGCTGGGCGAATCCGGTCTTGTCGCGAGCGAACCAGAAGGGCCCGGCGACGAGCGCGAACACGAGCAGCAGGACGGCAAGCGCGGCGGCGACGGGGAGGACGCCCCGGTTCCAGCGCGCGGCCAAGAACGCGAGCAGGAGGTAGACGAGGATGTAGCCGACCTGGATGAACCACGCGCCCTGGAGCACCGACCAGCCGCCGGCGGTGACGAGCAGCAGCAGCCCGGCGGAGATCAGCAGCAGCAGCACGACGGTCGCGCGCGTGGCCTGCACGACCGGCTTGTCGCGGTTGGGATGGGTGATGACGCTCGCCCCGACGGGCGCGGCGAGCGCTCTCGCCCCAGCGGACGACGAGGAGCCGCCAAAGGACGCCGAATGGCCGGAAACCGAGGACATCGTGAGGATGACCATACAATCTCAGGCGGTCTGAGTGCGTGGCGGGCGGCGATCGTGCACGTCCCGCGGCGCGCGATGCCCACGATAACGCGTACGCGCGCGTGGTGGAATTGGCAGACACGCCGGCTTTAGGTGCCGGTGGGCGCAGGCCCATGGGGGTTCGAGTCCCTCCGCGCGCATGTCCGGACACATCCCTCCGCTATGTGCTGCGACCACACGCCTCCGCACGTCTGGCCTCGGAGGACGGCTGAACCTCGATCGTTCTCTTTGACTCGCTTGTCCGGTCAGGCGCTCATTGACTGATCGGCAGCACCCGGAAGGTGTTACGGGTGGGGGTCGCTCCGGCGTAGGCCTTGAGGTTGAGGATGGCCTTCGGTTCGTAGATCAGGTTGGCCTTGCTGGAGCCGAATTCGAGGCCGCCGTTGCCGTCGACGTCGATCGCTCCAAAGATCTGCGCTGTGCCGCCCAGGATGACGACGGCGCCGGAGGAGTTCGATGGATTCCGGGCATAGATGACTCCGTGGAATTCGGCGTTGCCCTTCAGTTCGAGCGTCCCGTCGGCGAGGATCAGGAAGCCGGGATTGGCTGCAGAGTTGCCTTCGCCTCCGGTCATCTTGAGATTGCCGCAGCCTTCGACGTAGGCAGGCAGTCCGGACATTTCTTCAAGACTCCCGGGACAGTTGCCGAGCGCGGCGGAATGGAAGGTTCCGGCCGACTGGGCTTGGGCCTTGAGCGCGGCGATTTGCACTTCATTCAGGATCGGGCTCGGGGTGGGTGGGGCTCCGGTCGTGTTCGGTGAGATCTGTTTCTTTGATTCTGACCATTCTTCGCATTCTGCTTTGGTGAGTCCCGGCGAGCAGCGCATGCTGATCGGTCCCGTTTCGCCGACGGGAGGTTCGCCTTCCGTGTTGACGATCACCTTTTTCCCACTGTTGGTGACCTTGAACCAGTTTCCCACGGCCGTGTCCTTGGGGAAGTTCACGGCGATCTGCTGGCGCGCAACCTGAGTAACAAGCGTCACGACACGACACTGGACGACACCGACGGCGCGCACCCACAGCTTTTCGTTTCCATAGGCGTCGTAGCGGGGTTGTGTCTGCTCGGTCGCGGAGTTGAAGTACTGACTGCCTTCCGCGTCGTTGCGCACGTAGGTGGTCCACTCGTTGGTGTCCGGCGACCCCCAGGCGTCTTTTTGGCTGGCCGGACAGGTCGTCGTGCCGGCGCTCGGGTAGCCGACGTTCAGGCTTCCCGGCGTGGGGCAGCCGTTGGGGGAGCTTTCCGTCGCGGTGCAGCGTTCCGGATATGCTTCTCCTACTTTGGACGGCCACGCGCGCGAGAGCTGTCCGACCTGTGCGTTGAGCGCCGCTTCGGCGACGCGGAAGGCCGACTCGCTCGCCTGCTCTTGAGCTGAGGCTTTCTGCTGGTTGTCGGTGAACAGGAGCAGCCCCAGTCCAAGTCCCAAGATCACCGTGAGCAGCACGATCGCGGATACCAGCACGAATCCCTGCTCGTCGCTCGCTCGTCTCATTCTATTTTCACCGTTTTTTCCGCCGTGTTCGATAGGCCGCCCGGGTTGGTCACTTCGAGCTTGAACGTCTGAAGGGTCCCTTTGGTGAGTTCGCCGGTTTCGTATTTCTGAGCCGTCGTGTTGAGCAAGGTCGAGTTGTTCCACCACTTGTAGGTGAGAGCGAGGCCACCGGGATCGTTGGATTCCGAGGCGTTGAGGATGATCTGGCCTTTCCCGCGCTCTACCGCTGTGAAGGCCGCGATCGGCTGCCGGTTCGCGTTGCGCAGCGAGACCGAGCTGGTCAGCTGGGTTTCGCCTGGACGGCTGCCCGGGTTGAGGTCGAGGTACATGGTGGGTTCCACGGATACGATTTTGGAGACTTCGCTCACGCCGGTGGGGCCGTACGTGAACAGAGACCGCGTCTGACCGCCGATCCGATTGGTCACGTGCTGGACCAGCTGGGTGTTGGTGGTCCAGTCGGAGGCGTTCAGATCGGGACAGGTTGTCGACGTCGGTAGCGTCGGTGCTTCCGTGCCTGTCCAGCCTGTCATCTGTCTCCACACGATCTCGTTGCTTGGTTTCGAATCGTCCAGGCAATAGCGGACCCTGATCGCGTTGGCGGTGTTTTTGCCGCCCCACACGTGTGTCGAGTCGATCGTCTCAAAGGTGAGCGAGTTCGGTTCGGCCACTTCGAGCGCGCCGAGGTACGAGGGGCTGGGAGCCGCCACGTTGCGCAGTTCCCGTGCAAGACGGTCGATCGCGTTGCGGGCGTTGTCCTGGGTTTCGAGGCGCTGCTGGTCGAGGCGGTTGTCCTTTTGGAACACATCGAGGACCGACAGCGTCGCGCCGAACACGATCGTCGCGATCGCCATGGTGACGAGCAGCTCGATCAGCGTGAAGCCCTGCTGGGCGCGGATGAGCGTCATCCGCATTTCGGCCCCAGGAACGTGGACTCAGTGAGGTTCGCGTCGACCGCGGTAACCCAATAGCAGTGTTCCGTCACCGCGTCCGCGTCGGTGAACGTCGCTTCCGCGCTCACTCCATAGCGGCTCGTGTAGTCGGTCGATCCCCTGTAGATGCGGTAGAACTTGACGGGTTCGCCGCCAGCGGCGGGTTTTTTCCATTTCAGGACCACCGCGCCTTCGGCGTTCTTTTCGAGTTCGAGTCCTGTCGGTGCGTTAGGCGCCGGCGGCCCGCCCACGAGGGTGAGTATGCCCGGCGTCCCTTCCTGGACGACCCCGCTTGCGTTGCGGTACAGCGCGGCCACAGAGTAGATGCCCGGCGAGGCGAGGAGAGGCAGGTTTTCGAACTGGATGCACGACAGCGCCGTGCTGAGAGTTGCTTCTGTTGCGGGGCACACCAGTTCTTTTGTGGAGTTGCGGACCCGGTAGCCGATGACGTTGCGTTCGGTGTTCGCCCGCCATTCCATCTCGACGACCCTCTTTTTCACCCCGGAGACGTAGACTTCGTTGAAGCCGCCTTGCAGCCCCGTGACCGCGGCGGGCACGCCGCGGATGAGCTTGACCGGTATCGACACCGGCGGCCCGTCCACCCCGGTGGCGTCGATCGCCTGTGCCGACACCTCGTAGGTGCCGTCGGAGACGGCTGGATAGGGGATCGACCACGAGAACGTCCAGGTCGTGCCGCTTTTCAGTTCAGGGGCCGGTGTCTGAGCGGTTCCTTCAAGGGACCATCTCATGGCGACGGTTCCCGTCGGGGCGGAGACGGCGAACGTCAGCGTCCCGGTCGAAGCTTCCGTGATCACGGGTTCCGTTGGGGTCGGCACCGTGGGTGTTTCGAGGTGCAAGCCGGCCGCGTTCAGGCCGGGCGCCTCTCCGGCGGCGCTGAGCGTCTCGACCTCGTGCACGTCCGGCGATCTTCCCTGCGCGGTCCATTTGACGTCGACGGTGATGCGCTTGAGATCCTCCGGTGTCGCGTCGAACGTTGCTTCCCCGCTGGTCCATTCTTGTTCGCCGGGGTCTTTGCAGAAGGGGTTTTCCCCGAGGCTGTTCACGTGTTTGCCGTATCCGTCCTTGGGGTCGTCGATCGAGCACGCTTTGGCCGTCACCGTGAAGGTGATCCCGCGCTGCACAACCTGCCATTCGGGTCCGGAGGATGTGTTTGCCAATCCGTTCATCGCCTGCAGCTCGCTGACGATCGAGTTGGGGGAGATCTGCGCGTAGGGGATCGTGCGAGCGTCCTCCAGGATCTGGCGGGCGAGATTCGTCGCGCCTTCTCGGGCCCGCGTGGCAGCGGTGGCTTTGACCGATGTGTCGAGCAGGCCAAACAGCCCCACGAGACCGATCACCAGCACGACAGCCGCGATCAGCACCTCGAACAGCGTGAACCCGCCCTCCGACGAGGGGCGGGGAAGCCTGGAAAAGAACGTGTCGATCATCACAAGCGCATGGGCGTAGATTCACCCAAGGCTTCGGCACTTCATGCCCTCGACTTGAGGCAGCCTGCGGGTTCGCTCGGCGAACGTGCGGCGCCGGCTGGGGGCGAGCTCAACCGGCTCGCCGATGGCGTGAGGTCCATCCGCTGTGCGACACCGCGAGCCCCTAGAATCACCGTTCCCGACGGTTCGCGCCCGGGCTGGGACGGCGGGTCGAGGCAGGCCGGGCGCGGATGACCAGGGGGACTGGTGTAGTGGTAACACGGCGGTCTCCAAAACCGCAGCTCGAGGTTCGACTCCTCGGTCCCCCGCTTCAGTCCAGGCCCCGGATTTCCGGGGTTTTTGGCTTTCCAGAGCGGCTTCGCGACTACCGTGGTTGCGGGCGGACTTTCCGCATCGTTCCGCTGGAATCCGCTCCGCGTGGGTAGTTTCGGTCCCTACGACGGTCCCTAGAGCGATTCTTGGCAGGCCCCGACCCGGGGGTGTTGAGCGGCTGGGCGCGGTCCTGCTTGCGCTGGGACTCGCCGAGCGGATAGACGCACCAGTCGCTCCTGCTGTGCGCGCCCCGGCGTTTGACGAGGAGCGCGACCCGGAGCTTGGAGCGCGCAACGTGCGGGCCGTAGCCACGCCGGCGATCGAGCAGGCCGACCACGTCCGTCAGATCCTCAACGCAGGCGAGTTCCCAGTCGTCAATGCCAGCGGCAGAATCCGCCGCAGCGAGACATCGGGATGTGTGGTCGTGCTCGGCTTCGCCATGGGGCAGGGGCGGCACTGGCAAGCGGCTAAGCTCGCCGCGGCGGTTCGTCCTCGGGCTCATGCGTGCGCTGCCGTCTGCCGGCCTCTGCTGTGGAGATGGCGCGCGCCGCCCCGATCAGCGTCAGGTGACTGAACGCCTGGGGGAAGTTGCCGACCTGGCGCTGGCGCTTCACGTCGTACTCCTCGGCCAAGAGACCGAGGTCGTTGGTCAACCCCAGCAGTCGATCAAACAGCATGCGCGCCTCCCCGACGCGCCCGTTGAGAGCCAGCGCACTGACGAGCCAGAACGAGCACGCCAAAAACTGTCCCTCATCGCCTGGGAGTCCATCGTCGGTCTCGGCCGTCGAGTAGCGGGAGACGAAGCCATCGCGACCGAGCTCGCGCCAGATCGCGTCAATCGTGCCCGTCACGCGCTCATCAGTGCCCGGCAGAAAGCCGACCAGCGGGATGTTCAGCGTGCTGGCGTCGAGCTCCTTGGACCCGTAGTACTGGGTGAACGTGCCGCGCTCTGCGTCATAGCCCTGCTCGCAGACCTCGCGGTGGATCTGCTCACGAGCTTGCTTCCAGCGCTCAAGCGGAGCCTCGAGCCCGAACTGCTCGACGAGCCGCACCGCGCGGTCGAACACGACCCACGCCATGACCTTGGAATGGGTGAAGTGCCGTCGCGGCCCGCGGGTCTCCCAGATGCCGTCGTCGGGCTTACGCCAGATTGTCTCGACGTGCTCGACGAGCGACCTCCAGCGAGGCCAGTACCGCTCCTCGATCCTGCCGAGAAGCTCGGCGCCGAGGTAAGCGACTCCGAGGACCTCGCCGTAGACGTCAAGCTGAAACTGCTCAGAGGCCGCGTTGCCGATGCGGACGGGTTTGGAGCCCTCATAACCGGGTAGCTCATTCAGCTCGAACTCGGTCAGACGGCGTTCTCCGCCGACGCCATACATGATCTGGATCTTGGCCGGGTCGCCCGTACCGGTTCGCGCCAAGAAGTCTCGAAAGGCAAGTGCCTCCTCGGTGTACTCGCCGACGAGCAGCGCCTCCAGTGCGAGCACCGAATCGCGCAGCCAGCAGTAGCGGTAGTCCCAGTTGCGCACACCGCCGACGTCCTCCGGCAGAGACGTCGTGGGGGCGGCGATGACCGCACCGGTAGTCTCGAGCATCATCGCCTTGAGCACCTTCAGCGACGTGAGGACCTCGTCCCGGTACTCGCCGTCATATCTGCAACGCTCCGACCAATCACGCCACCAGGCCTCGGTCCGGGCGAGCGCCGAGTCGGCGTCCTCGATCAGCGGAGACGGCTCGTAAGAGAGATGCCAGCAGAGGGTGAGCCGCTCGCGTGCGCGCTCGACCGCTACGAACTCGGCACCGGCCGTGCCGTCCCGCAGCTGAATCGCCAGTGGCGTGCTGAGGCGAAACGCATCAGATCCGGCGGTGGCGAGGACTCCATCCGACGCAGGCTCGATCCACGGGGTGATCGACGCGTAATCGGGACGCAACGTGAGCTCCATGCGCATGGGAACACGGCCTCTCAGACCCTCGACGATCCGCATCAGACGTGGCGGACCCTGGCCCCGCCGAGGCATGAAGTCGATCACGCGCACCGCGCCGTCCGCGGTCTCAAACTCGGTCTCCAGGACGAGCGTTCCCGGCCGGTAGCGACGAGAGCTCGCACGCACCTCCCCGGCTGGAGCCAGCAGCCAGCGTCCGTGACTCTCATCCCCCAACAGAGCCGCGAAGCACGACGGTGAGTCAAAGCGCGGAAGGCACAGCCAGTCCACCGCCCCACCACGACCGACGAGCGCCGCAGAGTGCATGTCGCCAATCAGAGCATAGTCCTCGATGCGCAACTGCTACCTCCTTTTCACAGTGAGGTCGGCTAGAGCGGGCTGAGGAGGTCAGCCTACCGCGCCCACTGGGGCGCGCATGGCCCGAGGATCACGCGGTCTTTCGCACCATCGACATCGGACCCATCCGCAGATCATCCCACCATGCAGGCGCGTCGACCTTCCCGCCGGAAAAGAAGAAGCATGGCTGCGGGTTTTGGCGGATGCCGGGAGCTCGATCGGAGAGGATGGTTCTCGGTGTACGCGAGGCCCGCCCCGAGCAAGCCAAGCCGAGCGGAGCCTCGTAGAGTACCTACCGAGTCAAGAATGAGGAGCTCACCATGAGCGACAGACCAGTTTTCATCTATGCCGCGACCTACGCCGACGCCGCCAGCGCCGAAGGGGACTACGACATCCTTCTTGAATTGCATGCGGCGAAGCTCGTCGGCACCTATGACGTCGCGCTGGTCACGAAGGACGCTAATGGCAAGGTTCACGTCGAGAAGCACGAGAAGCCAACGCAACACGGCGCCTGGGGAGGCCTCGCCGTCGGAGCGGCGGTCGGGGTTCTGGCCGCGCCGGCGGTCGTCCCCGCGGCGTTGCTCGGCGGCGTCATCGGCGGCCTCGGCGGACACTTCAAAAAGGGCATCTCAAGAAACGATGCCAAGGAACTGGGGAACCTCATCGAAGCGGGACAGGCAACGCTGCTCGTGATCGGGGAGTCGCGCCTTGAAGAACAGCTCGACAAAGTGCTCACGCGCGCCGAAAAGACGGTCGAGAAGGAAATGGACGTCGACAGCAAGGAGTTCAAGCGTGAACTCGACGAGGCAGAGAAGGAGTACGCCGCGAGCTAGCAGCCGGCCAGAGCCGCCCTCTATGTCGTTTGCAGGTGTTGTCGGACTAATGTTCCCACCTCACCGACCGGCCGCTTCGCTCTTCATAATGGCCCTCGCAGCGCACTCCAGCAAGGTGATGGGCGACCTGGGAGGTATCCACGGCCGATGAGCCAGCTTCCACGCGAATCTCCAAAACCGCAGCTCGAGGTTCGATTCCTCGGTCCCCCCGTCTCAACCAGCGCAGGATGCCCACGTGCTCGCCCTGAGGCTGCGTGCCCGGGTCTGCGAGCGCCGCGTTCGGGCGACGCGAATCGCGACGGACTCGGCTCTCCGGCTCGCCTTCCACCGTGGGCTCGCCCCGAACGGCTACCCTTGCATCATGGCCACGCTGGTGCTGGATCCCTATGCCTATGAGCTGGACGCTCTCTTGGAGCGTCGGCGAGTCTCCGGCTTGGATCGCCTGGACGAGGTGTGGGAGGGTGTGCTGCATATGGTCCCTGCCCCGAGCTACGAGCACGCACGAATCACCCAGCAGTTGGCGGAGATTCTTGGTCCGCTCGCGCGCGCGGCCGGCCTGATCGCGGCCATGGGTGAGTTCAACCTTGGCGACTCCGACCACGACTTTCGCGTCCCTGACGGCGGCCTGCATCGACCAGGCGCCGGCGGTGTCTGGCTGCACACCGCCGCGCTCGTCGTGGAGATCGTCTCCCCAGGCGATGAGACTTGGCGGAAGCTCCCGTTCTACGCCGCGCATGAGGTCGACGAGGTGTTGATCCTCGATCCCGAGGAGCGCGCCATCCACTGGCTGGGGCTCGCCGATGGCGAGTATCAACCCGTCGAGCGCAGCGGCGTGATCGACCTCGGCTCGGCGGAGCTCGCCGAGCAGATCGACTGGCCGTAATCCAGGACGACGATGGGCTGCGCATCTCTGTGTCCTTACCGGTCGGAGATCGACGGGATCTCCGACCGGTAAGCACGCGTACCGAGTACGCCACGCTCCCTGCGTCCTTGATCTGCCTGCCCCTCCCCGCCCTGGATCTCACACAGCTGACTTGCCGCCCACGCGGCGCCGCACTCCATCGGCGCCGGCGACGACGATCTCGCTGACCATCTCCGGCGCGAACAGCCCGTGCTCGACCACGCCCGGCGTCCCGCTCAGACGCGCCGCCAGCGCGCGGGGGTCCTCGAACGGTCCGAGGTAGTCGGCGATCAGGTTGTGGTCGGGGCTCGCCCGCACGTCGCGCAGCCGCGTGTCTCCGATCGCGGCCAGCGTGCATTGCACGCCGAATCGCAACACCTCCACGGGCACCGGCGCGCGCAGGCGCGCGAGCACCTTCTCGGCGGAGACGATCACGACGAATCGCCGTGCGCAGGACGCCACGATCTTCTCGCGCGTGTGCGCTCCGCCGCCGCCCTTCACCAGCCAGCCCTGCGGATCGACCTGATCGGCCCCGTCGATCGCGATGTCGAGCTCGCGCACGTCGTCCAATCCATGCACCTTCAACCCCAGGTCCCGCGCTATGTGCGCCGTCGCCGGCGAAGTCGCCACGCATCGCGCCCGCTTCAGCTCGCCTGCGCGCTCTCCCAGCGCCGCCAGCAGGTAGGCGACCGTCGAGCCCGTGCCCAGCCCGACCGCCATCCCGTCCTGCACCAGCTCGGCCGCCGCCCGCGCCGCCGCGAGCTTGCGCCGGCCGATCTCGATGGGGTCGAGGTCCTCGTCGCTCAGCGGCGATGGTGCTTCAGGCGCGCGATCGGATGCCATGGCGCGTGCGAGCGTATCGACCCTGACGGCGACGCCTGTCCGTCGCTCGCTGTCGACCGATCGGAGACCGATTCGGAGTCTCCGATCGGCCGGCGGTGCGGCGCCTCGTCGAACAGTTCCAGCCGGCGCCCGCCGGCGCGCTTGGCCCGATACATCGCCACGTCCGCCTCCCGCAGCAGGTCCTCCGGGTCGGCGCCGGCGTCGCGCGAGATCGACACGCCGACGCTCGCGAACATGCCCACCTCGATCGACCCGATCTCGAACGGCTCCTCCAACCCCTGCACTACCCGTTCGGCGACGGCGAGCGCTTCCTCCTCGCTGTCGAGGTCCTCGGCCAGGATCACGAACTCGTCCCCGCCCAGCCGCGCGACCGTGTCGCTGTCGCGCAGCGTCTGCGCGAGCCGCTCGGCGACCGACACCAGCAGCAGGTCGCCGACCGCGTGCCCGAGGCTGTCGTTGATCGTCTTGAGCCCGTCGAGATCGATGAACAGCAGCGCGATCGGCCCGTTGCTGCGGTGCAGCCGGGCGAGCGCCTGGTGCGCGCGGTCCATCAACAGCAGCCGGTTTGGCAGCTTCGTCAGCGGGTCGTGCAACGCCTGGCGCTCCAGCCACATCCGGTCGGTCACGTCGCGCGCCGCCGCGTACCACACCTCGCCGTCGCAGCGTGCGCTCCACAGCAGCCACCGCCACGAGCCGTCCTTGTGGCGATAGCGGTTGGTGAAGTTCACCAGCTGCGCGCTGCGGTTACGCCCCGCCAGCGTCAGCGCGAGCGTCTGCTCGAGATCGTCCGGGTGCACCCGCGCCTGCATCGGCTGGGCCGTCAGCTCCTCGATGCTCCAGCCCAGCTCGTCCTCCCACGCTGGATTGAGCAGAGTGAAGCGGCCGTCGAGCGAGATCGCGGCCAGCAGGTCGCTGGTCATCTCGAACAGTCGTTCGATCCCGCTCGCGCCCGCGTTCGCTCCCCTCGCCACGCTCGCGTCGGGGTCAGACTGAGTCGCGTCCGTGGCACCGGTCTGCTCGGAGATTTGCGATGGGTCGGTGACAGGCGGGTGCGCGCGCATCACCCACCAAGTCGGCGCGCGTACCCCGTTTAGGGGTCTTGGATTCCCGCGCTGGACGAATGATCTAGTGGTCCTCGGGACATCAGCCGGGCAGCGCCGCAGCCGGCGTGTCCGGCTGGGGTCCGTCCAGCTCGGCGAGCGCTTGTGCCGCCCGTGCCTGCGCGTCGACGTCGCCGCGCAAAAAGCGCCACACCGACAGGCACATCATGATCGTCATCAGCACGGCGCTGCCGACGCACCACTCGCAGATTTTGTGCAGCGTGAACACCTCGCGGTAGGTCAGGTAGGCGCTGAACCCGAGTCCGCCGAGCGTCAGCGCCATCGTCGCAAACCTCGCCCGCTCGCCTTCTGAGGCCAGCAGCGAGCCGAGGATGACGATGTAGCCGAGCAGGCCGATCAGCGCGACCGGGACGCCGGCGAGCTCGGAGTAGCGAGATTTCTGCACCTGGCTGCACGGGTTGCCCTTGATCGAGCAGGGGGGCGTGGTGCCGGAGTAGTGCACGTATGTCAGATATCCCGCCAGGGCTATGCCCACGGCCGCGAGCACGATCAGCGTGACTCGGAGGGCGCGTGCGCTCACGATCGCGTCCTATCCCTTCAGCAGCTTTGCGATCGCTTCGTTGAACGAGGATGGATCGGTCAGCGAGCTGTATTCGAACTTCTTGCCCGCTTCGCCGCTCTTGCCGAACAGGAACGAGGGCGTGCCGGTGAACCCGACGTTGTTCGCGGCCTGCGCGTCGGCGGCGATCTGGTTGGCCAGCGCCGGTTCTTCGCGGGCGCTCGTCCACGTCGTCAGGTCCAGCCCCGGCACCTGCTGGGCCAGGCCCCGGAGGTAGCTTTCGGTGACATAGCCGCTGCCCTCTTCGCCCTGCTCGTGGTAGAAGGTCTCGATGAAGTTCCACATCTTCTGCTGCTTGCCTGCCGCCAGCGCCGCGATCTGCTGCGTCTTGAACACTTCCTGTTCGCGCGTCGCGGTCTCCATCGAGCGGTATTCGATCTTGACCTTGCCCGTGCGCACCCACTTCTGGATGATCGCGGGCAGCGCACCGAGCGTGAACTCCTTGCAGATCGGGCACTCCAGGTCGCCGAAGTACTGCATCGTCACGGGTGCGTTCGGGTTGCCCAGCGTATTGCCGCTCTGGGGAATGCCACCGATCAGCGTGTTCACCGCCGCGACCGTCTGGTTGGCTTCGGCGCTGTGCGGAGCGACTTTCTTCGTGCCGCCTCCGCCGGTCGCGATCAGGATCACCACGATCGCCGCCACGACTGCCGCCACGACGATGCCGAGCTGCGCCAGCCGCGCTTTGCGTTTAGCGCTCGACGCCGCCTCCTCCTCGAGCGCCTTGCGCTGCTCGCGCGCCTGTTCCCGGCGCTGCTTGCGCGTCAGATCCGCCTCGTCATCCAAGTCCACTCCCGGTCTCTGGCTCATGCTCACTTTCTACACGGTTTTGCTCAATCTTGTCTAAGCACGTCCGGGCCGGCGTCCGTGCGACGATTCAGTGGTTGCGACGCTCGCCCCTGTAGCTCAGCTGGATAGAGCGGCGGACTTCTAATCCGCAGGTCGCTGGTTCGAATCCAGCCGGGGGCATAGCCAGTGTGGGTGGTGGTGGGGGGCTCATGGGGGAGCCGGTTCCCCCCATGCTGTTCGCACGGTCGCTGGTTCGAGTCCAGCCGGGAGCGCTTGTTTTTGACTGATGCGCCGCAAAGCGGTTGCTCTGCATGGGCGTGGGAGGGTGGCAGGGCCGCATGCGGCCCTGCCCGAGGCCGCACATGTGCGGCCTCGTCGAACGGCGCATGCGCCGTTCGTGACCGGCCGCATGCGGCCGGTCAACGTGGTCGCGCATGCGCGACCACGCCCGACCGATCGGAGATCGGCCAGCTTGCGCCGCCGGGCACACCATCAGCTTTGACCCCCAAGCATGCGCAGCCCACCAAACCTGTCGTACGCGGACATCGACATGGCTCCTTGACATCCCACCCGGTATGTGATTAGATACCGGTCGGTATGCGAGACGCATCGTCCTCCACGCCCGCCCTGCCTCCAGGACCTCGCCTCCCGCGCGCCGTGCAGTCGGTGATCTGGTATCGCCGCGCGCAGTGGCTGCTGGACCAGTGCCAGGCGCGGTTCGGAGACATGTTCACGCTGCGCATCGCCAACGAAGGCGACTGGGTGCTGACGTCCGATCCCGAGACGATCAAGCAGGTGTTCACGGGCGACCCGCGCCTGCTGCACGCAGGGGAGGCGAACCGCATTCTGCTGCCCGTGCTCGGGCCCGACTCGGTGCTGCTGCTCGACGACGCTCCGCACCTGCGCCAGCGTAAGCTGATGCTGCCCGCGTTCCACGGCGAGCGCATGCAGCGCTACGGCGCGCTGATGGCCGACGTCGCCGCGAGCGAGATCGAGCGCTGGCCGCTGGGCGAGCCCTATCCGCTGCGCCCGCGCATGCAGGCGCTGACGCTGGAGATCGTCCTGCGCGCGGTCTTCGGTGTGTCCACGGGCGCGCGCATGGAGGAGCTGCGCAGCGAGCTGCGTCGCCTGCTCGACATCGTCACCAACCCGCTCGGCGGCATCGCGCTGCTGGCGCTCGGGCCCGAACGCATCGGGCGCCTGGCCTCCTTCCGTCGCGATCTGGAGCGCGTGAACCGCCCGATCTTCGATGAGATCGCCGAGCGCCGCAGCGCCTCAGACCTGGCCGAGCGCGACGACATCATGTCGCTGCTGCTGCTGGCCACCCACGAGGACGGCAGCCCGATGAGCGACTCCGAGCTGCGCGACGAGCTCGTCACGCTGCTCGTCGCCGGGCACGAGACGACCGCCAACGCGCTCTCCTGGGCGGTCGAGCGGCTGTGCCGTCATCCCGCGCGGATGCAGCGTCTGAGCGAGGAGCTGCGCGCGGGCGAGGACGCCTATCTGCAGGCCACGATCCAGGAGACGCTGCGCCTGCGCCCGGTGATCTCGATCGTATTGCGCCGCCTGCAGGAGCCGATGGAGCTGGGCGGGCGCATGTTGCCCGCCGGCTGCTCGATCGTGCCCTCGATCCACCTCGTGCATCGCCGCGCCGACGTCTATCCCGAACCGCACGCGTTCCGACCCGAGCGGTTCCTGGAGGCCGAGGGTGGGCGGGCGCCCGGCACCTACACCTGGATCCCGTTCGGCGGCGGCATCCGCCGCTGTCTGGGCGCTGCGTTCGCGCAGTTCGAGATGGAGGTCGTGCTGCGCGAGCTCGTCCTGCGTCGCACGCTCACGCCATCGCGTCCGGCGTCCGAGCGCGTCTATCGCCGCGCGATCACCGAGACGCCGCGCCACGACGCCGAGGCGATCGTCGGGCGCCGTTCCCCGGCGCCCGTGGCCCCGCTCGCAACCGCGGTCGCCGCCGTGGCCGCCGAGCCGGCCGCACCCACGGACGCCGATGTTGCGGCCGGACGTGGGGAGGGGTCCGAGATCGCGGCGCACGCCACGGTCGAGCCCGAGGCGACCCACGCTTGAGCGACAACGCCACCGCACGTCGCGTGCCCGCCCGCCGCGCCGCTGCGCCGACGCGGCTGCAGCGCAGTGAAGCGACGCGCGCCGCGCTGTTGCGCTCGGCTGCGCAGGCGATCTGCGAGCTCGGCATGCACGGCGCCTCGATTGACCTCATCGCCGCCCGCGCCGGCTACACCAAGGGCGCGTTCTACGCTCACTTCGCCTCTAAGGAGGAGCTGTTCCTGGTGATGCTCGACGAGCACTTCGCCGCGGAGGGCGCTCGCCTGGACGCCATGCTGGTCGGCGCCGGCGAGCCCGTCGAGGAGGCTCGCCGGGCGGCCGAGGGATTTCTCGCCAACACCGACGACCCTGTGTGGCGCCGGCTCTATCAAGAGTTCGCCACGCACGCCGGCCGCAACGACGCGTTCCGCGTCGAGTTCGCCGCCCGCCAGCGCCTGCTGCGCGCTCGCATGGCCGCCATCTTCGAGCGCTGGGCCGCGGCGTTCGGCGCCGCCCCCTCGATCCCCGCCGCCGACGTCGCGGCGATGACGTTCTTCATGGCCGACGGCTTTTTGCTCGACCGGATGATCGACCCCGAGCTCGACCCCGGCCTGTACGCGACGATGTTCGAGGTGTTCCTGCGCGGGCTGCTGGCGATGGCAGACGCCGGGCCGCCTGCCTCCTCCTCCTCCTCCTCCTCCTCCACCACCACCACCACCGGCTCCGCCCTCCACCACTCGGGCGGTTGACAGACTGGCGTAGTTGTGTAAACTACGCTGACAATTATTGCCCGAGCGACAGCGGAGGATACAGACGACATGTCAGCTGTAACAAGTCCGTCCGACGACGACCTCGCCTCCGGACACCCCGGCGAGACGCTCCAGCCGGCCCGCTGGCGCGATCGCAAGCGCTACGCCTGGCTGCTCGGCCTGATCGTGCCGCTGCTGCCGTTCATCTCCTGGGGGCTTGTGGAGCTGACGGGACTGGGCCTATTCTGGCTCTACGGCCCGGTGCTCATCTTCGGCGTGTTCCCGCTGCTCGACGTGCTCGTCGGGCTGGACGCCTCAAACCCCCCGGACAGCGTCATCAAGTGGCTCGAGCAGGACCGCTACTACCGCTGGTGCACCTACCTGTTCCTGCCGCTGCAGTACGCCGGCCTGGTGTTCGCCTGCTGGATGTGGTCGCACGGTAGCCTGTCGGTGCTCGAATCGATCGGGTTGGCGCTGACGGTGGCGATGGTGGCGGGCGTGGCGATCAACACCGCGCACGAGCTCGGCCACAAGCGCGCGTCATCCGAGCGCTGGCTCAGCCGCGTCGCGCTGGCGCAGACCGGGTATGGCCACTTCTTCATCGAGCACAACCGCGGTCACCACGTGCGCGTGGCCACGCCCGAGGACCCCGCCAGCGCGCGCTTGGGGGAGTCCTTCTACGCGTTCTGGCCGCGCACCGTCTCCGGCAGCCTGCGCTCGGCGTGGGAGCTTGAGCGCGTTCGCCTGCAGCGCATGAGCCGCGGCGTGTGGACGATCCGCAACGACGCGCTGAGCGCGTGGGCGATGACCGTCGCGCTGTTCGCCGCGCTCGCGCTCATCTTCGGGCCGGTCGTGCTGCCCTACCTGCTGATCCAGGCCGTCGTCGGGTTCTCGCTGCTGGAGGTCGTCAACTACCTCGAGCACTACGGCCTGCGGCGCTCCCGCCGCGAGGACGGTCGCTACGAGCGCACGGCGCCCGAGCACAGCTGGAACTCCAACAACGTGGCCTCCAACGTGCTGCTGTATCACCTGCAGCGCCACTCCGATCATCACGCCAACCCGCTGCGACGCTACCAGGCGCTGCGCCACTTCGACGAGGCCCCGCAGCTGCCCACTGGCTACGCGGGCATGATCCTCGCCGCGATCCTGCCGCCGGTATGGCAGCGCGTGATGGACCATCGCGTGGTTGAGCACTACGCCGGCGATCTCACCCGCGCCAACATCAGCCCGCGCGCGCGGGCGCGCGTGCTCGCGCGCTACGGTGGCCCCGGCACGGCCGCAGCGCCGGGCACGGGTGGCGATCCTCTCGCGGGGAGCACGCAGTGAGCCGCTACCGCTGCCCGGCCTGCGGGTACGTCTACGACGAGGGGCTCGGCCATCCCCACGAGGGCTTCCCTGCGGGCACCCCCTGGAGCGAGGTGCCCGACGAGTGGCCCTGTCCGGACTGCGGGGTGCGAGACAAGATCGACTTCGAACGCCTGCCGTGAGCGTCGCGACGACTCCCCCCTCGCCCTTGTCCTTGTCCTTGTCCTCGCCCTTGTCCTTGTCTCCGACTCCGACCGCCACGCGTATGCCAACCCCCTACGCGGTCGCGGCCCGCGCGCTGCTGCGCGACACGCTGCTCGACGCGGCCCGCCGCGAGCTCGAGCAGCGCGCGTGGAGCGAAGTCACGATGGCCGATGTCGCGCTCGCCGCGGGCGTCAGCCGCCAGACACTGTACAAGGAGTTCGGCTCGCGCGAGGAGTTCGCGCAGGCGTTCGTCCTGCGCGAGGCCGAGCGCTTCATCGCCGCGATCGAGACGTCGCTGGACGCCCACCTCGACGATCCGAACGCGGCGCTGACGGCGGCGTTCGGGCTGTTCCTCTCAGCGGCCGCCGAGGACCCGCTGATCCGCGCGGCGATCGCCGGATCGGGGGAGATGCTGCCGTTGCTCACCACCCAGGGCCAGCCGCTGGTGCAGGGCGCAGCCGAGCGCTTGTGCGCGGCGATCCTCGCGCGCTGGCCGCAGGCCGCGCCGCATGACGCGGCGCTGCTGGCCGAGTGTCTCGTGCGCCTTGCGATCAGCTACGTCGCTCTGCCCGTCGGCCCGGCTGGGATGACGGCCGCCTCGATCGCGGAGCTGCTCGGCCCCTTTATCGAGCGCGCGCTCCGGCCCTGATCGCGCGCGCGGTCCCAACGGCCTGCGCTGCTGGGGCGGATCGCTCATCGGCCTCCGCCGGATTCGGGCGCCTGCCTCTGCGATCGAACTGCCGCCACGCCGACTAGCCTTGCCGTTCGTGGATGCCACCGCCCGTCTCCTCGAGATCGATGAGATCCTGCTCGGCGAGAACCTCGAGCTGCTCCCGCGCTTCGCCGACGGCTCGTTTCAGCTGATCTACATCGACCCGCCGTTCAACACCGGGCGCGCGCAGGCGCGCCGCACGCTGAGCACGATCCCCGACCCCGACGGCGATCGCACCGGCTTTCAGGGCCGCCGCTACGCCACGCGGCTGCTCGCCGAGTCCTCCTATCGCGACTCCTTCGAGGACTATCTCGCCTTCCTGCACCCGCGCCTGCTGCATGCCCGCCGGCTGCTCGCGCGCGAGGGGACGCTGTACTTCCACATCGACTACCGCGAGTCCCACTACTGCCGGCTGCTGCTCGATGAGATCTTCGGCCGCGAGCGCTTTCTCAATGAGATCGTCTGGGCCTACGACTACGGCGCACGCACGCGCCGACGCTGGCCGCCCAAGCACGACACGATCCTCGTATACGTCGCAGATCCAGCGGCCTACCACTTCGACGCGGCCGCAGTCGACCGCGAGCCATACATGGCGCCAGGGCTGGTGACGGCCGAGAAGGCCGCGCGCGGCAAGCTGCCCACGGACGTCTGGTGGCACACGATCGTGCCCACGCGCGGACGCGAGAAGACGGGCTATCCGACGCAGAAGCCCGAGGGCATCGTGCGGCGCATGGTCCAGGCCTCCACTCGTCCGGGCGAGTGGTGCCTGGACTTCTTCGCCGGCTCGGGCACGCTCGGCGCGGCCGCCGCGGCGCTGGGCCGCCGCTACGTGTTGATCGACTCCAACCCCGAGGCGGTGCGGATCATGCGCGCGCGTCTTGACGCCGGCGTCGGGCAGGCCGAGTCGAACTCCGCTGCTGCGCAGGCCCGCTGACTGTGACCACGCGCCGCGCGCCGACGTGCGAGCTTGTTCTCGTAGGGCTTGCTTGGCAGAGCTTGCTTTGGTAGGGCTTGCTTTGATTTGAGCTACGCCGCTGTCTCGGGTGGCGACACGCTGCTCGTGGGCTTGCCGGAGATGAGTTGGTGGTGAGTTGATGTTGCGACGCTGCTGATGTGGGCTGGTTTATAGGGCTTGCTTTGATTTGGGCTACGCCGCTGTCTCGGGTGGCGACACGCTGCTCGTGGGCTTGCCGGAGATGAGTCAGTGATGAATTGATCTTTAAGTTGTCTGTCGCCGGTCTGCGACCGGCTACGGATGTAAGCGGCGATTGTTCGCAGGCGTAGATGGCGAGGATGTGCGAGCCTGGGGGCGTGTTTCATCTGGAGCTACGCCAGTTCCCACACAGCGCCTGTGCCTTTAACCTGGGCGAGGCCGAGCTGTCTCAGATCGTCGAGCCGTGGGCGCGCGAGCAGTGGATTGAGGTGGGCGAACGCAAGTGGAGTCCCCACCAGGCCCGCCTGACCGTGCTCGAGGGTCCGCACCTGGCGGTGCAGGAACTGGCGATGGGCCGCGGCTGGCGCAACGCCCAGCACCGGTCCCAGGACGTCACCGAGCGTGTGATCGCCCGGGCGCGCGCCTCTGCGCCCGCAGCGCCCTTGCCCGCGGCGCCCACGAGCGATGTGGCGATCGCCGCGCCCGCCTTGTCCGACGCCGAACTGAGCTCCCTCCTCGGCCCCGATCCGACGTCTCTGCTGCAGGCATGGCGACTGGCCGCCAAGTGTCGTCCCGAGCTCTCGCCGAGCGAGTCCCTGGCGCTGGCCGAATCGACGCTCAGCGCGCTCGACTCGTCCCCGTCCTGAGACACCCGTCGCACCGGCCGCCCCACGCTAGACTCCGATGGTCTCACGTGGTGGGCGTAGCTCAGCTGGTAGAGCTCCTGGTTGTGGTCCAGGCGGTCGGGGGTTCGAGTCCCCTCGCTCACCCTAGGCGCGCTCGGGGACAGCGGTGGTTCTCGCCATCCGCACCGCTAGGCTGCCGTGCCTGTGATGGTCGAGACCGGGAAGACTCCTTCGTGGCCGCGCCGGCGCCGGCGGGGAATGATCCTCGCGGCTGTCGCGCTCGTCGCCATCACCGCCGTGGCAAGCGCGGCGGTGAGCTGGCACTTCTCCTCGGCGGTGCTCGTGCCCGAGCACTCGGACTGGGCTGAGAACGTCACCGTGAAGGGTCTCTCGCCAGGCCGGATCGCGCTGTCGCGCTCTGTAAGCACGCAGCGTCCGGGTGTATACGGCCTGAACTGGCAGGGCGGGCATGCGATCGTCGGAGAAGTGCTGAGCGGCGACGCCGTCACGGTGACGCGTCGGTTGAACGCCGAGAACGGCTACCTCGTGGCGGGGATGAGGGTTGCCCTGGACTCCGCGGTCTATGCGGGCGACCCGCGACAGTCGCTGGGGCTGACGTATTCGAGCGTGAATATCCCCGGCGAACTCGGCTCGATGCCGGCCTGGTTCATATCCGGGCGCTCGCACACGTGGGCGATCGTCGTGCACGGGATCAACGCCAGCCCCGAGGACGGCCTGCGCGTCGCGCCCGCCTTGCATCGGGATGGGCTGCCGTCGCTGCTGATCACATACCGCGAGGATCTCGGCGCTCCGAAAAGCCCCGACGGGCTGCACCACATGGGCCTGACCGAGTGGCGCGATCTCGCTGCTGCAGCTCGCTATGCGCTTTCCCACGGAGCGCGGCGTATCGTCCTGGTCGGCTCCTCGATGGGGGAGCGATCGTGACGCAGTTCATGGAGCGCTCGCCGCTCGCGGTGCACGTCGCCGGTCTCGTCCTGGACGCGCCGGCGCTCGACTGGCGGGCGATCCTGTCGTTCAACGCCGGCGAGATGGGACTGCCGTCGTTCGCCGCCGACCCGGTCGAGTGGATGATCGGGGTGCGGATCGACGCCGACTGGAGCAGCCTCGATGCTCTGCGCCATCCCGGCGACTTTCATCTGCCGATCCTGCTCTTTCACGGAACCGCAGACAAGCTCGTGCCGATCGCGACCAGCGACGCGTTCGCCAGGGAGCTGCCCGGCTGGGTCACCTACTATCGCGTGCCCAGGGCCGCGCACGTCGAGGCCTGGAACGTCGATCCTGCGCTGTATGAACGACGCCTCACCGCGTTCCTCTCCCGGATCGGGGGCGCTGGGTGAGCTCGCATCGCCACGTCCCGAGCGAGACAGTGCGTCTATGTGTCTCTTGCAAGGCTAAAGAACTCCCGTAGCTCAACCGATCCGTCTGACCATGCGGAGTCAATGCGGGAGACCGGGGCTCGCCGGCGGCGATTACGGGCACGAGCGGGATCTGTTGCGCCTGGGCCAGGCGCTGCATGCTCGCACCGAGGATGTCGTCGCGGGGATGCTCGGCCGTTCACAGCGTTCGGGCGTGGTCCTGGATGACGTCGTCGAAGAGAGCTTCGCGCGGGTCGGCCAGGTCTCGACGATCGCGGTGGCGCGCTGGATGGCGGGCGAGGGCGCCGGGGCGGCGCGGGAGGTCGGTCAGGAGTCGTGGAGCATCTTCGGTCAGTTGGCGGCGCAGCGCGCGGCGCCGTTGAACGAGGTCACCAAGCGCTGCCTGCGCTGGCGCGACGCCGCCGAAGACGTGATGCGCGAGACCGGCGAGCAGCTGGCGCTCGCGCCGGATGTGCTCGCGAGGGCGCTGAGCATGTTGCAGCGCAGCCTGGACGTGACGCTCGTGCGGATGTGCCAGTCCTTCGAGGACGAGCGCAAGCGTGCGCACGAGGAGCTGACGCGCCGCCAGGAGGAGTTGGCGTTCCTGGCGACGCACGACCCGTTGACGGGGTTGCCCAACCGCACGCTGATCCTGGACAGGGCGGAGCAGATGCTGGTGCGTTCGCGTCGCAGCCAGGCGCCGGTGGCGGCGCTGTTCATCGACCTGGACAACTTCAAGTCGATCAACGACACGCTCGGTCATGGCGCGGGAGACGAACTGCTGCGCGCGGTGTGCGACCGCTTGCAGGTCGTGGTGCGTGACATCGACGCGCTGGGGCGTCTGGGCGGAGACGAGTTCGTGATCGTCGCCGAAGGCATGTCGCTGGATGCCGGCCCCGAACTGATCGCCGAGCGCCTGCTGGAAGCGCTCAAGCAGCCGTTCGAGCTCAGGGGCGCGGAGAACCGCCTGACGGTCACCGCGAGCGTCGGCATCGCCACGGGCGATCGGGGCTCGGCGGAAGAGCTGTTGCGCGACGCGGACATCGCGATGTATCGCGCGAAGTGGTCGGGCAAGAATCGGTACGTCGTGTTCGAGACGGGGATGCAGGACGCGATCCAGTCGCGTATGGAAATGGAGATGGATCTGCGCATGGCGTTCGAGCGCGACGAGTTCTTCCTCGTCTACCAGCCGACGTTCGATCTGCGGCGCATGAGCCCAACGGGGATGGAGGCGCTGATTCGCTGGTCCAGTCCCACGCGTGGGACCGTGCAGCCCGACGACTTCATCCCGCTGCTCGAAGAGACCGGGCTGATCGTGCAGGTGGGGGAGTGGGTGCTCGAACAAGCCTGCCGGCAGGGCGCCGAGTGGCAGCAGTCGGGGTATCCGATCGGCGTCGCCGTGAACGTCTCCACGCGCCAGCTCGACACCGACGAGTTCGTGCCGGCCGTGCGCAACGCGCTGTCCCAAAGCGGCCTGGACCCGGGCGCGCTGACGCTCGAGATCACCGAGACGACGCTGATGAGCAATGCCGAGGAGACAGCCGCGCGCCTCGTCCAGGCCAAGGAGCTGGGCGTGCGCATCGCGATCGACGACTTCGGCACGGGCTACTCTTCGCTGGCCTACCTGCAGCGCTTCCCCGTGGACGCGTTGAAGATCGACCGCTCGTTCATCTCGCGCATGGATCAGGACCCCGAAGGGGAAACGCTGATCCGCACGCTCGTGCAGCTCGGCAAGTCGCTGGCGATCGAGACGCTCGCCGAGGGCATCGAACAGTCATCCGAGCTGTCGCTGCTGCGCGAGGAGAGCTGTGACAGCGGGCAGGGCTTCCTGTTCGCCCATCCGCTCGACGTCGACGCCTGCGAACCGTTCCTGCGCGACTGGCTCGGCCATGGCGCCGGCAGGGTCGCCGAGGACGCCACGCCGCCGGCTTGACGAGACGGTCCTCAGCCGGTGACGAGCGCCAGCGCGAACCCGTCATGGCCCTTGGCGCCGACCGTCTGGATCGCGGTGGCGTCCACGCGCGGCTCGGTCGCCACCATCTCATAGAAGCGCCTGACGCCCCTGATGATCTCGTCGCCGTGCGCCGGGTCATATGCTTCGGGGTCGAGGATCGCGCCGTCGCGCACGACGTTGTCGCCGACGATCAGCGTGCCGGGCCTTGACAGCTTCAGCGACCACTCGAAGTAGCCGGGGTAGTTCTGCTTGTCGGCGTCGATGAAGATCAAATCGAACGGGCCGGCCCCCTCGGCGGTGAGCTGGGGCAGGATCTGAAGGGCCGGGCCCACGCGCAGCTCTACGACCTCCTGAAATCCCGCACGCGCGATGTTGGCGCGCGCGACCTCTGCGAATTGCGGCTCTGCCTCCAGCGTGATCAGCCGCCCGCCCGGCGGCAGCGCCCGCGCCAGCCAGATCGTGCTGTAGCCGCCGAGTGTGCCCAGCTCCAGGATCGTGCGCGCGCCCTGCACTCGCGCGAGCAGCTCCAGTAGCTTGCCCTGGTTGGGCGTGACCGCGATCGGCGGCAGCCCCGCGGCGTCGCTGTCCTGGAGCGCCGCCTCGAGCGCGGGATCGGCGGGCACGAGGTGGTCGGTGATGTAGTGGTCGACGGCAGTCCAGCGCTCCCGGGGTTCAGTGCCCGCCGCAATGGTCATCGACGGGGCACGCTATCCGATGGGAGCCGCCACACGAGCTACCGTGCACCGAGCGATGCTCTCCGTCCAAACCAACGCCGCCCGCAAGCGCTGGACGCTCGTGGCATGCATCCTCGGCTCGGGGATCGTGCTGCTCGACGGAACCGTTGTCAACGTGGCGCTGCCGAGCATCCAGCGCGCCTTGGGGGGCGGGCTGGCGGCGCAGCAGTGGGTGATCAACGGCTACCTGCTGACGCTCGGCTCGCTGATTCTGATCGGTGGATCGCTCGGCGACCTGTATGGCGAGCGGCGCGTGTTCGCCGTGGGCGTGTCGGGGTTCGGGGTGTTCTCGCTGCTGTGCGCGGCCGCGCCGTCGATCGGCGTGCTCGTGGCCGCGCGGGCGCTGCAGGGGGTCGCCGGCGCGCTGCTCGTGCCGAGCTCGCTGGCGGTGATCGTCAATACGTTCCCCGAGTCCGAGCGCGGCGCGGCGATCGGCAGCTGGACGGCGTGGGGCGCCATCGCGGGCGTGCTCGGCCCGCTCGCGGGGGGCGAGCTGCTGGCGATCGGCTCGTGGCGGTGGATCTTCCTGATCAACGTGCCGGCGGTGGCCGTGTGCGTGGCGCTGATCCTGCTCGTCATCCCCGCGAGCGCGCCGCGCGAGCGGGGGGCCCGGCACGTGGACTACGCCGGCGCCGCGCTGTGCGCGCTCGGGCTGGGCGGGCCGGTGTTCGCGCTGATCGAGCAGCCGCGGCTCGGGTGGGGGAGCCCCGCGGTGACCGTGCCGCTGATCGCGGGCGTAGCGCTGCTGGTCGTGTTCGTCGCGTACGAGGCGCGCGCCCGCGAGCCGATGCTGCCGCTGAGCCTCTTTGCACGGCGCAACTTCTCGGCGGGCAACGTGGAGACGTTCGCGATGTATGCGGGGCTGGCGATCCTGTTCTTCTTCCTCGTGCTGTTCCTGCAGCAGGTGGGCGGGTACACCCCGCTGAAGAGCGGTCTGGCGACGCTGCCGGTGACAGTCGTCATGTTCGTCCTGTCACGTCGGTTCGGTGCGCTCGCCGACCGCTACGGCCCGCGTCTGTTCATGGGCGCCGGCCCGCTGCTCGCGGCGGCCGGGCTGTTGCTGTTCCAGCGCGTGGGCGTGCGCGCCGACTACCTCTCCGAAGTGCTGCCGCCGCTGCTCGTGTTCTCGCTCGGCCTGTCGATGACCGTCGCGCCGTTGACGGCCGCGGTGCTGGCCGGCTCCGAGCATCAGGCGGGCATCGCCTCGGGCGTCAACAACGCGATCGCGCGCGTCGCGGGACTGCTGGGGACGGCTTCGGTGGGCGCGGTGATCGCTTCCGCGTTCGCGGCCTCGATGAACGGCCACCTGCACGACACCGTGCTCGGGAGCGCCGCCCGCGCGGCGGTGCGCGAAGCCAAGCGCCTGCCGCTCGGATTGCCCAACGTCCACGGTATGCCCTCGTCACAGGCCCACGCGGTGAGCGCCGCCGCCGAAGCGGCCTCGTTGCACAGCTTTCATCTCGGCATGGCGGTCGCCGCGGCGCTGGTGGCGCTCGGCGGCGTGATCGGGGTCGCGGGGATTCGCAATCCCCAAGTGGATGTGCATGCGTCCGAATGCGCGGGCGGGCAGTTGGTGGGGGTCAGCAGTCCGGCGAAGTCAGCCGCGGCTCCGGCGACCGTCTAGAGCTCAGCTTGTGGGCTCCTCGGCGTAGTGTTATTAGAGCTACGCCGCTACCTCGGGCGGGAATACGCTGTTTGTGGGCTTTTGCCGGATAGGTGCCAGTGTGGGAATTGATCTTTAATGAGTGGTTTGCCGGTCTGCGACGGGCTATACATGTAAGCGGCGATTGATAGGCACGTATCTGGGCGGGCTGGTTTGGTAATCTGTGTAATCACGAGCGCGGGACGGGAGCTGGTCCGTCAAATCGCCGCTTACATCTATCGCCGGCCGGTACGGCCGGCCCGCGACTCCGTAAGGATATGTTCTGTCACTGGCATCTCTCCGGCAAGCCCACTGTGCGGGTGTTGCCATGCGAGGTAGCGGCGTAGCTGT
>DATMPZ010000024.1:0-57995 GCA_035567335.1 Solirubrobacteraceae bacterium
CGTGCGCAACTCGCGCGAGAACCTGCTGACCAGAGCGCAGGAGTGGGACTACTTCCTCGGCATCGCCTCCGTCAAGCGCGGCCAGGCGCTGCTGCAGGGGACGCTCGTCGCGCAGGGCGCCTTCAGCGTCTATGACACCACTGCGCTCGAGCTCGTCGGTGGCTGGCCGAACCGGATCGGTGAGGACATCGTGCTGACCTGGCGGATGCTGTTGCAGGGCGGACGCAGCGTGTTCGAGCCGACCGCGGTCGCGTTCACCGACGTGCCCTCGAACTGGGGCGCGTTCGCCCGCCAGCGCCGGCGCTGGGCGCGCGGGATGATCGAGGGTCTGCGCGATCACGGCCTGGGCATGCTGAGCCAAGTCAAATTCTATTCGCACGCGGTGGCCGTCAACTTCCTGTTTCCGTTCGTCGACCTGATGTTCACGCTCGCGTTCATCCCCGGCCTCCTGCTGGCCATGGCCGGCAACTTCGTGATCGTCGGGCCGATGACGCTGTTGGTGCTGCCGCTCAACATGGTGCTCGGCGGCGTCATGTTCGCTTACCAGCGCCGCGTCTTCAAGGCTCTGAATCTGCGCGTGCGCAAGAACCGTCGCGGGCTGCTGTTCTACTTCTTCTGCTACCAGTTCGTAATGTCGCCGATCTCGCTCGCCGGCTACTCGCTCGAGGCGCTCCGCGCGCGCCGCGCCTGGTAGGCCGCTCAGATCCTCTACAGGTGCGGTGGCCAGAGCAGTGTCAGCGTGACCGGCCATCCTCATGGCCAAGGTCGCCCTGCGCGTTGTGCTTCGGTGTATGTTTGTGCCTACCGAACGCGAGGAGGTTCATGAGCTTCAAGCTCGCTCACCGGGACGAGTGCGAGACGGCCGGCAACTGGCAGCTCGTTCGCCGCACGCTCGAGCTGCGGGCATTCGGGATCAACGTCGTGGAGATTCCTCCGGGCGAGCAGATTCCCGAGCACGACGAGGCCGACCGTGACCAGGAGGAGGTCTTCTGCATCCTCAGCGGCAGCCCGACGCTGCTCATCGACGGCGAGGACCATCCGACGCGCGCTGGGACGTTCGCGCGGCTCGACCCCGTGCACTCGCGCACCGTCCGTAACGACGGCGCTGAGCCCGCGCGCGTGCTCATCGTCTCCGCGCCCCGATCGAGTGGCTATGAGCCCATGGACTGGGCATGAGCAGCGCGACCGAGCAGTCGCACGAGACGATCGCCGCCTACAACGACGCCTGGAGGCCGTGCGGTGGGGTGGCTCGTCGGCCGGGCGCAAGGGCGACATCGATCGCTTGATCTGGGCTGCGAGCTGCCCAGTGCACCGGTCAGACCGGTTGGGTTTGCGCTTTGCCACACGCCGCCACCCGCTGTTTGACGTCATCTGCAAGCATGCGCTGCGGTGAGGAGATGAACGCAACCGTCCCGGAGGGTGAGCCGATCACGCCGGCTGGGCTGATGGCGCTCGAGGCCGAGATCGAGGAGCTCGAGACGACGGGACGGCGGGAGATGGCCGCGCGTATCCTCGCCGCTCGCGAGCTGGGAGACCTCAGCGAGAACGCCGACTATCACATCGCCAAGGAGGATCAGGCGCACCTGGAGACGAAGATCAAGCGCCTGCGCCGGCGCCGCGCCAACGCTCTGATCGTCGAGACGCACACCGCTGACGCGACGTTTGGCTTTGGGAGCACCGCCGAGGTGCTGGATGAGGAGAGCGGCACGGTCCACACGTGGACGATCGTGGGCTCGACCGAGGCGAACCTCGCGCAGGGCAAGCTCTCGGCGCAGTCGCCGGTCGCAACCGCATTGCTCGGTCGCGGCATCGGCGAGTCGGTCGACGTGCGCACGCCCCGAGGCGTCCGCAGCTACCGCGTGCAGCGCCTCATCGCGTGAGCTCCCCCACCCGGACGACCTCCCCTCCCCACCCCCGACGTGGGGGAGGCCGTGATGATCTGCTGTCTGCGGGTTCCGCTGCGCGGTCTGGGCATCGCGCCGGCCTCGACGGCGGGAGGGGCGTGATGATCTGCTGCTGCGGGTTCCGCTGCGCGGTCTGGGCATCGCGCCGGCCTCGACGGCGGGAGGGGCGTGATGATCTGCTGTCTGCAGGTCTCGCTGCGCGGTCTGGGCGTCGCGCTGCGCTCGCCCGAGATCGACCGCCTGCCGAGCCTGTAGCGGCGCTCACGGCGCCGGCGGGCGCTCGGGCGGCGCGGGCGCCCAGGCGCATGCGGCGGCGCGGTCGAGCAGCAGCCGGCGCTCGCGCGCGTTGTGCGTGAGCGCCGCCGCGCGCTCGAACTCCGCGTGCGCCTCCTCGCGGCGCCCCAGCCGGGCGAGCAGGTCGCCGCGCACGCTCGGCAGCAGGCGGTAGTCCCTCAACGCCGGCGCCGCGGCGAGCGCGTCGACGAGCTCCAGGCCCGCCTGCGGACCGAACGCCATCGCCACCGCGACGGCGCGGTTGAGCTCCACCACCGGCGAGGGCTGCAGCTGGGCCAGCGCGTCGTACAGCGCCGCGATACGCTCCCAGTTCGTCTCCGCGGCCGTGCGCGCACGCGCGTGACACGCGGCGATCGCGGCCTGCAGCGTGTAGCGGCCGATCGCCTCGCCGTCAGCCCGCGCCAGCGCTTGCGCGCGCTCCAGCGCCGCCAGACCGCGACTCGCCAGCAGCCGATCCCAGCGCGCGCGGTTCTGGTCGGACAGCAGCACCGGCTCACCTGCGGGGCCGATGCGGGCGCCGAAGCGCGACATCTGGAGCTCCATCAGCGCGAGCAGACCGTGTACCTCGGGATCGCGCGGCGTCAGCGCCGCGAGGATGCGGCCGAGCCGCAGCGCCTCCCGGCACAGCTCTGGGCGTATCCACTCCTCGCCGCCGCTCGCCGCGTACCCCTCGTTGAACACCAGGTACACGACCTCGCACACCGACTCGATGCGCGCCCCGAGCTCATCTCTGCCCGGCAGCTCGAACGGCACGCGCGCCTCGGCGAGCGTGCGCTTGGCGCGCACGATCCGCTGCGACATCGTCGCGTCGGGCACCAGATGCGCGCGGGCGATCTCGCGCGTGGTCAACCCTCCGAGCATGCGCAGCGTCAGCGCCACGCGCGCCTCGGTCGAGAGCACCGGATGGCAGGTCACGCACATCAACCGCAGCACGTCGTCCTCGATCTCCTGCACGCTCGCGAGCTCGGTCTCCAGCCCGGCCGTCCCGTCGCGAGCGCCGGTCTCGGTCTCGCTCGCGACGATCTCCCTCGCGAGCTCCTCCTGCTTGTTCTCCAGTCGCCGGCGCCGGCGCAGCTCATCGATCGCGCGGTTCTTGGCGGTGGCCATCAGCCAGGCGCCCGGGTTCTCCGGCACGCCCGACTCCGGCCACCGCTCCAGCGCGAGCACGAGCGCGTCCTGCGCCATGTCCTCCGCCAGCCCGACGTCGCCCACCATCCGCGCCAGCCCGCCGATCAGCCGCGCCGCCTCGATCCGCCACACCGCCTCGATCGCGCGCTCGGCGTCGAGCGCGCTCTGAGCTTGGCCGGCGCCGCGACCGTCACCCTCGCCTGCGCTCATCGGCGTTCGATCCTTTCCCTCGCGATCCTGCGCCTCGCGGACGGCCTCACGATCCTCCGCCGCGCGATCGGGCGCCACGCGACGTACCCGGCTAAGCTGCGCTCGTCTGCGCGGGCGGGTCCTGCGACAGCCTGCCCGCCTCCTGGACATCGGGCGGGAAGTCGGACATCTCATACACCTGGCGCACCTCGATCGTGTCGCCGTCGGCGCCGGGGCAGCGCGACGCCCACTGCACGGCCTCCTCCTTGGAGTTGGCTTCGATCATCCAGTAGCCGCCGATCAGCTCCTTGGCCTCGGCGAACGGACCGTCGGTCACGCTCGCCTTCCCGCCTGAGAACGACACGCGGGCCCCTTTCACGGGCGGCTGCAGCCCGTCGAGCGCCAGCAGCACGCCGGCTTTGGTCAGCTCCTCGTTGTACTTGCCCATCGCCGCCACCGCCTCGGCGTCGGGCATCCAGCTCTCCTCGTCGATGTTCGGGATGTTCGGCAGCATGATCATCATGAAACGCATTCGTCGGCTCTCCCTTTGTGGTTGTTGTGGATTCAGACGGCGGGGCGTCCGCTCGGATCTCCCAGTCTGAACCCTTGCTCTACCCACACGACGAACGAGCACGCGCGATTTCGACATTCCCATGACCGAACTGTCGAGAGAGCGATCTCGGCGCCCCGGCGCCCTCTGACACAATGCTTCTCATGCGCCGGACGGCCATCCTGCTCGCGCTCGTCCCATACTGCGCGCTGCTCTCGGCATGCGGCAAGGGCTCCTACACCGGCGCCGGTGGCTCCGCCTCCGGCGCCACCGCCACCGCGACCCACCGCGCCTCCCCTGGCCGCTCTCCCACCCACGCCCAGGCGCTGGCGTTCGCCCACATCGTCAACCTAACCGCCGCGGACGTTCCCGGCTTCACCCCCTCGCACAAGCAGAACAGCGAATCGGCCGCCGAACGACGCCTGCAGGGACAGCTCCGCAGCTGCGAGGGCGCGGCCGGCGCACGCGCCCTGCGGCGCTCGCGAGGCACGCTCGCCGAAGCGAGCTCCCCCAACTTCGAACTCCATCGCGGCGTGCTCGCATTGACCGTGAGCTCCGAAGTCAGCGTCGCGCACACCTCCGCGCAGGCCGACGCGACGCTCGCGGCGATTCGCAGCCCGCGTCTGCGCGCCTGCTTCTCCCGCTATCTCTCCTCGCTGCTGAAATCTCAGCACTATCCCGGCGCGACGGTGCTCGGCGTCTCGATCGCCGCGGGCAAGCCCCCCGCGCCCGGCACGAGCGGCGGCTTCGGGTGGCGTGTCACAGCTACGCTCGGCGTCCGAGGCGTCCACATCTCCTTTTACTTCGACATCCTCGGCTTCGTCGACGGTCCCTCCCAGGTCACCCTCACGAGCTCGGGCACGGTGCGCCCGTTCCCGGCGGGGGCCCAGGAGCAGCTGTACTCAGAGCTGCTGACGCGCGCTCGTGCGCACAGTTTGTGAGGCAGGGCCGCATGCGGCCCTGCTCGAGGCCGCACATGTGCGGCCTCGCCGGTGGCGCATGCGCCACCGGTGGACACGCCGCATGCGGCGTGTCACGGGACCTTGCATGCAAGGTCCCGCAGGGCGGCACATGTGCCGCCCTGAACAACCTCCCACTCCTCAGGCTCTTGCCCCGCCTGTGGATCGAGCCGTGACCGACCCGCCTTCGACCCGTTGGAGGAATTACGGGGTCTTCAGATGCTCGCTCTGTCGAACGGATTCCTAGGAGGTCATCGGGTTGATGAGACCGATCGTGTGGCCCTCGGGGTCCTTGAACATGCCGAGGATCATGCGGCCCATGATTTCTTCGGGGCCCATCATGCGCGAGCCGCCGAGGCTCTCCGCCCGGGCGAGCGCAGCCTCGACGTCGGGGACGGTGACGTAGAACGTCACGTGGCCGTCATAGCCCTCCGGCGCCGCGCCGATGCCGCCGCCGATGCCGGCGCCGTCGGGCGTGAGGTTGTCCTCGCGTGAGACGACCCCGTAGTTCATCGGATTGTCGGTGTTGAACTCCCACCCGAACAGCGTGGAGTAGTACTCCCTCAGCTTGTCCGCGTCCTTGCCCATGATCTCGAAGTGAACCACCGGCTGTCCCATGACGTTCATCCCTTTCGGTCGGCTGCGTGGATGGCTGCGCTGGCCCTCCAGACTACAGCTCGATCGTCGTTTCCTCGCCCGCCCGCCACTCCGACCCTCGGGATCGCTTCGAGCCCGGGTCCCGAGCCCGTCCTCGATGCTCACTTGCGCTTGGCGCCCTTGGCCTGGTGCTCGATCACCTTGCCGAAGGCGGCCTCGAGCTGCGTGGTCATGCGCTGCTTGAACAGCGCGAGCAGCGCCTCGGAGGCGAGCCCCCGCAGCGAGCCGACGGCCTCGATCAGCTCGTCCCAGCGCTCGTCCGGCTGGCCGGCCTGCTCGAACGGCTCCCACAGCTCTTTGAGGAACAGCTTGGTGAACGCCTTCGCGATCGACTCGCAGTCGCGGCTGACGCGCTCGACGAGCACGAGCGCGGCGTGCAGCGGGATGCCGAGCGCCACGACCTCCTCGGCGTCGCGCATCAGCGCCGGGCTCGGGACTTCGAAGCGCCCATCGCCCAGCGGCACGAGCAGCCCCAGCTTGCGCACGCGCTCGATGTCCTTCGCGTCCACCGTGCCGAACCGCTTGTTCAGTTCCTCGGCGGTGATCATCTCGGGCGTCTCGGGCTCGAACGGCGTGGTGACCGCGATGCGCAGGCCGAGCAGCCGCTCGGCCAAGCCGTCCGACCCGCTCAGCAGCCGCTCGATCGCGGCGAGGTTGAAGCCGTCGGCCTGCAGGTCGAGGATCAGGCGCAGCCGCGCCACGTGCTCGGAGTTGTAGTAGCCGACCCGCGCGCGCACCTCGGGCGGGGGCAGCAGGCCGCGCGTGTGGTGGTTGCGGATGTTGCGCACCGACATCCCCACCTCGGCGGCGAGCTGCTCGACCGTGAGGTCGTATCCGGAGGAAGAGCTCGCAGGTTGGGATGAGCCCGTCTTCGCGCTGTCTCGGGAGTCCTCGGTCGCTGAGCCGCCCCCGACGCCTGCGCGGGGCCTGCCGACCCGTTTTGCGGACCGGTCGATCGTGTCGGAGCTCGTACGTGCCATACGCAACTTTTAGGGTACCATTATCAATGTTCCCTCATTTGAGGTAGCATGATCTCGCGTCATGAGTCTTTGCGCTCTCCACGCTGGCGAGATTTGCCCGCTCGGCGTCCCGCGATTCAACGAAATCCGCTTGTTGGATGGCGTCCGTGGCTGAACGGGGAGCGCTCCCGCAGGTCCCGGCCGTTCGTCGCCGGGCGCTCGGGCTGATCCGTGCGTTCACCTCGCCGCTGCTGCCCGACGACTACCTGGAGCTGGTCAACCCGCTGTGGTCCACGCGCGAGCTGCGCGGGCGCGTGCAGCGCATCGAGCGCGAGACCCCGGATACGGTGACGGTCACGATCAAGCCCGGCTGGGAGTGGCCCGGCCACCGCCCCGGGCAGTACCTGCGCCTGGGCGTCGAGGTGGACGGCCGCCACCACTGGCGCGCCTACTCGCTGACGTCCCAGCCGGGGCGCGCCGACGGGTGCATCTCGATCACCCCCAAGCTCGTCCGCACCGGCGCCGTCTCGCCGTTTCTGTGCGAGCGGCTGCGCCCGGGCGCGATCGTGCGCCTCGGCGGCGTCGAAGGCGCCTTCACGCTCCCCGACCCTCCGCCCCGGCGACTGCTGTTCGTCAGCGCCGGCAGCGGGATCACGCCGATCGCGAGCATACTGCGGTCGCTCGCGGTCCGCAACGCTCTGGGGGACGTCGTCCATGTCCACAGCACCCGCGCCTCCGAGCAGTTCGTGTTCGCCCGCGAGCTGCGCGAGCTGGCTCACCGCCATCCCGGCTACCGCCTGCACGAGTGGATCAGCTCCGAGCATGGGCGCGTCGCCCCCGATCGTCTGGACGAGCTGTGCCCCGACTGGGCCGAGCGCGAGACGTTCCTGTGCGGCCCCCCCGGCCTGCTCGAGGCGATGGCCGCGCACTGGGCCGCCGCGGGCGATACGCGCCGGCTGCACATCGAGCGCTTCCAGCCCGACGACGAGCACGTCGGCGCCGGCGAGCGCGGCGCGGGCGGCGCGATCCGCCTGCGCTCCAGCGGCCTGCACGCCCGCAGCGACGGCGAGCAGCCGATCCTCGTGGCGGGCGAGCGCGCGGGCGCCACGCTGCCCTTCGGCTGTCGCATGGGCATCTGCCGCACCTGCGTCGGGCGGCTGCACGCCGGCCGCGTGCGCGACCTGCGCACCGGCCGCGTCCACGGCCAGCCGGGCGAACTGGTGCAGACCTGCATCAACGCGCCCGAGGGCCCCGTCGAGATCGACCTCTGATCCTGCGCACACGCACACCTCCCCTCCCTCACACACACAAAGGAACCGACATGTCCGCCACCGCCACCGAGCCCCCCGTCACGAGCACCCTTCCCGACTTCGCGGAGATCGAGAGCCCCCTGGCTCACCTCAGCCCCGAGCGGCTCGATGCGCTCGCGCGCGAGCTCGATGCGCTCCACGACGAGGTGTACGCCGACCTCGGCGAGCGCGACGCGCGCTACATCCGCTCGACGATCGCGCTCCATCGCCGGCTCGTGCTCGGGGCGCGCGCGCTGCTGCTCGGCTCGCGCCGCCGGCCGCTGTGGCTCGCGGGCGTGGCCGCGCTGTCGCTGGCGAAGATCCTCGAGAACATGGAGATCGGCCACAACGTCATGCACGGCCAGTGGGACTGGATGAACGACCCCGACATCAACTCCCAGTCCTGGGACTGGGACACCGCCTCCCCGGCCGACTCCTGGCGGCACTCGCACAACTACGAGCACCACACGTTCACCAACATTCGCGGTCTCGACCGCGACCTGGGCTATGAGATCATGCGCATCGACCCGCACCAGCGCTGGCGCCCGATCTATCTGCTCCAGCCCCTCTACAACCTCCTGCTGATGGGCTTCTTCGAGTGGGGCGTCGCCCTGCACGACCTCAACTGGGAGGCGATGGGCAAGGGCGAGAAGCCCAAGGCGCAGGTGCTCGAGGAGCTGCGGGCGATCGGCGTCAAGGCCCGCCGGCAGCTCGTCAAGGACTACGTCGCCTTTCCCGCGCTCTCCGCGGCCGTGGCGGCTGCGACGTCCGCCGCGGTCTCGCCGCGTCGAGGGCTGTGGCGAGGGGGAGCGGGGAGGGGAGCGGGGCGGCAGGGATCGCGCACCGCGGCGCGCGCCTTCAAGTCCACGCTCGCCGCCGACTTCACCGCGAACATCGTGCGCAACGTGTGGGCGCACTCGATCATCTTCTGCGGGCACTTCCCCGACCAGACCTACACGTTCAGCAAGGCCGAGGCTGCCGATGAGTCCCCCGGCGCGCGCTACGTGCGCCAGCTGACAGGCTCGGCCAACATCGACGGCAGCCCGCTGTTTCATTTCCTGGCCGGCAACCTCAGCTTCCAGGTCGAGCACCACCTCTACCCCGACATGCCCTCCAGCCGCTACGCCGAGATCGCCCCGCGCGTGCGCGACATCTGCCACCGCTACGGCCTGCCCTACAACACCGGCCCGCTCGGCAAGCAGTTGGGCACCGTCCACCGCACGATCCTGCGCCTCGCGTTTCCCGGCGGCAGGCCGCGCCCCAAGCCGGGGCCCTACACGCCCGAGGGGGGCTGAGAGAGCACCGCCCGCGACCCCAGGGGGAGGCGCCGCGTGCGTGGTTGGAGCGGCACACACCGGCCGCTAGCCTGGACGGCGTGCACGTAGAGCTCTTGTTCTGGGAGGGCTGCCCCTCGCATCCGCGCGCGCTCGCCGATCTGCGCGCCGCGATGGCCGATCTGGGGCTCGACCCCAGCACGGTCGCGCTCCGCGAGATCGCCACCGGCGAGCAGGCGATGGGCGAGCGATTCGTCGGCTCGCCGACGATCCGCATCGACGGGGTCGACGTCCAGCCCACCGGGGAGGAGCCCTACGGGCTCACGTGTCGCGTCTACCATCGCCGCGACGGCCGCATCTCCCCGACCCCCGACCCGGCCGACGTGCGCGACGCGCTCCTGGCCGCCGCCTCCCGCACGCCCGCCGGGCAGACCGACGACCACGCCACCACCACGGCCACCACCACCGGCCCAGTCACCGACCAACCCCGCCGAGAGAGGAGCTGACATGACAGTCGCGATCGGCAGCCCCGCCCCCACCTTCGCGCTGCCGGACACCGAGGGGACCACGCACACGCCCGGCGACGCGCCCGCAACGGTCGTCGTGTTCACCTGCAACCACTGCCCCTACGCGCTGGCCTGGCACGAGCGCATCGTCGCGCTCGCTCGCGACTACGCCGACCGGGGCGTGCGCGTGCTGGCGATCAACCCCAACGACGCCATCCGCTACCCCCGCGACTCGATTGAGGCGATGCGCGCCCGCGTCCAGCGGGGCGAGTTCGACGGCATTCCCTACCTGCGCGACGAGTCCCAGGCGCTCGCGCGCGCCTACGACGCCCAGACGACGCCCGATGTGTTCGTGCTCGACGCCGCCGGCCTCCTGCGCTATCGCGGCGCACCCGACTCCGACTACGAAGACCCGTCCCAGCGCGCCGCCTTCCTGCGCGACGCCCTCGACGCCGTGCTCGACGGGCGCGAGCCCGATCCCGCCCAGACTCCGCCCGTGGGCTGCTCGATCAAGTGGCGGGGGTGAGCGGAGACCGTACGATCCGCCGATCGCCGGCGGCGGCGGCGCGCTGGACGACCGCGACCCGAGACTCAGCGCCCCAGCGTGCGCACCAGCTCCCGCGCGCGCCCGCGCAACTCGCCCAGCAGCTCGCGCACCTCCTGCAGGCCGGCGCGCAGCTCGGCGTCGCCGACCTCGATCGGCAGCATCGAGTCCTGCAGCGCGGCCAGCTCGCCGTCGGCTCTGCCGGCCGCCTCCACCGCCCCCTCGACGAAGCCCTTGACGCCCGTGGACGGCGCGCCCTGAGGCGCCGCCTCGAACGTGTGGCCGGGCAGGTGGTGACGCGCGGCGAACCCCGCGTACGTCCGCTGCGCCCTGCCGTACGCGCTCTGCACGGGTCGGAACAGCTCCTGCTCGAGCCGCTCGGCGGTTCGTTCGTCGAGCAGCTCATACGCCTCGCCGAGCGCCGCGAGCGCCACCCCGATCTCGTCGACCGCCCGCGCCAGGGCGTCGAGCAGCTGCTTGCGTCCGTCCGCGGTCGTGTAGGTCATGGGTCCAGGTTATTCGCTGCCAGCGTCGAGGCTAGGATCACCCGATCATCCGAGGGCGAGCACAACCGACATGACCCGGCGGCAACAGGTGGTCAGCGCCGCCTGTCCATTTTGCGGCGGGGCGGGCACGCGCATGTTCGACGCGCGGGATCGCAATCGTGAGATTACGCGGGAGCGCTTCGCCTACGCGCGGTGCCGGGCGTGTGGGACGGTGTTCATGGTCGATCCCCCAGCGGATCTCGGTCGTTACTACACCGAGGAGTACTACCAGTTCGGCCCGGACGGGGAGCCGGCGTGGAAGACCGACGAGCCGCGCATACGGGCCGCGTCATATCGCGTCGGACTGCTGCGATCTCACGCCGAGCCCGGGCGCCTGATCGAGATCGGCTCGGGGACCGGTGCGTTCGCCTCAGCCGCCCAGTCGGCGGGCTATGAGGTCAGCGCGATCGAGATGAGCGAGCGCTGCTGTCACTATCTGCGCGAGCGCGAGGGGATCGACGCGATCTGCAGCGACCGCCCGCTGGAGGCGATCGCCTCGCTGCCGCCGGCGCGCGTGGTCGCGCTGTGGCACGTGCTGGAGCATCTGCCGAACCCGGCCGAGGTGCTCGCGCGTCTCGCCGAGAAGGTGGAACCCGGGGGTGTGCTGGCGATCGCGGTGCCGAACCCGCGCTCGCTGCAGTCTCGCCTGCTGCGATCGCGGTGGGCCCACCTCGATGCGCCCCGGCACCTGTGCCTGATGGCGCCCGCCGCCCTGATCGGCCGAGGCCGGGACCTCGGCATGAGCAGCGTGGCGCTCACCGCCGACGATCCGGACGGCCGGGAGTGCAACTTCTTCGGCTGGGTCAGCGCGCTCAGGCGCCGTCCGGCCGTGGGCCCGACACCGGACCTCGTCAGCCACGCGGCGCGCGCGATCGAAAGGGTGCTGGCGCCGCTGGAGCGCACCGGCGATCGAGGATCGGCCGTGACGATCCTGATGCGCAGGGAGCCATGACGCCGGTTGCCGACGGCGCTCCGCTCGAGGGCGCTCCTGGCGACGGCGGCCCGCTCGAGGGCGCTCCTGGCGACGGCGCTCCGCTCGAGGGCGCCGCTGGCGACGGTGCCCCGGTTGACGGTGCCCCGGTTGAGGGCGCTCCGGTCGACGAGGCTTTGGCCGGCGACATTCTGTCCACCTCCGCCGCGGGAGCAGCCGCGGCGCGGGGGGGCGGTCTGCGCGTCGGCGCCTACATCGTCGGGGCGCTGTTCAGCGTCATCTCCGCCTCGCTGCTGACTCGGCACCTCGGGGTGGCGCGATTCGGCCAGTACATCACGGCGCTGTCGCTCGTGGCGATCGTCGGCGCGCTGTCGGATCTGGGGTTGACGGCCGTGGGGGTGCGCGAGCTCTCCACGCGCCCGCCCGCCGAGCGCTGGCCGCTGGCCCGCGATCTGCTCGGGCTGCGGATCGCGCTCACGCTCGCGGGCGGCGTCGCGATCGTGGCGATCGCGTGGCTCGCCTACTCGCCCACGCTGGCCGCCGGCGTCGCGCTGGCGTGCGTCGGTCTGCTGCTTGCAGCCACGCAGGACAACTTCGCGCTGCCGCTCCTCATCGGTCTGCGGCTCGGCACGGTCTCCGCGCTGGAACTCTCGCGCCAGCTGCTCACGACCGTGTTCACCATCGTGCTCGTGTTCGCGGGCGCCGCGCTGGTTCCGTTCCTGGGCGTGTCGATCCCCGTCGGCGCGATCGTGCTCGTCGCGACCGCGCTGCTCGTGCGCAACACGCGCGCGCTGACGCCGACGTTCAGCTTCGAGCGCTGGCGCCGGTTCGTCAGGCCGATGCTCCCCTACTCGGCCGCGATCGCCGCCTCCTCGATCTACCTGCGGGTGTCGATCGTCCTCGTCTCGGCGCTCGGCACAGCGGTGCAGCTGGGATACTTCAGCCTGTCGTATCGGATCGTCGAAGTGCTCACCCCCGTCCCCGTGCTGCTGGCCTCCTCGGCGTTGCCGATCTTCGCCCACACCGCCCGTGACGACGACCACGACCGCCTCGGCTACGCGCTCGCACGGGTGTTCGAGGTGTCGCTGATCGTCGGCGCCTGGGTCGCCGTCTCGATCGCCGTCGGCGCGCCGCTCGCGCTGGCGATCGTCGGGGGCCCGCGCTTCGCTCCCGCGGCGCCCGTGCTCGCGGTGCAGGGCATCGGCCTGGGCGCGATGTTCGTGAGCCTCGTCTGGGCCAACGGCCTGCTCGGCCTCGGCCTGTACCGGCAGATACTCGCGATCAGCCTCGCCGGTCTTCTGCTCACCGCTGCGCTCGTCGCGGCGCTGATCCCGATCGACGGCGCTCAGGGCGCCGCCATCGGAACCTCCACGGGGGAGGTCGCGCTCGCGATCGCGCAGTGCGTAGCGGTCGTGCGTCGGCGCCCGCCGCTGCGCCCATCTCTGCGCGTCCTCCCCGGCGTCGCGCTCGCCGCGGCGCTCGCGCTGGCGCCGCTGGCGCTCACGAGCCTCCCGGTGATCGTGCGCCTCTTGATCTCCACGGCGCTGTTCGCCGGCGCCGTGCTGCTGACGCGCGCCTACCCGCCCGAGTTGCTCGATCTGCTGCCCGGCCGGCCGGCCGGGAGAGCGTGAGCGAGAGTCCACGAACCCCTGGGCCCGCAGCGCGCTCGTTAGTGTCCCCGCCGTGATCGCCGTCGTGCACCTCGTCTGGGGGCCTCTCGGGACCGATCCGCTGCGCAGGTTCCTGGCTTCCTACCGGCGCCATGGGGCGGGCATCGAGCACGAGTTGATCGTGCTCCTCAACAACGTCCCCGACCCGCTCCCAGCCGAGTTCGCAGCCGCGCTGCAAGGCGTCGAGCACCGCCTGCTCCGCACGCCCGAGCCGGTTCAGGACCTCGCCTCCTACGCCCATGCCGCTGCCTGCCTCGAGCACGAGCGGCTGTGCTTCTTGAACTCCTACTCGGCGATCCTCGCGCCGGATTGGCTGGCCAAGCTCGACCACGCGCTCGATCAGCCGCGCGCGGGGCTCGTGGGCGCCACCGGCTCGTGGGCGAGCCTGCACTCGGCCGTGCTCAACGCGTTCCTGTTGCCCAACCCCTACCGCAGGGTGGTGCCACGACGCAGCGTCGCGCGCGAACAGATGCGCGCGATCGAGCTCGAGCTCGACGCCGCCCGCGCCCCCGACGGCGCCGCGTCGCGCTCGCCGGAGCTGCCGCGGCGCACCCTGTTCGGCTCGGTGCGCTCCACGCTGCGGTCGTTTCGCCCGATGCCCGAGCAGCTCCTGCGCTTCGCTCCGTTTCCCGCCTACCACGTGCGCACGAACGCGTTCATGCTCGAGCGCTCCACGTTCGCGGCGTTGCGCCTGCGTCCGCTGGCCAGGAAGATGGACGCGTATCTGCTGGAGAGCGGACGGGCGAGTTTCACCAGCCAGGTTCGGAACATGGATCTGCGCACGCTCGTGGTCGCGCGCGACGGCGCCTGCTACGACCACCCCGAGTGGCCCGAGAGCCGCACGTTCTGGCAGGACGACCAGCAGGGCCTGCTCGTCGCCGACAACCAGACCCGCTCCTATGCCAACGGCTCCTACGATCGCCGGCGGCTGCTGTCGGCATTCGCGTGGGGTCCCGAGGCCGCCCCCAGCCCGCCGGCGAGGAAGCCGTGCCCCTGAGCGAGATGCTCGATCTCGAGGCTCACGCACGCGCCGCCGCGCTGGCCCGGGCAAAGCCGGAGGAGCTCGGCGTCGTCCACCTCGTGTGGGCGCCGCTCGGGCCGGAGCCGGTGCGCTCGTTCCTGCGCTCCTACCACGCCCATCCCGCGGGGATCGCGCACGAGCTCGTGGTCGTGCTCAACGGGGCGCCCGTCGCCGCCCCTCCGAGCGGGGGCGGCGGCGGCGGCGCGCTTACGCGCGAGGGCCTCGCGGCCGAGCTCGCCGGGGTCGAGCACCGCCTGATCGTGCTCGAGGCGCCCGTGATCGACCTCGCCGCCTACGGCCTGGCCGCGCGCGCGCTGCCCCATCCGCGGCTGTGCTTCCTGAACTCCCACAGCGTCATTCTCGCCGCGGACTGGCTCGCGATCCTCGTGCGCGCGCTCGACGATCCGGGCACCGGTCTCGCCGGGGCCACGGCCAGCTGGGAGAGCCAGTCGCAGTGGATCCGCGGCCGGGCCCGCCACTGGCCGTATCAGCTCGCCCGCCTGCGCGCCGCGCGCCGCGACTATCCGCGCTTTCCCAACCCGCACATTCGCACCACCGCGTTCATGATCGAGCGCGCGAACCTGCTGGCGATGAACCTGGACGCGGCGCGCGACAGGCGCGACGCCTATCTGCTGGAGAGCGGCCGTCGCAGCATCACCCGCCAGATCCTCGAGCGCGCGCTGCGCGCGGTCGTCGCCGGGCGCGACGGACGGGCCTACGGCGTCAAGGACTGGGCGGCCTCGCGCACCTACCGCAGCGGCGAGCAGGACAACCTGCTCGTCGCCGACCGCCGCACCGCCGACTGGCAGCGGGCCTCGCCGCGCCTGCGCCGGCGCCTGTCGCGCGACGCGTGGGGCGAGCATTACGTGGGGCCGGGCGGGAGATGACGCGTGCGGGGCGGCGGAGAGAGAGCCGGCCCGGAGGGGGACGGCCCCGAGGGGGACGGGCCCGGAGGGGGGGTGGAGGCGGAGAGGTTGAGGGCCGACCGCACGTGCGCGCCCTACGGGCTCTCGACGGCCGATCGTCGCAGCTGCAGCGACTTCCACAATGAGATCGAACGGTCGATCGCCTCATCCGGCGGTCGCGCATGGCGCTTCAGTCCCGCGCCCGCGCGCCAACCCTCGACGCGCCCGCGCAGCGCCTGGATGTCGTGGCAGATGGCGAGGTCCGCGACCACGACCGCCGTCTCGGTCAGCAGCGCCCGCGCGCAGGCCCGGCCGCGCAGCACGCCGTAGCGGCGCAGCAGATACCCCCTGCTGAACCCCGCCATCCGGCGCTGTCGGGACGAGCGCCTGCCGTAGGTGCTCGAACCGAGGTGCACTCCGCGCGCGTCCGGCGCGCTCGCGGCGATCCACCCGGCCGTGCGCAGGCGCAGCGCGAGGTCGAGGATCTCCATGTACGCGACGATCGTCTCGTCCAGCCCGCCCGCCTGCTCCCATGCGGTCCGACGGTATGCCCCGGCCGTGCCCTCGGGGCCGGTGAGCACCGGCGCCCGCAGCGCCGCGTCGGCGACCGGCCGGCCCTGCAGGCGCGCGAACCCGGCGAGCGTCGCGTCGGCGCTCACCCCGACGCTGTCGATCGTTCTCTCTCCCGGCCTCAGCATCGCCGCCGCGACCGACCCGACCCGGGGATCGTCTGCCAGCGGCGCGACGAGCAGCTCCAGGCAGTCGGGGCGCAGCCGCACGTCGTTGTTGAGCAGCACCACGCACTCGCCCGCCCCGGCGCTCACCCCGCGGTTGACCGCCCTGGTGTATCCGCAGTTGGCCGCGAGCTCGACGACGGTCGCCTCAGGCCAGTCCCGGCGCAGCCGCTCGGGGGTGCCGTCGCTCGAGCCGTCGTCGACGACGATCGCCCGATGCGCGACCGTCTGGCGCGCCAGATGCTCCAGGCATTTGCACGTCAGCTCGTAGTGGTCGTGCACGGCGACCACCACGTCGATCGAGGGCGCCATCGCGGGTCATCGTAGTGAGCGGGCGCCGCCACGCGGGCGGCCCCGCGCCGGCGGTCGCATAGCCTGTCCTGGCCTTGAGTCACCGACGCAGCGATCGACGCACGCACATCGGCCTGAACCTCGTGTTCCTCGTCCCGGGCGAGACCGGCGGGATGGAGGTCTACGCGCGCGAGCTGATCCCCGCGCTGCTCGCCGCCGCCCCCGAGCTGCGCTTCACCGCGTTTATCGCGCGCGAGGCGGCAGCCGCGGGCGACGGTCCGTGGGGCGAGCTGCTGCCCGCCGTCACCGTCCCCGTTCGCTCGCGCAACCGTGTCCAGTGGGTGCTCGGCGAGCAGACCCTGCTGCCGCCGCTGGCCGCCCGCGCGCGCGTCGATCTCGTGCACAGCCTCGCCTCGACCGCTCCCCTGTGGGGCCCGTTCGCGCGCGTGAGCACCGTCCACGACCTGATCTACGCGCGCTTTCCCGACGCCCACTCCGGCCTGCGCGACCGCGGCATGCGCCTGCTCGTGCCCGCCGCGGTGCGCCGGTCTGAGCGGGTGCTCGCCGACTCGCAGTCCACGCGCGCGGATCTGATCGAGCTGCTGCACGCCGCGCCCGAGCGCATCGATGTCGCGCCGCTCGGCCTCGCCCCGCTACGCCGCGACATCGCCCTGCCCGAGCCCGAGCTGCGCGCTCGCCTTCAGCTCGGCGAGCGCCGGGTCCTCCTCAGCCTGTCCGCCAAGCGCCCCCACAAGAACCTGCTCGCGCTGATCTGCGCGCTCGCGCTGATCGCGCCCGAGCGCCGGCCCCTGCTCGTGCTCCCGGGCTACCCCACCTGGCACGAGGCCGAGCTGCGCGCGCGCGCCGCCGAGCTGGGCGTCGCGGGGGACGTGCGCCTGCTCGACTGGGTTTCGCCCGCGGAGCTCGAGGGCCTGTGGGCGCTCGCCCGCGCGTTCGTGTTCCCCTCGCTGTATGAGGGCTTCGGGCTGCCCGTGCTGGAGGCGCTGGCCCGCGGCGTGCCCGTCGCGTGCGCGCGCGCCTCCTCGCTGCCCGAGGTCGCGGGCGAGGCGGCGCTGATGTTCGATCCGCACGACGCCCGCGCGACCGCCGCGGCGATCGAGACGCTGCTATCGCTGGACGACGGCGCGCGCGCACGCACGCGCGCGCTTGGCCTCGCCCGCGCGGAGCAGTTCACCTGGGAGCGCACCGCCCGCGCGACGCTCGACAGTTACGCCCGCGCGCTCTCGCCGTCGCGTCCGTAGCTCGCCAGCACCGCCCGCAGCGAGCTCTCCAGCGACAGCTCCCGCTCGTGCAGCGCATACCATCGCGCTGTGCTCTCGCGCAGCCCCGGCCCCGCCGCGTGCACGCGCACGATCGCCGCGGCGATCGTGCGCGGATCGGAGCTCTCGCACACGAACCCGTTGACGCCCTCCTCGATCAGCTCCACCGCCGCGTTGTCCGGGCCCGCGACCACGATGCTGGGAGTCCCCCGCGCGGCGGCCTCCACGACGACCAGCCCGTAGCCCTCGCGCACGGACGGCAGCAGCAGGCACAGCGCCCGGCGCATCTGCGCGTCCACCGTCTCCGCCGTCGTGAATCCGGGCGCCGAGACGACCTCCTCCAGGCCGTGGCGCACGATCGCCTCGCACACGGCCCGGCGCTCGGGGCCGTCGCCGAGCAGCTCTCCCCGCAGGCCGGCGATCCGCGGCGCCGCGTGTGCGATCGCCGCGACCGCCAGCGGCGCCCGCTTCTCGGGGATCATCCGCCCCGCGAACAGCACGATCCGGTCCGCGGCCTCGGCGTTCGCGGCCTCGGCGTTTGCGACCCAGGCGCTCGCGGGTCCGGCGCTCGGGGGGGGTCCGGCGCTCGGGGGTCCGGCGCCGGCCGGCATCTCGCCCGCCGATGTCGCCGTTGCCGCCGCGCCCGCCGGCGGCTCGGTCGCTCCCGCGTAGAGCCCGCGCAGCACGGTCACCTCGCCGCGCAGTCCCTCCTCGCGCAACCGCCGCGCGTGCAGCTGCGAGTAGCAGAACGCCCGCTGGCGCACCCGCGCGCACAGGCGCTGCACGCCGCCCCCGACGCGCCCGCCGACGCCGCCGAGGTACTCGCGCCAGTAGGAGTCGCTCCACACCTCGAACCAGTCGACGGCCAGCTCGTAGGAGCCCAGCGGACGGGCCACGGCCGCCGCGAGCAGCGAGAAGTAGGGGAACGAGCACATGTGCACCGCGTCGTAGCGCCGGCCGTAGCGCAGCAGGTGCCACAGCACGCCCAGGCCGAACACGATCGGCGGCCACACCCGGCGGCGACCGTCGCGCGTGTACAGGCCCATCCGCGGACCGACGGCGAGCACCCTCACCCGGCCCTGCGCCGGCTCCGGCGTCTGCCCGCGATCCCACTGGCGCAACGTCACATACGTGACCTCGTTCTGACCCTCAGCCGCCAGCCGCTCGGCCAGGTTGCGGTACCAGCGCTCGCCCCCACCGACGGTGTACGGGTAGAGGCAGTCGTAGACTACGCACACGCGCATCGTCCCCGAACCTACTATGAGCACGCTCGAGCAGACATTGCCGATCCATCCCGCGGACGGCCGGGAGGGGACCGCGCCGGTGGTGTCGGTCGTGATCCCGTGCCTGAACGAGGCCGAGAACATCGAGCACTGCGTGCTCGCCGCGCGCGCGGCGCTGCAGCGGATGGACGTGCCCGGCGAGGTGATCGTCGCCGACAACGCCTCCGAGGACGACTCCGCGGCGCTGGCCGCGCGCGCGGGCGCCCGTGTCGTGGTCGAGCCGCGGCGCGGCTACGGGAGCGCCTACCTCGCCGGGTTCGCGGCCTCGCGCGGCGAGTACATCGTGATGGCCGACGCCGATCTGACGTACGACTTCGGCGAGATCCCCCGCTTCGTGACCGAGCTGCAGGCCGGCGCCGAGCTCGTGATGGGCGACCGCATGGACAACATCCAGCCGGGCGCGATGCCGTGGCTGCACCGCTACGTCGGCAACCCGCTGCTGTCGGGTCTGCTCAACCTGTTCTTCCGCACCGGCGTCAACGACGCCCACTGCGGCATGCGCGCGCTGCGCCGCGACGTGCTCGCGCGCCTTGACCTGCGCACGACAGGCATGGAGTTCGCCTCCGAGATGGTCATTCGCGCCTCCAAGGAGAACCTGCGGATCGCCGAGTTCCCGATCGAATACCACCCGCGCGGGGGCGAGTCCAAGCTGTCGAGCGTTCGCGACGGCTGGCGGCACCTGCGCTTTCTGCTCGTGCACTCGCCCACGCACCTGTTCATCGTGCCCGGCCTCATGCTCTCCGGCCTCGGTCTCCTGCTGATGATCATGGTCGCCGCCGGCCTGTCGTTCTTCGGGCGCGCCTGGGGCATCCATGCGCTGATCGGCGGCGCGCTGTTGACGATCGTCGGCACCCAGGTGCTGGCGCTGGGCCTGTGCGCGCACGCGTACGGCACCTACTTCATGGGCGAGCGCGACCCCTGGTTCGATCGCATGCGCGCGCGCTTTCGCCTCGAGCACGGCCTTTTGCTCGGCGGCCTGTTCATGCTCGCCGGGCTCGCGATGGGCACGGTCGTCCTCGTCACCTGGATCTCCAACGGGTTCGGACAGCTCTCCTACGAGCAGCTCGCGCTGTTCGCCGCCGCGCTGCTGATCGTCGGCATCCAGATCTTCTTCTCCTCCTTTCTGCTGTCGATCCTCGGTCTGCGCCGGCGTTAGGGCCCGCGGGGTGCGAGGCGCAGCGTCGAGGCTCGGCGCCGGGGCACGACGGGTCGCGGCGGGCGTGTTCGCCGGCGATGCTCGCGTGTGGAAGACCGCGGCGATCGCCGCGCTCGGACCGGTGGCGCTGATCGCGTTCTACTGTCTGCGCCCGCGCGACTACTACACCGGCACCAACTCCGTCGAGGCCTACACCTACATCGCCGAAGCCCATGCCGGCGAGCCGGTGTGTGTCCCCGGGTTGATGATCCCGGCGGGCACCGCCCGCATCCGCCTGCAGCTGGTCTCGCGCACGCGCGTGCGCCCGGCGCTGCGCCTGGCGCTGCGCCTGGACGTGCCCACCGACTCGGTCGCGGGGAATCGGGGTGGGGGGAGCGGATCGGGTCCGGTTGGATCGGGCTCGATTCGCACTGCTGGCGCGCGCACGATCGACAGCGCGCTCGCGCCCATGACGGTGCCGTCGAATCGCATCAGCGCCGCCGTGTTCACGCTTCCCGGGCTGTCCATCCAGACCTCCGAACGGCCCGCCTCGCTGTGTCTGACCGCCGGCGATCTGGTCAACTGGGGCGGCACGCCGCTGCCGGCGCCGCCCAGCTCGGCGCCGCCGACGCTCGGCGGGACCCCGGTCGCCGGGCGGATCGCCGTCTGGTATGAGCCGCCCGCGGGCTCTGCGCGCAGCTACGCCTCGCGGATCGGTCAGATCCTCGCTCGCGCCGCGCTGTTCCGGCCCAGGCCGGTGGGAGCATGGGTGTATGCGCTGATCCTGCTGATCGTCCTGCCCGGGCTCGCGCTCGCGGCGGTGCGCTGCCTGGCGGTGGCGGTCGCAGGCGGGGGGAGTGGCATCGGCGCGCGCCGCACGGCGGCATGGCTGTTCGCGATCGCCGCGCTGAACTTCGCCTGCTGGGCGCTGATCACCCCGCCGTTTCAAGCGCCCGACGAGGTCGATCACTTCGCCTACACCCAGTCGCTGGTGCAGCGCGGCGAAACCCCCTCGCGCAGCGCCGCCTCGTCGCTTGCACGCTGGTCGAGCGCGGAGACGCTGGCGCTGGAAGACGAGAGCTTCTTCAGCGATCACCAGGTCGGCGACACGCGCGCGCCGTGGACCGCGCGCGCGCAGACCGTCTACCGCCGGCAACTCGCCGCAGCCCATCCGAGCTCCTCCGACGGCGGCGGCAACGAGACCGCCGCGACGCACGGCGCGATCTACTACGCCGCGCTCGCGCCCGCCTACTTGCTCGCGTCGGACTCGCCGTTCAGTCAGCTGACGCTGATGCGGCTGACCTCGGCGCTGATCGGCGCGCTGACTGTCGTGTTCGCGTATCTGCTCGCGCGCGAGCTCGCGCCCGGCCGTCCCTGGCTGGGGGTGCTGGCGGCGCTGCTCGTCGCCTACCAGCCGATGTACGGCTTCATCTCGGGCGCGGTCAACAACGACGTCGGCGTCAACGCGGGCGCCGCCGCGCTGGAGCTGCTGCTGATCGTGATGCTGCGCCGCGGCGTCACGTGGCGCCTGGGGCTGCTCACGGGCGGGCTGCTGGTGGCGCTGCCGATCGTCAAGCAAACGGCGTTCTCGCTGTATCCCGTCGTCGCGCTCGCGCTCATCGCGATCGTGTATCGCCACCATCGTCGCGCTGAGATCCGCGGCTGGGCGACCCTGGCGGGCGCCGCGATCGCCGTCGGGGCGCTGTCGAGGGGCCTGTCCCACGTGTTCCGTCCGACCACCGCTTCAGCCGCGAGCACGGGGGGCACGCCCGCGGAAGCCGGCACGGCGGCGAGCTCTGTCGGCGAAGCGCTCGCGCACCCGCTCGACTATCTCACCTACCTGTGGCAGTCGCTGTTGCCGCGGCTGCCGTTCATGACCCAGCACTTCACCAGCACCCGCTTTCCCGCGATGGTGATCTTCGTCGAACGCGGCTGGGGCGCGTTCGGTTGGTACGACGTGTTCTTCCCGCACCGCCTCTACTACGTGATTCTCGCGGCGATGATCGCCGTTGCGCTCCTCGGCCTGATCGCCCTGCGGCGCGAGTGGGTGTTCGTGCGCGCCAACGTCGTGGAGCTCGCGCTGCTCGTGCTCATGCCCCTGGCGGTCGTGGCGGGTTTCGAGGCCGCGTTCTACACACCCGGCGCGCGTCCCTTCATCGCCGAATTCGGCCGCTACACGTTCCCCGCGATCGCCCCGCTGGCCGTGCTCGTGGTGGCGAGTCTGCACGCGTTCGGACGGCGCTGGGTGTTGCCGGCGGGGGTGGTGCTGCTCGCGGCGATGGTGGCGCTCAGTTACGCGGGGCAGCTGGTGACGCTGACGGGGTTCTATGCCTGACATAACCGTCGCCATCCCCGTCCGCGATGGCGGCGCCCTGTTCGCGCGCACGCTTCAGGCGCTCTCCACGCAGACGGTCGCGCACGAGCTGCTCGTATGCGACTCTCGCTCGAGCGACGGCTCCGCCGAGCTGGCGCGCGCGCACGGCGCGCGCGTGATCGAGATCGATCCCGCTCACTTCAGTCACGGCGGCACGCGCAACCTGCTGCTGAACGAGGCTCGCGGCGCGCACGTCGCGCTGCTCACCCAGGACGCCGAGCCCGCGGACGTCCGCTGGCTGGAGCGCCTGCTCGGAGGGTTCGAGCTCGCTGAGGACGTCGGTCTCGTCTGCGGCCCCTACCTACCACGGCCCGACGCTCCGCCGGTGGTGCGATTGGAACTGGAGCGCTGGTTCGCATCGCTCGCGCCCGACGGCGCGCCGCGCGTTGACCGCCTGGACGAGCACGAGCGTGCCACTCTGCCCGCCCTCGCGCTGATCGGCGCGCGCGGGTTCTTCACCGACGCCAACGCCTGCATCGCGCGCGCCGCCTGGGAGCGCGCGCCGTTTCGCAAGGTCTCCTACGCCGAGGATCGTGTGCTCGCGATCGACATGCTGCGCGCCGGCTACGCGCGCGCCTACGTCCCGGACGCGGCCGTGCTGCACTCCCACGTCTACACCCCCGCGCAGGAGCTGCGCCGCTGCTTCGACGAGTGGCGCGGGCTGCGCGAGGTCTACGGCTGGCGCGAGCCGCTCTCGCCGGCGCATCTCGCGCGCCGGCTGCGCGGCGAGCTGGGGTGGGCGCGGCGCGAGCTGCACCTGCGCGGCGCCTCCTCGCGCGAGCGCCGCGCGACGCTCGCGGCGGTGAGCCGTCACCATGTCGTGCGCCTCGCCGGAGCGCTGCTCGGCTCGCGCGCCGAGCGGCTGCCGGCCGGCGCGCGGCGCAGGCTCTCGCTGGAGGGGCGCTCGTCGTTTCAGCCTGTCGATACCTCCATCCGATGAGCATCCCGATCCACTCGAGGCCGCCCCAAAGGGATCTGGGAATCAAGAACATATATTCCCCGCCCCGCTGAAAGCTCGATAATCTCCCCGTTCGAATTTACACAAACTCCCCGTTGAAGATGTCGGTTTCGCATCTGCTCCCAGGCAGCCGACGCCCGCCGCGATGAGCGCTCACGACCCCCTCCAGGGCCGCCCCGAAGGCGCGTTCTCGAACCTGCGCCGGCGCATATACCTCACCTACACGAACTTCGGCCTGCGCACGATCCTCTGGCGCGCGCTCACGTTCCCGCTGCGCTTCACCCCGCTGCAGCGGCGCCTGCGCCTGCGCACGCACGCGCGCGACCAGGAACGCCGCCGCGCCTTTGCCTGGTATCGCGAGCACGGGCGCCCCGTGGACGTCGTCATTCCCAGCTACCGCGACGCCGCGCACGTGCGCAAGCTCGTGCGCTCCATCCGCCGCACGACCGCGCGCGGGATGGCGCGCGTGATCGTCACCGACGACCACAGCGGTCCCGAGCATCTCGCCGCGCTGAGGCGAATCGAGGGGATCGACGCGCTGGCGCAGTCCGAGCGCAACAGCGGCTTCGCCGCGAACGTCAATCGCGGCCTGCGCGCCACGCTGCCCGAGCGCGACGTGGTCGTGCTGAACTCCGACGTCGAGGCGCTGCCCGGCTGGCTGGAGGGATTGCAGTATGCCGCCTACCGCGACTCGGACGTGGGCATCGTCGGCGCGCAGCTGCTCTACCCGGACGGGCGCATCCAGTTCGGCGGCACCATTCGCAATCGCGACGCGCCCGAGTGGTTTGACCATCGCTACCGCTTCAAGCCCGGCGACTGGGGCCCGGCCGCGCAGACGAGCCCCGCGCTGGCGGTGACGGGCGCGTGCATGTACGTGCGCCGCGAGACGATCGAGCGCGTGGGCGTGCTCGACGAGCGCTATCCGATGGCCTACGAGGACGTCGACTACTGCCTGCGCGCGTGGCAATCGGGCTACCGCGTGCGCTATTTCCCGATCGCGCGGCTCGTCCACCACGAGTCGCTTACGCGCGGCAGCACGCAGGGCGAGCGCGAGCTCACCTCTCAGCGCCTGTTCTGGGAGCGCTGGTCGGAGTTCTTCGACGATCGCTCGGTCTACGCCGGCGGCGGGGACGGCGCCGGCTCGCGGGCCGCGCCCGGGAGCGGCGCAGGCGCGGGCGAGGAGGGTGGCGAGGGCGATGGCGAGGAGGGCGAGCGAGGGGCGGGCCGGGAAGCGGACGGGCGGCTGCGGATCGCCTACGTGACCGAGGACACCGGCGTCGGCGGCGGTCACCGCGACGTCTTCGAGCACCTCTCGCGCCTGGCCGAGCGCGGGCATGACGTGGCGCTGTACACGCTCGGCGACCCGCCCGACTGGTTTGAGCTGCGCGCTCCCGTGCACACGTTCGCCGACTACGACGCGCTCGTCGCGGCGCTCGCGCCGCTGGAGGCGATCAAGGTGGCGACGTGGTGGATGACCGCGCTGCCGGTGTGGCGCGCGAGCGTCGCGTGCGGCATCCCCGTGTACTTCGTGCAGGACATCGAGACCTCCTATTACCCCGACCACGAGCAGGCCCGCCACGCCGTGCTCGACTCCTACCGGCCGGAGTTCCGCTACATGACGATCTCCGCCTGGAACCGCGAGCGCCTGCGCGAGCTGGATCTCGACGCCGAGCTGATCGCGCCCGGGATCGACCTCGACACGTTCGGACCCCGCGCCGACGTCGCGCGCCGCGAGGACATGGTGCTGGCGCTCGGGCGCTCCAACCCGCTGAAGAACTTCCCGCTCACGCTCGAGGCCTGGCGCGCGCTGGCAGAGCCCCGGCCCGAGCTGCGCCTGTTCGGGATCGAGCCCGAGCTCGCCACCGACCCCGGCATGCGCTACGTCGCAGCGCCTGACGACGCGCAGGTCAACGAGCTGCTCTGCCAGGCGACGGTGTTCGTGCAGACCTCCATCCACGAGGGATTCGCGCTGCCGCCGCTGGAGGCGATGGCCACGGGCGCCGCGGTGCTCTGCACCGACGCGCACGGCAACCGCGACTTCTGTGTCGACGGCGTCAACTGCCTGATGCCCGACCCCGACGTGCGCTCCGTGGCCGAGGCGCTGAGGCGGCTGCTGGACGATCCCGAGCTGCGCGCGCGCCTGGGGCGGGCGGGCATCGAGACGGCGGCAGACTACGCGTGGGAGCGGCGCATCGACACGCTGGAGGGGTTCTTCGCGCGGGTCGCGCGCTCGCGCACGCTGGCGCGGAGCGGGGAGGCGTTATAGCCGGTGCTCGCCGCCGGCGAGGTTTCCCCAAGCGTACTGGTGCACATCCGCACGCACAGCCTGCCCGCCGACACGCGCCGAGAGTGGTGAGGCGGTCAGAACGCAACGGTGACTTCTTGCCATTGCCCATGTGATGGCCGCTGTTGGAGCTGGCGTTCGACGCCGGCGACGATCTCGGCGAACTGGCTGTGGTCGAGCGTCAAGATGAGGATCAGGCCGGCGTGCGGTCGTTGGACTTCGGCCCACTGGCGCGCGAGCGGAGCGAAGTCGCGGCTGTTGCGCGTGACGAGGATGCGCTGCTCGGCCGCGGCCAGCTCTAGCACCTGCGGGTCGGGGAGTCCCTCGTAGGCCGCGTCCTCGGCGAGCGCCAGCACGTCGTGGTCGTTCTCGCGCAATCTGGCCGCGACTCCGCGCGGGGAGAGGTTCGCGTCGAGTAGCAGGCGCAAACGCGGCTATGCGGTGGTCGAGAACTCGACGAACGGGTACAGCTCGTGCCACTCGTGGGCGCTGCGGCGGTTCTGCGCGATCGCCTCTGCGATCTCCTCGGGGTAGCTCTCACGGTAGGCGAGCGCGAGGCGCACCTGGCGCTCGGTGAGCTGTGTCTCGCCCGCGAGCCGCTCGATCGAGCCGAAGTCCTCGAACATCTGCGCGATCTCCCACACGTCCAAACCGGAGCCGATCACCCTTTGGGTATACCCAACCTTTGAGCGTCGTCTAATGGCAGACAGCACGCAAAGGCGCCGGAATCAACGACTCCGGAGATCGCAAGCGGAGGACCGTTCTCGGCCTGGATCGCCAGATCGACGATCGGCTCATCCTCCTGACTGTACTGAATCCTGAGCTCAGGCAGAGTGCTAGAACGCGACGGTTGGCCGAGCTGGGACGTGATAGGTCACGTCGGTGTCCTCGACTTCGGGCGCCTGGTAGAGATCACGCAGTCGATGGCGCGCCGCGACCACTTTCTGGCCCCGGATAGCGACCCACTGCCCGCGGTAGGCAAACGCCTCAGCCGGAACGGGGGAAATCCCGGCCACCACATCCGGATCATCGGGTGTGCTCCCCAGAGGAAGCGCAAACAAATCCAGTGTCATGCTCTCACGATATCAATTCTAGGACTCTGGCTCGGCGGGAGGTCGATGCTCAGCGGATGGAAGCCGCTGCTGTCGATCGCAAAGATTGTCGTAAACGATTGGGGTGGGGTGCGCCCGCCGTGTCTGGCGAACCAGTCTTCCTGGATCCATGCGCCGGCGCCGTTGACCGCGATTTGGAGAGCCTGAGCGTTTTCCAGGAGCGTCCGTTGGGGGGTTGTCACGTTGAGCTGAACGTTGTGAAGCGCACGGCCCGTGGTGATGCTGCGAGCCACGACCCGTTCGGGTGGGCGCACGCCGAGTTCCAGGCGTGAGACTATGCCGCAGCGTTCCTCCCCAGCATTGCACTCTTGCAGAGTTTTATGGCCTGGGCGGCGCCGACAGTCCTCTGGGCTATTATTCGTCAATATCTTGTCGATTGAGCGCCGATCTGCTAGGGTGCGGTCATGACGCTTGCGTATGCCGAAGAGGCGATCCACATCCACGACACCGGTCATCTCTCCGACCGCGAGATCGCACGCGCGACCGGCGCGGCGCCGAGCACTGTGCGCGAATGGCTCGCGCGCCGGAGCGCTCCAAGCGGGGTGCGAGCCGAGCGCTTGGCGGAGCTCTCATCGCTCGTGGAACGCCTCGCCCGGGTGATTCGCCCAACCTACATCCCGGTCTGGCTCAGCAAGCCGATGTCTGAGCTCGACGACGACAAGCCGATCGATCGCATCGCCCAAGGCGACTATCGCTCGGTCGCGCGTCTCATCTCCGGCATCGAGGACCCGGGCGCCAGCTGACGTGGCGCTCGACATCGCAGCGGTCGCCGTTCGCGGCCACTGGGTCAAGCACACCTACCCCGGATCACCGCCACTACCCGAGCGCGACCCGCCACCTGACAATCGCTGGCAGCGCGGCGACGTTGTGGACGCGCTTTATCTTGCTGACAGCGAGGAGACCGCCTGGGCCGAGTGGTATCGCCATCTCGCCGAGCGCATGATCCCGCCGCTCGCACAAATGCCCCGCGAGCTGTGGACGTGGCAGGTCGATGTCGAAGCGGCCGACCTCTCCACGGACGAGAAGCTCGCGGCGGTCGGGCTTCGCCCGCCCATTCCGGGTGGTAGCGAGTGGCCAGCCTACCAGCGCGTCGGTGAGCAGATCGCGGCCGAGGGATGGGCAGGGATGCTCGCGCCAAGCGCCGCACGTCCGGATGGCAAAGTTCTATGCCTATTCCGCGACCAGCATAGGGTTCGCGGTGCCGAGCCATTTCCCTCACCTCGTCACATCGCAGAACCACCCCCGCCACCCATAGGTCTGCGTACGTAACCCGCACATCCAGCCCGCGCGGACGGCGAGTCTCAGGCGTGTGTGTCCGCGGTTGATCGCGTGCGTGGAATGGAGCGTTTGCGAAAGCGGGCTCATCCCCGCTGAGGGCGCAGGGATGCTACGCTGTGGCTACATGGTGACCACATGAAGAGCATTGGTGTCAGAGAGTTTCGCGATCACGCCACGACTTACCTGTCGGGGCCTGATCCGGTTGCCGTCAGCAAGCACGGTCACGTGATCGGCTTTTACATCCCGCTCGAGCGCGACGAGGGGGAGGCTCGGCGTGCCGTCACCCGTCTGGGCGAGGCGGTGGAGCGAGTGCTGAAAGAGACGGGCATGAGTGAGGACGAGCTCGCCGGTCTGCTCGATCTGCGGCGAGCGCTGCCCGAGTGATCCTCGCCGCCGACGCCAGCGTCCTCGTTGGCGAGCTGCTGCGCAAACGAGGCCGCGAGCTGCTGCTGCACCCCGATCTCCGCGTCCTCGTCGCGGAGCAGCAGTGGGAGGAGGCCGAGCACGAGCTATCCCGACGCCTGAGCATCCTGGAGTCTCAGGAACGGCTCACGTTAGAGCAGCGACTCGCTCTGGAGCGGGCCGTGAGCGATCTGATAGAGACGCGGGCTATCGAGGTCGTCCCGCGCGACACGTACGCCTCGCTGGAGCAGGCGGCTACCGAGCGCGTCCCACGCGACCGGCGCGACTGGCCGACCGTAGCCTTGGCGATGGCGCTGGACGCGGGCATTCTGACCGGCGATAACGACTTCCTGGGATGCGGGTGTCCCACCTGGACCGTCGAGACGCTGAAACTCGAGCTCGAGCGCCAAGCGAGCTCGCAGTAGGCACAGCCGTCGCCTGTCAAGACCGCGCTGAACGACACCCACCGCCCGGGCGGGTGTCGGTCGGTCGACTGGTTTTGCACGTTTGGCGCTGAGGGTGTCGAGCCCGCGCGGATGGCGAGTCTCGGGCGCGGTGTCCGCGGTCGATCGCGTGCGTGGAATGGGGCGTTTGCGTAAGCGGGCTCATCCCCGCTGACGGGCGCTGCGATGGCACGGTTGGGCGTATCTCTGCGGTTGGCGAGCCGCTGCGCTGGCCCACCGATCTCAACGCGATCACGGCGCCGAGGTGGCGCAGTACGCCGGTAACGAGCACGTGTACTTCTTTCTGGAGTACCTATGGCTTGCAAGGTGCGCTGGCTTTCACCGCATCCGCATGATGGAGCCCGCGTTCGACACCTTCTTCTCGCACGACCCGATCCACCTCACGCTCGAGGCGAGCGCGCTGGGCTCATTCAAGCTTGCGACGATCAACGTCGCTCGTCGGTGGGCGTTCGTGCGTCGTCTGCACATGTGGTGGCGCTACCTCATGGGACCACAGGTATCACTGCAGATGATCTGCACCAAGTGCACCATGACAAGCACGCCCCGGCCAAGCGTCGCATCCGACAGAACGCAGATCCGCTGGTGAATCTCCGTCTCAGATCGGACCGAATCGTCAGGGCGATCAACTCCCGTTTGCTCCGAATGCCAGGCTTGCCGCGAATGTGGGCAGTGTGTGTGTGGATGGTCTGGCTGTGGGCGGCGTCTACTCCTCCTTGGCCTGTCCTTCGAGGATTTCTGGTGTACGCCTGGTCACGCGATCAATCAGCCTGCTGCGGACCTCCTCCAACTCGTTGAGCTCTGCAAGGTCCTTGGGGACGTCGTCGGTGACCTCGACGGGCGGCAGCGCTGGTTGTGGTGCCTCGGTCATCCAGGTTGATACGGCAATTGGGGCGTATACCCGGTGCAATGCGAATCTCGCGGTGACCTCGTCGCGCTCAGCGCAGAGGATGATGCCGACACTCTCACGGTCATCGCCTCTGCGGAGCTGCTCGTCCAACGCGTTGAGATAGAAGTTCATCTTGCTGACGTACTCAGGACGGAAGGCGCCGACCTTCAGCTCGATCACCACGAAGCGGCGCAGTGTGTGGTGGTAGAAGAGCAAATCCACGAAGTACTCTTGGTTGCCCACGAGCAGCGCTCGCTGACGGCCGTAGAGCGCGAAGCCGCTCCCAAGCTCGGTGAGAAAGTTCTGGATGTCATCGATGAGCGCCTGTTCGAGGTGGCGCTCCTGGGTGTCCTCGGCCAACTCTAGGAAATCGAAGACATAAGGGTCCTTGGTCGCTTCAACCATGGTTTGTGCATCTGGTGGAGCGAGTACCTCGGCGAAGTTCGACACGGCGGCTCCCTGACGCTCGTGCAGCCGCAGATGGATCTGGGCTTGAAGCTGTCGGACCGACCAGCGGTTTGCCACAGACTTTGCGGCATACCAGGCATAGAGGTTCGAGTCCTCGCTGAAGCGGTCCAGCAGGAGGCGGTGTGCTGTCCATGTGATTTGTGCCATCACTGACGGCACTTTCTCCCGCTCGGGCCACATCCTCGCAAAACGGCGCATGTAGAAGAGGTTGCGCCGTGAGAAGCCACGCGGCGACCCGGTGTCCGCAGCAAGATCCTGCGCGATCCTGCCGACGACATCATCGCCCCACCCGCTGGCTTGCTGCTGCTCCAGGATCTCTCGGCCGATCGACCAGTACAGCATGACCAATTCAGTGTTGACAGCTCTCGCCGCGCGGGACTGAGACTCGCGGATGCGCTGCTTCAAGCGCTCTATCAGCTCGTGGTAGGTTGTTGTCGCGATGACAGCGTCAACCTCGGGGACGCCGAGCCGCACGGGATTCCGTCTCATGGATCATCCACAATAACGCGCTAGCGCGGACCGCACAAACTCGAGGAGACGGCGCAGAGTTGCTACTGGATCTCCGTCCCAGAGTTGACCGGAATCGGCAGGCCGGTCAAGTCTCGACTGCGGCGTATGCCGAGCTTGGCGCGGATGTGGGCGGAGTGTGTGCGGATGGTCTCGGGGCTGAGTTGCAGGGCGTGTGCGATTTCGCCGTGAGATATGCCCATGCTGAAATACTCCAGCACCTCCACCTCGCGCGGTGTCAGAGGTGCGGCCTTGGCGGAAGGGTCTCGCTCGACCAGGTGACCCTCGACATCCGCGAACACGCGTCTGCCGTTCGCCGCGATGTGGATGGCCGCGAGCATGTCGGCGCCGGAGACGTCCTTGGAGAGGCAGCTGGCTCCTCTTGCCAGCAGGCGCATGTTGTAGGCAGTGGTTGGGAGGTGTGCCAGCACGACGATCCCGATCGCCGGCTGGGCGGTCCTGAGGCGTTCCAGTACGGTGGGCTGGACCACGGTCGTCTCGTCGAGTACGGCGACCCGGGGCGCTTTCGACGCGACGGCGTCCTCGAGGTCGGCGCGGTCCAGGTCGGCGCCGACGATCTGGAGACTTCGATCCTCGCCCAGGGTCTGTGTCAGGCCGAGACCCAGCAGCGCGTTGAAGCGGCCCAGCACGACGGTGATAGGTCCAGCGTCGCCAGCCGGCTCGCCGGCGGAGCGGGCCAAGGCGCCGGCTGCTCCAAGACGGGCCGTCGCTCGCTTGCGATCATCTGCTCGCGCGAGACCGGGCTGCGCCTCGCGCGGCCTGCCGTCCTCGCTCATTCCGCAGGGGCTTTCTCGGACTGGGCGCTCGACATGCGATCGCCATCATATAGGACGACTCTTTCGGACGATTCTTTCTGTCCCAATTGTATCTGGAACAATTGGGACAGGTGCAGAAGCATGGTCGGACGATGGCCGACCCGCTCCCTATCTTCGCCGCCAACCTGCGTAGCATCAGGGAAGAGCTGGGCTTGAGCCAGGAACGACTGGCGCACAGCGCCGATCTCCATGTGTCCCATGTCGCGAAGATCGAGCGCAGGGAGCGCGAGCCGGGCGTCCGCGCCGTCTCCAAGCTGGCGAGGGCGCTCAAGGTCTCCGCTGCGGAGCTGTTCGACGGCATCGACGGCGCGCGAGGAGGGCGCTGACTCGTTAGAATAGACTCGGAAGGGATCATCCAATGAGCAATCTCAGCCTGCAGTCAGTCGTATATCGCGAGGATGAGCACTATGTAGCTCAGTGCCTCAATGTTGACGTGTCGAGCTTTGGCGACAGCGAGGCTGAGGCTATGGCCAACCTCCAGGAGGCCTTGGAGCTCTATTTCGAGGACGCTCCCACCAGTGACGCAGCGCCAGTCGAGGCCGCCGAGGTCCGCACCCTGACGCTGCAGCATGCCTAAGCTCTGCTCGTCGCAGCAGATCGTCAAGGTCCTTGAACGAGAGGGCTTCGCGTTCGTATCTCAACGCGGCAGTCACGTCAAGTACCGCAGAATCGACAGCGACATCGTCCTTACCGTCATAATCCCCGCTGGGCGCAAGCAGGTTCCACGCGGCACATTCCGATCGATCCTGCGCCAGGCCGGCTTGGATGAGAGCACCTTCAGCTGAAGCTGATACTTATTTCTCGAGGCGCTTGCTGAAAGCCGTGCCGTTGCGCTGCTCGGGGCCCGGCAGGTCGGCAAGAGCACGCTCGTCGCGGACATCGGGGCAAACGAGCACCCCGCCCGGCTGATCAGCCTCGACGACGAGCCGACGGCGAACGCGGCGCGAACAGACCCGGTTGGCTTTGTCGCCACGATCACCGGCGCGGCCGTGATCGACCACTTGGAGCGCTCCGCCTGAAGGACGTCGACGTCATCCTCAGCTACGGTAAATCGTTCCCGGGTTTCCGCGACTCACCGTTCTTCCGTTCAGAAAGCATATTGGCTCAATTATTGCCGATCGCATCTGGAGCGATTTGGGATAGGTGCCGAAGCATGGTCGGACGATGTCCGACCCGCTCGATGTCTTCGCCGCCAACCTGCGACGTCTCAGGCAGGAGCGCTGCCTGAGTCAGGAGCGGCTGGCGCACAGCGCCGATCTTCATATGTCCCATGTCTCGAAAATCGAGCGCAGCGGGTGCGAGCCGGGTGTGCGCACCGTCTCCAAGCTGGCGAAGACGCTCGGTGTCTCCGCTGCGGAGCTGTTCGACGGCATCGACGGGCGCAGTCCAGGAAAGGACGTCAGGATCGGTCCCGGCGACGCCGGGTAGTCGCGAGCGCAATCCATACGTGAGTGGGACCGTCGTACTGGTGCGATCCCAGACCGACTTGTCGGCTATGAACAGCTCCCCATCCCATAGCCGCTCGGCATTCAATCAGCGCTGGCGCCGTGCCCCCATGCCTCCTCCACGCTCGCGTACTCGTTGGGAGTTGATACGAGGGTGGCGGGGATCGAATCGGCGGCGTCGTCGATGATGCGCGTGTTGCGCTCGAGCTCGTCACGAAGCCGGTCATCAATGTCCGGGTGGGCTGGCAGGATTGGTCGATACCATGAGATCCGTGACGAGGAAGCAGACCAACGGCAGGCCCGAGCGTCTCAGCCCCGAGAGGCTGGCCGAACTGACGCGCCCGCCTGCATACAAGACCCTCGAGGAACGGCGTGTCGCACTCAAGCAGGCTACCGAGGGATTCCGGGTCAAGGTTCGCGTCACGCCGGACATTACGGCCGTCGGTAGGCCATGACTCCCGCAGGCGGGCGCCGGGCCATCACGCGAGGTGTCTTCGCGATCGAGGAACCAGAGCTCCTCCCGCCCGACCCGGTCGCGCTCGACACCAGCTTCGTCGTCGAGGCCCTGATCGCCACCCAGCCACTTCACGGCGTATGTAGCCCCTTCCTGACACGCCACCAGCGAGCTGCTTCGTATCGAGCTGGCCGAGGCTGCGTACGCGATTGCGCTCAAGGAACGCTGGGCAGGCCACTGGCGACGCTACCGAACCGACGGACGGTCTCGCCCACGGGCCGGCCGTCTGCTGGACCACACTCTGATCCGTTACGACAAGATGCTCGGGAGCCTGACGCACATCTCGATCCCGCTCGGCGATATAGCAACCGTCGCCACTACCTTCATGACCGACTACGGGATCGCGTCCTACGACGCAGCGCACGCAGCGAGCGCCATCGCTGCCGGCGCAGAAGCGATCGTGACCATCGACACGGCCTTCGCGCTTCTGCCCTCGTCACTGCTCATGGTCTACACCGATCGCTCACGGCTCCCATCCTGTCGCAGCAAGCGACCGCGCTGAGCCAGACGAGTCGCCCGGTGGCTGTTGTGACGTGAGCTGGGCGGGACAACCTCCACGCGAGCGGATGTCGTAGGTGGGTGTAGGCTGTGACACGTTTGGCGTTGAGAGGTGTGTCGAGCCCGCGCGGGTGGCAAGTCTCGGGCGTGGTGTCCGCGGTCGATCGCGTGCGTGGAATGGAGCGTTTGCGAAAGCGGGCTCGTCCCCGCTAACAGAGTGGGGGGCAACCGGCAGAGACAGGATGGCTGACCAAGCCCCCTCGAAATCGTGGATTTAGGGCCCTCGAAATCGGGGACTCAATCCCCTCGAAATCGGGGATTCGATGCTACGGTTGGTCCATGAACGAAGCTTTCTCGCCAATCTCGGGCATCGTCGCGCGCCGGCTCCTGGAGGTGACGAGCGAGCGCCTGGAAGATGAGCCGGTCATTGCGCTGCAGGGACCGCGAACGGTCGGCAAGTCGACGCTGCTGGGCGAGCTGGCGAGCGCTCACGGGGTGGAAGTAGTGGACCTCGACGAGCCCGCCACGCGCGCGGCTGTGCTGGCCGACCCGAGCGCGTTCGTCGGTGGTTCGTCGCCGGTGTGCATCGACGAGTACCAGCACGTACCGGCTGTGTTGGACGCCATCAAGGCGGAACTTAACCGCGAGCTGCGACCCGGCCGGTACGTGATCACCGGATCCACCCGCTACGACGCGCTGCCCATCGCCGCGCAATCACTCACGGGCCGCTTGCATCTGCTGACGGTATGGCCTCTCACCCAGGGCGAGATCGACGGTGTCAGGGAGAACCTGCTCGCGGCGCTGCTCGACGATCCAGTCGACGCTGTGCCTCGCGGGACCGTCTCGGGGACGAGTAGGGAGGAGTACATAGCGCGCATCACCGCCGGAGGTATGCCGATTCCCCTGGCGAGACGCAGTTCCGCGGCCCGCAACCGCTGGTTCGACGACTACGTCGAACTTGTCTTGGAGCGGGACGTGCGAGAGCTGTCGCGGCTGCGCCAGCGCGAGCAGCTGCCGGCGTTGCTTCGCCGTCTGGCGGCACAGACTGCGGGGGTCCTGAACGTCACGAGGGCCGCCGGCGAGGCCGGACTGGACCGCACCACTGCGGCTGACTACGTCAAGCTGCTCGAGGCCGTGTTCCTTGTCATGCGCCTCCCGGCGTGGGGAACGACCGTGAGGGCACGAGCGACCAGCGCACCCAAGATACATATGGTGGACGCCGGCCTGGCCGCACGCTTGCTGGGGCTCACTGCGAAGAAGCTCGCCCGACGCGATGCGCCCTCCCTGTCGCAGTTCGGCCACCTGCTCGAGACGTTCACTGTGGGCGAGCTCGTAAGGCAAGCCTCATGGTTGGGAGAGATCGCGGCTTACGGACACTGGCGCACCTATGACGGCGACGAGATCGACCTGGTGCTCGAACGCGACGACGGTGGCATCCTCGCCTTCGAGGTGAAGGCCGCGGGCCAGGTCGCCGGCCGCGACATGCGCCACCTGCGCAAGCTGCGCGACGCCCTCGGGGACCACTTCCTGACCGGTGTCGCCCTCTACACCGGCACCCGCGCATACAACTTCGAGGACCGCCTCCACGTGATCCCGATCGATCGGATCTGGACCCCACTATGAAACAGCCAACGCGTCCGACGCCACGATCGGCTGCGACGGCAGTAACGTCATTCCGCGCGAGATCGGGGGGTGTCGAGCCCGCGCGGGCGGCGAGTCGGGCGCGTGGTGTCCGCAGTTGATCGCGTGCGTGGAATGGAGCGTTTGCGAAAGCGGGCTCGTCCCCGCTGAGGGGCGCTGTGGTGGCACGGTTGGGCGTGTCTCCTAATGAGTACGACGGATCAAACCGGGACTGGGGGCTCGTGATCTGATCTCGATCAGAGCGTTGTCGCGATGCGTTTCGTATCGCATTTGCGTTGCAGCTCACAGCGTTGTCGATGTGTAGGATGGGTCGCCGATGACGCGTCGTTCCCTCCTTCCTCCGCCCCTGAGCGCTTGACCCAATCCTTTCGCTACCGAGGGCCGTTGAGGACGCCATCGGACATCATCGACCGGGCACGTGAGCGCGAAGAGATGCTCGACCTGGTTCAGGGCGGCCACGCGCTGCGCATGATCGGCCCGCGGCGCTACGGAAAGACGACGCTGCTCACCCAGCTCCTGCGAGACGCAGAGAAGGCGGGAATGGCGACCGCGCTGGTCGACCTCGAGGATGTTCTGTCGATCGGCGAGCTGGTCGTGAGGATCGAGCGCGCCTATGCCAACTCGCTGAAGGGTGGTGTTCACGATGCTGCTCGCCCACCAGCTCTGGAAGCACACTCCCGAAGGTGGCCAGGCCGACGAGCAGACCTTTCTGCGGGCACAGAGCGCCGCGCTCGCCGAGGCGCGCACACCTGCGCGCGGTCTTCAAGGCGTTCAAGCCTAACGAGAAGCGCATTATGATCGCGATGGCGAATCTCACCAGCTCCCCACGCGAGGCCACCAACGCGGCGGCCGTGGGTATCAGGCCGGGAAGCGTCTTGGGAGCGATCGAGGCGCTCAAGGAGAGCGCCGACCTCATCGAGACCCTCACGGGCACCGGACCGATCATTACCGATCCGCTGCTCGCGCTATGGCTCAGCCGGCGAGGTCTCGTGGGGCTCTCGCATGAGAGCGAGGAAGCCTGACGCCCTGGATTCACCGATCCTGCGCTCCTGCCCCGAGCGGGTGTCGTGGGTGGATGTCGTGGGCAGATGTGGCTGTTGCCGGCGGCCGCAAAACGATCTAATGTCTTTCAGCTCAAATGCTCTTTGTGCAGATCATCTGTAGCGATACCTGTGGTCCCATGAGGTAGCGCCACCACATGTGCAGGCGACGTAGGAATGCCCGACGGCGAGCGACGTTGATGGTCGCGAGCTTGAATGAGCCCAGCGCGCTCGCCTCGAGCGTGAGGTGGATCGGGTCGTGCGAGAAGAAGGTGTCGAACGCGGGCTCCATCATGCGGATGCGGTGAAACCCGGCGCGCCTCGCAAGCCATAGGTACTCCAGGAAGAAGTACACGTGCTCGTTACCGGAGTACTGCGCCACCTCGGCACCGTGGTCGCGCTTGAGATCGGTGGGCCAGCGCAGCGGCTCGTTCATGACCAGCAGGCTCCCGCCGGGACGCAGCACGCGACGGATCTCGCGCAGGGCATGAGCCATTCCCCGACGGTCGTTGTGATGGAGCACCTCGCAGCAGAAGACCCAATCAAAGCTGTCGTCGGCGAAAGGCAGCGTGGACATCTGCGCCAGCACCCGCTCGAAGTACGTTCCCTGGTCCTCAAACCACCAGTCGGCGGTGCGAAGACCCTGCATCTCGACCATCGAGATGTCCAGCGCCACCGCGCGCAGGCCGATCCGGGCGAAGGTGGCCGTGGCCCAGCAGGTGTTGGCGCCGACGTCGAGAATGCTCTGCCCGGGCGCAAAGGGTACCGTCTCGAGCAGACGCTCCATCGCCCGTCGCTGAGCCCACCAGTAGCCGCTGTCGTCGTGAGGGAGACTGAGCACACGGGCACGATCCCAGCCGTCCTCGCGCATCCGTAAGGCAAAGCGCTTCAGCCCCTCAGCCTCCGCGCTCACCCCCGGGGATGGATCGAGCATCAGATCGGCCACGCCGTCGCGGACCGGGCGCTCCAGCTCACAGAACCGGCAGTGAAGCCAGCCCTCACGGGTCTCGCGCTCATCGAGCGTAGTGGCGTCGAGCCGCAAGCCATCCGGTGAGCCGCAGGCCGGGCATTGCAGAAGGGCGAGGAGCTCGGATCGCATCCGTCAATGGAGGGAGTCTGTACCGGTGCGCAGCACTACCTGCTCGCCGCAGTTGTCAGGGCAGACATTCGTGACATATGTGCACAAGACACTCGTCTACGGACGAAAGTTGCGGTGATAGATCCCAATTTGCGACAGAGTTTTATCGAACGCATCCTGTGTTTCGACGGGTCTTATCCCCGAGTCTCATCCAAAGATCACCCATTACAGGGGATAGACAAGTCAATAAACGCCGACTACCGTTCCCCGCCATCATTCTGTTTACAGGAACGAGGAGGCAGGGATGTCACGTCACGGGTGGGGTGCAGCATCCGCAGTGAACCGGGGTGAGCCGAGCAACGAGCGCCGGAGGGGACTGACTGGCCATCCCTTGGCGCTCCTGCTGTCGCTGGCTGTGGTGCTGTTCCTGAGCGTTGCGTCTGTAGCGTCTGTAGCGTCTGCCTCGAGTTTTTATTGGTATGGCGAAGGCAATTCCACGTGTTGGCAGACCGGGCAGCTCGGCGCGTCCTCGGATGTATGTAGCAACGTCGGCGCCGGCTATCTTCCGACGCCAGGCGGCCATACGGGAGGTCTAGAATGGATGAACGACGGCGCGGCCAACAGCGCCGACTTTCTGTCTCCCAGCGGGGATTATTGTAGCTACTACCGCTTGGGCGATGATCTGACCTCGCAGATCTCCAGCAACGAAGGGTCGGCCACGGGCTTCACCACCCCAACCCCCTACAGCAGCTATCAAGAGGGCGACGCCCACAACAATGTCTGCCAGGCGGACGGTAGTCATTGGGGTAGAGAGATACGGGACACGGCCCCTGGGAATAATTGCTGGGAAACGTGTGGCATGGGACACTATGTCTCATTGCGCAGCCAAGGGACTAACGATCGCCCGTGGAGTGGGGTGTTCGGGGGACCTGCCCTGGTGCTTTCGGCCGAAGACGATCCGCAGACCTTCACCGCCAGGGGGACAAACGTTGGCGCCTGGGGATACGTCTGCCCTCAGCTCGAAGACACAGCTACCGGTGACATTCTCGAATACTGCCTGCAAGAGTGGCGCGGCGAACATAACGGACCGAAGTGGGAACAAGAGCGCGTCTCGGAATGCGCTAGCGTGGATGGGCACAACAAGGATCTGGTCTCGTCTTATTTCTGGCCCGGGACTCAGTTTGTGACCGAGCGTTCCGGGTCAGCTAACACCTACGTCTGGCATGGGGCTGGAGGACATCACTTCGAAGCGGCGATCACAGAGACCGACCTCGTAAACGGAGTCAACCGCGACAGAACCGAATACGTTCAAGGAGAACGCTCTGGCGAACCAGCACCCGGCAAGGGTTGCGGCAGATCTCTCTCCACCAACCCCGCAGATTATGCTCTCATCGGGCTCTCGCAGGGAACTGAGGGCTGGCGTGAAGTCACCGAGCTCGCCGGCAACTCAGCCAACCTACAGCTCCACACCGAATACACGCCGCTGCCGCCCGAAGCGACCACGAGCGCAGCGTCTAGTGTTCAGGAAGAAGAAGCGACCCTAAACGGCAGCGTGAACCCCAAGGGAACGGATACTCACTACTATTTCCAATACGGGGAGACCACGAGCTACGGCTCATCGACTGCCGAAGGGGATGCAGGCTCCGGAACGAGCTCTGTGACCAAGAGCAACACCATCGGCGAACTACAGCCTGGTATGACCTACCATTACCGCCTCGTCGCAAGCAGTGTTGGGGGTACTAGTTATGGGGCCGACCAAACGCTTCTTACGTTCTCCGCGCCGGCTGTGACGCAGGACTCCACCGGCACGCAGTACTACACGTTCGAGGGTCCTAATCACACGTTCTCGGCGATTTGGCGACGGGGGTCGACCGGGGTGTTCGAAGGGCCGTTCCAGGAGTCACCGGCGAACACGATGTATTCCGCGCCGGCGGTTACGCAGGATTCCACCGGCACGCAGTACTACACGTTTGAGGGTCCTAACCACGCGTTCTCGGCGATGTGGAGGCGTGGGTCGACCGGGGTGTTTGAAGGCCCGTTCACGTTGTCCCCGGCGAACACGATGTATTCGGCGCCGGCGGTTACGCAGGATTCCACCGGCACGCAGTACTACACGTTTGAGGGTCCTAACCACACGTTCTCGGCGATCTGGCGACGGGGGTCGACCGGGGTGTTCGAAGGTCCGTTCCAGGAGTCCCCGGCGAACACGATGTATTCGGCGGCCGCTGTGACGCTGGATTCCGCCGGAAGCCAATACGACACCTTCGTAGGGCCCAACAATACCTTCTCGGCGATCTGGCGGCAGGGATCGACCGGGAACTGGGAAGGACCTTTCGTACTATCAGGCTCGGGCACCGCCTATTAACCCGGATTGTGCGGTACGTGCATGAGCGTCACTGCAACTGCCCGCCGAGCGTGGGACTTGCTTATTTCGTTTGGGTGACCTCTGAGAGGCGGGGTTCGCCGCACCGCATCCCCGACCGGCGCCAGCGGCCAAGGCTGGCGAGCTGGCAACAACTTATGTAGGATCGCCACCATAACTCGGTCACCGCACCGGCGGTGTATCGGGAGGATGGGTCCGTCGGCGGCCCTCGCCAGTCCGTTAGGAGGGCGATGAATCCGAGCTTGCTTCTTCCTCAGGGCGCTTGCTGAGACGCTCCAATTGCGGGCGGAGCCTCGGCAGTTCGTCCTCGACGACATCCCAAACCAATCCCAACTTCACCCCGAAGTACTCGTGGATCAGCACGTCGCGCATGCCGGCGATCTTTCGCCAGGGACCTCTGGCTCCAGAGCACGCGTGTCGTCGGATATGCCCTTGATTGCTTGGCCCAGGATCTCGATGTTGCGGATTACGGTGTCCTGGGTCTTGCTGTCCGCGAAGAACGCCTCGCGGCCCTCCGCTGTGTAGCGCTGGATCGCGTCGATCGCGTGAAGCAGGCGTGCCGACCAGCGGTTAGCCACGGACTTCGCCGCATACCAAGCGTAGAGGTTCGAGTCCTCGCTGAAGCGGTCCAGCAGGAGGCGGTGCGCTGTCCAGGTGATTTGTGCCATCACTGACGGCACTTTCTCCCACTCGGGCCACATCCTCGCGAAGCGGCGCATGTAGAAGAGGTTGCGCCGCGGCAGTCACGTCAAGTACCGCAGGGCCGACAGCGATACCGTCATAATCTCCGCTGGGCGTAAGCAGGTTCCACGCGGCCGCTTGTACGACACGGGAGGTGCCGAAGCATGGTCGGACGCCGCCCGATCCGTTCTATATCTTCGCCGCCAACCTGCGTCGCATCAGGGGAGAGCTCGGTCTGAGCCAGGAACGTTTGGCGCACAGCGCCGATCTCCATGTGTCCCATGTCGCGAAGATCGAGCGCAGCGATCGCGAGCCGGGCGTCCGCACGGTCTCCAAGCTGGCGAAGGCGCTCGGGGCCTCCGCTTCGGAGCTGTTCGACGGCATCGACGGGGGTCCGATCTCAGACTGACTTGTCGGCTATAAACAGCTCCCATCCCATAGCCGCTCAGCATTCATTCAGCGCTGGCGCCGTGTCCCCATGCCCCCGATCGACTCGGGAGTACAGGTCCCAGTCCAACCCTTCCCGGCGCGTGGAGCGCGCGAGCAGCCGTCGCACCGGCACGAACCATCTTCGGCTCTGCATTGACCAAGCTAGGGCGATGAGCATCGCGATTAGACATCGGACAAGCATACCGATGTCTGCCCGCATCCGCGAGACCGCCACTAACGGCGCTCAGACTCGAGACGGACGGCTACCGAACAACCGGTGAGCCAATGTCTCCCGCGTTGGATATCTTCTCGACATGCGTAACATTGTGCGGGGCGTTGGCGTTGGCGTTGCGGCGGCTGGGAGGAGCATAGCGGCGACGTCGAGTCACGCCCTGGACACAAACTCTCCCGGGCCTCCGATCTGCGTAACCGGGATGGGCCGCTGCGGGACATCTTTGACAACAGCGCTCATCGGTCTTCTGGGAGTTGATCTAGGTCCAACGGAGCGCATGCTTCCCACGAACCCGGATGACAACGCTCGTGGCTACTGGGAGCAGCAGGAGATCTACGAGATCAACGAGGAAATACTGAGGGCCTTCGGCGGCGCCTGGGAGCGGCCGCCCGATTTTCCGCCAGGCTGGGAGCGCTCCCCGGCCTTGACTGCTGTTCGAGATCGAGCCCGTCATTCGCTGATCGACCTTTTTGGGAGTGGCGAGGAGGAGCGTTGGGCGTGGAAGGATCCGCGAGCGTCCGTAACGCTACCGTTCTGGCGAGACCTGATTGGAGGGATGGACTACGTGCTCTGCGTGCGTAACCCGGCGGATGTGGCTGCGTCGCTCGCCAAGCGAGATATTAAAGGACTCGAGTTCGACGACTCCGTCGCCCTCTGGCTCCACTATGTGCGAGCTTCGCTAGAGAATACGCAGGGGCACCGGCGACTCATCCTGTGCTACGAGGATTACTTCATCGATACCGACCGTCAGATCCGGCGGCTGGCGGAGTTCGTGTGCGGCCCAGGCACTCAACTCAGCGACGAGATCCATGATCGTGTCGAGAGCTTTATCGAGCCAGAGCTGTGGCACAACCGTGACTCCGTCGAGGAGACCAACCATACCCGGGCAATCTCGCCCGAAGCCGCCGATTTGTTTGCGCGTCTTTCAATACACACGGCGACCGGCCAACCAGCACCAGGGCGCGACACACACCATCGATCATTGCTGGCGGGATGGTCGGTCAGCCGTGTCTGGTGGCTCGCGCTCATTCTCAGCTCGCTTATCGCAGCTACCGATGCGATGCTCAGCCATGTCATCCTCATCCCCCTGCTCGTCGCCGGGCCATTCTGCGCGCTGCTTACCGGCAGATGGGCAAGAACAGCAATTGTAGGGATCTGGACGGTTGCCCTTGCCATTATTCTCGGCCTTCCCGACGAAATCTGGGGCACCCACATGCAGCTGATCTACATCGGCTTCGTTGCGACTGCGTCGTTGCTAAGCACCTCCGCAGCCACCATCATCGAGAAAGGTCGATACCACATCCGATGAGACGGGTCAACGGTAGACGAGGATCTCTACTTTGAAGAGGCAAGAGACGGTACGTCGAGTGGGTCGTTTGGCGACGATCCCGGAGCCTCCTTACGAGCTTGATAGATGTCAGACGCGCGCCTGTGGTCGAACACAGGCTGCCCGCAGTGATACCAGGTGCTATATCCTTGCTCTGTGCGTTCTCGGGCCGTCCAATTTTGTATGAGCCGCACTTTTCCCCCCGATGAGCTTATGATTCGGATCGGGGTGAGTCCCGACGCCTTCCCCACGCGAGCTGCGCGCGAGGGGATCTTTGAGAAGCTTGGATTTGGTGTTCACCAATGTATCCGCGACGCCATTCCTCACAAGGACGGACAGACCATCCTTGACTTCGGTTGCGGATCGGGACGCGTGCTCCAGCACTTCGCTGCGGAGCAGGGACTTCACCTGACAGGTTGCGACATCCATCATCCTTCAATCGCTTGGCTGGAGACCAACTTTCCTCCTACCGTTCGCCTCTATGCCAATAGCGAGACACCACCGCTCCCAGAGGTCAACGACACCTTCGATCTGATCTACTGCGGATCTGTCTTCAGCCACCTCACAGAATGGGCGCCGTGGCTGCTCGAGCTTAGCCGGGTCCTCAAGCCCGGTGGAGCCCTGGTGGCTAGCTTTCATGGCGTGGGGTACTGGAGCGAAGGCTTTCACGGCGCACGCGGCGTGCCATGGGATGAGAATAACACGGGGATGCTCGTGGAGCACTACGGAACCTCCTTTGACGACGGCTGGGGTCCAGCTGTCTACGTGTCCGAGTGGTGGGTGCGCGAGCATTGGGGCCGGGCAATCGACATCGAGCGCTTCGAGCCAGCTGGCTTTGGCCTACCCGGCAATCCGAGCACTGGGCAGGCTTGGCTGATCGCGCGTAAGCCCGCACAGGCTAAGTCGCTAACACCATCAGATCTCGAAATCCCCTCGAACGACATTCGCGAGACTGGCGCCGCATTGCGCGGGCGACAGCTGGCATATGAAGAGATCGAGCACCTCGTCAACTACTTGCGATCCTCACCGCAAGGACAAACCGAGGCTCGGTTCGATCACATGATCGAGTCGGCGTTGCCCTACCCACCGCTAGAGTTGGCAAATCGCGTGGGCTCGCTTGAGAGTGCGACCGAGCCTATGAAGTACTACGACGAAATTGGACTTCGTGCATACACCGAGATAGTGGGGCGACTCCCGCCGGACTGGACCTTTGCCGGCAAGCGGATCCTTGACTTCGGCTGCGGCGCTGGACGTACACTCAGGCATTTCGTTGGAGAGGCGATAGAAACGGAAGTCTGGGGATGCGACATCGACGAGCCGAGCATCGACTGGTTGAGTGAGCATCTCTGTCCTCCGTTCCACGTCTTTCTTAACGGGACGGAGCCTCCGCTGGATCAGCCGAGCTCCAGCTTTGACCTGATCTGGGGCATCTCGGTATTCACACATCTGACAGATAGCTGGAGCCGTTGGCTCATTGAGCTACACCGCCTCTTGAAGGCAGATGGGCTTCTGTATTTGACATTTATGGGAAGCGGCACCTCCCAACTGATAGCTGGCGAACCATGGGACGAGAATAAGGTCGGTATGAACGTTCTCAAATATGGGCAGAGCTGGGATCTGGGAGGCCCGATGGTCATGCACTCACCGTGGTGGATCGAAGAGCATTGGGGGCGCGCCTTTGAGATTATTTCGCTCTCGCCGGACGGATTTGGCGGAGACCCGTCGTTTGGTCATGGCTCCGTCTTGATGCGCAAGCGGGACCATACGGTCGATGCAGGGATGCTCGAGCAAATAGCGCCAGGCGACATGCGCGAGGCGGTTGCTCTGGCACATAATGTTAAGCAGTTGCGTGCCGAAACTTTGAACTTGCGGTGTGAGTGCGGACACGTCAACTCCCTATTGCGAGAGAGCCTTGAACATAAGCGGGCACTCGAGACAGGGATCGCGGATCTCAACGGCCGCCTTTGGACTCTCGAGAACAGCAGAAGCTGGAATCTTACGAGGCCGTTGAGATCGGTTGCACACCATATTCGTGTTGCGAGGCATTGAATCGGGCTTCGACCAGCGGTCCCCTACACGCAGGACCCGAGCCCCATGCTCAAGGAGGCGTCCCAATTGCTGTTTGCGTTCGATCGGAGCCGTGGTCGGGGCGGTCGCTCTGATGATGCTGTTCGTGCTGGTCTATCTGTGGCCGGCGCCGATCGAAGGAGGTGCTCTCGCCGAACTCTGTGTTGTTCGCGTTCGCGTCGTGGCCGTATGCGAGGCGTGAGCGTCCCCGCCGGCACCCATGTCATCGTCTGGCGCTACCGCGTGCCTGGTCTGCGCCTAGGAGCGATTCTCAGCGGCCTGGCTGCGCCGACGTTGCTGCTCGGGGACGGGCTCGCCATCAGGAGGCGCATGCCCGCGGCAGTTCCTGCACGAGTCACAGTGGCGAACAGCACATGAGCGTCCAAGCCCAGCCGGACGTACCCAATGTGGTTCAAGCCAGATCACGCTAGGCTCTCGACCGTGACCGAGACAACACTACCGTATCCACCGTTGGAGCTGGCCGATCGCGTTGGCTCGGTCGCCGATGCGGCCAAACCGCTCGAGTATTACGACAAGCTCGGCCGCGAAACACGCGACGGGATCGTGAATCAGCTGCCGTCGGACTGGACGTTTCGTGGGAAGCGGATCCTCGACTTCGGCTGTGGCGCCGGACGCACCCTTAGACATTTCTTCGCCGAGGCAACCGAGGCCGAGTTCTGGGGCTGCGACATCGACGAGACGAGCATCCATTGGATGGAGGATCACATATGCCCTCCGTTTCATGTTTTCGTGAACGAGCTGGAGCCCCCACTCAACCATCCCGACGCCAGCTTCGATTTGATTTGGGCAATCTCGGTGTTCACGCATCTGACCTCCAGCTGGAGTCGATGGCTCGCCGAGCTTCACCGGCTCCTGAAGCCGGACGCACTGCTCTTTGTCACCTTTATGGGACGCGGCATGTCCCAAGAGATCGCCGGTGAGCCGTGGGACGAGAACAGCTTCGGGATGAACGTCATCAAGTACGGCCAGAGCTGGGACTTGGGCGGTCCAATGGTCTTGCACTCACCGTGGTGGATCGAAGAGCACTGGGGGCGAGCCTTCGAGATCCTGTCCCTTGTTCCGGATGGGTTTGCTGACAAGCCGTGGCTCGATCATGGGTACGTATTGATGTGCAAGCGAGATCTAGCGATTGATCCAGAGGAGCTTGAGCGAATAGCTCCCGAAAACACGCGCGAGACGCACGCCCTTATACACAATGTCGAGCAGCTGCATAAAGAAAGCTTCGATCTGCGCGCTGCACTCAGCTATCAACTGGACGAGAACGCCCAGCAGAGGGGCATGCTAGCAACACAAAGCTCGGACCTCGAAGCAAAAACCTTAGAGCTCAACCGAGTGTGCGACGAGGCCGACGCGCTACGCCGGGAAGCGGTCGACCTGCACCGGAAGACAGCCACCGCACAGCAGCAGGCAGCCACCGTGCGCGAGCAAAGCCTGAACAGTGCCCAGAGACTGCTTGCGGTCGAGGAGATCCTCGCTCAGTCGAAGGCCCGGATTTTTGCGCTTGAGGAGGCGGTCGACGAACTGCAACCCAAGCTGGAACGCGCAGACCGCGTCATGGCCGCGATGAAGGCTTCGGTCAGCTGGAGGATCACCGCCCCGCTGCGAGCACTCAAGCGGCGGCGCTAGTGGACAAGCACGCGAAGCGGTCCAGCAGCAGGCTCCACGCGGCGCTCGCGTCGATGTTCGTGACCGAGATCATCGAGTGCAGCGCCAGCCGGTAGCGAGCGACGATCTCGGGAACCCGCACGCCGCTCCATCCCCGGTCGGCAAATGTGCACCACAACGCAAAGTCCTCCCAGCCATGCAGGCGCGGATCAGTCACGTAACCGCCAACCTCCAACAACGCCGAGCGACGCACCATCGCCATCGCGTCAACGAAGTTGCCATAGCGAAGCCTCCGCGGGTCCCAGCCAAGATAGCTCATAAGTCCGCTGGGGCCCTCGACATTGAACTGCTCTATGATCCCGTAGGCGAATGTTGCCGTGGACGTCTCGTCCATCGCTTGCACTAGGCGCCCCAAGGCGTGCGGATATATGGCGTTATCGGCGTCCAATATGAACAGCAGCTCTCCCGCGGCGGACTCCGCACCGAGGTTACGCGCCCGTGCCAATCCTTCGTTATAAGGACGGGTGATCAGCTTGGCCGTTACCCAAGGCGCACAGGCTAGTGCGGTTCGAATCGCATCGCCTGAGCCGTCGGTTGACGCATCATCGACGATAACCAACTCGTAGTCGGTGAACTCACTCGCCGCCACACTGTCGATTGCGGCGCCGACCAGAGGGGCGTAGTTGTAAGCGGTGATCACGACAGACACCCGCGGAGCATCGTCAATCGGGACCCCCAATCGCTCCACCATATCTTCCCGGCGAGGCTCACCACAGACAGTCAGTTGAAGATCGCGCAGGGCTTTGCGCATCTCACGCTGATCGAGCAACAGCTGCTTGGTGGCCATCCGCAGGCTGTCCAGCTCGGTTCGTGTCTGCTCGATTCGCTCGTACTCGGGAAGCGGTATCTGCGGCGGTTGGGGTCGCGGGACGGTCTGGCGAGCGCGACGCCCGGCAGCTGGGATCGGATGGCCGGCCACTTCGCTGACAGCCTCGGCTAGCACCCCTATCGATGCCGACAGCGGATGCTCATCGCGCAGGAGCTCATAAGCCGACATGCGCATTCGCGCCACACGATCCTCGTCGTCGAGCAGCGTCTCGAGCGCCACATCGAGACTGTCGAATGACACGCTCACGAAGTGCTCGCCCGGAATGAGGGGCTCGAAGCCCAGCGAATGCTCGCTGAGAAGCACGCACCCATTGATCATCGCCTCGATCGCCCGCTGCCACTCGAAGTAGCTGAGTTCGCCGCGATGGACATTCATCAGCAGCTTGGAGCGACTCAACATCTGCCACTTGCGTGCACCGGAGAGGAAGAGGTGCGAGTCGGCCTGGTGGGGCATCAGGGCCTCTGGCAGATGCAACTCTGTGCGGCGCCCGGCCAAATGGCGAGCGCAGCGCGCAACCGCCCTCAGGCGCCGCGGTGTGGCACCAGCCAGAAGCGCTAGCTCCACCGGTCTCTCCGAATCCCGCTCACCGTGCCAGCGATCCCAGCAAGGCGTGTAGCCCAGTTGCAGGAACCTCGCGTCGATCCCTAGCTTCTTTAGTGCAGCTACACCCAACCGGTTGATGTCGACAGCGCCTGCGGCTCGCTTGGAAATTCGCGCGCACTCTTCGAACCAATGCGTCCCGGGTTGCTCGGTGCAGATCGTTACGCTGCGCTGAAGCTGGGGCTCGCTGGGATGCGCGTCGGGCATCAGCAGCGGCAGCAGCTCGTGCGGGATGAACACGTACACCAGCTCATCGCGCAGCTCCGGAAAGCAGTCGACGGCCCGCTCAACTGCGATGCCCTGCTCCACAAGGGCGTTGGCAAGAGCGTCCAGCAGCTCGGCGAAGAACACATTCTGGCGACTGGCCGATACAAAGCAAACCGTAGGTTGCATACGAACGGAACCTAGCGAACCGCGTCGAACGACAGCGCAGACTCTCCGCAAGGACCGGACAGCCCTTCTCAGCGGGGACGAGCCCGCTTGCGCGAGCGCTTTATTTCGCGCACGCGATCGACCGCGGACACACGCCCCTCGACTCGCTGCCCGCGCGGGCTCGACACCCTGACGCCAAGCGCAACTCGATAGGCTCGCGCTCGCCAATACGCGCGCGGCGTCGTTGGCATCCCGTCCGGCATGGAGGCGAACATATGTTCGAGGACACGCAGGAGGTAGGCTTCCGAGCACGAAGGAATCATCGCCTTGGCCGACAACAGCGCAATCGAGTGGACGACGCGACTTGGAACCCCGTCACGGTTGCGACAAGGTTTCGCCGGGCTGCGCGCACTGTTACGCAGAGACATTCGCTGAGCGCTGGCGGGATATCCCCGGCCACCCCTACCAGCAGGGCTTCGATCTGCGCCTTTGGCCAAACCGGCTCGACCAACCGCTGCGTTGGAAGCGCTCACGGACGATCTTCGTGAACTCCATGAGCGATCTCTTCCATGAGCGCATCCCCGAGTCGTTTATACAGCAGGTGTTCGACGTCATGGCGGAGGCAAGCCAGCACACCTTCCAGATTCTGACCAAGCGCCACGAGCGACTGGCCGAACTGGCACCGACTTTGTCTTGGTCTCCGAATGTTTGGATGGGAGTCACCATCGAGAACCGGCGCTTCGTGCACCGTGCGGACTACCTACGCGAAGTCGATGCAGCGGTGCGATTCATCTCTGCTGAGCCGCTATTGGGTCCGCTCGAAGGACTCGACCTCAGCGGTATCGACTGGTTGATCGCGGGCGGCGAGTCTGGGGCGAAGCACCGGCGCTGCGACTCCGCCTGGATACGCGACCTGCGCGCCCGCTGTGCAGAGGAGGATGTGGCGTTCTTCTTCAAGCAGTGGGGAGGTCGCACCTCGAAGGCGGGGGGCCGACTGCTCGATGACCGAACCTACGATGCCATGCCGTCGCCATCGGACCGCACACGGCACCGCGAGCGCTGGCTCCCCGGCAGTTTGATTCGTCGCTGTTCTGCGATTTCGATGGCTTTGAGCTCCTGCGTCCGGAGGTCCGCTCCCGGGTCGCGGCGAGCCCAAGCGAGGTTCGAGCGCTCGGCCGGTATCGTGCCGTCAGCGGTCACTTCTCCCTTCCGACGTTGCTGCAGATCGCCGATGTGTCGGCGATCTCCACGATGCTGCGCGAGCCCCGGGCGCGCCTCTTGTCGCTCTACATGTACTGGCGCACGCCCGGCCTTGGCGACATTTGGGACCCTTATCGCGCATACGAGCACGCCCGGCGGCCGCTCTCGGAGTTCCTGAGCGAGCCGCGCCTGGCTCCGGTCCTCGACAATCAGGTGTGCCGTATGCTCCTGCACGGCGATCCGCGCCTTCCGGAGTCGAGCTTTGCCGCCGCGTCTGACATCGAGGCGATCGCTGCGGACGCGGTCGAACGGCTGGACACGCTCGGCTATGTCGGTGTGCTCGAGCTCGGTGACGACGCGTGGCGGGGCGTCGCGCGCCTGTTCGCCGTGACGCTCGACCCGGTCAGCGTGAACGTGACCGGTGAGCACGTGGTTCCTGAAGCCACACAGCCGGAAGGGGAGGTCTTTGCGGCCGGTGTCCTCGATCTGATCGAACGACGCAGCGCGGGCGACCTGCTCGTCTATGACCACGCCCTGACTCGGGCCGGCTTGGACGCGCAGGAACGCCGGCGGCTAACGGACAGCGCGTTCGCGCGTCAGCTGGTGAAGCTGGGTGACCTGGTCGGCCATTCGGCGGCGCGGGCCGCAGAGCAATCCGAGGCTGTCGGGGGTGCTGTCCAGCCAGCTGAAGGACCAGGGACGATTGCGCAGGGAGCTGAGCGAGACGCGCGAGCGCCTGGAGGAGCACGCACAGGCGGTCCAAGACTTCGAGGATCAGCTCCGTCGCCGCGACGAGGACCTCTTCAGACTGCGCCGCTGGCTCGACGCGGAGCATGCATCGGCCAGCTGGCGGCTCACCGCGCCGCTTCGCGCGGCCAAGCATGGGATGCGACGCCTGCGGCCCGCCCTCGGTGGGTCGAGGATCCTACCCCCCGCGCGCGAGCAATCCCTGCTGGGCGGATGGTCGGTCGGCCAGGTCTGGGGATTCGCGCTCATCCTCAGCTCGCTGATCGCGGCCACCGACGCGATCCTCACCCACGTGGTCCTCATCGCCCTGCTCGCCGCGGGACCATGCTGCGGACTGCTCACGGGGCGATGGGCAAGGACAGCATCCACTGGAATCTGGGCGGTTGTCCTTGCCGTACCCCTCGGCCTTCCGGACCATATCTGGGGCACCCGCACGCAGCTTGTCGATCTCAGCGTCGTTGCGGTCGCGGCATTGCTGAGCATTTTCGCGGCCATCCTCATCGAGCGGCGTCGATACCGCCAGGTGGGGTGAACTCCCAGATTGTGCCTGGACGTGGGGTAGGTTCGCCAGGCCCGTACGCGCTCGGCCGAACGCCCGGCTCTGGATAACCTCCCGTCGGAAGATGCGCGTCTGCTTCGTTGCGTAGGGCTCCTGCTCGACGATAAAGCGTCACTGCGCTATTGCCACAGTCCGGAGATCGGCACCGCCCAGATTCGCTCGCTGATGGGCAGCGTGTGTGCTCCGGAGTAGACGACGATGCCGGCCTTGAACCGCGGACCGAGCTTGTCTCGCAGGTGACGGAGTCCGCGTGTATCGGTGGCTTTGACGGTTGCCGTGGTCTTCGCCTCGACCCCGACGACGTCACCGGATGTGGACTCGATGACGAGATCGACCTCGCGCTTGTCGGTGTCGCGGTAGAAGAACAGCTCGACAGGCGTGGCGCTCCACGTCGCCTGCTTGACGAGCTCCATCAGCACGAACGTCTCGAACAGCATGCCCGCAACGGAGCCCTGGTCGGGCGCCGAGTAGCGGGATGTGTCGACGCCGACGAGCGCGGCGGCCATGCCGGTGTCGCTCAGCAGCAGCTTGGGTGTCTTGACCTGTCGGGCGCCGAGGTTCGTCGAGAACGGGCGCAACCGGTACAGCAGGAACAGCTGCCTCAGCAGCTCCGCGTGCGCGGACCGATGATCGCCCCCGCGCGGCTCACGCTGAGAATGTCGCGCAGCTCACTCTCGATGCCCCGCGGGATCAGTGTCATGAAACCCGCCCACTCTCCAGTCCGACCATATCGGATTAGTCTACCCTACCAATCAGGAATAGTGCTAAACACCATTTCGGATCAGCAGGACGGGAGCGGGTAGCACCCCACTCTCTCAGCGGGGACGAGCCCGCTTGCGCGAGCGCTTTATTTCGCGCACGCGATCGACCGCGGACACCACGCCGCGACTCGCCCGCCCGCGCGGGCTCGACACCCTGACGCCAAGCGCAACTCGCTGGGCTCGCAGTCTGACTGGCGCGAAAACGGTCCGAAAACTGGGAAGTTGGTTGAGGGTTGCCGGTGGCCGGTCGTTGATGGTCTTCGGTCGCTGCGGATGGAACGACAAAGCCCCGGCCGCATAACTCCGAGGAGTCCTAGGCGGGGCCGGGGCGTCGTTAGATAGCTTAGCGCGAACGTGGACGAGCACCGCAGCCGGCCTCAGGCAGCGTGGTCTACGTACTCCCGTAGCGCGGTGCGGGCAATCTCGCTGACGGAGCGGTGCTCCTTGCGGGCACGCGCCTTGAGTGCTTTGGCGAGCTGGGGATCGACGCGCACCTGCACGCGCGGCGAGACGCCCTCACCTCCGAGGGAGGGCCTTCCGACCGTTACCCTGATCGCCTTGTCGAGGTCATATCCGCGTTCGGCCTCGTCGGCCAGCGCCTCGATGTCCTCCTCGGACAGTTCGTCGCCACCGGCTGTTCTGATCTTGGTCATTTCGAGGTCTCCTCGTACTTGGTTCTGTACTTCTTGCGCAGCGTCATGGCATGGATCACGAACAGATCGCCGTCCTCCAGTTTGACGGCCATGACCTCCATCGCCCGCCCCTGAGCATCCTCGCCGAGGAAGACGATGCGGATAGACCGCCCGGCCGGTTCGCCGTCCGCTGGCGGCTCCTCGAATCGAACTCTGTAGTTGGCGATGGCATGACGGATGCGGTCCTTCGATACGCGGTGACGTGTAGCGGCGCGCCCAAACCGCACGCCCCGTCTTTGGGAGTCTATCAGTTGTGTCAGACATAAATCTAGGTCCGGTTCGGGGCGTCCGAGCGTCTCCCTCGGGTCAGAACAAGCTCAGCGGCGCTACGATTAGGCGATGCCTGACCGCTCTCGCAAACGGCCCCGCGACCCGAACCAGCTCGGCAAGCTCATCGTGGACCTTGCCACGGGCGACGCCGAGGACGCGCCTCCCGACGACGCCGGGAAGGACCCGGCGGCGGTCGCCCTCGGCCGTCGAGGCGGCTTGAAGGGCGGAAAAGCGCGCTCGGCCTCAATGACACCTGAGGAGCGCAGTGAGGCAGCGCGTCGGGCGGCCAAGCAGCGATGGGCGAAGAAATGACGGGATCAACCGAGGCCGCAGAGCGCGACGCCAACCGCATCATCGAGGAACAGCTCGATGAGCGCATCGCCAAAATCGAGCAGGTCGTCGATGCGGATGTTCTTAGCTACATCGGTCCGATGTATCCGCCGGCTGACGACGGGATCAAGGACGCGATCGAGGGCATTGAATCGCGGCGCTCTACCTTGATGTGCGTACTTGAGACATCGGGCGGCTACATCGATATCGCGGCGCGCATCGCTCGGATCTTTAGGCACAACTACGGGCGCGTTGACTTCCTGGTCCCGAGCTACGCGATGTCCGCGGGCACGGTCCTCGTCATGTCGGGCGATGCGATCCATATGGACTATGCCTCGATGCTTGGGCCTATCGATCCCCAGGTCGCAAAGGATGATGGCGGCCTTGTCCCCGCCTTGGGGTACGTCGAGGAATTTGAGCGATTGATCAAAAAGTCGGCCAAACAGCGGCTTACGGCGGCCGAGCTTGCGTACCTCGTCCAACGCTTCGATCCCGCCGAGCTGTACCGCTACAAACAGGAGCGCGAGCTGTCCATAGCCCTTCTCAAGGAGTGGCTCGTCAAGTACAAGTTCAAGGACTGGAAGACGACCGAGACACGCAAAAAGCCGGTCACGAAAAAGATGCGCACGGACCGTGCCCGTACCATCGCAGAGAAACTGAACAAGACCGACCATTGGCATTCGCATAGTCGGGGTATACCCATGGAAGTGCTCGTCGAGGATCTCAAGCTCTTGATCGACGACTTCGGCTCAAAACCCCCATTGCGGGACGCCGTCAAGGGCTACTATCACCTGCTCCGCGACTACAACCAAAAGCGCGGACACGAACTGCTGGTCCTGCATAGGAGGGGCATGTATGTCGGAATCTGACCAGAAGATCCGGCGCGAGCAGGCGCGGATCGATAAAGCTGTCGCGCAAGGCACGCCCGACGATAAGCAGCAGCTAGACGAGGCTCGCCGAGCAGTCCAAGGTCTGCGGGAAGCGGGAGTCGAGGCACCGAAATACACCGTTATCTCCCCTTACGAGCGGAAGCGACTGCGAGCTGCACGCAATACCCAGCCAAGCTGAACTTTCCGTCTGACCGCTCATGCATACTGTTCAGTATGAACAGGCTGAGCACAGAGCGGCGGGCGCAAATCCTCGCCATGCTGGGCTGAACGCGATCTGATCGAACGTCGCAGCGCGGCCGACCTACTTGTCTATGACCACGCCCTGATCGAGATCGTCGTTCCCGACGACAGGATGCTTCATCGACGTGCGGGCGGCTGGAGGCCGTCCGCGCGGAGTTCGTCCTCGAGCAGGCCGAGAACGTTGTCGAGGACTTCTCTGGCACGCTTGCCGCTGAACTGGGCGAGGCTATGGGTGACTGCCTTTCTGTGCGGCCGGAGCGGGTCGGCTTCCTGCTTGTCGAGCGTGCCGGCAGAAGCGATCCAGACGCTCTCGAAGGCCAGCGAGGAATGCTCGGCGATACGATCGAAGTCGGCGTCGTAGTGCAGTACGCCGAGTTCGTGGGCGGCGGCGATCGCCGCGACGAGGTAGTCCTGGTGTGGGAGGCGGTGAAAGCCGGCTGCGTGTCGCGCGAGCTTGGCCTGGGCTTCAAGCGCGGCGCCAACCACGGCCTCCGACAGCTCCAGCGGTCTGAGTGCCTCGAGTTCCTCTCTCAGCTCCGCGTGCTCGCGGGCGTTGCGCGCGCTGTATAGGACCTCGAACTCCAGAATCGGCGATCGGTAAAGATGTCCTTCCTCGAGCGCCCTCAGCCAGTCGGCGCGCACGATCTCGTTGCCGCCGCGCTGAAACGCGGAGTTATCGACGACGAGCTTCCTGCCTTTGAACGCCGAGCTCACCCGCGTTGCCACTGCGCGGAGGCCTCGCGGAGTGCCGCATAGTCGAGGCCCTCCGGCCGCCGGAAACGGTCGGCCAGGCGCTTGGCGGCCGCACGCCGGCGCTGCTCATAGTCTGCTTCCGCTTGGCTCCCCTGCTGAAGCGCCTCCTCACCCTTGCTGACGAGCGCAGCTAGGATCTTTGAATCCGAAGTTCCAGGCGGGAAGCTGCGCCGACTTCGCCGGAGTGCGAACTCGACCTTCTCATCACTCGTGATGGTGTAGCGGTGCTTCTTCGTCGGCATACGAGGAGTGTAGCACTAAGTGCGGCACTATTGCCGGCGGCGATTCTACGTAACTGCGTCGAGCGCACGAAGTCGAGCCGGTCGTAAACCCGCCTTCTGAACCTCGCCCGAAGGGCTCCTCAGCCTCAGGCAGCGTGGTCTACGTACTTCCCGTAGCGCGGTGTGGCAATCTCGCTTACGGAGCGGTGCTCCTTGCGAGCACGCGCGCGCAGGGCCTTGGCAAGGTCCGGATCGACGCGCACCTGCACGCGCGGCGACTCGCCGCCCTCGCTCTGACAAGCCAGGCTCCGCGTTTCCTCGTCATGCTGCGGCTTGCCGGCAAACGCCTCGCGATGATCAACCAGCGATCGTGCACCTTGGAGGATGTCACTGCGCTCCTGCTCACTCATGTCGGCGCTGTCTGCCACGTTAGCCATGACGCTGCCGATCAACACAACCAGTCGTCGGCCTGGCTCGCCACCACGGCGAAGCGCAATCAGCGTGGCCACCTGCTGGGGCGTCATCTGCGCCAGCAGCAGTGCCCGGGCAACCGCGGCGCTGTAGTACCGGCGGTGTGTGCCCGCGCGGTGTGCGAGAGGTCGCTCTACGAAAGACCCGGCCCACGACGGCGCCGGGTGAGTGGTCAGGTCGTAAAGCCCCGTCGCCGGAGGGGCGGCAGCACTGCGGCCGGCCTCAGGCAGCGCGGTCTAATCACCCCTCGAACGACAGCGAGGACAGGGCAAATCCGAGGGAGCGGTTCTCCGGAGGCAGATCCGGCTCTCGCCGGCCTGGGTTCGACCAGGTGGCCTCGGCGTCGAACGCCACCACGTAGTCGCCAGCGGGCAGAGCCAGCGCCAGCGTCTCTTCGTGCCACTCTCCCGGGCGCCACGCGATGCGGGTCGACCACTCGGCCGCGCGTGAGTCCAGCGGGCGTACGGAGATGTTCAAGCCCCGAGTCGGGCCCGGCGGAAAGCGCCAGCTCAGGCAGACGCTGCGCGCACCCTCCGCGAGGCGCACGATCGCCTCCGCGTGAGCGGCCGCCCACCGGTAGCTGCGACCGGCGCTCTGCTCGGCTTCGAACCAGCCGCTCACGAGCTGCTCCTCGACCGCGGGCGCGGCCATGTCCAGCCCGCCGGAGGCGATCTCGTATGACTCCTCGAAGGACATGCTCGCGAGCGCGAACCCGAGCGCGCGAGTCTCATGCGGAGGGTCGCTCCAGCCCTCGTGGGTGGCGAACACGACTTCGTAGTCCCCGGCGGGCAGCGCGAGCGGGCGATTCTCGACCGAGCGCGCCATGTACTGCCACGGCAGGCGCGTGCTCCAGACAACTCTGAGCGGCTCGCAGGCGCCCACCCGCCGGATGCTGAGCTCGACTCCGCCGATATCCGCGGGCACGTGCGCGTAGTCGAGGCGCAGCCTCCGCGCGGGCGCCCGCAGCGCGATCAGCGCCGCAGCGCGCACGCCGGCCCAGCGACGGCTGCGCCCGTCGCTGCGCTCCGCGGGGAACCATCCGTACAGCAGCTGCCCCTCGCTGCCCGCGTCCGCCATGTCGATGGCGCTGCCCGCGCGCTCGGGACGCGGCGTGAGCCGCGCCGGCACGCCCGCCGGGAAGCCGTCTCCCCACGCTGGATCGATCAGTCGATCCGGGACTCGGGGGGCGCTGCGCAGGCGCCGGCGGCTTGCGAGCACGCTCGGCAGGTGGCGCGCGTTCCACGCCATCGCCCTGAGCTTCAGCGCGCGTCCGGGCCACGACGCCCCTCTCACCGCGCGCGCCTCGTGCATCGCCCAGCGCGCGAGCGTCCGTGCGCAGGCGTGCTTGAGCACGACCCGCATGCGATGGCGCTCGCACAGCAGCCGCTTCTCATCCGCGTCCCCGCCGCCGGCGCCGAAGCCGTGGTCGATCCAGGCGTCGGGCGCCACGCGCACCCGCCAGCCCGCGCGCCACAGCCGCGCGCCGTAGTCGACGTCGTCGTAGTAGTTGCGCATGCGCTCGTCGAACGGCCCGACGCGCTCCAGCGCCGAGCCTCGCACCGCCATGCCGCAGCCCATCGGATACAGCGCCTCGGCGGCGATCTCCGCCCGCTCGTAGGGCTCGTTCATCGACAGGTCGGCAGCCCACCCCTGGCGGTTGACGGTCCCGCCGGCGCCGTTGATCACGAGCGGGTTCGCGTCGAAGAACACCGTCGAGGCGACCGCGCCGACCGTCGCGTCCGCCTCGAACGCATCGACGATCCGGCTCAGCCAGTCGGTGGCGGCATACCCGTCGGCGTCGACGAACGCGAGGATCTCTCCCTTGGCGTGACGCAAGCCGAGGTTGCGCGCATGCGGGCAGCCCCGATTGCGGGCACTGCGCACGATCCTCAGCTCGCCGCGCCTCGCCGCGCGCTCTGCGACCTGCAGCGTGTCGTCCCGCGAGCCGTCGTCGACCACGACGATCTCGTAATTGGCGTAGTCCTGGGCAAGCAGCCGCTCCAGGCAGCGCCCGAGCACGTCGGCCGAGTTCCAGCACACCACGATCGCCGACGCGAGCGGACGCGCCGCCGGACCGACCGAGCCGTGTCGCTCGGAAGAGCTCCGCTGGGCGCGAATCGCCTCACGGAGCCTGATCTGCTCCGCTCTCCACCGCTCGGCGTCCATCACTGCGGAATCCGTCTACAGATCCTCGGCGATGTGCGGCGCCTCGCGGTTGAACGTCCAGAATCCAAGGGCGAAGATCCCCGCCACGAGTCCGAGCGGGGCGAGCAGAGCCGCCCAGCTTCCCATGATCTGCCCGGCGCTGAGCGTCGCGTGGTTGATCATTGCGTGGCGGAACTGCTGGAAGATCGCGACCAGCGGGTTCAGCGTGTAGAGGTGATACAGGAAGCTGCCGGCTCCGAGCTGTTCGCGGACGGCT
>DATMPZ010000025.1:0-45470 GCA_035567335.1 Solirubrobacteraceae bacterium
GATGCGTCCGATGGCCTTCGCGGAGCTTTGTCCTCGGGCTCGACATGACACCACCATGCCTTCGCCCTTGCGTCCGTACCGATCGGAGATCGACGGGATCTCCGATCGGCCAGCACGACCCTAGAACGCCCCAGCCGCACGTTCCTTTTGGGATAGGCCCTTAGCGCCGAGGGCGAACACGTGGGAGCACGAGCGGCTCGCCCACGATCATCTCAGGATGCCGGTGTGGCCGATCGAGTAGCGGCCGGGTTGAGGCCAAACGCATAGACCGTGAGGACCTTCGCCGACATTGATGCGCGCCAGCAGGCGCCCGCTGGCGGTTGAGATCGCATAGACCTCGGCGTTGTAGCGACCGGATAGCCACAGCACGCTGCCGTCGGCGGAGACGCCGCCCATGTCCGGCGAGCCGCCGGGCACCCGCCACGTGGCGATCGGGCGATGCGTGGCAAACGACAGGACCGTGATCGAGCCTTCCATGCGGTTTGAGACGTACAGCGCCTTCGCGTCGCGGCTGGGATACAGGCCGTGGGCGCCCAGGCCGGTGTGGATCAGTTCGACCTTGCTCATCGCGGCGGCGTCGATCGCCCACACGCCGTTGGCGGTCATGTCGGCCACGTAAAAGGTGCGGCCGTCCGGGGAGAGCTTGACGTCCTGGGGCATCGCGCCCGGCGCCAGCTCGATCGTCTTGACGATCGTCTCGCTGCTTATGTCTACGACGATCATGCGTGCGGCGAACTCGCACGAGACCAGCGCATAGCGCCCGTCGGCGGTGAAGTCCATGTGATCCACCCCGGCGCACTGCGGCGTCGCGAGGGCGTGGTGCAGAGCCATCGTGTGGGCGTCGCGGAAGTCGAGCTCGCGGTGGGCCTCGGCGACGACGATCGCCCAGCGTCCGTCGGGGGTGAAGTACATGTTGTAGGGGTCCAGCACCGGGATCGGCGTGCGCGGGCGGGCGGTGCGGGGGTCGATCGGGGTGAGGCTGTTGCCCGCGTCGTTGGTCACGTACAGCGTGCGCAGATCCCACGAGGGGACGACGTGCTGGGGCAGGGCTCCGACCGGGAATTGCTCGATCACCCTGAAGGTCTTTTGGGAGATGACATCGACGGTGTTCGACTGGCTGTTGGGCACGTAGATGAGCGACGGATCGTCGCGCACCGTCGGGCTGAGCATGTTCGGGCCGTCGGCTGCATAGACGTTGCTCGGATCCAAGCGCGGCGGGATCCTGCCCGCGACGGGCACGCCGATTGCAGCATCGTGGAGCCCGCCCGAAAGGTGGTGGGTGTCGCTCACGGTCGACCCGGTCCCGCACCCGCCGAGCCCGAGCGCGAGCGCCATGAGGACGAGGCTGCTCGCGCGAGGAGCGGCGCGTGGGCTCATCGAGCAGGGACAAGGGTCAGGGCTTGATCCTGGACGGCACCGCTCGAGTCGCGCCCGCCGACGAGGAGAATGCGTCCGGACAATGAGGCTGCGCCCAGGTCGGACAGCGGCCGGGGCAGGCGCCCGGCGGGTGAGACGACGCCGCTCAGTGGATCGACGGCGAGAATCGACGACCGTTGTTCGTCGAGGTTTTCGCCGCGCCCGCCGAGCACGTAGAAGCGTCCGTCAAGCGCCGCTCCGGCCGCATGAGTGGTGGGATGGGGGAGCAGCCCGACCTGACGGACGCTCCCTGTGCTCGGGTCGAATGACAGGATTGCACGCTGGGCGATGACTCCGGAGGTGCCTCCCGCGATCAGCAGGCGTCCGCCGACCGCGGCGATCGCAGCGTAGCGCAGCGGCCGCGGGAGGGTCCCGACGACCCGTACCCCTGCACCCGGGGTGAACGCGACGATCGTGCGCAGCGGGGTCGTCTCGGTGTAGCCGCCGACGACATAGGCCGTGCGACCGATCGTGGCGGCCTCGATATCGGATGCGCCGATGGGCAGATGTCCAACCACCTGGGCGCCGCCGGAGCCGACATGGAGGATGAGATCGCTCGCGCTGCCCTGGTCGCCTCCTCCGAAGAAGTAGGCCTGTCCTTCGATGTCGGCTGCCGCGGCGTCATGTCGAGCGCTGGGAAGCCGCCCCACGTCGCGGGCGCCGCCGTTGTCGATGGCGATGACATCGCTGACAGACCCGTCGGCGCTGTCGAGGCCGCCGAGAGCAAGCGCTCCGCTGCCGTGCTGCGCGACGGCCGGCAGCTGAACAGCGACAGGAAGTCGCACCGTGCCGGTGAGACGCAACGCTACAGGAGCAGGGATCGCGGCTGTGGCGGAGCGGGCGTCGGACACAGCGGACGCGGAACGGGTCGTGGCACGAGCGCGTCCGCAGCCACTGCTCGCCACAGCCAGGACAAGGAGGACCGCAAGAGCGCGCGCCCGGCCGTGTCCACCGGCGCTCGATCGGCCGGCAGGCAGGCGCGTTCTCAACCGAGACAACACGCCGCCAGCATCTTGGCGGCGTCTAAAGCAGAGATGAGCGGTCGGTGAGAACCTGCTTAGGAGCCGGTGGGCGCCTCGAGAGCGCACCCCGCAGTGGGTGAGCCGCTACAGCTCGTCGTCGCGCCGGTAGCCCAGGCGCGAGGAGATGCGGGCCGCGGTCGAGATCAGGTGAGGGCCGAGCGCGTCGGCCAGCTCAGCGAGAGAGATCGCTTCCGGGCTCGCGGCGATGCCGACCGCGGCGACCACCTCGCGGGACTCGTCGCGCACGGGAACGGCGATGGCCTGCAGGCCCGGTCGCAGCTCCTGGTCGTTGAGGGCGTAGCCGTCTTCGCTGATTCGCTCGAGCTCCGCGCGCAGCCCCTGCTTACTCGTGATCGTGCTCGGAGTGTTGCGCTCCAGCCTCAGCTGGGCGATGAGCTCGCGCTGAACTTCGTCCGGCAGGTAAGCGAGCAGAACCTTGCCCATCGCCGTGCAGTACGCGGGCATCCGCGAGCCCGGGTACAGCCCGATGTCGGTATCGCGCTCGGTCCGCCGCCAGCTGCGTGCGCGGTCGACATACAGGATCTCGGGCCCGTCGAGCACCGCCAGGCCGATGGTGTAGCCGGTGCGTTCGCGCAACTCCTCCAGGAACGGGTGGACGTGCTCGCGCAGCCCTGTGGAGTTCAGGGCGGACATGCCGAGGTCGGTCACCCGCAGGCCCAGCCGGTACTTGCGCGAACGACCCTGCTCCAGATAGCCGAGTGCGAGCAGCGTGGTCACGTAGCGGTGGGTGGTCGACCGACTCATGCCCAGCTCGTCGGCGATGTCGGCGATGCCCAGCACCGGGTGCTCGGGGGTGAAGCAGCCCAATATCGCCAGACCCCGCTCCAGCGACTGGGAGTAGCGCGGGCCGCGCAGTATCGGCAGCGCCCACGGCGGCGTGCTCGCGTCCTCGGCTGTGGCGGCCGGCGCTCTGGAACTCATTCTCGGCATCTGCGGCCCCTCGCCCTCACCCCCGGCCGATCAGCCGGTCGGCAGCCGGTAGTGGCGCGAGGCGGGGTCGCGCTCGAGCAGGCCGAGCTCGACGAGCGTGATCGCGTAGCGGTGGGTCGTGCTGGCTCCCAGCCCGAGCTGCTTGGCCACGTCGGTGACGCGCCGGGCGCTGCCGTCGGAGGGAAACGAGGCGAGCACCATCAGCCCCCGCAGCAGCGATCGCGAGAAGCGATCGTCGTCGAGTCGCTCTCGGTAGGAGGCGAGCTTGAGGACGCCGATTCCTCCCAGCAGCCTCGCCAGCGCGTCCTCGTCGGTGGCTCCGCGCATCACCTGCTTGACCTGCGTCTTGGACAGTGTGATCGTGATGTCGTTGTTCTCTGTGTCGTCGTTCTCAGGCATCGTCGGTCGTCGGGCGGTCCTCGTTCGCTCTGACATGCTTGTCATATAATCTCGAGCCTCAAGTTCCTATACAAGAGGAAAGTCGAATACTTGATTTTCAAGACTCGTGTCGGACGGACTCGAGTATCGGACGGACTCGAGTACGCGACCTCGGTCCAGATGGGGGGATCTGTACGAAGCTCGTCTCCTCGACAGAGACGCGGCGATACGATCAGTCACCCGGCCGGTCGATCGACGGGCGCTGAAGATCAGCATCGTCGGGCGTGCGAGGCAGCCCATCGCCTCCAGCACCGCAGGCGTTACGAGTCGGGCGTACAGGGAGGATGACATCGACAGGTCGCAGAGGTAGAAGCTCGTCATGGCGGCCAGAATCAGCGCATGACTGCGACCTTCGGGCAGTGACCTTGTTCTGTGCACCGCTTCGATAGCGATCGTCCTCATGCGGTCGGCGGCTTCCTGCGGCGAGGTGTAATAGTCGATCAAGCCGCGCATACCGGTGGCTTCGTCCTCCTCGCGGTCGGCGAGGCTGTCCAGCAGTGACGTAAGGGCACCAGTCCAAGGAAAGTAGGTTTGCTCGATCGCATCAGCGGCGTCGGACTCGAGATCTGGGTTCGCGGCGGCTGCGATCAGTGCGAACACGCCAAGGGTGGACGCGGCCGCGGCGCCTGTCTCCCACCAGCGCAAGTCAGGGTACGCATGTGCCTCGCGCTGCGCCCAACTGTCGAAGGCGCGATGTCGTCCATCTCCATCACCGTGATTGAGGCTCTGGTAAGCGACTACGCGCTCAGTCGCGCACCAGACTGGCTCGGCGATAGTCGCGAACGACGGCAACGCCGTCAACGCTGTGCGGCAGGTTGCGATCAGCGCGTGGAGGTAGCCACCATCCTCGCCACGCCGTAGCGCATAGTAGTCGTGATGTGGCTCTCCCGGCGCGATCGCCGCCAGCAACGCGCGGTTGAGTCGCCGGCCGTTGGCGATTGGGTCTTCGCTCGCCTCCTCGGAGAGGTTGTCCAGGTAATCGAACATCGTCTGGTAGGCCACGACCGCGCGCATCGCGGCATGCCGGCCGGCGGGTTGCGTGAAGGCCGCGAACGCAGCCGCGCCCTCGAGGTTGCCGCGCTTCTCGCCATGGGCATGCAGCGCGATCCGGCGCAGTGCCGGATCGGGGATCTCGGCCGCGCGCGCGCGCCAGACGCGAATCTCGCGACAAGCGTCTGGGAATACGCCCAGCCAGTAGCTTCTCGCCGCTCTCGCCAGTGTCGGCAGGGCGCCATCGGTTCCGATCCATTCGCCCACGCGAACAGCTTTACGCAGTCGCGAGATCCCCCCGGTCTCAGGCAGTGTTGACGCAGATTGTTATGTCCAGACAGCCCTCCTGGTCCGTCCACGGAGCGTTGGGATACCCATGTGTGGACTCGCGCGTAATGGCCGATCCGAACGATCGATAGCATTCGCTTCGCTGTCGCTCGTCGCCCCTTTTGATCCATGGCGTGTCCGACGGCACAACCTATTGCTAAAGCGAGGCCTCAGTCTTGAAAGCTCACACGGGCTGGAACCCGCGCGGCTGCAAGCCCAGGGATCGCGATCACGGTTAGCGCAACCACGGTGATCAATGCGAGTGTCAGTGCCATCTGGGTTGGCGCGACCGCGAATGGCGCTGGAAAACCGGTTGTCAGCTTCAGCCAACGCCCGGCGAGTGCGTGTCCGTAGACGCCGACGGCCGCACCGACAGTGCAACCGACCCCCACCGTAATGACGCTTTCCAGCAACAGCGCTCGCCACAGCTGTCCAGAGTCATACCCCTGGACCTTCAGCGAGGCAAGTCGTGACCGTCGCTGCCATACCGCGGCACTCAGCGCGGCCGCTATCGCCAGTCCGGCAGCGATAAGCAGCAGTGTCGATATCTCGCCCAGTGTCTCCAATCCTTGGCGTGCGCTTGCCTGGGCTTCCACCGTGCGTTCGCCGCTTGTCAGCACTGATAGACCCCGCCGGTTGGCAAGCGCCGCTTGCACCGATCGTTTGCCCGCTGAGTTGCTCACGCCGGGCAGCAGGCTGACCTCGAACGCGGATGGATCGGCTGTTTGCCAGTAGCGGCTGTAGTCGTTGGTGTTCAATGTGATCGTTCCGGGAGGCCAGCCGGAGTTCGTCACGATCGCCGCAGTTCTGAAAATGGCTGTGCCGGATGGTGTGGGCAGCGAGAACGCGTCGCCGACGTGGAGGTGGCGCTCGCCGGCGAAGGCGCTCGAGACAGCGGCCCATCCGCCCTGGCGCAGCAGCTGTGTCGTGCGTTCCAGATTTCCGTGGAGCAGTTGGCTTGCTTCTACCATCGCGCTGTCTCCCGGCGGCCTCGCTCGTATCCACAACCGGCGTGACCTCACGTCCAGCAGCCCCCCCTGGTAGGAGCGCACGGACGCGACGCCTGGGGCTCGCGCGATCGCCGCCGCGGTACGCCTGGGTTCGAACCGGTTGACGTTGAAGATGTCTTGGCCGGTTCCAACCCATATGTCGGCCGTGCCGAAGTACTGGGCCGTGGCGTGGTCGATGCCTCGTATGAGATCGCCGCGTGCCCCTCCGATCGCGATGCCTCCATAGACGGCCAACCCGGCGATGCCGGCCAGCGCCACCGCGCGCATGCTCGTGGCGCGAAGCTCGGAGACGGCGACGACCAGTGCGCTGCTGCGGACATGGTCGCCCATCCACGGCAGGGCATGAGCGATGCCGGCGAACATCGCGGGGATCAGCAGCAGCGTGCTCAGCGCCAGTGCGACTCCGCCGACGATCGTCGTGCTGGGCGCGATCAGCACGAGGGCCGTCACGACGACGATCGAGGCCACGCCCGCCATCACGAGCACCCTGGTCGCGCGCCCGCCGATGATCTCGCCCCTCCCTCCGGGCTCGCGAAACACCGCGTCCACCGCTCTTCCATCGCGTAGGTCCAGGGCGGGCGTGAGCGAGGCGAGCATGGTGGCGATCACGCCACATCCGAACGCCGCCAACAATGTCGTCGTGTGCACGATCTGCTCGGCGCCGATCGGGAACGCGGCCTCCAGATAGGTGGGTACGCGGTGGAAGAACGCGCTGGAGAGCACGTCGCCGAGCGCCACGCCGATCAGCGAGGCCACGACCCCGAGGGCGAGCGCCTGGAAGGAGAGCAGCAGTAGGACCTGTCGCCGGTCGTAGCCCTGCATACGCAGATCGGCGACGAGCCGGCGGCGCTCCGGCACCGTCAGCAGCATCGCGTTTACGGCCAGCAAGAACCCCACCATCACGCTGATCGCCGAGAACAGCTCCGTAGACTGGCTGTTCGGCTTGATGGCTTGGTCGAGCAGGCGCAGCTCCTTGTCCGCCGGCGTCACATCCAGGCGCCCGCCGACGATGCGTCGCAGCTCGCCCGCGACGCGTCGGTCGGCGCCAGGGTGTGGCTGTACGAGCACCTGCGTAACCTGCCCGGGCAGACCCACGAGGCGCTGTGCAATCGGCAGCAGTGTGATCGCCACCGGGCTCGATGACAGCGCCCCGAAGAGGGCACCGCTCAGCACCGCTCCCACCCTCACCCGGTGAGCGATCCCGGCCGCCAGCAGCGTGACCCGGCTCCCCGGTTCCGCTCCGATCGCGCTTGCCACTGACGCTGGGAGTATCAGCCCTTCGGAGAAGCGGAATCCACTTGCGCCGAAGTTCTTGATGTCGAGGCTGCCAAGGCTGTTAGCACCCGAGGTCACGCCGAGCATCTGAACTGCGCCCCTGCCCTTGCGGCCAACCACCGACACGTTCTCGCGCAAGATCGCGGCCGAGGAGCGCACGCCTGGGAGCCGTTCGACGGTACTCGCCAGTCGCTGTTCGAATCCCGCCGACGAGCGTGAGGTGAGCTCCAGTCGGGCCGAGCCGATCACCTGATGGATCAAAGCGCCCGCGGAGCCGGTGAGGCTTGTGTTGGCGACCAGCACGCCAAGCACGAGGGCGACCCCCACTGCGATGCCGCTTCCCGCGAGCATCTCTTGAGCCAGGTGCGAGCGCAGTCGTCGCCTGTAGAGGTGGAACAGCATGCTTAGTCGGACCCCGAAAATCTTGGGGTTGAGTAGGTTGCTCACGAGACGACGGCAGCCGGCTCGGTGGTATCTGCGCTGCCGGCGAGCTGCCCGTCGCGAAGCGTATATGCATGATCCACGAACTCTCTTGCGTCGGCGTCGTGCGTGACAAGCAGTCCCGGGATGTCGCGTTCGTGACAGATATCGCGAAGCAGCTGCAGAGTTTCGCGGCTGCGTCTGGAGTCGAGGTTGCCGGTCGGCTCGTCCGCGAGCAGCAGGCGCGGTTCGTTGACGAGCGCGCGGGCGATGGCCACGCGCTGGCGCTCGCCCATCGACAGCCGCTCGGGAGTGTGTTCGGAGCGCCGGCCGAGGCCGAGACGCTCGAGCCACGGCCGCGCTCGTCGCCGCGCCTCGCTGAGCTTCAAGCCTTCGGCGGTGAGCTTGATCGTCGCGTTGTCGAGCGCCGAGGTGTTTGGCATCAGGTGAAACGACTGGAACACGAATCCGACATCCCGCAGGCGGTAGCGCGCGCCCTCGCGCTCGGACAAATCGCCGACATTGCGGCCGTCGAACAACACGCTCCCGGATTCGGGCGCGATCAGCGCCGTCGCCAGCAGCAGCAGCGTCGTCTTGCCGGAGCCGCTCGGTCCGTACATCGCCACGAACTCGCCTGGCGATACGGTGAGCGAGACGCCGTCGACCGCCCGCACGATCTCTCCGCCGCCGCTGGGATAGTGCTTGACGACCCCGCGCAGCTCGAGCGCAGCTCTAGGCGTGCTCAACGCCCGGGCCGTTCCGCACCGCCGGCGCTGCGCCTGGGCAGCGGCACGACGGTTCCCCGCTCCTCGGTCGTGCACACTTCTCCGTCGGAGATCGACATCATCACCCCCGCGCCCTGCAGGGCGCCCATTTCCTCCGAGACCACCAGCAGCGCCATGTTCCGTTCGCCGGCCAGCTCGCGCAGCAGCACGTAGAAGCGGTTGCGGTCGCTGAGGCTCGGCATCACCGCGGGCTCGTCCACGAGCAGCACCCGCGGATCGTGCACAAGCGCGCGGGCCAGCATCACGAGCGTTCGTTCCGCCAGCGACAGCGAACCCGCCGGCTCGCTGCCGCAGGTGGCGGTGACGCCGACCCGCTCGAGCGCGCCGAGCGCCCGCCTGCGCGCGTCGCGGACGGTCAGACCCTCGCTGCCCAACGACATCGCGACGTGATCCACGACGCTCTCACCGGGATTGGGTCGCCAGTCTCCGGACGCCATGAACGCGAGATCCCGGCGCAGCAGACGTCCCCGTTGGGAGCCCGTCATCGTGCTCAGCACGCGGCCGTCGAACCGCACCGTGCCCGTATCGGGCCGTTCGATCCCCGCGGCCAGACGCAGCAGCGTGGACTTGCCCGAGCGGCGCGCGCCGTACAGGCCGACGAACACCCCCGCTTCCACCTCGAACGACACCCCGTCCAGAACGGTGATCTCGCGGCCGCCGTCGGGGAAGCGCTTGCCGACGTTCGCGAATGAGAGCAGCGGCGTCATGGCGCCTATGACGCTATCGCTCGCGCGTCCTCATGCGCTCGTTGATGCGCCGTCGCGTCAGCGCCGCCCAGTCGACGTCGGATTGCAGCTGCCGCCAGACCGCGTCGCGCGTACAATCCATCACCAGCGCGGTCCACGAGCGCATTTCATGGGTGGTGGGCGCCACCAGCTGCGCCAGTCGCAGGCACTCGCGCTCGTAGTCTCGCAGCGCCGCCACCAGCCGGGGAGCGTCCTCGTCGCGCGCGACCACCAGCTTTGCGTGCAGTCCCAGTCGCACCGGCTCGCGCGGGAGCAACGTCTCCATCCACGCCGTCAGCGCGTTCTCGGTCAGATCGGTCGGGCGATACACCACGCGGGTGCGGCGCTGGTTGTCGCGGCGAGGCTCCTCGTTGGCCGTGACGAGACCGTCGGCGACGAGCTGGTCCAGCAGGCGATACACGTCGTTGGTGTCGATCCGCCAGGTTGCCCCGAGCCTCGCCACCAGCCGGCTCGCGAGGTCGCCGCCGTGGCCGGGACGCTCGAGCACGATACCGAGCAATGCTCCGCGCAACGGCGCGGAGGCGCCGCGCATCCATCCTCGGGTGTTCGTTGTCGCTTCAGCCATCCTGTCTCTCCCAGTCGTACGAACGATATCGCAAGTCGCTCAACATGTGTAGAATGATTCCAAAAGTTGCCACTAAGCAGACGGTGGGCGTCGCGCGAATCAAGTCCCGTGTGGTGCTCGCCATGCCGGGCCACAGCTTGCCGAGGCGCGCCGGCGAGGTCGCTGGGCGCATTCCGCGCGGGGAGTGGGCTGTTGTTTCTGACTCGGGTCCAGACGGCGTCGAGAATGGCCATCCGAGACCCGTCTGTTCCGGTCGGCGCATGTGCGTACCGGCGACCGATCGAAAGATCAGGCCAGCCCATGAGCGCCTCCGGCGGCAGGTGCCGGGCCGCTGTCTCTGACTCGAGCCTCGCTCGCCGGGCGCGGGTCCGGGGCCGGCGTGCGCGCCGCTCAGGGCACGATCACCGCCGCGCCCGTGAATCGCCCGGCGCGCAGATCCTCGAGCGCCTGTCCGGCCGCCTGGAGCGGGTATGAGCGCACGTGCGTGCGCACCGGCACGCTCGGCGCCAGCGCGAGAAACTCCTCGGCGTCGCGTCTGGTCAGGTTGGCGACCGAGCGCACCGTCCGCTCTCCCCACAGTCTGCTGTAGGGGAAGCTCGGGATGTCGCTCATGTGGATGCCCCCGCATACGACCGTTCCGCCCGGGGCCACCGCCTCCAGCGCTCGCACCACCAGCGAGCCGTCGGGCGCGAACACGATCGCCGCCTGAAGCGTCTGCGGTGGGGTCTGTCTGGAGTGCCCCGCCCACACGGCGCCCAGCTCGCGCGCGAACACCTGGGCGGCGGTGTCGCCTGCGCGGGTGAACGCGTACACCTTCCGGCCTTGACTGCGCGCAACCTGCGCGACGATGTGGGCGGCCGCGCCGAACCCATACAGCCCCAGCCGCCGCGCCGAGCCGCACATGCCCAGCGCGCGGTAGCCGATCAACCCGGCGCACAGCAGCGGCGCGGCCTGCGTGTCGGGATAGCCGTCGGGGATCGCAAAGCAGTAGCGCTCGTCCGCCACGGTGTACTGGGCCATTCCCCCATCGATGTCGCGCCCGGTGAAGCGCGCCCGCCGGCACAGGTTCTCCCGTCCCGAGCGGCAATACTCGCATTTGCCGCACGTCCACCCCAGCCATGGAACTCCCACGCGCCGGCCATCCACGGCCGGGGAGTCCGAGCGCACGACCCCCACGATCTGGTGTCCAAGGATGCGCGGTGGGCGCTCGATCGAGATCTCGCCGTCGAGCAGGTGCAGGTCGGTCCGGCACACTCCGCATGCCTTGACTTCCAGCAGCAGCTCTCCCGGCCCCGCCTGCGGCACGGGTCGCTCCACCGCCCGCAGGGGCCGGCCGACGCCCTCGAACACGATCGCCTGCATCGGCTCCCGCGAACCCTCAGCCAAAGAACAGCTCCGCCGTCTCATACAGACCGGGGTCGAGCAGCTTGGGCTCGCGCAGCGCATCCTCCAGCGCGACCTCGACGATCTCACCGCCGTGCAGTCCGACCATCGTTCCGTATCGCTCCCCGGCGACCGCGTCCATCGCACCGACGCCGAAGCGGGTCGCGAGCACGCGATCGAACGCCACCGGCGTGCCTCCGCGCTGCACGTGCCCGAGGATCGTCACGCGCGTCTCATACCCCGTCCGCCGCTCGATCTCGCCCTCCAGCGTCACCCCGATCCCGCCGAGCCGAGCATGCCCGAATGCGTCGGTGGGGACATCGTCGTCCTCGCGAGTCTGGAGCGTGCCCTCGAGCGGCATTGCGCCCTCGGCCACGACCACGATCGAGAAGCTGCGTTCGCGCTGGTGGCGGCGGCGCAGACGCATGCACACCTCCTCGATGTCGAACGGACGCTCCGGCACGAGGATCGCGTCGGCGCCCCCGGCGAGCCCGGCGTGCGTGGCGATCCAGCCGGCGTGCCGGCCCATCACCTCCACGACCATCACCCGGTTGTGCGACTCTGCGGTCGTGTGCAGACGATCGATCGCGTCGGTCACGATCTGCACCGCCGTCTGAAATCCGAACGTCACGTCGGTGCCGCCGAGGTCGTTGTCGATCGTCTTCGGCACGCCCACCACGGGAATGCCCTCGCGATGCAGCCGCAACGCCACCCCGAGCGTGTCCTCGCCGCCGATCGGGATCAGCGCGTCGAGGCCGCGCGCGGCGATCGTCCGACGGATCGCCTGCAGCCCGCGATCGCCCTCGTTCTCCGCGAATGGGTTCGTGCGCGACGTGCCGAGGATCGTGCCTCCGCGTGGGAGGATGCCCGCGGTGCTCTGCAGCGTCAGCTCGACCGCGTCGTCGCTCAGCACCCCCGCCCAGCCGTGACGAAAGCCGAGCGCGCTGTGTTCGCCGTCCATAAGTCCGCGTCGTACGACCGCGCGGATGACGGCGTTCAGCCCGGGGCAGTCGCCGCCGCCGGTGAGCAGGCCAACCCGTGCCATCGCGTCGCATTGTCCTCGATACGTCTCGGCGCCGCGCTCACGCCCTCAGGCGCTCACCAGCCCGCGTCGCAGCGCGTAGCCGACCAGCTCCGCGCGCGAGGACAGGCTGAGCTTCTGCTGGATGTGCGCGCGATGGGTCTCGACGGTGCGCACCGACAGGTACAGCTGCTCGGCGATCTCGGCGTTGGTGTGCCCGAGCGCGATCAGCCGCAGCACTTCGAGCTCCCGCTCGGAGAGGTCGTCCGGCGGTCCGGGGGGCGGCTCGGAGGCCATGCGCGCCCCCAGCCTGGGGTTCAGATAGCTTTCGCCGGCGGCCGCGCACCGCACGGCCTCCACGAGCTCGTCGTCGGCGGCCTCCTTGAGCACGTACCCGATCGCGCCGGCGCCGAGGGCGTGCCGCGCGAACGCGGGCTCCTGCTGCATCGTCAGCACGACTATCTGCGTCTGTGGAGACTCCGCGCGAATCTCGGGGATCGCCTCCAGACTCGAACCGCCGGGCATGTTCAGATCGAGCACCAGCACGTCCGGGCAGTGACCGCGCACGTACCGTCGCGCGCTGTCGAGATCTCCGGCCTCAGCCACGACCTCAAACCCCGATTCGCCGTCGAGCAGCAGGCGCAGACCGCTGCGTACGACCGCGTGGTCGTCGGCGAGCACGATTCTGATCGCCTCCAGGTCTGGTGCCAGGGTTGGCTCGACGCCGGCCTGTGCCGGGCGTGTGTCTTGATCTGTCATCGACGATGTGAACGTACCGCGTAACACGCCCGCGCGTCTACGGGAAAAGTACGGTGATTCGCGCGGCTCGATACGGATGCAGGGCAGCCGCGCGAGCGTGAGGAGGCGGTGTGGGGTATGCGCACGCGCTGCCCCGCCGCCTTCGGCTTACACCTGGTCCTCCCGGCGGTTCGCCCGCTTGAATCGCGACACCTCGTCAGATCCCCTGTCCGGGCAGGAACTCGTTCGTAAACGGTGGCAGCCCGCCGTTCGGATTGTGTTGAACCAGACCGTGTGCCAGCATCCACGCGCCGAAGCTCGCCCACGCCGAGGGTTCCTGCCAGCCATAGGGATCGCTCGCGTTCGCCGGTGTCGCCGCGGGCAGCGTCTGGCGGATCGATTCCAGCTGGAGCTTCGGTTCCAGCGAGGGATTCGCCCTGACCGCCAGCGCGGCGGCCGCCTGCGGGTTTGAGCGCACCGCGCGCTCGCCGCGGGTCAGCGCCTGCATGAACGCGCGCAGGTCCTGGCCGCGGCTGCGCGCCTCGTCTTCGCGCACGACCAGCACCAGCTCGTCGTATGCCGGTACCCCCGCCTCATCGACCGGGATCACGAGCGGATGGCGGTGCAGCAGGCGCAGCTGGATCGCCTCGTAGTTCCAGAATCCGCCCAGCGTCGCCGCGACTTTGCCCGACAGCATCGCCGGGACGAGGTTGAACCCCACATTCACTTCCTGCGCCGCCCCCGGGCTCACTCCGGCGGCCTGCAGGGCGGTGCGCAGCTCCGCCGCCTGGTAGGGGAGGCCGGCGGTGCCCACGCGCTTGCCCGCCAGGTCTGAGACCTTCCGCACGTGCTGGCCGGGCAGCACGATGATCGCGGTCAGCGGGCGCTGCACGAGCGCGCCGATCGAGACGAGCTTCAACCCCTGATCGCGCGCCAGCAGCAGCTCGGGCTCATAGGAGATCGCCATGTCGATCTTTCCTGCTGCCAGCAGCTTCAGCGGTTCGGCCGTTTCGGGGGGCGCGGCGGGATGCACCTCCAGCCCGACCGCGCGGAAGTCCCCATTCGCGATCGCCGCATACAGCGGCGCGTGATCGGCGTTGGGAAACCAGTCGAGCATCACCGTGAACGGCTTGACTGCAGGCGCCGAGGTCACGTCCTGCTTTGACCCGCACGCGGACACGGTCAGGGCGCAGGCGATGGCGGCGGCGGCGAACCTGAGTCTCAACGGACTTCTCCTCTCGATCGATGCGCCCAAGGCGCCAGGCGGCGCTCGAGCAGGGCGAGGGTATAGAAGCAGGCGATCGCGAACAGAAACAGCACCACTGCGGCCGCGTAGGCGCGGGAGGTCTGCAGCGCGTTGATGTCAGCGTCGATCTCGCGCCCGAGTCCCGGGTAGGCTCCGGTGGTGGCGGTCGAGGTCTCGGCGATGTAGGCGCCGATCACCCCTACGGCGAGCGCGATGCGGGCGCCGCTGATCGCGGCGGGCAGCGCGGCCGGCAACTCGGCGAAGCGCAGCGCCTGCCAGCGCGAGGCGCCGAACGTGCGCAGCAGCTTCAGCTGCTCGGGATCGACCGACGCCAACCCGTCGACGGTCGTGACGAGCACCGGAAAGAAGCAGATCAGCACGATCACGAACAGCTTGGGGAGCACTCCGAAGCCCCACCAGAACACGAGCAGCACCCCGATCAGCGCGACCGGCACGGCCTGCGAGCCGACGGCCAGCGGGTATACGGCACGGCGCAGGATCGAGCAGAGGTGGATCAGCACGCCGAGCGCGAACCCGAGCAGGAGCGCGAGCAGAATCCCCAGTCCCACCTCCTCCGCGGTGGGCGCGAGATTGGCCGACAGCAGGTCGGCGTTCTGCCACAGCGCCGTGCCCACCGCGTGAGGCGCCGGCAGCACGAACGGACTCACGTCGCTCAGATCCGCATACAGCTCCCACGCCCCGATCAGCGCCACGACGAGCACGATGGCCGGCAGGGCGTGCATGACGCGGCTACTACTATGCCTCATCGCGCGCCTGTCCGAGCGCCACGAGCGCCCGCTCGCGCAACGCCACGACCTCGGGATCGGTGCGCGAGCGCGGACGCTCGAGCGCCACCTCCAGCTCCCGCACGACCCGGCCGGGTCGCGGTGAGAGCACCGCGATGCGATCTGCCAGAACCACGGCCTCCTCGACGTCGTGCGTCACCAGCACCACCGTTCGTGGCTCCCGGCACAGGGCGTCCACGAGCCAGGTGTGCATCTCCGCGCGAGTGATCGCGTCCAGAGCGCCGAAGGGCTCGTCCAGGCACAGCAGCTGCTTGCCCGAGAGCAGCGTGCGCACGAACGCCACGCGCTGGCGCATCCCGCCCGAGAGCTCGTAGGGGTGAGCCTGCTCGAACCCAGCCAGACCGAGCTGGACGAACAGCTCCTCCGCCCGTGCCCGCGCCCGCGCGCGCGTAACATGGGCGATGCGCAGCGCCAGGGCGGCGTTGTCCAGGGCGTTCAGCCAGGGCAGCAGCAGGTCCTGCTGGGGCATCAGCGCGGCGGGCGCGCACTCGATCGCGCCACGATCGGGCGACTGCAGAGCGCAGATGAGCTCGAGCAGCGTCGTCTTGCCGCAGCCGCTCGGGCCCACCACCGCCAGCAGCTCGTTCGTCTGGGCGTGCAGCGAGATGTCCGCCAGCGCCTTGACCGGCGCACCGTCGCGGCCGCCGGGGTAGGCCCGGCTGACGCTCTCGACGCGCACCGCGGGCGAGCGCGTTGCGGGCGAGTGTGTCGGGGGCGGGTGCGCCGCGGGCGAGCTCTGGGTCGCATGCATCGCTGGCGCGAGATCCTGCTTCTGTTCTGCGCGGCCGGGTGTGAGCCCTATCTGCACATTGCTCCCTTCGCGGGCATTACCCCACAGGTTCGACGGGTCGGCGCAGGGCGATCTCTGTGCTGTGCGCCATCTCAGCCGGCCTCATCTGCCAGCTCCCCTTTGGGTTGGGTGTGCTGAGGCGATGCTACTGCGTCAGCACCACGCCCGGGCGCGCCAGGGCGCGCACGAAGTCCTCGAGCTGGGCGGTGGTCCAGCACTCGAACGCGGTGCAGTGCTGCTCGTAGGCGGCGATCACCGAGTCGCCGTAGTTCCAATAGAGCTTCGGCTCGGGGTTCAGCCAGAACGTCCGTCCGGCCCGCGCCGCGATCCGGGCGAAGATGTCCGCGCGGGGGTCGCGCCCGTTGGTGCGCGCGTCGCCGAGCACGATCACGGTCGCGCGCGGATGCAGGTCGTCCTCGACCTGGGCGAGGAACTCCGACCACACGCGCCCATAGTCGGTGTAGCCGGAGATGTCCGCCACGCCGGCGTCGCCGGAGATGCGCTCGCTGACGGAGCTGAAGTCGCGCTCGTGTTCGAAGATGTCGGTCACCTCGCTGATGCGCTCGATGAACACGAACGAGCGCATGCGCCGGAAGCTGTCGTGCAGCGCGTGCAGCACCGACAGGAAGAACACCGAGGCCGAGGTCACGCTGGTGGAGACGTCGCACAGCACGTAGATCTCCGGCCGGCGCGGGCGGCGGGGACGGTACTTGAGCACGACCGGCACGCCGCCCGTCTGCAGCGAGGCGCGCATCGTGCGCCTGACGTCGACGTGCGCGTGGCGTCGGTGTCCGCGCGCCTGCAGTCCCTGCGTGGCCAGCCGGCGGCGCAGCTGCGCGACGACGCGGTGCACCGCGGCCAGATCCTGCGACGGGCCCGACGGCAGCGCCCGGTCGAGCTCGCCCAGCGGCCGCGCGGGGGGCAGCGAGCCGGTGCGCTCGATCTGGGCGCGCTCGAGCTCGCGTCTGAGCATCGCCTCGAACCGTCTCAGCGCCTCGCGCGGCAAGCCGTCGCGACGCGGATCGTTCGCGGGCAGCTCGGGCTGGGGCTCTGAGCGCAGTCCCAGCGCGCGCCTGATGCGCTGCACGTCCACGCCGATTACGCCCGATCCCTCCTGGCGACGGGCGAACGCGGCGATCGCCATCCGCGCGAGGTCGCGCATGGCGCTCTCCGAGCCGTCCCTCAGCGCGGCCGCGATCTGCGCGCGCAGCCCCTCGAGCTCTTCGTCGGTCAGCTCGTCGAGGTCCAACCCGCCGTTGCCCTCGTCGCTGCGCTCGCGCACGTCCTCGCGGATCGCCTGAAGCTCGACCGCGCGGAACATGAAGCGCTCGAACACGAGCTCGAACACACGCCTGTCCTCCTGGCTCTTGGCGAGCGTCGCCGCCAGCGCCTCGCGGAAGTCCTCCTGCTCGGTCCAGTCGATCTCCGCGAGCACCGCGAACGCGTCCAGCAGCTCCGAGGTGCCGACCGCCACGCCTTCGCGGCGCAGTTCCTCGCCGAGCTCCAGCACGCGCGCGGCGAACCCCGCGGGCGCGGGGCTCTCAGACGGCATCGGCCGGCGCCCGGAGCTTCACTCCAACGCGCTCTGCCACGAGGTCCATGTCGGTGCGGTGCTTGACGATCACCGACATCGTATCCGTGAACGTCTCCTCATCGATGTCATCCACGCCGAGCAGCAGCAGCGCGCGCCCCCAGTCGATCGACTCGGCGATCGACGGCGGCTTCTTCAGGTCGAGCTCGCGCACCATGCCGATCACCTCGACCAGGCGGCGGGCGACCGTCTCCGGCAACTCCGGCGCGTGCAGGCGCACGATCGCAAGCTCGTGCTCGAGCTCGGGATAGTCCAGCCACAGGTACAGGCAGCGGCGCTTGAGCGCCTCGGTCAGCTCGCGCGAGTTGTTCGAGGTCAGCAGCACCACCGGGTGCGTGCGCGACTCGACGCGACCCAGCTCGGGGATCGAGATCTGGAAGTCCGAGAGCACCTCCAGCAGCATCGCCTCGAACTCCTGGTCGGTCTTGTCGATCTCGTCGATCAGCAGCACCACCGGCTGCTCGGAGGCGATCGCGCTCATCAGCGGCCGCGCGAGCAGGAAGTCCTCGCCGAAGATGTCCTCCTGTACCTGCTCCCATCCCGCCCCGTCGGCCTCGGCCTGGATGCGCAGCAGCTGCTTGCGATAGTTCCACTCGTACAGCGCCTTGGCCTCGTCGAGACCCTCGTAACACTGGAGTCGCACCAGCTCGCGGCCCAGGTAGGAGGCGAGCGACTTGGCCAGCTCGGTCTTGCCGACGCCCGCCGGCCCCTCCACGAGCACGGGCTTGCCGAGCCTGGTAGCCAGATACGCCACCAGCGCCGTGGACTCGCCCGGCAGGTACCCCACTGCGCGCAGCCCCTCGGCGACCGCCTGAACGGAGGCCGGCGCCGGGGAGGTCATGTCGGGCGCCGCGGACGGGGATGCTGGCATCGTCGGCACAATGATAGGGCCCCGCTCAGAGCGAGCGGCTCGCGCGGATGGCGTCAGGCCGAGCGCTGTTTCTCGGGCTCGGTCGGGGGGTCCTCGAACGACAGCTGCTCGGTCGTGGGGCTGGCGGGAACCGGCCGGCGCGCCGCGCGCGAGGCGGGAGGGGAGGACTTGGCGGGGCGTGAGATCCCTCGCGGCGCCGGCGGACCGGCGGGGCGCTGCCCGCGTGCCGTAGCCGTGTTCGCCGCGGGGCGGTCGTCCTCGCGCATGGCCGAGGATGGTGGCGCCGGAGGCGGGCGCGGATGGGAGCGTCCGGCGTACCCCTCGCGCGCGGAACGCGCGAGCGGTGGCTCGAGACGGCGCCCGGCGCGCATACGCGAGCCGGTGTATGCCAGCAGTCCCGCCGCCCCCAGCGCGAAGAAGATCCCCCACTGCACCCCTACGTTGGCCGCGACTCCGTGGCTGGAGATGCCGGGCTTGTCGAACAGCCTGATGACAAGCAGCAGCGCCGTCCACAGCCCGGCGGCCATCACGACGGCGCCGTCGCTGCCCGGGAGATGGAACTCGTGACCCTCGGCCCGCGCGTACAGCAGGTAGATCACCGCCACTGCGACGAGCAGCACGGCCGCCTCGACGAACGAGAACGCTCCGAACGCGTTCAGGTTGCGGCTCTGCAGCGGCGCCGTGCGGGGCGCGTTGACGACCGCGTTCTGCTGGTACCACGGCAGCAGCATCGTCACGAACAACGCCAGCGCCGCGCCCGCCGCCAGGCGCTGGTCGGGCTCGAGCGCCCGCCAGTCGCGCATCAGCCGTGTCATCGGGTTGACGCGCCTGCGCGCCCGATCGTCGTGTGCCGCGCCATGCTCACCAGTCTAGGCGCGCCACCCCCCGTCAGCATCCGGTCAGCGCTTGGTCAGCGCGATCGTGCCGTTGGCCGTGGAGAAGTTGCCGGCGAGGTCGGTCGCGGTGACCGTCACCGTATAGGCGCCGGTCTGCGCGGGCGTCACCCACAGCAGCTTGGGGTGGCCCCGCTGCACGGTGGCGCCGTTGCTCCACACGATCCTGCTCCCGCGCCTGACCGTGATTTTGACGGTGGCGACCTTCGACAGCGACACCTGCACGCCCGCCCGCGCGCCGGTCGGCAGCGCGCTCGTGATCAGCGACACGGCCGGAGGCGTGTGCAGGTCGGCGGTGAAGCGCTGCGCGGTCGTGCAGTAGATCGCGTCGCCCGCGATCGGCGTGACGGCGCCGGCGGCGCTCGCAAGGAGGTGTTCGGGCGCCCTCGCCACGGCCGCGCTCGCGCCGCCGGTTTCGGAGCTTCCGCCGGCGCCGCCCGCTCCGCTGGGCCCGCCCGTTCCGCCGGGGCCGCCCGCCGGCGGGGGCGCGGGGGAGGGCGCGGGCGTGACGGTCGTGGTCGCGGGCGGGCCTTTGCGCGTGCGTTCGCAAAGGTGGGTCAGGAATTCGGTGAGCAGTTCGTGATAGCTCAGATCGGATTCGCCGTACTGGTCATACATCGACCAGGCGCCCGTGTCGTAGTGGGGGACCTCGGCGCGCGCCTCCGCGTCGCCTTCTTCGAACAGCCGCAGCCCGAGCGGGTCGTGCGTGATCGAGGTGTAGTCGTACAGCCCCACGTCGGCCTGGATGAAGCCGTTGAGGATTCTGTCGCTGGGGGCGTAGGTGTACTCGGCGTACTCCGCGCCGGCGCCGGTCTTCACGTGCACGCCCGTCGAGGGCGCGGTCTGGAAGATGCCGAGCGCCTGCTGGGCGGCCGTCAGATAGGCGGGTTCCTTGAATCGCGACCACGCGCGCGCCAGCACCTGCAGGGCGGTGCCCTGGGAGAGCCCGCTCGTCCACGGGGGCGAGCCGCTGTCGAAGTGGAACATGTACTCCCACGCGATGCCCCCGGCGCGGCTGCTCGCCAGCGGCAGCGCTTCGCTCAGCAGTTGGCGCAGGTTGGTGTTTTCGTGACCCGACAGGTAGTAGCCGTTGGCCTTCCCGAACGTCCCCAGCCACTGGATCTGGATGCCCTGACCGGCGTAGTGCTCCCACACGATCAGGCTGTGAGGAAAGCTCACGCGCACGCGGCTGGACACCAGCGGCTGGGTCGTCCACCACTGCCTGTTCTTTTCGAGCGTCAGGAATATGACGGGCAGCCGCGTGGGGGTGAATGCGCCCGCGGCGGCCATCCCCTGCGTGTTGGCGATCACGCTCGCGAGTTCGGCGCGCCGCGTTCCGCTGAGCTTCTTCAGTGAGCTGTTCGCCGCCGCGTACGCTCCGGCGTATTGCCGGTAGGCGGCTTCGGTGATCGCGCCGCTGCTCTTGAGGCTGCTCAGTGCGGCTGTGACGCTCAGCCCGCGCGCGCCCGCCGAGGCCGGCGCGAGAGCGGCTGTAGAAACTCCGAGGACAAGGACGACCGCACTGAGGTGTCTGGCATGCATCGAGCCGATGCTACGCACGTGCCCGGCGCACTGCCGCAGTTGCGATCCGCGCCGCGGGAGTAGTCGAGGGTCAAGCGACCGATCGGAGATCGGCCAGCGGACGCAGGGAGCGTGGCGTACTTGGTACGCGTGCTGGCCGATCGGAGATCCCGTCGATCTCCGATCGGTAAGGACAAAGCATCCGCGCCGGCCATCGGCTACTCCCGCCCGACCTCCTGGTCGTCTGCTTCGAGCGTGTCCTCCTCGTCGTCCTCGGCGTCGCCCTCGATCGAGTGCTCACCGCCGGGGTGATAGGTGACCTGAAAGCGCTCGATCAGCTCGTCGCGGCGGTGCTCGTCGATGGGGGACTCGTCGGAGACGAGCACCCATTCGTCGCCCTCGAACTCCTCCATGTTGAAGATCTCGTGGTCGAGGTCGGGCGAGTCGTCGACGACGAGCAGCACCTCCGTCTGTGGGTTGAAATACGTCCCCGGACGGATCGTCAGCTCGTCGAGCTCGAACGTGCGGTGCTCGGCCATGGCGCGTTTATACCCGACCGCGCCATAGCGGTGCGCGCCGCCGCGCGCCAGGCGATCCCGATTGGGATCAGGGGTCGAGCTCGGCCAAGGTTCGCTGCACCTCCGCCTCGAGATCCAGCGGCTCGAGGCCCTGGCGTTCGCGCCGTTCGTTGCGCGCGACCACGAGCTGCAGCACCTCTTCGGCGATCCCGGGGTCATGACCCGTGCTCGCCGGCTGGGCGGCGGTGAGTCGGGCGACCTCCGCGTCGACGTCCAGTGGCGCCTCGCCGCGGCGCACGCGCCGTTCGCTGCGCGCCTGCACCAGCTGGCGGATTTCCCGCTCGCGCTCGGCCTGTGCCGGCGCGGCGCCGAGCGAAGTCTCGTAGCCGGTCATGCCCTGCCCGAATGACGGTGCCCCCGTGCCGGGCGACTCGTCCTGGTCGGGGAGTCCGCCGGCGCCGATCTCGTCGTACATGCTCCCGCGGGAGAGCAGGAACACGATCGACATCACGATCGACAGCCCCACCGCGCCGAAGACGACGATCGGAAAAGCGGCTTGCATCGACCGATTATTGCTCGTGTGCCCTCCCTCCGCTACCCTGGCCGTTGACTGACTGGTCAATCTACGGAGGCGCGAGAGCAGACAATGGTCGATTTCACGTTGACAAACGAGCAGCAGAGCCTGCGCGAAATGGCGCACGACTTCGCCGAGAAAGAGATTCGCCCCGTCGCCTGGGAGTACGACAAGGACGGGACCTGGCCGCAGGAGATCATCGAGAAGGCCTGGGCGCTCGGCCTGATGAACAGCCACATCGAGGAGGCATACGGCGGCGCGGGCGCAGGCTACCTCGAGGGATGTCTGATCGAGGAAGAGCTCTCGTGGGGCTGCTCGGGCATCCAGACCTCGCTCGGCTGCAACGGCCTGGCGATGACGCCGGTCGCGCTGGGGGGCTCGGAGGAGGTCAAGAAGAAGTACCTGGGCATGCTCACCGAAGCGCCGAAGCTCGCCTCCTTCTGCCTGACCGAGCCCGACGCCGGCTCGGATGTCTCGGGCATGCGCACCACGGCCGTCAAGCGGGGCGACAAGTACGTGATCAACGGCTCGAAGTGCTTCATCACCAACGGCGGCTACGCCGACTACTACACGGTCTACGCGAAGACCGACAAGGACGCCGGCCAGCGCGGCATCAGCGCGTTCGTGGTCGAGCGCGACTGGGGCGTGGTGGTGGACAAGAAGGAGGACAAGCTCGGGCAGCGCGCCTCGAACACGGCGACGATCTCCTTCAACGACGTCGAGGTCCCCGCGGAGAATCTGCTGGGCGAGGAAAACCATGGCTTCAAGCTGGCGATGGCCACGCTCGATCGCACCCGCCCGGGCGTCGCCGCTATGGCCACCGGCATCGCCCGCGCGGCCTTCGAGTTCGCCACGGACTACGCGCGCGAACGCGTGCAGTTCGGCGTGCCGATCGCGATGCACCAGGCGATCCAGTTCATGATCGCCGACATGGCCACCGAGATCGAAGCGGCGCGGTTGCTGACGTGGAAGTCGGCGTTCATGCTCGACAATGGCGAACGCAACACGCTCGTCTCCTCGCACGCCAAGCGCTTCGCCGCGGACACCGCGATGAAGGTTGCCACCGACGCCGTGCAGGTCTACGGCGGCTACGGCTTCATCAAGGAGTACCCCGTCGAGAAGCTCTTCCGCGACGCCAAGATCATGCAGCTGTACGAGGGCACCTCGCAGATCCAGCGGCTGGTGATCGCCCGCGAAACGCTGCTCCCGCGCAGGGTGGAGGAGCCGACTGCGGTTCCGGCGTAGTTCGACCCCGTACATGTACGGACCGAAGCCGGGTGACACGCGCCTTCGGCGCGAGTCCCCGTTTCGGCCAGCCGGCAGGCGCATGCGCCTGCCGGTAGCCATGCCGCATGCGGCATGGCCGGAGGGGCCACATGTGGCCCCTCCACGAAACCGTGCATGCACGGTTTCGCCGACGGCGCATGCGCCGTCGGTACGAGAAGCCGCATGCGGCTTCTCGCCGTACCGCACATGTGCGGTACGGAACTGCCCCACAAATCGCTACGCCTCCGACCGAACCCCTCTCCGATTCCGGCCGGAGGCGGCGTCCCCCCGATGTGCACACACCTGTAACCCTCAACGCATTTGGATGATGCGCTCTTTTGTGGTGCGATCTTCACGCGTCACACAGCCAACCTGAAATAGTCAGCCCGGAGAACAGGAGACCAACATGTTTGTATTCAGAACCGCCGTCGTCGGCGCCGGGACGATGGGCGGGCAGATCGCCCAGACGATCGCCGCCGCCGGGCTGCCGGTCGTGCTCAAGGACATCGACGACGCGCTCGTGCAGGCGGGACTGCAGGAGGCGCGCAACGTCACATCCGGCCAGGTCGCAAAGCTCGTGGAGCGCGGCAAGCTAACTGCGGAGCAGGGCGAGGGGCGGATCGCCGAGGTGCTCGGCCGCATCAGCGGCACGACCTCCTACGCCCCCTTCGGCGACGTCGACTTCGTGATCGAGGCGGTGCCCGAGCGGATGGAGATCAAGCAGGCGGTGTTCGCCGAGCTCGACGCCGTCACGCCCGGCCATGCGATCCTCGCCTCCAACACCTCCTCGCTGTCGATCGCCGAGATCGGCGAAGCGACGCTGCGCCCGGACAAGGTCGTCGGGTTTCACTACTTCTACCCGGCCTCGCTGATGCCGCTGATCGAGATCGTCGAGAGCGAGGACACCTCCGCTGAGACCGTCACCGCGGCCGTCACCTTCGCGCAGGCGATCCGCAAGCAGCCGATCACGTGCGCCGAGGTGCCGGGGTTCGTCGTCAATCGCATCCTCAACTCGGGCATCTCCGAGGTTTGGCGCGCGCAGGAGGAGCAGGGCCTGTCGATCAAGGCGATCGACGAGGGCGTCGGCGCCGCCGGCGTGGTGCCCGTCGGTCCTTACCACCTCGTGAACCTGCTCGGGCTGGACACCGTCCTGCACGTCGCCGAGCATCTGGCCGAGTCATACGGCGACGAGCGCTTCTACGTACCGGCGGGCATGCAGAAGCTCGTGTCCGAACGCCGACTCGGCGCAAAGACCGGCGGGGACGGCTTCTATGACCTCCAGGGCGAGCCCAACGTGCCGGGCGAGGCCGAGCCCGACGTCGAGCAACTCGTCGAGCTGCTCTCGCTGAAGACGTTCATCGAGGCCTGCCTCGTGCTCGAGGAGGGCGTCGCCACCCACCGCGACATCGACTTTGGGATGATGGCCGGCGCCGGTCTCGACCCCCGCCGGGGGCTGATGCCGCCGTTCATGAAGGCCGACAGCGAAGGGCTCGAGGAGGTGCTCGAGCGGATGGAGAACGCCCGCGAGCGCCACGGCGAGCGCTTCGCCCCGCCGACGATCCTGCGCCGACTCGTCGCTCAGGGCCGGCTGGGGCAGCGGAGCGGCCAAGGCTTCTACGCCTATCCCCGCCCCGACTCAGACCAACCGGCGCAGGGCGTCAAGTTGGAGACACTCGGCGCCGACGCGCGTGCGCGTGTGGGGGGCGCCGGAGACGATGCGGGCGAGGCTGGGGCGGGCGGTGTGGCGATCGCGTGGCTGGCGAACGGTCAGCTGAACTCGATCTCTCCGCAGGTGGTCGAGGATCTCGCGAGCGTGTGGGCGCGCGTCAAGGAATCGAATACCCGCCCACCGGTGCGTGCGCTCGTGATCGCCTCCTCGAACCCATTCCTGTTCAGCGCGGGCGCGGACATCAAGGCGTTCACGACGATGGACGAGTCGGGCGGGCGCGAGCTCTTGGCGCGCATGCATGCGCTGCTGCGCGAGATGGGCACATCCGGCGTCGCCACGATCGCCGCCGTCAACGGTCTCGCCTTCGGCGGCGGCTGCGAGCTCGCGATGGCCTGCGACATGCGCATCGCCGCGCGCTCGGCGCTGTTCGGGCAGCCGGAGATCAAGCTCGGCATCATCCCCGGGTTCGGCGGCACCCAGCGCCTGCCGCGGCTCGTCGGTGAGAGCAAGGCGCTGGAGATGAACCTGATCGGCGATCCGATCCTGGCCGAGGAGGCGTTCGAGCTGGGGCTCGTCAACCGCGTGGTCGAGGACCACGAACTGTTCGACACGGCGCTCGCGTGGGCGCGCCGGCTGGCAACTGCGGCGCCGCTGGCGATGGAGCAGATCAAGCGCGTCTCGGGCGCCGGCGACCTCGACGCCGGCATCGTCGCCGAGCAGGAGGGATTCGCGTCCGTGCTCTCGAGCGACGACGCGCGCGAGGGCATCTCCGCGTTTCTGACCAAACGGACGCCGCGGTTTGCGGGACACTGAACGAATGTCGGGTGTCTCATCTGAGATCGCGCTGCTGGCCCAGCTGGTGCGGGAAGCCGACTCGGTCGTGGCGCTGACGGGCGCCGGCATCTCGGTGCCCTCGGGGATTCCCGACTTCCGCTCGCCGGGGACGGGCACGTGGCAGAAAGTCGACCCGATGAAGGTCGCCCACATCGACTCGTTTCGCGCCGATCCGATGCGATTCTGGCACTTCTACGGCGAGCGGTTCGCGACGCTCGGCGGCAAGCGTCCCAACGACGCGCACCACGCGCTCGTGGCGATGGAGCGCAGCGGCATGCTCGACGGGGTGATCACCCAGAACGTGGACATGCTCCACCGCAAGGCGGGCACGGCGGAGCTCGTCGAGGTGCACGGCTCGATCGCGCGCTGCACCTGCCCGGACTGCGGTGGGAACATCCCCCAGCTGGAGGTGCGCGCGCGCCGACTCGGCGATCCGGACGGCATCCCCCGCTGCGAGGTCTGCGGTGGACCGCTGCGCCCGGAAGTGGTGCTGTTCGGCGAGCCGCTGTCCGAACAGGCGATGGAGCGCGCGCGCGAGCTGTGCGCGAACGCGGACCTGATCCTGTGCATCGGCTCAACGCTCGAGGTGCAGCCGGTGGGGGCGCTGCCGTTGCTGACTCTCCAGGCCGGTGGGAGGATCGCGATTCTCACGCAGGGCCGCACGCCGCTCGACCGGCTCGCCGCGGTGCGCCTGGGCGGCGACATCGTCGACGAGCTGCAGGCGCTGACGACGACGCTGAACATCGACGACGCGCGCTCCAGCGAGCCGCGGTTCTAGGAGTCTAGGAGGTGTGAACCAGGTCGCGCGCGGGGTCGATGCCCCAGCGCCCGGCGAGGTCCGCCAGCCCGCCGTCGAGCTCCCAGCGGTCCGGGCGCGCAGGTCCCTCGTGCGCGGGATTGGCGCCCTTCAGCGCCATGCAGCCGGAGTTCTCGCCGATTGCGCGGATCGCGAGCGTCTCCTGCGGGCTGAGCGGCGAACGCGCGATCAGCGCCGGCGCGGCGGCCAGCTCGGCGCGCTTGTCCTCGATCGGGCGCGGGATCGGTCCCCCAGTCGCTGCGGGCTCCTGGATCAGCGTCGGCGCGACGCAGCGCACGGGGATCTGGGCGAGGTCCCAGGCGCACGCCAGCTGCAGCATCGTCAGCTCGTGCCGGCGTGCGATCGGGCGCATCTGCTCGAGCCGCTCGCGGCCCGCCTCGATCCAGCCGTCGGGGCGGAACATGCGATGGTCGTGCTCGGCGAACGGGTGGCCGGGGAGGATGTCGTCGTGGAACAGGCCGCCGTAGTCCACGACGCGCGCGATCAGGCTGACGTCGTTGGCGTGGGCGGCGTCGAGCGCCAGCTCGCCGGGCCAGGGCTCCAGCGGCCCGAGGATGATCATCGCCCAGTCGATCAGCTCGCCGTGGCGCTCCAGGCAGTCGATCAGATCGAGCGTGAACCCGTTCGCGGGTCCGGGGGCAAGGCCGAGCATGCGCGTCAGGCCGGCCTCGCGCACGGCCGCCATGCCCTCCCAGACAGCTGCGCTTCTGTAGCCGATGCGATCGGGGTTGTGCAGCATCAGCAGGTCGAACTGCTGCACCCCGCAGCGCTCCAGGCTGCGCCGGGCGGCCGTCATGATGTAGTCGGCGTAGCCGTCCTGCCCGCGCAGGCGCGGGTCGGTGAAGCGGGGATATCCGCGGGCGCCGTCGCGCTCGCCGGTGTAGAAGTCGTGCCCGATCGCGCCGATCAGGCAGTAGTCCTCGCGAGCGACTCCCCGCAGGGCGCGGCCGAGCATGCTGTCCGCCTCCCCGGCCCCGTAGGCGTCGGCGGTGATGACGGTGTCGATGCCCTCGCCGGGACGCAGCAGCGACAGCAGGCGCGCATCGTCCAGGGGCTCGCCGAAGCGCATGTAGCGCCCGCCGCTCCAGGTTCCGATCGCGTTGCTCGTGGGGTCCATAGCGACCCACTTTACGCGGCGGATGCAGTGCGGTCATAGACATCGGGTGCATTGCATGTCTATGATGAGGAGACTGCACGATCGAAGTGATCGCTGCGTTAGGGTCGGGGAGGTCGTGCAAATGGAGATGCCAGCTAACGGGGATGGTCGTCGTCGTATCGCGCTTGCCGTGTCGTTCGCGGGCGCGGCGAGGCGTTACTGGCTGGGGGTGTTCCCGAGCATATGCGCCGAGCGCCGCCGCCGCCGGGTGCGCGCGCTGCAGATCCCCGACGCGCTGCTGCGCCGCACGGCGATCGAATCTCAATGCAAGTGGGGCAACGTCGAGGGCGCGGCGGCGTTCGCGGCGTTCGTGCCGCACCGCCATCGTCGGGCGGCGGCGCAGGCGATGATGTGCCTGCAGGCGGCCTACAACTACCTGGACGCGCTCGGCGAGCAGCCGAGCTCAGAGCCGGCCGCCAACGGTCGGCGACTGCACCAGGCGCTGCTCGTCGCGCTGGATCCGGATGCGTCCCACCTGGACTACTACGCCCACAGTCCCCACCGCGAGGACGGCGGCTATCTGCGGGAGATCGTCGACTGCGCTCGCGCGGCGCTGGCTGAGCTGCCGTCGTATGCCGCGGTCGCGCCGGCGGCGTTGCGGGCGGCCGAGCGGATCGTCGAGTTCCAGAGCTGCAACACGGGCGAGCGCCAGGGCGATCTGCAGGCGCTGGAGCGCTGGGCGCGCGCGGCGACGCCGCCCGGGTCTGATCTGCGCTGGTGGGAGGTCGCGGCGGCGGGCGGGTCCTCGCTGTGCGTGTATGCGCTGATCGCGCTCGCGGCCGACCCCGAGCTCGACCCGCGGGCCGTGACGGCCGTCGCGGACGCTTATTTTCCCTGGATCGGCGCGCTGCATTCGCTGCTCGACAACCTGGTGGACGCGAGCGAGGATCGCGCGACCGGGCAGCACAGCCTGATCGGCGCCTACGCCTCGCCGCTGCAGGCGGCCGCGCGCATGCGCCGGCTGGCGGAGCGTTCCCTGCAGGCGGCCGCGGCGCTGCCCGGCGGGCGCGGGCATACGCTGATGTTGGCGGCGATGGCGAGCTTCTACCTGTGCACCCCCGAGGCCTCCACGCCGCAGGCGCTGGAAGTGACCCGTGCGGTGCTGGACGAGCTGGACGGGGCGGCCGCGCTGGCGATGCTCGTGTTCAGAACGCGGTTACGCGCGCGGCGCCTGGCGCCCGGCGCGCCCGTGCGCAGGGCGCACGGGGCGGAGCTGACGATTCCAGCGCAAGCGATCCCACCGGTGCGAGCGGTGGGGGCGCCCGCGGGCGGGGAGGCGCACTACGGCGCCAGGGAGACGCATGGCGTCAAGTAGACTCGCGCCCCGGATCTCCTCGGGGCGCCGCCGGGCGCGGGATCTCGTCGGTCGATAGGGCACACACATATGGTGAGGGAGAGGACGTCGTAACCGGATGCTGGAGCTGCGCGACCTGGTCAAGCACTATCCCGCGGTGGGCGGGGAGACGGTGCGCGCCGTCGACGGCGTGTCGCTGTCGGTCGCGCCAGGGGAGATGGTCGCGCTGTATGGGCCGAGCGGGTCGGGCAAGACGACGCTGCTCTTGATGATCGCCACGCTGCTGGAGCCCACCGGCGGAACGGTGCTGATCGGCGGGCGCGACGTCTCGTCGCTGTCGCAGCGCGAGGCCTCGCACTTTCGCCTGGCCGAACTGGGATTCATCCGCCAGAACTTCGACCTGCTGCCGGGCGTCAGCGCGATCGACAACGCGGTGCTGAAGCTCCTGAAAACGATGCGCTGGCGCGACGCGCACGACCGCGTCGCGCCGCTGCTGCAGCGGTTGGGCCTGGGCGAGCGGCTGCGCCACCGCGCCGAGCACCTGTCGATGGGCGAGCGCCAGCGCGTGATGATCGCGCGCGCCCTCTCCACCGAGCCGCGGCTGCTGCTCGCCGACGAGCCGACCGGCAGCCTCGACACCCAGCGCGGGCGCGAAGTGCTCGAGCTGCTGCGCGAGCTCTGCCGCGAGCGCGAGGTGGCGATCGTGCTCGTCAGCCACGACCCCCAGGCAGCGGCATATGCCGACCGCGTGTACGCGCTGCGCGACGGCACACTCGGCGAGTACGAGCCGGACCGGCTCACGCGGCAGTGAAGCCGCGCAACGTCCTGCACCTGTATCGCGTGCGGTTGCGCGCGCGCCTGCTGCAGGAGTGCTTCGCGGTGCTCGGCATCGCCGCGGGGGTGGCGCTGCTGTTCGCCTCACAGGTGGCCACTCAGAGCCTGTCGAGCTCGGTGGCGCAGCTCTCGCGCGGAATCGTCGGCGACGCGACGCTGCAGCTGCTCGCGCGCGATCCGCACGGATTCGAAGCGGGCATGCTCGAACGGGTGCGCGCGATTCCGGGGGTGCGCGCCGCCGCGCCGCTGCTGGAAGCGAGCGCGGATGCGAGCGGTCCGCGCGGCGGCGAGTCGGTCGAGCTCGTCGGCGCCGACTCGGGCCTGTCCACGTTGGGGGGCTCGCTCCTGCGCCACACCGCGCTGAGCCCCTTCGCGGGCATCAACGCGATCGCGCTGCCCTCGCCGCTCGCGCACCGGCTGGGGATCGTGAAGTTCGGCGAAGAAGCGACGTTCAAGCTGAACGGTCTGCTCGCGGAAGCCCCGCTGTATGAGCAGCTGCACGCCGCGCAGATCGGGCCGCTGATCTCCAGCCCGATCGCGGTCACGTCGCTGGCGGCCGCTCAGGAAATGAGCGGGCTCGCCGGGCGCGTCAGCCGCATCCTCGTCGAGCCCGCACCGGGGCGCGAACGCGCGGTGCGCGCGGCGCTCGTGCGACTCGGCGGGGCGCGCCTGCACGTGGAGCCGGCGAGCTATGACGAAACGCTGTTCGCGCGCGCGTCGGCGGCGACCAACCAGTCCACGCAGCTGTTCGCGCTGATCAGCGCGCTCGTCGGGTTTCTGTTCGCGTTCAACGCGATGCTCCTGACCGTGCCCCAGCGCCGGCGGTTGATCGCGGACCTGCGCCGCGACGGATATCCGCCCGCCGCCGTGATCGCGGTGCTGCTGTTCGACGCGATCGTGCTGGGGCTGCTGGCGTGCGCGCTGGGCCTCGTGCTCGGCGAGGAGCTCTCGATCCACCTGTTCCGCTCCAACCCCGGCTACCTGTCTTCGGCGTTTCCCGTCGGCTCGCAGCGCGTCGTCAGCGCCCAGAGCGTCGCGGTTGCGGTGGGCGGGGGGATGCTCGCGGCGATCGTCGCGGTGCTCAGCCCGCTGCGCGAAATCCTCTCGCGCCGCCCGCCCGCGGTGACGGCGCCGGGCGACCTGACCGCGGCGGACGGTGGTGGCGGCGGCCTGGTCAAGCTCGCGCTCGGCGGGCTGGTGTGCCTGGGGGCGGCGACCGCGATCCTGCTGGCGGCGCCGAAACTGGCGATTCTCGGCATGGTTTTCCTCGTCGCCGCGCTGCTGTTGCTGCTGTCGTTGCCGCTCGTGGCGACGCTCGCGCTCGTGCGCGCGCTGGCGCCGAGGATCGTCAGCGCGGTGCCGCATGTGGCCGTGATGGAGCTGCGCGCGGGGCGCACGCGCGCGCTGGCGATCTCGGCCACCGGCGCGATCGCGGTGTTCGGCAGCGTCGCGATTCAGGCCGCGCACGGCGACCTGCTGCACGGGCTGGAAAACGCCGCGCACGACATGAACGCGTTCACCGACGTGTGGGTCTCGCCGGCGGGCTCCTACAACCTGCTGCAGACCGCCCCCTTCACCCCGATCGATCAGGCGAAGCTCGGGCGCCTGCCGGGCGTGCGCGCGGTGCGCCTGTATCGCGGCGGGCTGCTGGACTGGCGCGACCGGCGCACGTGGGTGATCGCCCCGCCGCGGGAATCCTCGCCGCTCTTGCCGGCGAGTCAGATCGTGGAAGGGGACGCGCGTCAGGCGACCGCGCGGGTGCGCGCGGGCGGGTGGGCGGTGCTCACGCAGGCGATCGCCGAAGAACACCATCTCCATATCGGCTCGTCGTTCACGCTGCCCTCGCCCGAACCGACGAGCATGCGCGTCGCGGCGCTGTCGACGAACATCGGCTGGGCGCCGGGGTCGATCGTCATGAACGCGAGCGACTACGCGCGCGCGTGGTCGAGCGCAGACGCGAGCGCCTACAGCGTGCTGCTCGACCCGGGCGTCGCGCCCGCGCAGGCGCGACGCGAGATCGAACGCGCGCTGGGACCGCGCACGGGCCTTGCGGTGCAGACCGCCGAACAGCACGCCGACCGCCAGCGCACGCTCAGCCGCCAGGGATTGCAGCGCCTGACGCAGATCGCCACGCTGATCCTGATCGTCGCGATCCTGGCGATGGCGGCGGCGATGGCGAACATGGTGTGGCAGCGCCGCCCGCGCCTGGCCAAGCTCAAGCTCGAGGGGTTCCCGGTCGGCGAGCTGTGGCGCACGATCCTGCTGGAGAGCGTCCTGCTGGTCGGCGTGGGCTGCACCAGCGGGGCGGTGTTTGGCCTCTACGGCCAGCAGCTGCTCGACCGGGCGCTGGCGAACGTGATCGGCTTTCCCGTCGTCTACTCCTTCGGTGGGCTCGTAGCAATCACGAGCCTTTTGATCGTCACGGTCGCCTCGGTGGCGATCGTCGCGCTGCCGGGCTATCTGGCCACCGGCGTGGCCCCTGCGGTCGCGCTTCAAGATTGAGCGCCGCCACCCACCGGAATCGCACCCATCGGCACGGAAGCACGGAAGACTCCTCGCAGCACGGAAGGCTCCTCGCCGCGCGACACCGTACCCGCCGAGACCGAGCCGAGCGAGCAGAGCGGACGATTTGCACTCCGCCGGCCCAGCGAGGCGGGCGGCCAGGCGCCTGGCCGCCGGAGGAATGTCGCCCTGCGGCTACCTGTGCCGCTTGACCGGTGGCGGGCACGGGACGGCCGTGGACGCGCTCGCGGTCGATCCGTCCTGAAACACGAACGACGCGCTGAACGGGAACCCGCCGCGCGGGCATCGTTCCGGCACCCCGATGCCCAGCGGGTGGAACGGCCTCAGCCGGCCGTGCACGCGGTGGTAATAGATCAGCCCGGCCGGGCCGATCGTGGCGTTGACGTCGACGATCGAGACGTCGGGGCCGTTGGGGACGCTGGGGATCAGCGGCACGGCGGTCGCCAGCTGCGAGCCAAACACGCCGTGGTCGGGCAGCACTTCGCCGGCGAACACCAGCTGGGCGGAGACGGGGAATTGACCGTTGGCGTAGAACAGCACGACCATGTTGCCTGCGTGCGAGGGCCCTATCACCGCCTGGATTTCCGGAAGCTCGTGGCCGGAACCGGTGCCGAACGGGACTTCCACGAGCGCCCCGCCCGAGCCGACGCGAGAGTTGGGGGGACAGCCGGCCAGGCCGCGCGCCAGCAGCGAGGCCGGCTGGCAGATCGACAGGCCGAGCGTCGTCAGCGTGTAGTTCATGCCCACGGGCATGTGCAGGACGACGCTCGTCAGCGGCGGCGGCGCCAGACCGGTGGCGGTCTGCAGGTGAAAGCCGAACTTGATCGTCGTGCTCACGCCGAGCCGGTCCGGCGTGAACGAAGCCCGCAGCGAGGCCTGCTCCAGTTCGCCCGCCGCGATCGTCGGGCCGGCGCTCAGCGCCGCGCATGTCGCCGCGAGCGCGGCCATCAGGGTGGCGGCGCGGGCTCGGCGACGCATTTGCTCCATCCCCTCGCCGGCTCGCCGGCTACAGCGACAGCGGGCCACTGAGGCGCACGGTCGTCGCGTCGTTGGAGCGCTGGATCGTGCCGCTGAATCTCAGGTGCGAGGCGTGGGCGCGCGCGTAGGCGCCGGTCCCGCGCGAGATCGACAGCGAGCCCGAGAACGTCGCCACCCCGCCGTTGGGGTGGTAGCCGGCGGTCCCGTAACCGGTGAGCGAGCCGTTGCTGGGGTAGATGTTGACTTCGGCGCTCACCCGGTTGGTCGAGGACACGTTCAGGTGGATGTAGATCGAGCCTCTGATCGTCCCCGACGCGGCGCCCTGCTCGTTGAGGTGAAACCCGTGGTGGCTCGTGAGATGCAGGCGCCCAGACTCGTTCAGCGAGATCGTGCGCGCGGCGCGGGCGGTGGCGCCGGAGGCGCCCCCGGCGCTCAGCGCGAGCACACAGACGGACGCTGCGAGCAGGCCGGCGGTGCCGGCGATACTGCGATGAGCGTGGCTTCTGAGAACGATCACGTTACCTCTCCCCGTTGGACGACTGCTGTTGGACCCGACTCATAATGACTCTACCGACCTTCTGGGCGTTACGTCAACCTTCTGTCTACGAACCGTCCAGTCGAACCGGCTGATGTCCGTTGGAACAGCGGCGCAGCGGTCAAGTTGCGCACGTCGGCGGCGCCGGCCGGCCGACTTTATCGCGCTACGCGGGCGCGTATGTGGCTGTGCGTGTGCGATGGCGCCCGCGCGGGGCCGCCGGCGAGCCTCAGAACGTGTCTTGAAAAGATCGGCACGTCCGGGATGCGTCCCTGGACACGGCGCTGGATCGCCACGTGACGGCTTGCACGTGCCACCAGCATGCGCTGCGCCGTCCCGCGTCGCCCAGCTTGGTCCATGAACGCCCCGACCGCACCGCCTATTTCAAGACACGTTCTCAGGAGCGGTCGTACCCGGCGGCCGAGCGCGCCCGCAACGTCGCCTCCAGCCGTGCGAGCGCGTGGCCGATCGCATCCTCGTCGAGCGCCTCGGTCTGGCCCGTCTGCAGAACGGCCCGCGCGGCCGCCGCGATGGGCTCGTGCAGCGTTCGCAGCTCGGCCACGCGCAGCGGCAGGTCCGCGCGCTGCTCATCCGCCAGCTCGACCAGCGCGACGAACAGGGCGCGGTCCAGCTCGATCGTCGCGTGCGCGAGGCGGCCCTGGTCGAGGTCCAGGCGCGCGCGCAGCGTCAGCTCCTCGCACAGCAGCGGCCGCTCGCGCGCTCCGAGCATCGCGGCCAGGCGCTCGTCGGGGCGCAGCGCCGAGGCGCGCCGTCTGACCCGCGCGCCGGCGCCCGTGTGGGGCATCGTCATGGTCGTCGTCAGCTCGACGGCGTGCAGCCACCGTCCCTCGGCGACCTGCTCGCCCTCGCCCCAGCCGGCTCTGATCGTCAGCGCCTGTGCGGGGGAGACCTCGCGCGCGTAAGGATCGGCGGTGGCGATGCGCTGGGCGTGCAGGACGCGGTTGAGCGCGGCGAACGCGGCGGCGACCTCTCGCTCGGGCCGCAGATCGGCAAGCCACGCCCTGGCCTGGCGCTCGGCCGACACCGGCACGGGATCGACGATCGTCGCGCTGGCGGTGGTGACGGGTGCGGGCTCGGGCGTGGCTGCAACGGCGCGCCGGCGCGCCGACGCTCGCCGGCGCAGCGGGCCGGCTTCGCGCGCCAGCGTGGCGCGCGCCGCGCCGAGCGTGGCGAGCACGATCACCCGCTCGGGCTCGCCATTGCTCTCCGAGCGCAGTAGATAACGCCCGTCCGGCGGCCCCAATGCCCAGGGCAGCTCGCACTGCACGAACAGGAACAGGCGGTGAGGACCATCGACCACGCTTCCACCGTATCCTTCCTGTCCCGCCACTACCACTGGGAGTCACATGTCCGACCCGAGCAGTGCCGTGAAGAACCTGCGCGAGCGCTTCGCCGGCGCCGGCGAAGACCACCTCGGCAAAGCGCTGTCCGACCTGCTCGACAACCCGCTGCTGACGGGGACGATCGGGCGGGCGTTCGACGCGCGCGAGAAGGCCGCCCAAGCGCAGGAGCTGGCGCTGGGCGCCCTCAACATTCCCTCGGCTGCCGACATCGAACGACTGACGCGCCGGCTGCGCTCGGTCTCTCAGCGGCTGGAGGGCATCGAGGACGGTGTCCATCGCCTGGATCGCGCGCTGGCCGCGCACGGCGTCGAATCCCGCCTGTCGAAGATCGAGGAGCAGCTCGGGACGATCACGCGCAAGCTGGGCGGCGGTCGGGCCGCGCCCGGCGCATCCGCGTCGCGGCAGGCGGCGAAAGCCCCCGCGAAGAAAGCCCCCGCGAAGAAAGCCTCCGCGAAAAGAGCTCCCGCGAAAAAAGGCTCGGCGAATAAAGCCACGGCCGCCAAGACCGCACAGGCCGGCAAGCCGGCGGCGAAACGCGCCGCCTCGGCCAAACCGCGCGCGCGAGGATCCGCTGCGGCAAAACTCCAACCGGGCTGACCGCGCCCGGCGGGCGCGGCGCCTACGGGTTCAGTGCGAGCGATTCCATGATGGGCCCCCGCGTGTAGACGGCGTTGGCTTCGGCTTCGCTCAGCCGGCCTTCGATCCGCTCGGCGTGCGCCGGGACGGACGCCGGAGCATGCCTCGTCGTGCAACCCGCCCGAGGCAGTGCGCGAGCCGCTCTCAGCCGCCGATGCGGAGACCGACGCTGGGCGTGATCACGCTCGGGACTTCGCCTACGGGGGTGCTCACGCTCGGGGTTGTGACGCTGGGCACGGAGACTTTCACGGAAGGAGTCGGGGAGGCTTCGACGGATGCTTCGGGCGGGGGCGGGCTGGGGAGCGTCGGCGGCGTTGGTGTAGTGACGTGGATCGGCGGCGGCGGCGGCGGCGTCGGTGTCGGCGTTGGCGTTGGCGGGGGCGCCGGCGTGACCGGGGTCGGGCCGGCGGGCGTCGGGCTGGATGCCCCAGATCCTGTGTGGCTTGGGCGCCCCGGGACCGTGGTCGCCGGCGCGGAAGGCGCCGGTTCGCCCGTGGCCGCGCTCCTGCGCGGCGGAGCGATCTGGGCACGCGGGCGCTCTCGGCCGCCGCGCCGGCGGCGGGTCGCCGGCATACGGCCGTTTGCGCTTGTCTCGCCCGCTCGGGCAAAGGCGCGACTGGACGCCGACCGCGCGATCGCCGACCCGGATCCCTGCCGGACCTCGAGCTTGTCGTGGTGAGGTGCGGAAGCGGTGGCGGTGGCAAGCACGCCCGCCACGCCGAGCGCGGGAAGCGTCTGCATGACCGAGCTCGCGGTCAGACCCGGCGAGGAGGCTTTGAGTGCGGTGAGGATCTGTGCCGGCGCGGCGTTCGCGAACGCCGATCTGCTCACCGGGCGCCGCGCCTCGTAGCAGGTCATGAAGGCCGCCACGACCGCCACATCGAGCTGCTTGCCGGCCTCGTCGGAGAGGATGTCGATCGCCTCCTTGTGGGTGCGCGGCGGCCTGTAGGGGCGGGTCGAGGTGATGGCGTCGAATGTGTCCGCCACCGCGATGATCCGAGATCCCAACGGGATCTCCTCCCCGGCGATGCCGTCGGGATATCCCCTGCCGTCGAGCCGCTCGTGGTGATGGCGCACGATGGCGGCGATCTCCGGGTCTCCGGCCTCGGCGACCATGTCCGCGCCGTCGCGCGCATGGAGCTTGATGACCGCAAACTCATGGTCGGTCAGCCGATCGGGCTTGTGGAGGATCTCTTTCGGCGTGTAGACCTTGCCCACGTCGTGCACGAGCGCGGCGGACTCGATCTTCGCGACCTCGATCGACGAGAGGCTCATCTCGCGCGCGATCCTTCCCGCGAGCGAGGCAACCCGACGACTGTGCCCGTGCACGTATGGATCGAGAGCCTGGACCAGGTCGCTGAGCAGCGTGAGCAGCTCGATGCTGACGGCGCGATCCGCCTCACGAGTCGCCTCAAAGACTCCCTGCACGCGGGTCAGGCGGCGCTCCATCCAGACCCGCCGCACCCAGCCCCAGAGCATCAGCTCGGCGAAGATCAACTCCCGCGACCGCGGCCAGCGCTTCCAGAGCCACGCGCCGGCCGCCGCGATCGCCAGCGACCCGGCGACCGTCAGGATGACGGCGAGCAGCCTCCACAAAACCCCGTCGCGAGGCACGAGCACGGTGACCACGGCGACCGGCCCCGCGATCACCGCAAGCGTGGCGAACACCGACAGCGGCAGGTACCTGGTGAAATGCGGGGATACCCTCGGGCCGGGCTCTGAGTTCACGGCCGCGGAATGTTCGCCGTTCTCGACGAACGTGCTGAGCCGGCCTCGCAGCGCGCTCGACAGGTCCTCCTCGACGGAAGACAGGCCGTCCCTGCTGGCAGCCCTGGCAGTCGGCGGGTTCTCCTGCGTCGCCGCGTTCATACAGATGGAAACGACAGCCCTTCCGGGGCCTTAAGCCAAGTGCCCAGCTCTGGACGATTGTTGGAGAGCGCGTCGCGGATGCGGATTAAGCCTTGGCTGCGCCGAGTGCGGCTACGGCCACTGCGCCCATCGCTTCGGCCGCCGCCAGCAGAGCGTGGTCGTCGATGCGCGTGCGCGCGCCGCGCGTGTCGAACGTGTCGGACACCGCCAGTACGCAGCCGACGGGGATGCCTGCGCGGGCGCCGACGGCGAACAGAGTCGCGGCCTCCATCTCGATCGCAATGGCGTCCGTCGCGGCGTCGGACGGGCGCACGTCGTCGTAGAAGAGATCGACGCTCACAACCGCGCCGGCATGCGCGTCGGTGGGCGCGGCGCTCCTCAGCGCGTCGGTGAGGCCCGGGTCCGCCACCGATCGGAGATCGACGGGATCTTCGACCGATCCGGAGGTCGGATGCTGGACGATCGGAGACCCGATCGGTCGATCGGGCAGCCGGCGCTCGCCGGCCACCAGCGCGCGCGAGGCGCCGTCGAGACAGATCGACTCGCGCACGACTACGAGATCGCCGAGCGCGAGGTCGGGGCGCAGCGCACCGCAGGTGCCCACGCGGACGGCGCGGCGGGCGCCGAGGGCGATCAGCTCGTGCAGGACGATTGCGGCGGAGGGGCCGCCCATGCCCGTGGACTGGATCGTCAACTGCTCGCCGTCGAGGCGGGCGGGGCCGGTGTAGCCCCACAGGCCGCGGTGGTGGTTGAACATGCGCGGTTCGACGATCAATGTCTGCGCGAGCGCGAGCGCGCGCCCGGGATCGCCCGGCAGAAGGACGCGCTCGGCCAGCTCGGCGGTGGGGCGCAGGTGCAGCGACACAGGCGCGTGCGGATCAGCAGGATCGGCCGGGTAAGCGGGCGCGGGCGGTGACACGGGCCGCGACTTTAGACTGCCGCCGATGGGCACGCCCGCAGACACCCCCTCCGACGCCGCTCCCCGCGAGGACGCCGGCGGCGAGGATGGGGCTCCGGCCGGCGCGTTGACGCTGGGACAGGTCGCCGCGCGCGCGGGCGTGAGCACGGCGACGGTCAGGCGCTGGGTCAGGGAGGGGCTCGTGCCTCAGTACGAGGGAGAGTGGACGCCCGCGGCGGCCTCGCACGTGCGGATCGTCGCGCGGCTGCGCGAGCGCGGTCACAAGGTGGCGCGGATCAGGGAGGCGAGCCAGAGCGGGAAGCTCGCGTTCGGGTACATCGACGAATTGCTGCCCAGCTCCGAGGCCCGCTACACGCTGGCAGAGGCCTCGCGCGAGATCGGGCTGGAGCCCGAGCTGATCGAGCGGCTGATCGGGGCGATGGGCCAGAACGCGCTGTCGACGGAGGAGATCTCTGAGGAAGACTTGGAGGTGTTCCGCTACGGCGCGGAGGTGCTGGCGGCCGGACTGCCGCTGCCGGCGCTGCTGCAGCTCGTGCGCGTGTACGGGCAGGCGATGGCGCAAGTGGCGGACGCGGAGGTGCGGCTGTTTCACCTGTACCTGCACGAGCCGCTGATGCGCGAGGGGGTGCCCGGGGTGGAGGTGGCGCAGGCGATGGAGGGGATGACGCGCGAGATGCTGCCGTTCGCGGTGCCGTTCATCAACTATCTGCACGGACGGCTGCTGGGGTACTTCGTCGAGCAGGACGTGATCGGCCACATCGAGTCCGACCTCGACGACGAGGAGACCGCGGAGGAGGGGAGGATGCGCGTGGCGATCGCGTTCGCGGACCTCGCCGGCTACACCAGGCTGACCGAGGAGGCGGGCGAGGCGCAGGCGGTGGATGCGGTGGAGCGGTTCGTGGAGACCGTCGAGCACACGCTGCCGATCGACGCGCGCGTGATCAAGATGCTCGGCGACGAGGTAATGGTCGTCGGCGCGGACGCGGCCGCGCTGACGAGTTGGGCGGTGGGACTGGGCGGGAAGCTGCCTGAGGGCTCGCAGCCGCCGCGCATCGGCATCCACAGCGGGGCGGCGCTGTATCGCGACGGCGACTACTACGGCCGCGAGGTCAATCGCGCGGCGCGGGTGGTCGCGCGCGCGGCCGGCGGCGAGGTGCTCGTGACGCGCCCGGTCGTGGACGCCGCCAGCCGCCAGGACGGGTTGGAGTTCGAGCTGATCGGCGAGGTGGTGCTCAAGGGGTTCAACCATCCGACCGAGCTGTTCCTGGCCCGTGCGCGCGGGGAGTAGAGGGGCGCGATGTCGCAGTTGACGGAGAGGGGCGCGATGTCGCAGTTGACGGGTTGGGTTTTGGTGGGTGAGCCGGGAGCCGGTCCCCCGAACACAGTCGCCGGCGCCGCTCTCCCTTGCCGGCGACGCGAAGGAGGCGCTTTGGCGTCGTGACACCGGAGGAACTGCATGAGCGGGTGCGGGCGGTGGGTCTGCTCGGGGAGAGCGGACAGGTCGTGGCGATGATCTCCGGCGGGCGCGACTCCGTGTGCCTGCTGGACGTCGCCGTCGCGGTGCGCGGGGCAGAGAACGTGAGGGCGCTGCACATCAACTACGGGCTGCGCGGACGGGCGTCCTATGAAGACGAGCGTCACTGCGCGGAGCTGTGCTCGCGGCTGGGGGTGTGGCTGGAGCTGGTGCGGGTGGGGGAGGACGAACGCGGCGAGGGCAACCTGCAGGCGTGGGCGCGCGAGCGCCGCTACGAGGTGGCAAGACGCCTCGCGGCCGAACTGGACGCGCCCGTGGCGACGGGCCACACCGCCAGCGATCAGGTCGAGACGATCCTGTATCGGCTGGCCGCCTCGCCGGGGCGGCGCGCGCTGCTGGGGATGTCCTCGCGCGAGGCGTGGCTGGTGCGGCCGCTGCTTTCAATCACGCGCGAGCAGACGGCCGCGTACTGCCAGGCGCGAGAGCTTCGCTGGCGCGAAGACGCCAGCAACGACGATGTCCAGTACGCGCGCGTGCGCGTGCGCAAGCTGCTCGTGCCCGCCCTGCGCGCGGTGCACCCGACGGCCGAGGAGAACGTCAGACGCACCGCGGAGCTGCTGCGCGAGGAGACCGATCTGCTGGACGGGCTCGTCGCGGCCGAGCTGGGCGGGGAGGAGAGTATCGCGCTCGCGCGGCTGGCCGAGCTGCATCCGGCGCTTGCGCGGCTGATCGTCGTGCGCCTGGCCGAGGAGGCGGCGGGCGAGCTGGTGCCGCAGGCGGGGGCGCGGGTGGGGGAGATCCTCGCGCTCGGCGCGCGCGGCGGTGTGGGCGAGGTGCACGTCGGCGGCAACGTGAGCGCAAGGATCGCCGGGGGAGAGCTGCGCATGGTCAGGCTGCCCCCGCGTGGCGACCCCGGGGAGTCGGGAGACCAGGGCGCCGCGGGGGGCGGCCGCCCCGCGGTCCCCGGCGGCGGCGACTGATCCGCGGCGTACACTCCCGCTGGTGAGCGTCCCGACCTCGACCACCACCGTCGGCGTCCTGCCTCTGACCGTCGCCGGCGTTCCGGTCCCCGCTCCGGCGGGCGGCGGCGCTGCAGGCGAGATCGGCGAGGTGCTCGTCGGCGAGCAGGAACTGCAGGCGCGTGTGCGCGAGCTGGGCGCGGCGATATCGCGCGACTATGCCGGCCGGGGATTGCTGCTCGTGGGTGTGCTCAAGGGCGCGGTGTTCTTTTTGAGCGACCTGATGCGGTTCATCGAGATCCCCGTTGAGGTCGACTTCATGGCCGTCGCCTCATACGGCTCGGCGACCGACTCCTCGGGCGTCGTGCGGATCCTCAAGGACCTCGACGCGGCGATCGAGGACCGCGACGTGCTGATCGTCGAGGACATCGTCGACTCGGGGTTGACGCTGCAGTACCTGCTGCGCAACCTCGGCTCGCGCAACCCGCGCACGCTGGAGGTGTGCGCGCTGCTGACCAAGCCCGCGCGGCGCAAGGTGCAGCTGCAGGCAAAGTACGTGGGGTTCGAGATCGAGGACACGTTCGTCGTCGGCTACGGGCTGGACTACGCCGAGCGCCACCGCAACCTTCCGTTCGTGGCCGCGTTGCAGAGGTAAGGCTCCCCGGCGCGCCGACAACTCGCTGCAAAGGGCGGAAAATCGGACGTTGCGTGGTACGCTAGGAAACTGGCGTAGGCCACGACGAGCAGCGGCGCCAGAGACCCAGTGATATCGCCATGAGCCGTTCATTCAAGAGCGCCGCGTTCCCCATCCTCATCGTGCTGGTGCTGGCGTTCCTGGCCGTGAAACTGGTCAGCAACGGCAACAACAACGCCCACCCGCACAGCTATCAGACGCTTGTCTCGGAAGAGATCCCCAAGCGGGAAGTCGAATCGGTCGATTTCAAGAACAAGGGCAAGGCTCTCGAAGTCAAACTCAAGAACAAAGAAAAATACGAAACCGGCTACATCGAACAGGCCTCGCCCGAACTGATCAAGGAACTGAGGGCCGCGGGCGCCCATGTGGGCATCGAATCGGAAAAGAGCAGCGTGCTGCTGTCGCTGCTCACCTACATCCTCCCGTTCATCATCTTCCTCGGCTTCTGGATCTTCCTTATGAACCAGGTCCAGGGGGGCGGCTCGAAAGTGATGTCCTTCGGCAAGTCGCGCGCCAAGCGACTGTCGGCGGACTCGCCCAAGATCACGTTCCGCGACGTCGCCGGCGTGGACGAGGCCGTGGAGGAGTTGCACGAGATCAAGGAGTTTCTGGAGAACCCGAAGAAGTTCCAGGCGCTCGGGGCGCGTATCCCTACGGGCGTGCTGCTGTACGGGCCGCCCGGGACCGGCAAGACGCTGCTCGCGCGCGCCGTCGCCGGCGAGGCGGGCGTGCCGTTCTTCTCGATCTCGGGATCGGACTTCGTCGAGATGTTCGTCGGGGTGGGCGCATCGCGTGTGCGGGACCTGTTCGAGCAGGCCAAGCAGAACAGCCCGTGCATCATCTTCATGGACGAGATCGACGCCGTCGGCAGGCATCGCGGCGCCGGTCTCGGCGGGGGCCATGACGAGCGCGAGCAGACGCTGAACCAGCTGCTGGTCGAGATGGACGGCTTCGAGGCGAAGGACAACATCATCATGATCGCCGCCACCAACCGGCCCGACATCCTCGACCCGGCGCTGCTGCGTCCCGGGCGCTTTGACCGCCAGATCGCGGTCGATCGGCCCGATCGCAAGGGCAGGGCGAAGATCCTCGAGGTGCACACGCGCGGCAAGCCGCTGGCGAAGGTGATCGACATCGACGCGCTCGCCGGCCAGACGCCGGGCTTCACCGGCGCGGACCTGTCCAACCTGATCAACGAGGCCGCGCTGCTGGCGGCGCGGACGGGCAAGCGCGAGATCAACCAGGAGGAGCTCGAGGAGGGGATCATGCGCGTGATCGCCGGCCCCGAGAAGAAGACGCGGGTGATGTCAGAGAAAGAGCGGCTGATCACGGCCTATCACGAGATGGGCCATGCGCTCGTCGGCCACTTCCTGGAGTTCGCCGATCCGGTGCACAAGATCTCGGTGATCTCGCGCGGCCAGGCGCTCGGCTACACGATCTCGATGCCCCAGGAGGATCGCTTCCTGACGACGCGCGCGGAGCTGAAGGACACGATGGCGATGACCCTCGGCGGTCGCGCCGCGGAGGAAATCGTGTTCGGCGAGATCACCACGGGCGCGTCGAACGACATCGAGAAGGTGACGCAGACCGCCAAGCAGATGGTGATGCGCTTCGGCATGAGCGAGCGCTTGGGCCCGCGCGTGTTCGGCCACGACCACGGCCAGCCGTTCCTGGGACGCGAGTTCTCGACCGAGCCCGACTACTCCGATGAGATCGCGCGCGAGATCGACGACGAGGTCAGGCGCATCATCGAGGCCGCGCACCAGCGCGCCACCGACATCCTGACCGAGCACCGGCACGACCTCGAGAAGATCTCGGAGATCCTCGTCAAGCGCGAGACGATCGAGAAGGAGGAGTTCCTGGCGCTGCTCGACGGCAAGAGCGAGGAGGCGGTGTTCGGCGTGGAGGAAGACTCCCACCCCGAGCTGCCCGCCCCGCCCGCGCCCGCGGACAGGCCCGAGCGCGAAGCCCCGCGCGTGTCGCCGCGGCCGGGGCTGGCCGGCGGTACCGCTGAGATCCGCGGGGCGGACAAAGAGCGCCCCGAGCTCGCCTGATCATGCCCGTCAAGCTCCATCGCTGCTCGACGATGTGGGTCAAGGGGCCGCACCCGTGCTGGCAGGTCCAGAAGGCGCTCGACGAGCAGGGCGTCGACTATGAGGTCGTCCGCCATCCCGCATTTCCCCGAGGACGTCGCAAGGACTACATCGCCCTGACCGGGCAGAAGCTGTTTCCGGCCATCGAGCTCGATGACGGTCGCGTCATCAGGGAAGAGTCCAAGGATCTCGTGGAGCGCATCCACGAGGGCCGTCTCAGCGCTTGAGTCGGGCGCTCGAGGACCCCGGGTGCTTCCGCCTGATGGGGGTCGTCAACGTGACCCCGGACTCGTTTTCGGACGGTGGCCTGTTTCTGGACTCGCATGCGGCGATCGCGCATGCGCGCGAGCTCGTCGGCGAAGGCGCGGACATCGTGGACGTCGGCGGGGAGTCCACCCGGCCGGGCGCCGAGCCGGTGTCGGGTGAGGAGGAGCTGCGGCGGGTGCTGGGAGTCGTCGAAGGCATCGCCGCGACCGGCGCCGACGCGCAGGTCTCGATCGACACCTCCAAGGCATCGGTCGCGCGCGCCTGTCTCGAGGCGGGCGCCACGCTCGTCAACGACGTGACCGCGCTGCGCGGCGACCCGGACATGGCGGGACTGGTGGCCGACAGCGGGGCGGAGTGCTGCCTGATGCACATGCGCGGCGAGCCCCGCACGATGCAGGCCGACCCCCGGTACGACGATGTCGTGGACGACGTGCGGGCGTTCCTGGAGGAGCGGATGGCCTATGCCGTGGCCCAGGGCGTGCGTGAGGAGAGCATCATGCTCGACCCGGGCATCGGTTTCGGCAAGACGCTCGCGCACAACCTCGCGCTGCTGCGCCGCCTGGACGAGCTCGCGTCGCTGGGGCGCCCGCTGGTGGTGGGCACCTCGCGCAAGAGCTTCATCGGGCGCGTGCTCGCCGACGCCGCCGGTCATACCGAGCCCGCGGCGGTGGCCGAACGGCTGCCGGGGACGATCGCCACGAACGTGCTCGCGTATGAGCGCGGGGCGAGCGTGTTCAGGGTTCACGACGTGGCGCCCGTGCGCGCCGCGCTCGCACTGGCGGCTGCTACGTTGAGCGCACGATGGGACCCGGGCGAGACGAGGACCCCGACGAGCTGACCGGCGCGAACGCCCCGGAGGGCGGCGAGCGCGGCGGTGAGGGCGGTGGCGAGGACCCCCGCGGTCCGGCGCGCGCCGGACCGCACGGAGGCGGGGAGGAGCCCGGCTACATGGACCGACCTGAGGAGGAGTCCGACCCGTACCCGCTCGAGGACGAGGACGAGGAGGACGAGTTCGACGGCGAGCGCGAGGAGACCGGCGAGTCGGTCACGATCGAGATCGCCGGCCTGTCGCTGTACACCCACCACGGCGTCGGTGAGGCCGAGCGGGAGGTCGGCCAGCGGCTCGTGCTCGACCTGCGGTTGGACCTCGGCGAAGCCGACGCCACGGTGACCGACGCGATCGAGGACACGGTCGACTACGGCGAGGTCTGCCAGCTGGTCGCGCTGATCGCCCAGCAGCGCTCGCACGCGACGCTGGAGCGGCTGTGCGGCACGATCGCCGATCGGCTGCTCGGCGACTACGAGCTGGAAGGCGTGTGGGTCAAGGCGACCAAGCCCGAGCCGCCGATCGCGCTGCACGTGGACGAGGTGTCGGTCGAGGTCTGGCGCGAG
>DATMPZ010000026.1:0-8011 GCA_035567335.1 Solirubrobacteraceae bacterium
GATGCGTCCGATGGCCTTCGCGGAGCTTTGTCCTCGGGCTCGACATGACACCACCATGCCTTCGCCCTTGCGTCCGTACCGATCGGAGATCGACGGGATCTCCGATCGGCCAGCACGACCCTAGAACGCCCCAGCCGCACGCTCCTTTTGGGATAGGCCCTACACCCGCCGTCCGCCGATCGTACGCACGGCTTGGGACGGTATTCTCGGGCAAGAAACAACTATTCCAGCGGCTGAATCGTTCGATAGAGTGTCGCCGATGGAGGGGTTGCTGGCGTTGCGTGACGTGTGGTTGAGCTATCCGCGCGGACGCCGGCATGTGGTGCGGGTGTTGATGGACGTCTCGCTCGACGTGTACGCGGGCGAAGTCGTGGCGGTGCTCGCACAGCGCGCGCAGGGCAAGACCTCGCTGTTGCGGATCGCGGCGGGGATGGAGCGCCCCGACCGGGGGAGCGTCCTGTTCGAGGGCCGCGACATGTGGCGCGCCGATGACAGCCGTCGTCGTCGGGTGGGCCGCCGCCGGCGTACACGCTCGCCGAGCGTCCCGATCGCACTCGTTCGGCCAACCTCGCCCGACGTGGACGTGCCGGTGGTAGAGGGCATCGCGCTGCCGCTGACGGGCGCGCACAGAGGGCGTCAGGCGCGCGAGCTGGCCGCGCGGGCGCTGGAGGAGGTCGGCGCAGGGGAGTGCGCATCGCGACGGTGGAGCGATCTGAGCGACGGCGAGCGTGCGCGCGTGGCGATCGCGCAGGGGATCTCGCGCGATCCGCGGGTGCTGCTCGTCGACGATCTCACCGCGACGCTCGGCCTGGGCGATACCGAAGACGTCGCGATGCTGCTGCACTCGCTGGCCGCCGCGCGCGAGCTCGGCGTGCTGGTGAGCGTGGGTGACGCTCAGGCGACCAGGTGGTCAGAGCGCGTCGCGACGCTCGCCGGCGGCGCACTGATGCTGGAGCCGGCGCGCCCCGCAGCGCCGGCGGCGAGCGCGTACCTCAACGTCGTCGATTTTCCCGGCGGTTAGGAACGCGAAGGCTCGCTGGGCCGTGCTCTTCATTGATCCAAATAGTTCTTCTCCGAGACTCACGCATAACTATTACGATTAGCTGATATGGCCAGCACCGTCCAACAATCCGAGATGTCCGCCGGGGAGATCGTGCTCGGCCTGTTGATCGAGCAACCGGACACCTGCTATCACCTGGACAAGCGCATCGCCGAACGTCTCGGCTCGGCGCAGTTCAGCCGCGGCGCGGCCTCCAGGGCGGTGGAACGGCTCTTGGAGCGCAGGTTCGTCCGTCCGGCGGACGTCGAGGAGCCAGCCGCGCTGCGGGTGGTGGGCGGACGCAAGAAAACGGTTTACGAGGCCACGCCCTCGGGGGTCGATCATTTCGAGCGCTGGTTGCGCGCCTCGACGCAGACCCCGCCGGTGCGGGAGGAGCTGCACGCGAAAATCGCGCTGTGGGGACCGACCGAGCTGCCGCGGCTGATCGAGATCGTGCGCGAGGCGGAGCTGGCCTGCACGCTGCAACTGCGGGACGCAAATCGGGGCATGCGGGCCGACCGGCAGGCCGGCGACGCAAGCGAGTGGGAGCGGACGATGCAGCTGATCGTCTCGGCCGGGGAAGCGACCTGGTGGGACGCCAGGATCAAGTGGCTGCAGGACGTGCGTATGTATCTCGAGCGCGAGCATTCGCGTCAGCAGGTCGAGGCCGGCTCGCGGCGGACCCGGGCGCCCGCGCGGTGATGGACCCCGTTCTGTCGTTGCGGGAAGTGTCGTTGAGCTTTCCGCGCGGGCGGCGGCATGTCGTGAGGGTGCTGGCGGACGTCTCGCTCGAGGTGTATGCGGGAGAAAGCGTGACGGTGCTCGCGCAGCGCGCGCAGGGCAAGACGTCGCTGCTGCGGGTGGTGGCGGGGATGGAGCGCCCCGACCGGGGCAGCGTGGTGTTCGCCGGGGAGGATCTCTGGCGCCTTTCCGACCGGCGCCGCTCGCGGCTGCTGGGCTCGGAGATCGGGGTGGTCGAGCTCGCCGCGCCACAACTCGACGTTCCGGTGCTCACGGGCGTGGCGCTGCCGTTGCTGGATCGGCATGGAAGGCGCGACGCCTACGCGCGGGCCAAGCGCGCGCTCGCGCACGTCGGCGCGAGCGAATGCGCGCGCCAGCACTGGGGTGCGCTGGCCGACTCCGAGCGCGCGCTGGTCGCGCTCGCGCACGGGATCGCGCGCGAGCCGAGGCTGCTGCTCGTGGACGATCTCGCCACTACGCTCGGCATCGAGGAGCGCGCTGACATCGCCGAGCTGCTGGGCGCGCTCGCCGTCGAGCGCGGAATCGCGGTGCTCGTCTGCGCGGGAGGCTCGGGCCCCGAACCGAGCTCCGACCGGGTGGCCTCGCTCGGCGGAGGCAGGCTGCTCGTGGCGCCGCCCGCGCCGGCGGAGGCGACCAACGTGCTGGACTTCCCGGGCGAGCATCGGCGGCGTGCGTCCTCGTGAGTGAAGTACCGCTTTCAAAAAGGTCGGCGCGTCCGGATGCGTCCCTACCGATCAAAGATCGGCCAACGGCGCTGACCGATCGGAGATCGACGGGATCTCCGATCGGTCAGCACGCCTATTTTGAAAGAGGTTCTAGCCGCTGATGCTTGAGTTGCGCGATCTCGTCAAGCACTACCACGTGGGCGACGTCGAGCCGGTGCGGGCCGTGGACGGGGTGTCGCTGTCGGTCGCGGCCGGAGAGCTCGTGGCGCTGTACGGACCGAGCGGGTCGGGCAAGACGACGTTGCTGATGCTGATCGCGGCGCTGATCGAACCCGACAGCGGCGTGGTGCTCGTCGGCGGTTGTGACCTCTCCGGGCTGAGCGACTCAGAACGCTCGCACTACCGGCTGCGCGAGCTGGGCTTCGTGGATCAGACCTCGGACCTGCTGCCGGGCGGAAACGTCTTGCAGAACGCGGCGATGAAGCTGTGGCTGCTCGAACCCACCCGCGACGCCGAGCATCGGATCGAACCGCTGCTCGTGCGTCTCGGCCTCGGCGATCGCCTCGCTCACCGCGCCGACCAGCTCTCGATGGGCGAGCGCCAGCGCGTGATGATCGCCCGCGCGCTGTCGACCGGCCCGAAGCTCGTGCTCGCCGACGAGCCGACGGGCAGCCTCGACACCCACCGCGGCCGCGAGATCCTTCGGTTGCTCGTGGAGGTCTGCCGCGAGCAGGACGCGGCCGTGTTGCTCGTCACCCACGATCCGCAGGCGACCGCCTTCGCCGATCGCGTGTATGCGTTGCGCGACGGGCGCCTGTGCGACTACGAGCCTGACCGCCTGTTCGCGCCGGCGAGGGCGCCCGAGACCGCTCGGTAGCGATGCGCCTGTCGAACATCGCGCACCTGTATGTGGTGCGGCTGAAAGCGCGGGTGGTGCTCGTCCAGGAGCTGTTTGCGGTGCTCGGGATCGCTGTGGGTGTGGCGCTGCTGTTCGCTTCGCAGGTGGCCAGCACGAGCCTGGACGCGTCCGTCTCGCAGCTCACGAGCGGGGTCGTCGGTCAGTCGACTTATCAACTCAAGGCACGTAGTCCGCGGGGCTTCAGCGAATCGTTGCTCGGTGATGTTCAGCGACTGCCCGGCGTGCGCGCGGCGGTACCGGTGCTCGAGGTTCAGGCCAGCGTGATCGGCCCGCAAAGCACCCAGCCACTCGACCTGATCGCCACCCGACCTGGCGACGTGCACCTCGCTGGACGGCTCTTGCGGCATTTCACCGCCGCGCGGTTTGTAGGTAGGCGCGTGCTTGCGCTACCGGCGCCGATTGCCGGCAAACTCGGGATCGGGCCGCTCGAGATCGTCAAGCTGCAGGTCGGCCCAGATGTCGTCAACGCGTTTGTCGGCCTCGAACTGACTGAACGGAACATCGGGGTATTGGCCAACAGTCCGATCGCGTTGGCGTCGCTGGGTTACGCCCAGAAACTGACAGGAATGCAGGGCCGGATCACACGAGTGCTGGTCCAGATACGGCCTGGAGCAGACCGTGCGGTGCACGCAGCGCTCCTCGGATTGGCGGCGGGACGCATCAACGTCGAGCCGGCGGACTACGAGGCGACGCTGTTCAGCCAGGCCGCAGGGCCGGTGGACCAGTCCACGAAGACATTCGCGGCGATCTGCGCGCTGGTCGGGTTCATGTTCGCGTACTGCGCGCTGCTGCTCACGACGGATTCCCGTCGGGGGCTGATACGGGAGTTGCGACGCGGCGGCGCGACGCGCTGGGAGACCGTCAAGACGCTCCTGTTCGACGCGCTCGTGCTCTCCGCGGTCGCCTCTGTCGTGGGCTTGGCGCTGGGAGACCTGCTCTCGATCGTCGCATTCAGCTCACCCCCTGGATTTCTCTCTCTTGCGTTTCCCATCGGCTCGCAGCGCATCGTCACGTGGGAAAGCGTTGTCCTGGCCATCGGTGCCGGAGCTATCGCGTCGTGCATCGGCGTGCTGACGCCGGTACGGGATATCTGGGCGCGAGCAACGCACACGGACGCCCCCCGTGAACATTCCCTGCTCAGCCGGCGGACGGTGGGAATGCTCATCGGCGGTTGTGCCTGCATCGGCGTCACGACAATCATTCTCTTCGCCGCGCCACAGTCGGCGGTCGTCGGCATCGTGGCTTTGATCGTCGCGCTGCTGCTGTTGCTGCCGCTCTTGCTCGATGTGATCGTGGCCGGTTTCGGACGATTGCAGCGGCTATCTGGTCTCGGAGCCACAGAGATTGCGGTTATCGAACTGCGCTCCCCGAAGACGCGAACCCGATCGATCGCGATCGCCGCGACCGCGGCCGTCGCAGTTTTCGGCAGCGTTACGATCCAAGGGTCGCGAGCCAATCTCCAACACGGGCTCGATCGTTCGTTTCATGGAATAACGTCGGTGACGGACCTCTGGGTGGCGCCGTCCGGAGAACAGAGCCTGTTCACGACTACGCCGTTCAAAGGCGTCGCCACATCCGCCCTCGCGCAACTGCCGGGCGTGCGCTCTATCAGTCCTTATCTGGGCGGGTTTCTCGAATACGGAGGGCGCCGTGTGTGGGTGTTGGCGCCGCCATCGACAACATCTTCGCCAATACCGCCGAGCCAGCTCGTCACCGGCGACCTTTCGCTATCAGAGTTGAGACTTCGCGCCGGTGGTTGGGCAGCCATCTCGAGGACGCTTGCCATCCAGCATCATCTGCACATCGGGCAGGCCTTCATATTGCCCTCGCCGCGCGAAACCGCATTTCGGGTCGCTGCGTTGACGACGAACCTGGGATGGCCTCCGGGCGCGATCATCCTCAACGGGGTCGACTACGCGCGCGCGTGGGAAAGCGCCGATCCGAGCGCATACAACGTGAAGCTCGCCGGCGCTGCGTCGCCCACTGCGGTTCGCAGGGAGATTCAGAGGGTGCTGGGGCCGCGGTCAGGGCTCTCGATCGAAACCGCGACGCACCGCGAACTGGCGCAGCAAGCCGCAAGTCGTCAGGGGCTTGGGCGCCTCTCTCAGATCGCTCTGTTGGCGCTGGTGGCTGGAGTGCTGGCGACCGCCACGGTGATGGGGGCAGCGGTCTGGCAGCGCCGCCGCCGGTTCGCGCGGATGAAGGTGCAGGGATATGACACCCGGACGTTGTGGCTGGCGCTGATCTGCGAGAGCGCTCTCCTGATCGGCGCCGGATGCTTGATTGGTGCATGCCTCGGTGTCTACGGGCAGCTTCTGCTGGGTCATGCGCTGGTGAGCGTTACGGGATTTCCAGTTGTGCTTTCGGCCAATGCCCTGGTGGCGTTTGCAAGCTTCGTGTTGGTGACCGTCGTGGCGGCCACATGCATAGCAATACCGGGCTATCGCGCCGCGGGCGTGGCACCCTATCCGTGGCCTGAAACCTAGTCTCGAAGGCCGTTCGCACAGATACATTTTTCGGCCACGGTCGCCGGAATCTTTCTTGAGTCTCAAGGGATGTCACGGGGTTCTTCACGCCGATCTTATAGACTTCAAATATAGGTGCCGTTGGAGTTGCTAGTATTTGTTTCTATCTCCAGCACAGGTCGCGACGCTCATCGCCGCGATGGCCCGCGGACTGCTCTGGGGCCGCCGGGCGACATCGTGCGAGCTTCGTGCTTGGCGTCAGCGGGCGAAGGCGATTCCAGATGCGTCGATCCGCAAAGACGCGCTCGACTCGCTCATCCTTAAGCGCGACAACGTAGAAGGCGCTTCGCTGTTCTCGATTCTTCCCAGAAAGCGAGATAGGTCTCTGTTGACGCTGCTGGTCGCATACCAGATTCTGTGGGATTTTCTGGACAACGTCAGCGAGCGCGGCGCGAGTGCGGGTCGCGCGAACGGACGTCAATTGCACCGGGCGCTCGTCGAGGCACTCGATCCCGAGGCGCCGATATCCGACTACTACCGGTATCACCCGTGGAAGGACGACGGCGGATATCTGCTCACGCTCGTGGAAACCTGTCGCAGAAAGTGCATCGCGCTGCCGTCATACCGACAGGTACGTCATATCATGCTTCGTGGTGTCGAGCGTTGCGAGATACAGTATTTGAATCACGAGCCCGATCAGTATAAGCGCGACGCAGCGCTGAAAGAGTGGGCCGAACAGGAATCGCGCGGCGAGCATAGACTCGACTGGTTCGAGTTGACAGCGGCCGCGGGCGCCTTCATGCCACATGTCCTGCTTGCGCTTGCGGCCGAACCATCCTGTGAACAACACGATCTGGTCGCGATTCAGTCGGCCTATTTTCCGTGGGTTGCGCTCGCCATTGCAATGCTCGACAGCTACGTCGATCGTACGCATGATGTCGCCAATAAAAGTCACAACTATCTGGCTCACTACGGCAGTGAGACGATCGCGCTGGACAGGCTCGCGGCGATCATTCGACGGATAGCCTCTCACGCAGCACGCCTTCCCAACGGCCGGCGGCATGTCGTGCTGACGGAGGGGATCGTGGCTATGTATCTCTCGACTCCTGGTGTCGGAGCTCCGAGCATTCGCGCGCAAACGCGTGCGCTCGCAAACGCCAGTGGACCCCTCACAAAACTGCTGCTGATGATCGGGCACGTGTGGCGGGCAACGAGAGCAAGCGGCGTGGGCGACTGTGATGCGCGCAACGGCCTTCCGCCAGGCATGCCTTTTCCCACGGCGATTCTGACATATGTGTATTGGAGATCGCCGTTCCTGTACATGGAGCGGTGTCAAAATCGCTACGGCAGGCGCTTTACACACAGGATGACAAGCTTTCCCCGACTGGTGTTCCTATCCGATCCCGCCGAGGTGAAAACGATGCTCGCGGCGCCGGCCGACGTACTCCGTCCGGGGAAGGGTGGCGCGAAGATAGCGCCGATCGTCGGCTGGCGCTCTTTTATGCTTATCGATGGCAACGAGCATCTGAACGGACGCAAAGCCGCGCTCCCGGCTTTGCAGAAACGCACGATCGACACGGAGAGCCTTTGGGTTATCGACACCGTGCGACGTGCGATCGCGTTATGGCCGCGAGACGCAGCTCTTCCATTGCATCCGCGCCTGCGCGCGCTGACGCTGAAAGTCATCCTGCGACGCGTCTTCGCCGGCGGAGAGCCTCAGTATGAGGATCGGCTGTCAGCCCTGCTCGACAGGGCGCTTGAGATGTTGACGGTCACGGGGAGCGTGGTGTTTCCGGTGCCGATCCTGCGTCATGGTCCCGGACGGACGGTCTGGAGGCGCTTCATAAGACATCGCTCCGAGGTGGACACGCTGATCCACGCGCTGATCGACGAGCGTCTGGAGTTGGGTCGGGCGGGACGTGACGCGCTCGCGGCGCTGCTTGGGGCACGCAACGGAGACGGCACGCCGTTGACCCGCGCGCAGCTACGCGACAACGTCATGTCGCTGATCCTCGCCGGGCACGAGACGACCGCCTCGCAGCTCGCGTGGGCATTCCAACTGCTCGCGCACAACCCCGACGCGCAGAGAAGGCTGATCGAGGAGATCGACGAGGACGCAGGCGACGTCTATCTGACGGCGACGATCCAGGAGGTGCTGCGC
>DATMPZ010000027.1:0-42493 GCA_035567335.1 Solirubrobacteraceae bacterium
CGAGCGCGAGATGGCCCAGTACAACAAGTCGCTCGGCAAGTTCCAGCTCACCGGCATCCCGCCGGCGCCGCGCGGCATCCCCCAGATCGAGGTCGCCTTCGACATCGACGCCAACGGCATCCTCAACGTCTCCGCCAAGGACCTCGGCACCGGCAAGGAGCAGAAGATCGAGATCAAGGCCGGCTCCGGCCTCTCCGACGAGGAGATCAAGAACATGGTCTCCGACGCCGAGTCCCACGCCGAGGAGGACCGCCGCGCGCGCGAGCTCGCCGAGGCCCGCAACAACGGCGAGAACGCCGCCTACCAGGCCGAGAAACAGCTCGCCGACCTCGGCGACCAGGTCGACGCGGACTCGCGCTCGCGCATCGAGGAGGCCGTCAAGGAGGTCCGCGAGGCGCTCGAGTCCGAGGACCCCGCTCAGATCAACGCCAAGGCCGAGGCGCTGCAGGTCGCCTTCCACTCCGTCTCGGAGGCGATGTACCAGCGCGCCCAGGAGCAGGCGGCGGCGGGCGGCTCCGACGGGGCCGGCGGACCATCCGCGGACGGCGCCGGCGCGGCCGGGTCTGACGACGAGGACGTGGTCGACGCCGAGGTAGTCGACGAGCCAAAGTCCTAGCGGGGGAGAGACACACATGAGTGGCGAGAGCACCCCCGAGCAGACGGTCGCGGAGCAGACCCCCGGCGCATCCACCGCGCCGGGGGATGACTCCCCCCCCGAGGTCGCCAATGTGGCCGTCGGCGTCGGCCACGGTGATGGCGACAGCGAAGGCCACGGCGACATCGACAGCCATCGCGATAGCGACAGCGACGACCACGGCGAAGGCGACGGCCACAGCGACGCGGCCGAGATCGAGGGCGACCTCGACGAGCTCGTCACGATCGCCGCCGAGCGCGACCAGTACCTCGCGCTGGCGCAGCGCACCCAGGCCGACTTCGAGAACTACCGCCGTCGCGTCGCGCGCGAGTCCGCGCTCGCCCAGGAGCGCGGCGCGATCAAGCTCGCCCGCGAGCTGCTCCCCGCCCTCGACAACCTCGACCGCGCGCTGGAGGCGGCGGATCAGGACGACCCGCTCCTGCAGGGCGTGCGTCTGGTGCGCGAGGAACTCAGCGCCGCGCTTGGCCGTGTCGGGATCGAGTCCTTCTCGCCCACCGGCGAGATCTTCGATCCCGGGTTGCACGAGGCTGTCGTCCACCAGCCGGTCGCGGGGTCGGCGAGCGGGACCGTGGCCGAGGTCTACCAGCCCGGCTACCGCCTGCGCGATCACATCATCCGCCCGGCGCGGGTCGTCGTCGCCGCGTAGCCGGCAGGAGCTTCCATGGCGTCAGGACCCGACTATTACAAGACGCTCGGGGTCGACAAGAAGGCGACCCCCGAGGAGATCAAGAAGGCCTACCGCAAGCTCGCGCGCCGGTACCACCCCGATCGCAACCCCGACGACAAGAACGCCGAGGCGCGCTTCAAGGAGATCTCCCAAGCCCACGACGTCCTCGGCGATCCCGACAAGCGCAAGCAGTACGACTCCGGCACGGGACCCTTCGCGACCGGCGGCGGACCCGGAGGCGGCTTCGGCGGCTTCGGCAACTTCGACTTCGACGCCTCCGGAATGGGCGACATCCTCTCCAACCTCTTTGGGGGCGGACGTGGCGGCGCCGGCGCAGGGGCGTCCGCCCGCGGGGGACGTCCGCGCGCGCAGCGCGGCGCGGACCTGGAGGCACAGGTCTCGATCGCCTTCGACCAGGCGATCTCCGGCGCGCAGATCCCCCTCTCCGTGCCGATGCACGACACCTGCCCCACCTGCCACGGCACCGGCGCCAAGCCCGGCACGACCCCCACCGTCTGCCCCGTCTGCGAAGGGCGCGGCGTCGAGACCCAGGGCCAGGGCATGTTCTCGATCTCCCAGCCCTGCTCGCGCTGCGGCGGCTCCGGGACGATCATCGAGCATCCCTGCCCCACCTGCCACGGCGCGGGCGCCGTGCGCACCGTCAAGCGCCTGCGCGTGAACATCCCCGCCGGCGTCCGCGACGGCGGGCGCATCCGCCTGGCCGGCAAGGGCGAGCCCGGCCGCGACGGCGGCCCCCCCGGCGACCTCTACCTCGTCACCCACGTCTCGCCCTCGCCCGTCTTCAAGCGCCGCGGCGACAATCTCGAGGTCGAGGTCCCGCTGACGATCCCCGAGGCCCTGCGCGGCGCCGAGGTGCGCGTGCCGACCCTCGACGGCTCCAAGACCCTGCGCGTCGCGCCCGGCACGCGGCACGGCGCCGTCCAGCGCCTGCGCGGCGAGGGCCCTCCCAAGCTGGGGGGCAAGGCGCGCGGCGACATCCACTACCGCTTCCTCATCGACGTCCCCGACTCGCTCACCGACGAGCAGCAGTCGGCCGTCGACGCCCTCGCGGCCGTCATGAACGGCAACCCCCGCGCACGCCTGTTCGAGCAGGCCGGGGCAGGAGGGGGGTCGGCCTCGTGAGCTCCAAACCCATCGCCCGCGTACAGGTCGAGACCGACCGCGGCGTGTTCATGATCTCCGTCGCCGCCGAGCTCGCGAACATGCACCCCCAGACCCTGCGCACGTACGAGGCGCGCGGTCTGATCGCGCCCAAGCGCTCGCCCCGCGGCACGCGCCTGTACTCGCAAGAGGACGTCGAGCGCCTGCGCCGCATCCAGGAGATGACGGCCGAGCTGGGCCTCAACCTCGCCGGCGTGCAGCGCGTGCTCGACCTCGAGGCCGAGGTCGACGACATGCACGCCCGCATCGAGGAGCTCGAGGTCAAGGCCCTCCACGCCCAGGTCGAGCTGGCGCAGCGCCTGGAGGAGGTGCGCCGCTCCTTCCGCGCCGAGCTCGTAGTCCCCTACCGCGGCGGGACCGACATCGTGCGGGCGGCCGATGCACGCTCGAGGTTCGGTCCCACAACCGCGCGGGGTACGCATAGTCGTAGCGGTGGCAATGGCTCCTGACGGCACCCCGGGCTCCGCCCCGTCCCAGCAGCAGCCGGGCCAGGAGGACGAGCAGAGCCCGCTGCAGCGCTTCGGGCGCGACCTCACCGAGATGGCAGAGCAGGGCAGGCTCGACCCCGTGATCGGCCGCGACGAGGAGATCCGCCGCGTGATCCAGGTCCTCTCCCGGCGCACGAAGAACAACCCCGTCCTGATCGGCGAGCCCGGCGTCGGCAAGACCGCGATCGTCGAGGGCCTGGCCCAGCGCATCGTCTCCCACGACGTGCCCGAGTCCCTGCGCGACCGCCGCGTGATCGCGCTCGACATGGGCGCGCTGATCGCGGGCGCCGCCTACCGCGGAGAGTTCGAGGAACGCCTCAAGGGCGTCCTCTCCGAGGTATCCGAGGCCCAGGGCGCGATCATCCTGTTCCTCGACGAGCTGCACACGATCGTCGGCGCCGGCGCCGCCCAGGGCTCCGTCGACGCCTCCAACCTGCTCAAGCCCATGCTCGCCCGCGGAGAGCTGCGCTGCGTCGGCGCCACCACCCTCGACGAGTACACCAAGTACATCGAGAAGGACGCCGCCCTGGAGCGCCGCTTCCAGCCCGTGACGGTCGGCGAGCCCACCGTGCAGGACACGATCGCGATCCTGCGCGGCCTGAAGGAGCGCTACGAGAACCACCACGGCGTGCGCATCCAGGACGGCGCCCTGATCGCAGCAGCCACCCTCTCCCACCGCTACATCGCCGACCGCTTCCTGCCCGACAAGGCGATCGACCTGATCGACGAGGCCGCCTCGCGCCTGCGCATCGAGATCGACTCCGTCCCCACCGAGATCGACGAGGTCAACCGCCGCGTGATGCAGCTCGAGATCGAGCTCACCTCGCTGCGCAAGGAGAAGGACGAGGCGTCCAAGGCCCGCCGCGACGCGATCGAGGCCGAGCTCTCAGAGCTGCGCGAGCGCTCCGCCGAGATGACCGCCCAATGGCAGCGCGAGAAGGACGCCATCAAGGGCGTAAGCGAGCTCAAGGAGCGTCTGGAGGCAGCCCGCGCCGAGGCCGAGCGGGCCGAGCGCGAGTCCGACCTGCAGCGCGCCGCCGAGCTGCGCTACGGCGAGATACCCGAGCTCGAACGCCAGCTCGCCGAGTACGAATCGGCCGAGCGCGCACGCGCGCAGGGCGACGCCGGCGACGCGGACGGGGACGGCGCGACGGCCGCGCCCCAGTTCCTCAAAGAGGAGGTCGACGCCGACGACGTCGCCGAAGTCGTCGCGCGCTGGACCGGCATCCCCGTCTCGCGCCTGCTCGAGGGCGAGACCGAGAAGCTGATCCACATGGAGCAGCGCCTGCACGAGCGCGTCGTCGGCCAGGACGAGGCGATCGAGGCGGTCGCCACCGCGCTGCGCCGCTCCCGCGCCGGCCTGCAGGACCCCGACCGCCCGATCGGCTCCTTCCTCTTCCTCGGCCCCACCGGCGTCGGCAAGACCGAGCTCGCCCGCGCCCTCGCCGAGTTCATGTTCGACTCCCAAGACGCCATCGTCCGCATCGACATGTCCGAGTACATGGAGAAGCACTCCGTCTCCCGCCTCGTCGGCGCGCCCCCCGGCTACGTCGGCTACGAAGAGGGCGGCCAGCTGACCGAGGCCGTCCGCCGGCGCCCCTACTCCGTAGTCCTCCTCGACGAGATCGAGAAGGCCCACCCCGACGTCTTCAACACGCTCCTGCAGGTCATGGACGACGGCCGCCTCACCGACGGCCAGGGCCGCACCGTCGACTTCAAGAACACCGTCCTGATCATGACCTCGAACCTGCCCATCGGCCGCAGCGCCGACGGCGCCGGCGCAGGCGGGGCATCGAGCGCAGCGGATGGCTCGTCCGGCGGCGACGTCGCGGCCGACGCCCAGCTGCGCACCGAACTGCTCCAATACTTCAAGCCCGAGTTCGTCAACCGCCTCGACGACATCGTCCGCTTCCACTCTCTTACCCGCGAGCAGATCGCCGAGATCGTCGACCTCCAGGTAGCCCGCGTGATCGAGCGCGTGGCCCAGCGCGGCGTGCACGTGACGCTCACCGCCGCCGCCCGCGAGCTGATCGCCCGCATCGGCTACGACCCCACCTACGGCGCGCGGCCCCTGCGCCGCGTCATCCAGAAGCAGCTCACCGACCGCCTCGCACTCGCGCTGCTGGAGGGCGAGCTGCGCGACGGGGACTCAGTGCGCGTGGACGCGGTTGACGGAGAGTTGGTGCTGGAGACGGCGGGGGCCGGGGTGGGCGACGCCGCCTGAGCGGGCGGCGTCGTGAGCGACACGGACACGTAGGCCTCCCGCGCGCTGCGGAAGGCCTACGCGATCGCTGGCTGTCAGCCTGCGTAGAAGGAGACCCCCTCGAGATCTACGAAGGCGGCGGTCGAAGCCGTCCCGCCTATCGTCCCACCGAGCTCGAGCCACATGGTGCCCGTAGTGCTGTCGATGTAGATGTCGACGAGATGAGGATCGCTACCCCCATTCGTTGCGGCGGCCCGCAACCACGTATTGTTCGCCCGGGTCGGCCTGAAGCCTGCCGGCAGAGTGGCGAAGAAGGTGGTGACTTTCGATCCATCGAGAGCGCCGCTCAGATGCACGAACCCCTCGGCGTCCTTTGTGTAGCTTGGCGTGCCATATATACCGGAGCCGTAGACGACGGCGCCGTTTTCGAGTGTCAGGTTGGTCCACGTCAACGCTGGCAGGCCTTTGGCGACTGTAGCGCTGTCGGCGCTTGTGGCATGGCCTGCATTGGTTGCGAAGACAGCGTTCGGATTGGGCGCTCCTTCTTTGCCTTGTGGTCCTTCTTTGCCCTGCGTTCCGGGCACTCCCGCCGCGCCGGTGTTGCCCTTGAGCGACTTGAGCACCTTCGGGTTGATCTGCTTGGTCGAGTTGATCAGATAGTGCTTCGCCGCCAGCGCACCGCCGCTCATCGCGAACACGAGCGCGATGGTGGCTGTGACGTTGGCGTAGTTGAGGTGTCTCCTAGATATGTGCATGCGCGCACCATACGCGCGGGAGCGGCGGACAAACCGGGCTCTGGACGGACGGACGATCGGCCGCTGAAGACCCCGATCCGCTCCTCGACCATCTTCGGCAGCGCGTTGGGCATCTGCGGCCGCCGGCGCTCTCTGGGGCGAAGCATCTCTAGGCGGTGACGGGGCTGTCTGTTACGAGTCGAGCTCCGCGAGAGTGAATTCCTCTTGGATTTTCTGTCCGCCGACTTCGACGGGTTCTGTGTACTTCCCAGCCCCCTCGCATACCGCCGTAGACCAGCATGATACGCCAAGCAGTTTGCTGCTTGTCACGTGTGGCCCTGGTTCGGTGGTCGGCAGCTGGTACACCCATGACGCGCCGTTCCACAGCTCCGCCAAGATGCCCAAGATGCTGCTGCTGTACGACCCTACGGCGGTGCACGCCGAAGACGACGTACACGACACTCCGCTCAAGGCACTGGCCGTGGTTTCCGCCGGGTTTGGGACCGACTTCACAGTCCACGACGTTCCGTTCCATACCTCCGCAAAAGCGTATGTGGTAGACGACATACCCGAGTGATGCTGGTATTCCCCGACGGCTACGCATGCCGAGGTGGACGTACACGACACGCCCCTAAGGGAACTCGCTGCTGCTTCGGCGGGATTAGGCGTTGTCTGCACAGACCAGGAGGTGCCGTTCCACGCCTCAGCCAAAGTAAAGTTGTTGTACGACCCTACGGCGGTGCATGCCGAAGACGACGTACACGACACTCCGCTCAAGGCGCTATCCGTGGTTTCCGCGGGATTAGGAACAGACTTGACAGTCCATGACGTTCCGTTCCATACCTCCGCAAAAGCGTATGTGGTAGACGACATACCCGTGTGATGCTGGTATTCCCCGACGGCGACACATGCTGACGACGATGTGCACGACACACCATTCAAGTAGCTTGATGTCGCTTCGGACGGGTTGGGCGTTGTCTGTACAGACCAAGACGTGCCGTTCCATGCCTCAGCCAAGGTGACGATCGTTCCCGCGCTGTTGGAGTACCACCCTACGGCGGTGCAGGTCGAGGACGACGTGCACGAGACGCCGCCGAGGGCGCTTTGGGTCGCTCCCGTCGGATTGGGCACCGTCTTCACAGCCCACGACGTTCCGTTCCATACCTCCGCGAGAGCCTGTAGACTCATGGTGGTTGTCGCGTACTGTCCGACGGCCGTGCAGGCCGAAGACGAAGTGCACGAGTCTCCCCTGAGGACGCTGTGCGTCGCTTCGCTCGGGTTGGGCGTCGACTGAATCGACCAGTACGGTTTCGGGGTTCCGAATTCTTGATCCATGCCATATGTCGTCCCCGTGCTGTTCGTCGCGACCAGGCGATAGTGATAGGTGCTGTATGCCTGAAGACCTTTGGCGAGCTGTTCGACCGGGACGTTTTTTACCCCGGCTCCGGCACTGGCTTCGGAGGTGTTCGACCCGTAAGAAGTCGTTGTTCCGTATTCGAAATGGTATTTCGTTTCCAGTCCCTCTGGGTTTACCACACCGTGGAGGTCGGCTTCGGAATAACTTCTGTTCGATGTGAGGTTGGTGACCGCGTAGACGTGAGGCGGTTCTTTATCGGAGAGCGAGCAGGCGCTCTGGTGGTCGTCCCATAGTCCCTGCACCCATGAGCCGTTGGGTAGTTCGTCATCGCCCGACGCGCAGATATCGCCAATCTCGTATTCGTTGCTGGTCTGCCATGTCGCGTTGGTGCCAGATGGGGTTGGGTCGGTCGCGCTCTCGGCATACTCGTGGGCAGCGATCATCGACGTCACGTGATTAACATTTTTGGCCGCGTCAAACCCCGCGCATCCTTCGTAGAATGGTGCGTTGCCGATATAGGGTACGAACGTGTAGCTCGATTCCCCTGTCGTCGTGATGCCGTGGTAGCCGCAGAAGCCTGTGTCAAAGCCCGATTCATAGGTAGAGCCGGGGGCCGGGATGACCACAAACTGGTCGTTGAATTCGCGCGTCCATTTCTTCACACTGACCGCCGACGAAACCTCACCCTGAAGCGCGGCATCGTTAACGGACGTAGGAGCGCTCACGGTTTCGTCGGTGTAGGAGGTCACGGTCACGGACGACGAGATGCGCCCGGTCGCGTCGAAATACTGGGTGAGGATACCCTGGTATGCCGAGCCGGAGAGCCCTTCGTAGAATTTCAACAGCTGCGTACGCAGTTCAGATCCAGGCGCGACCGTCCATTTTTTACCCCAGAATATGACAAACACCTTCGGAGTATGCTGGACTCCCTTCCCGCTTTCTTTGTAGAGCAGCGGCGGTTCAGGACAATATCCCGTTTCGCAGCGCCGCCCCAACTGGCCACGTTTGCGGGGTGCAACGGTCGCTTTGGTCAGACCTGATCGAGCTTTCGGACTCGCAAAGAAATGGATGTGCCGGCCCACGGCCCACGCCGGGGGAGTCGCCAGACCCGTCGCGGTAGCTTGCGTGCCGCAAGCGCCAGGGCACGCCGCAACGGCTTGAGCACCGCCCCAAGAGAGAAGCATCGAACCCACAAGGGACGCCGCAAGAGCCGTCAGGCGGACGAGGCCACCGGCTCGCTGCTCTCGCGCCCGCTCGCTTTGCTCGGCCTGCCAGACTGAACTGAAGTGCGGGACCCGCATATATCTTCTCCCTTTTACGAAACTTGAACGCGACCTGTCCGCCTGCGGCGCAGGCGATCCTACCTACACAGTTTGGCGCGGAGACTAGGGAGTGTCCTTCGCCTCGTCAGTAGGTGTTTCTCACTTACACCGGCGAGCGCCGGCGCACTCCGGCAAAACGGGCGAAGTCTCCGTCGAAGGAGACGATCTCCGCGCCGTGCTCCAGGGCGAGCGCCGCCAGGTGCGCGTCGTTGACGAGGTTGCCCGCCGTGCCGGCTTCCCGCAGGAGGCCGGTCATCAAAGCCAGATGACGTTCGCCCGCTTGGAGGACCGCGGCGCCGGGCTGCTCCAGCCATCGCTCGACCACCCCGATCGCCGTGTCGGGCGACAGCGGATGTGGGAAGACTCCCCGCCGCGTGCTCAACCTCAGGAAGGCGAGCAGCACCACCCAGGCGAAACCGACCGTCTCGCGACTCGCCAGCGTGTCGTCCAGCCAGCGCCGCGCCGCCGTGTGGTTGACCGCCTGCTCGTTGACGGCGTAGAGCAGGATGTTTGCGTCGACGACTTGCACACTCTCACTTGCGGGCCGCCAGCCGGCGCTGCAACTCCTCGTCCTCCAACTCGCCTGCCAGCGCAAGCGCTTTGTCAAGAGGTACCAGTGGCTCGCCGAGGGCAAACGTCGGAGTGTGAAAAACCCCCTTCTCGCCGGCTCCGAGGAGACCGTCGCGTAGTGCGCCATTGACGACCTCCTTGAAGCTGAGGCCGCGCTCGTTCATTCGGCGCTCGAGCAGAAGTCGCACATCCGGGTCGATCGTGAGCGTTGTACGCATAGCGACATCATAGTAGATGATGCCTTGATGTCAACGAGCAGCTCCATCACGATCGCAAGCGCGACGAGTCCCGGAGTGCCCCTCATGAGTGCCGATCTCTTGCGGACCAAACTCTTGATGATTGGCGCGCACTTCCGCCGCGAGATCGGTGACGATCCGTTGCACCACTCCGTGGCACACTGTGGTACAGTCCTCTGTATGAGCGAGCACTTCACCCTGCGGTTCCAGCCGGGCGTGAGCAAGCGGTTGGCGGCGCGGGCGCGGCTAATCGGCCTTGCCCCACGGACCTTGGCCCAGCGTTTCGTCGACGAGGGGCTGCGCCGGGAGGATCATCCCCTGATCCGCTTCGCCGACGGGCCGAGCGGCCGGCGGGCCGCGCTCGTGGGCAGCGGGCTGGATGTGTGGGAGGTCATCGCGACGGTCCGCGATAACGACAACGATCCCGAGGAGGCCGCCGCGTATCTCGAGATCGCGCCCGGGCTCGTGCAGGCGGCTGTTGCCTATTACGGCGAATATCGCGAGGAGATCGACGCCGAGATCGCGCTCAACGAGGCCGAGTCGGAGCGCGGATACGCCGCCTGGGTGGCGGGCCAGCAGGCACTGGCTTCGTGAAGGCACTGCTCGATGAGCACTTCTCCCATCGGATAGCCCAGACACTGCGCGAGCGCGCCCTCGACGTGGAGGCGGTCTCCGAGCGCTCTGACTTGGCGGAGGCTCCCGATCGGGAGGTCATGGAAGTCGCTCGGCGCGAGGAACGCGCGGTGGTGACGAACAACATCAAGGACTTCCGCCCGATCGCCGCCGAACGTCTGACCAGCGGCCAAGGTCATGCGGGCCTCATCCTCGTGCCGGCGAGACGCGGTCGCAGCCGCGACGCCACCGGCGTGCTTGCCGACGCGATCGAGGGCGTGATGCGCGCCCACCCCGAAGGGATTACCGACGCTGAGCATTGGATCGGGCCGCTGCCCTGACTGGACGCGGACGAAGCCAGCAAACCCGGGCACCCGGCCGCGGCCTGCGCCCGGGCAGCCGATCCGCTACAAACAACCATGCGCGCAGTAGCGCGGAATGCGACCGGCCAAAACTCCACGGAGGAGCCTTCACGCCATGCCCACCTACATCATGCTCTCCACGCTCACCCCCGAGGGCGTGCAGACGGTCAAGAACAACCCGCAGCGGATCAGAGAGGTCAACAAGGAGGTCGAGCAGCTCGGCGCGAACGTCAAGGCGCAGTGGGCGACGCTCGGCCACGTCGACTTCATCTCGGTCGTCGAGGCCCCCGACGAGGCGACGATGGCGCGCGTCTCGCTGGAGCTCGGGTCGCGCGGAACCGGGCGCTACGAGACGCTCTCCGCCATACCGATAGACGACTTCATCGCGTCGCTGTGAGCATGCGCCTCACCGCGCCTTGGGCTGTGTCGCCGCGAGCGCGGCTGTGCCAAGCACTGTCATCCCCCGCGCGCTCCTATTGCCAGCACGTCGATCCACGACTCGCAGATCATTGAGACGATGAAGGTCCTGGTCGTAGGCGGCGGGGGGCGCGAGCACGCGATGGTGCGCGCGCTCGCGCGCTCGCCGAAGGTGACCGAGCTTTTGTGCGCGCCCGGCAACGCCGGCATCGCGCGCGACGCGCGCCTGCTCGACATCGCGGCCGAGGACATCGACGGGATCGTGGCCGCCGTCGAGCGCGAGGGCGTCCACTTCACCGTCGTCGGTCCCGAGGGCCCGCTCGTGGCGGGCCTCGTGGACGCGCTCGACGCGCGCGGGCACCTCGCCTTCGGACCCTCCGCGGCGGCCGCCCAGCTGGAGGGCTCGAAGGCGTTCGCCAAGCAGGCGATGGCGGAGGCCGGGGTGCCGACCGCGCGCTGGCGTCATGTCTCCTCGCTCCAGGAGGGGCTGGACGCGGTCGCCGAGCTGGCCGCGCCCGGCGTCGTGATCAAGGCCGACGGGCTCGCCGCCGGCAAGGGCGTGACCGTGGCCGACGGCGCCGAGCAGGCGCACGCCGCGCTGCGCGAGATCTTTCTGGAGGGGCGTTTCGGCGAGGGCGGCGCGAGCGCGCTCGTGGAGGAGCGACTGAGCGGCGGCGAGCTGTCGCTGCTCGCGCTCTGCGACGGACGGTTCGCGCTCCCGCTCGCGGCCGCGCGCGACTACAAGCGGATCGGCGAGGGGGACACCGGCCCCAACACGGGCGGCATGGGCGCCTACTGCCCCGCGCTCGATCGCGGAGACGAACTGGAGTACGAGCTCGCCGAGCTCATCCACGCGCCGATCGTCAACTGGATGCGGGCGCGCGGGACTCCGTTCCACGGCGTCCTCTACGCCGGCGTCATGATGACCGCCGACGGTCCGATGGTGCTCGAGTTCAACGTGCGCTTCGGCGACCCCGAGACCCAGGCGGTGCTTCCGCGCCTGCGCGGCGATCTGCTGCAGATGCTGCTCTACGCGGTGTCCCCCGGCGGCCTGCTGGACGAGTGGGAGATCGAGGAAGACGACATTCCCTCGTGGTCCTCCGAGTCGGCGGTCACGCTCGTGCTGGCGAGCGCCGGCTACCCCGCCTCGTCCTCCGGCGGCGATCCGATCTCCGGGCTCGAGCTCGTCCCCGACGACGTGGAGGTAACCCACGCCGGCACCGCCGTTGGGCCGGACGGCACGATCGTCACCGCGGGGGGGCGCGTGCTGAACATCACCGGGTTCGGTCCCGACGCCGAGTCGGCGCGCGCGTCGGCGTATGCTGCGGCACGGATGATCTCCTTCGAGGGCATGCAGCTGCGCGGGGACGTCGCCGCCGACGCGGACGAGAGCTCCACGCCCCTGCGCGAGGGCGTGCGCGCATTCAAGCGCTGGCTCGAAGAGCCGTCGGAGCCCGCGGAGGGCGCGCACGAGCTCGAGCTGGGCAGCCGCGATGGGTGACGTATCGCCGATAGTCACACCGCTGGCCGAGGCCGAGGTGCGGGCACAGCTGGAGGAGATGGACCTCGACGCGCCGCGCGTGGGCATCGTGATGGGCTCCAAGAGCGATATGGAGACGATGGACAAGGCCGCCAGCGAGCTCGAAGAGCGCGGCATCCTGCACGAGCTGCGCGTGATGTCCGCCCACCGCGAACCCGACGTCGTCGCCGACTACGCCAAGAACGCGCACATGCGCGGCCTGCGCGTGATCATCGCCGGCGCCGGCATCTCCGCCGCCCTGCCCGGCGCGATCGCCGCCCACACCGACCTGCCGGTGATCGGCGTGCCGCTGTCCGGGCGCTTCACCGCGGCGGGCGGCCTCGACGCGATCCTCTCGATCGTGCAGATGCCCCCGGGCGTGCCCGTGGCCTGCGTCGGCCTGGACAACCCCCGCAACGCGGCGATCCTCGCGGCGCAGATCCTGGGGGCATGATCTCGCGCTACACCCGTCCCGAGCTCGGCCGACTGTGGACCGACGGGGCGCGCATGGAGACCTGGCGCCGGGTCGAGGTCGCCGCCTGCGAGGAGCTGCCGGGCCTGCTCGGGGACGGCGGACCCACCGCGAGCGAGCTGCAGGCGATCCGCGCCGCCACGTTCACGGTGCAGGCGGTGAACGAGCGCGAGCAGGTGACCGACCACGACATGGCCGCGTTCGTCGACGTGCTCGCCGCCTCCGCGGGCGAGGCCGGGCGCTGGATCCACTTCGGGCTGACCTCCTCCGACGTGCTCGACACCGCCCTCGCGTTGCAGCTGCGCGCCGTCGGAGAGGTCGTTGTGCCGGGCGCGTACCAGCTCGTGGCGACGCTCGCCGCGCGCGCGCGCGATCACGTCCGGACGCTGTGCGTCGGGCGCACCCACGGCGTGCACGCCGAGCCCACGACGTTCGGGATCAAGCTCGCCGGCTTCGCGTTTGAGGCCCACCGCAACGCGCAGCGCCTGGAGCGAGCCTTCGCTCAGGTGGCGGTGGGCGCGATCTCGGGCGCCGTCGGCACCTATGCGTCCACCAGCCCTGAGTTCGAGGCGCGCGTGCTCGCGCGGCTGGGCCTGGTGCGCGAGGACGTCTCCACGCAGGTCGTCGCCCGCGACCGCCACGCCGAGCTCGTGCAGGCGATCGCCCTCGCAGGCGCGGGCCTCGAGCGCTTCGCGACCGAGATCCGCCACCTGCAGCGCACCGAGGTGCGCGAGGCGCAGGAGCCGTTCCGCGCCGGCCAGAAGGGCAGCTCGGCGATGCCCCACAAGCGCAACCCGATCAAGGCCGAGCAGATCTCGGGCCTCGCGCGCGTGCTGCGCTCGGGCGCCCAGGCCGTCCTGGAGAACGTCGCGCTGTGGCACGAGCGCGACATCTCCCACTCCTCCGTCGAGCGGGTGATCCTGCCCGACTCAACGGTCCTGCTCGACTACCTGCAGCAGCGCACGATCGTGCTGGCGCGCGAGATGACCATCGACGCCGAGCGCATGCGCGCCAACCTCGAGCTCACCCACGGCGCGCTGTTCTCCCAGCGCGTGCTGCTCGCGCTCGTCGCTGCCGGCTCCACGCGCGATGACGCCTACCGCATCGTCCAGGAGCTCGCCCAGCGCGCGTGGGACGACGGCGTCCCCCTGCGCGAGCTGCTCGCGGGCGACGAGCGCGCTACGGGGCTGGACCTCGATGCGATCTTCGACTACGGGCACTACGTGCGCTACGCCGAGGAGATAGTCCAGCGGCTGGACGGGATATCGTCCGAGCCGTGACAGCGCTCGCCGACCTGCCCCTGATCGCCAGCGGGAAGGTGCGCGAGATGTACGACCTGGACGACCGGCTGTTGATGGTCGCCAGCGATCGCATCTCGACTTACGACGTAGTTCACCCCACACCGATCCCGGACAAGGGCGCCGTGCTCACCGGACTGTCGGTCTTCTGGTTCGAGCGCACACGTGACATCGTCGCCAATCACTTCGTGTCCGCGACAGACGGCGTGCCGGACGAGGTCCGCGGCCGAGCGCTCGTGGTCAAGAAGCTTGCGATGCTGCCCGTCGAGTGCGTTGTGCGCGGCTATCTCAGCGGCTCCGGCTGGAGCGAGTATCAAAGCTCCGGATCGGTCTGCGGGATCGCTCTGCCTGCGGGATTGCGCGAGTCCGAGCAGTTGCCCGAGACGATATTCACGCCGAGCACGAAGGCCGACGTCGGCCACGACGAAGCGATCGACTTCGACCGCGCCGCCGAGCTCGTCGGCGATCGGGCTCTGACCGAGGAGCTGAGGCGCGTCTCGATTGCTGTCTACCGGCGGGCTGCCGAGCACGCTAGCGAGCACGGGATACTCCTCGCCGACACGAAGTTCGAGCTCGGGCGGGATACCAATGGTCTACTCACGCTCGCCGACGAGGTGATCACGCCCGATTCCTCTCGCTTCTGGCCGGCCGATGCGTATGAGCCCGGGCGGGGCCAGCCAAGCTTTGACAAGCAGCCGGTGCGGGATTGGGCGGCTGGCACAGGCTGGGACAAGCGACCGCCCGCGCCGGCCATCCCCGACGACGTCGTTGCTCGCACGCGCGCAAGGTACGTGGAGGCGTACGAGCGAATCACCGGCGAGCCATTTCAGGCGTGGCTGGACCGCACCGCATGAGAGCCCGCGTGCTGATTCGCCCGAAGGCCGGCATCCTCGACCCGCAGGGCGCGGCCGTCGAGCGGGCGCTGCCCGCGCTTGGTTTCGCCGGGGTCGCCAACGTCCACGTGGGACGGCTCGTGGAGCTCGACGTGGAGGATTCCTCGCAGCTCGATTCGATGTGCGAGCGCCTGCTCGCCAACCCGCTCGTCGAGGACTACGAAGTCCAGTTGCTTTCGTGAGATTTGGCGTTCTCCAGTTCCCCGGCTCCTGCGACGAGGTCGACGCGCTGCACGCCGCCCGGCGCGTCGGCGACGCCGAGCTGATCTGGCACGCCGAGCGCGACCTGCGCGGCGCTGAGGCGATCGTCGTGCCCGGCGGGTTCTCCTACGGCGACTACCTGCGCGCGGGCGCCATCGCCCGCTTCTCGCCCGCGATGGAGTCCGTGATCGACTTCGCCCGCGACGGCGGGCTCGTGTTGGGGATCTGCAACGGCTTTCAGGTCCTCTGCGAGGCCCACCTGCTCCCCGGCGCCCTCTTGCCCAACGCCAACCTGCGCTTCACCTTCCGTCAGGTCGAGCTCGATGTCATCCAGTCCGACACCGCCTTCACGTGCGCGAGCGCCGGTCTCGCGCGCCTGAGCATTCCCGCCAAGCACTCCTGGGGGCGCTACTACGCCGACGCCGCCACGCTCGACCAGCTGGAGCGCCGGGGTCAGGTCGTCCTGCGCTACGCGCCCGCACACAACTTCAACGGCTCCCTGCGCGACATCGCGGGCGTCTGCAACGAGGCCGGCAACGTCTTCGGCCTGATGCCCCACCCCGAGCATGCCGTCGATGCGCTCACCGGCGATGGCTCAACCGACGGCTTGACGATCTTTCAGTCGATGCGCCTCGCCGTCGAGGGCGCCCGTGTCTGACGGCGCCACGCTGCCGACCGTGCAGGACGCGCTCGCGCTCGGTCTCACCCGCGCCGAGTACGAGCTCGTCTGCGAGCGCCAGCACGGCCCCCCCAACCAGGTGGAGCTCGCGATGTACTCGCTGCTGTGGAGCGAGCACTGCGCCTACAAGCACTCCAAGAAGCTCCTGCGCACGCTGCCCACCGAGGGTCCGCACGTGGTCATGGGCCCCGGCGAGAACGCCGGCGCGGTCGATATCGGCGACGGCCTCGTGTGCGCGTTCAAGGTCGAGTCCCACAACCACCCTTCCGCGGTCGAGCCCTTCCAGGGCGCCGCCACCGGCGTCGGCGGCATCCTGCGCGACATCTTCGCGATCGGCGCCCGCCCGATCGCGGTGCTCGACTCGCTGCGCTTCGGCGAGGTGAGCGGCGATCGGAATCGGCGCTCGCGCTACCTGCTCGACGGCGCCGTCGCGGGGATCGCCCACTACGGCAATTCCATCGGCGTCCCCACCGTCGGCGGCGAGGTCTACTTCGAGGCGCCCTATGAGCAGAACTGTCTGATCAATGCCATGGCCCTCGGTCTGGCCCCGCGCGAGCGCCTCGTGCGCAGCGCCGCCGCCGGGCCCGGCAACGTCGTGATCCTGTTCGGCGCCTCCACCGGCCGCGACGGCATCGGCGGTGCCTCCGTGCTCGCCTCGGCCGAGCTCGGCGACGAGCACTCCGACAGGCGTCCCACAGTCCAGGTCGGCGACCCGTTCGCGGAGTCAAAGCTCTTGGAGTGCTCGCTTCAGCTGCTCGACCGTGGCCTGCTTGTAGCCTTGCAGGACCTCGGCGCCGCCGGCCTGACCTCCTCGGCCGCGGAGATGGCCTGCGCCGGCGGGGTCGGCATCGACATCGACGTCTCGCTCGTGCCCCTGCGCGAGGCCGGCATGGAGCCGTTCGAGATCATGGTCTCCGAGTCCCAGGAGCGCATGCTCTGCGTGGTCGAGCCCGCGCGTGTGCCCGCCGTGCTCGCCCTGTGCGAGCGCTTTGAGATCCACGGCACGGCCATCGGCACGGTCACCGACTCCGGGCGCATGCGCGTGTTCGACGGCCCTGAGCTCGTCGGCGACATGCCCGTCGGCGCGCTCGTCGAGGACTGCCCGCTGTATGACCTCTCACCGGCTCGCCCCGCCACGCCGATCTACGACCCTCCGCCCGCCACGCTCGCATCCGGCGCCTCACCGCGGGACGCACTGCTTGCGCTTCTCGCCTGTCCCAACATCGCCTCACGGCGCCCCCTCTTCGAGCACTACGACGCGATCGTCCAGTCGCGCACCGTCCGTCGCCCCGAGCAGGCCGACGCCGCGGTGCTGGCGATCCGCCATCCGGGGAAGGAGGTGCGCGCTCGCGATGATGGTGAAGGCGCCGATGGAGGCGACATCGGTGCCTGGAACCACGCCGGCACAGACGGAGCCGACACGGGTGCCGGCGGCGACCACGGACCGGTTCCCGCCCTCGCCGTCTCGATCGACTGCAACGGCCGCCGCGTCGCCGCCGACCCCTATCGCGGGACGATCGCGGCGGTGCTCGAGTGCGCCTCCAACCTCGCCTGCGTCGGCGCCGAGCCGCTCGGCACGACCAACAACCTCAATTTCGGCAACCCCGAGCGCCCCCACGTCGCCTGGCAGCTGACCGAAGCGGTGCGCGGCCTCGGCGCCGCCTGCCGCGCGCTGGAAGCCCCCATCGTCGGCGGCAACGTCTCCCTCTACAACGAGACCTCCTCCGGCCCCATCTACCCCACGCCCGTCATCGGCATGGTCGGCCGCCTCCCCGACGCGCGCTGCGCCGGGCGCCTGGGCTTTGCGCGCGCGGGAGACACCGTCGCGCTCGTCGGCCCCTTTGCCCCCTCACTGGCCGCGAGCGAGCTGGCCAAGCTGCGCGGCCAGGAGCTCCCCGACGGACTACCCGACTTCGACGTCGGCGCCGTGCGCTCCGCCCAGTTCGCCGTCCGTGGCGCCGTGCGCGTCGGCGGGCTCTCCTGCGCCCACGACATCGCCGAGGGAGGACTGGCTGTTGCCCTCGCCGAGTGCTGCCTCGCGGGCGGGCTCGGCGCCGAGGTGCGGCTGGACGCGCTCGCCGGCGAGGACGGCGAGGACGATGATCCCTTTCGGATCCTATTCGGCGAGGGACCAGGCGGCTTTCTCATCAGCGGCATTCCCACCGGCGTGCGCGCCCTCGGCCGGCGCACCCGCGTGCGCGTCATCGGCACGGTTCGCCCCGATGTCCTGCGCATCCAGCTCGGTGACGTCTCGCTCTCCGCCGCGCTCCCAGAGCTCGCCGCGGCGCACGCTGCGCTCGCGGAGCTGTTCCTTTGAGGACGAAAGCCACTTCCCCGGTTTGCCGCCCTCACGCATCCCTCGACGTACCATGCTCCCTTACACAAACGCCGTCTTCCGCGCACGCGCATCGCCGCGGACTGTGGCGTTCGCGCATCCTGGGGCCTCGTCTCGACCCCATGCTGTTAGCGTGTAGGCCTAATGCGTGACGGCCCTCGCGACGAGTGTGGTGTCTTCGGCCTGTACGCGCCCGGCCACGACGTCTCGCGGCTCTCCTACTTCGCGCTCTACGCGCTGCAGCACCGCGGCCAGGAGTCCGCCGGCATCGCCGCCGCCGACCGCGGCGGGCACATCATGACGCGCCGCGAGCTCGGCCTCGTCAGCCAGGTGTTCGGCGAGAACGACCTGCGCACGCTCGCCGGCGAGCTCGCGATCGGCCACGTCCGCTACTCCACGACCGGCTCCAACGCCTGGGAGAACTCCCAGCCCGTCCAGCGCTCCGAGGGCACCCACGGCTCCACGCGCGAGCTCGCGCTCGCCCACAACGGCAACCTCATCAACGCCGTCGCCCTGCACGAGGAGCTGCTCGCGCGCGGCGTCACGTTCAGCTCCACCTCGGACTCGGAGATCGTCGCCGCGCTGATCGCCACCCACCCCGCCGCGTCGATCGAGGACGCGATCGCCGACATCCTCCCGCGCCTGCGCGGCGCCTTCTCGATCGTGCTGATGACCCGCGACCGCGTGATCGCCTTCCGCGACCCCCACGGCCTGCGCCCGCTCGCGCTCGGCGTGCTCGAACCCGGCTCGGACGATCCGACGGGAGAGACCCGCTACTGCGTCGCCTCGGAGTCCTGCGCCTTCGACATCATCGGCGCCCGCTTCCTGCGCGACGTCGCCCCCGGCGAGATCGTCACGCTCGACGAGCGCGGACTCTCCAGCCGGCAAGTACCGACGAGCGTCCGCCCGGCCCTGTGCGTGTTCGAGTACATCTACTTCGCCCGCCCCGACTCGCGCATGAACGGCCACGTCCTGCAGGTCGCCCGCGGGCGCATGGGCGAGATCCTCTGGCGCGAGGCGCCCGTGCAGGCCGACCTCGTGATCGCCGTCCCCGACTCCGGCAACGCCGCCGCCCGCGGCCTCGCCCGCGCCGCCGGCCTGCCCCAGGACGACGGCTTCGTCAAGAACCGCTACGTCGCCCGCACCTTCATCCAGCCCGGCCAGGAGCTGCGCCGCCACGGCCTGCGCCTGAAGTTCAACCCCCTCCCCGAGGTCATCGCCGGCAAGCGCCTGGTCGTCGTCGACGACTCGATCGTGCGCGGCAACACCACCCGCCAGATAGTCCAGATGCTGCGCGACTCAGGCGCCGCCGAGGTCCACATGCGCATCTCCGCCCCGCCGATCGTCCACCCCTGCCACTACGGCATCGACATGTCCACGCGCGAGGAGATGATCGCCCACGGCCGCACCACCGCGCAGGTGGCCGCCGAGCTCGGCTGCGACACGCTGCACTACCTCTCGCTGGACGGCGTCTACGAGGCGATCCAGGGCGAACGCGCCACCCACTGCGACGCCTGCTTCAGCGGCCGCTACCCGCTCGAGCGCACGAGCGAGGCGAACGGGAAGTACGCGCTGGAGGATGGTCCTGAGCAGGAGGGGCAGGACACACCACCCCTCCCACTCGTGCGCGCCTGATAGTCAACCCGCTGCCCTGACCGCCAAAGGTCGAGCAGATCAAGAGGACGCGAGGGAGCGCGTGGTGTGCTGGCCGAAACGGGGATGCGAGCGGAGCGAGTGTCTCCCGGCTTCGGTACATGTGCTGGCCGATCGGAGATCCCATCGATCTCCGATCGGTAAGGACGCCGACCGATCAGAGATCGGCCAGCGAAGGCATTTGGCCGTCAGGGCTACTCGAACAGGGCGTAGTCGCGTGCTCCGCTGGCGTCGTCGTAGCGATTGTTATACGGCCTGTGCACGATCAGATCCCCGTCCCGGCCGTGCCGGCCATGTCTCAGCGCGTATCCGAGCGCTCCGGCTATGACCGCGGTGACAATTATTGATGTCAGCATTTTCTCGTCCAGTTGGTTGTGAATTGTGCTGTTCAACCCTCGCCGCCCATTGCACCGCGATCCGTCTGCGCTCTCTGTGAGGTCGCTCACTTATGTCTGCGGCTAGGATGATTGGCGCGACGGAAGCGCTTCGAGGGCCCGCCTCGGCGGGCCCTCCGTCCTGACTATGGCTGCTGCACAGACGCCCCTTCCCATCGCCGTGCTCGTGTCCGGCGCCGGCACCAACCTGCAGGCGCTGCTCGACACCGTCCACGCACGCGAGGCGCAGATCGTGGCGGTCGCCTCATCGCTCGCCGACGTCCCCGCGCTCGCGCGCGCCGAGGCGCGTGATGTGCCCACCGAAGTCTTTGCGCGAGCCGACTATCCCGACCGCAGCGCCCGCGACGAGGCCCTCGCCGGCTGGCTGCACGCGCGCGGCGCGCGCCTGATCGTGCTCGCCGGCTACATGGCGCTGCTCTCCGAGCCTTTCCTGCAACGGTTTCCGGGCGCCGTCATCAACGTCCACCCCTCGCTGCTGCCCGCGTTCCCCGGCCTGCACGCGATCGAGCAGGCTCTGGCGTACGGCGTCACCGTCTTTGGCGTCACCGTCCACTACGTCGACGTGGGCGTGGACACCGGACCCGTGATCCTCCAGCGCGCGGTCGAGCTCCCGGATGCGCGCACTCCCGAGGAGGTCCTCGCGGCGCTGCGTCCCCTGGAGCACGCGCTGCTGACCGAGGCCGTGCGCCTGTTCGCGCGCGGCGCCCTTCGTGCAGATCCCGAGCGCCCCCGCCACATCGTCATCGACGGGTAGGCTGCGGCTCACCATGCTCGAACAGGCTGCCCCAGGCGAGGTGCGCATCCGCCGCGCGCTGCTGTCCGTGTCCGACAAGACAGGTCTCCTGGACTTCGCTCGCGGCCTGTCCGAGCTCGACGTCGAGCTCGTCTCCACCGGCGGCACCGCCCGCGCGCTCGCGGACGCCGGCATCCCCGTGCGCGCGATCGAGGACTTCACCGGCTTTCCCGAGATGCTGGACGGGCGCGTGAAGACCCTGCACCCGCGCCTGTACGCCGGGCTGCTCGCGCTGCGCGACGACGACGTCCACCTGCAGGCCGCCTCCGAGCATTCGATCGAGCCCGTGGATCTCGTGTGCGTCAACCTCTACCCGTTCGAGCAGACCCTCGCGCGCGGCGACGCCACCGACGCGGAGATCGTCGAGATGATCGACATCGGCGGTCCCACGATGGTCCGCGCGGCCGCCAAGAACAGCGCGTTCGCGGCCGTCGTCGTCGATCCGGCCGACTATCCGCTCGTGCTGAAGGAGCTGCGTCGCGGGGCTGACGCGCGGGCGGCGGGCGGTGAGGGGGGGACGAGCCCCGGCGAGCCCGGTCGCCTGCTGTCTCTTCGCACGCGCTCCCTGCTGGCCACCAAGGCGTTCGCGCTCACCTCGCGCTATGACACCGCGATCTCGACCTGGTTCGCGATGCGTACCTACGAGGGCTTTCCCCCCACCTGGCGCGACGCCTACGAGAAGGTCTCAGACCTGCGCTACGGCGAGAACCCCCACCAGCAGGCCGCCTTCTACGCCCGCGTCGGCTCGCCCACGCATCTGCTCGACGGGGTGACCCAGCTGCACGGCAAGGAGCTCTCCTTCAACAACCTGCTCGACCTCAGCTCCGCCCGCGAGCTCATCGAGGAGTTCGACACCCCCGCCTGCGCGATCGTCAAGCACAACAACCCCTGCGGCTGCGCCCTCGGCGACACCGTCCAGGCGGCCTACGAACGCGCCTTCGCCTGCGATCCGCTCAGCGCCTACGGCGGCGTGATCGCGCTAAACCGGCGCGTCGATCGGGCGTGCGCGCAGCGCCTGAGCGAGCAGTTCATCGAGGTGCTGCTCGCGCCCGGCTATGACCCCGTCGCGCTCGAGCTCCTGCGGGCCAAGAAGAACGTGCGCCTGCTGGAGCTGCTCAACTGGCCGGCGCCCAGCCACGAGGTCGACTCCAAACCGGTGATCGGCGGTCAGCTCGTGCAGAGCAGCGACGTTGTCACCGAGACGCGCGCCGACATGCGCGCGATGTCCGCCACCGAGCCCACCGACGCCCAGTGGCAGGACCTCCTGTTCGCCTGGCGTGTCTGCCGCCACGTGCGCTCCAACGCGATCGTCATCGCCTCCGGCGGCGCCACGATCGGCATCGGCGCCGGTCAGACCAGTCGCGTCGACGCCGTCCAGCTTGCGGTCGACAAAGCCCGCGCCACCCAGCCCGACCTCTTGGCCGGCTCGGCGCTCGCCTCCGACGCCTTCTTCCCCTTCGCCGACGGTCCCCAGCTCGCGATCGACGCCGGCGTCGGCGCGATCGTCCAGCCCGGCGGGTCCGTGCGCGACGAGGACGTGATCGCCGCCGTCGACGCCGCCGGTGTGGCGATGGTCGCGACCGGGATTCGCCACTTCCGGCACTGAGCGCGCGCCCTCGGACGCCTCGGGCGACCTGCCGCGCCGGCGCGTGGTCGCTGGGTCGGCAGGGAGGACTTGACAGAGTGAAGATAACGATATATCGTGAGCGTACTTTGATAGCTCAAGATAGGACCAGGATATGTTTGCTTGTTCAAGTTATTCCACAGATGCAGGACCGCGCGGGCGCCATGCGGCGCACCGCCACCGTGGCTTCGGGCCCGGAGGATGGGGCGAGTCCGGCGGTTTCAGCTTCCCGTTCGGCGGCTTCGGCGGATCGGGAGGTCCGCGCGGCCGTGGGCGCAAGGCTCGCCGCGGAGACATTCGCACCGCCGCACTGTTGTTGCTCGCAGAGGAGCCGCGCAACGGCTACCAGATCATGCAGGAGATCGAGGAGCGCAGCAACGGCGCCTGGCGTCCGAGCCCCGGCTCGGTGTACCCGGCGCTCCAGCAGCTCGAGGACGAGGGTCTGATCCGCTCGCAGGAACTCGACGGGCGTAAGGTCTTCGCGCTCACCGACGCCGGCCGGGAACTGGTGAAGGAGCGTGACAGCGACCGACCGGCTCCCTGGGAGGAGATGGGCGGCGAGGTCAGCAGCGAGGCTCATGAGCTCGCCAGGCTGATGCGCGAGGTCGCATCCGCCTTCGTGCAGGTCATGCGCACCGGCAGCCCCGACCAATGGGCCAAGGCGCGCGAGGTGCTCGACAAGACACGCCGTGACCTCTACCGCATCCTCGCCGACGGCGAGGGCGGCGACGCTACTACTGTGGAGGGCGATGAGTCCACCTGACAATGGCACCGTCCCCGCCGTATCGGTGGAAGGTCTGGTCAAGCGCTACGGCGAGCTCGAAGCGGTCCGGGGCATCGACTTCGCCGTCGCCACCGGCGAGACGTTCGGCTTTCTCGGCCCCAACGGCGCGGGCAAGTCCACGACGATCAGCATGCTCTGCACGCTCGTGCGCCCGAGTGCCGGGAGCGCGCGCGTGGCGGGGCACGACGTCGTGCGCGAACGCGACGACGTGCGGCGCAACATCGGGCTCGTGTTCCAGGACACGACGCTCGACGGCTACCTGAGCGCCGAGCAGAACCTGCGCCTGCACGCCGAGCTCTACGGCGTACCGCGCGACGCCGTAACCGAGCGGTTGCAGCAGGTGATGGAGATGGTCGGCCTGTGGGAGCGACGCTCGAGCCTCGTGATGACGTTCTCCGGCGGGATGAAGCGCCGCCTGGAGATCGCACGCGGTCTCTTGCACTCCCCGCGCGTGCTCTTCCTCGACGAGCCCACCGTGGGTCTTGACCCGCAGACGCGCAGCTCGATCTGGAGCTACATCTCCGAGCTCAAGCGAGACGAGGACATCACCATCTTCCTCACCACCCACTACATGGACGAGGCCGAGTACTGCGATCGCATCGCGATCATGGATCGCGGCACGATCGTCGCGCTCGACACCCCCGCCACGTTGAAGGCCGGCGTCGGCGTCGATCGCGTCCAGATCCAAACCCCCGATGAGGAGGCCGCGATCGCCGCGCTGCACGAGCGCTTCGACATCGAGGCGAGTGTCGCCGAAGGGTCCGTCACGTTCGGCGTGCCGGAGGGCGAGCAGTTCGTCCCGCGCCTGTTCGCCGAGCTCGGCCAGCCGATCCAGTCCGTCAACGTCTCGCGCCCGTCTCTGGACGACGTCTTCATGTCCTACACCGGCACCACCATCCGCGACGCCGAGGAGTCGGGCATGACCGATATGCGCCGCAACATGGCCCGCATGATGAGCCGGTGAGGGGCTTATGAGCCCGAGCGATGTGAGACAGAGGGCGATGTGATGTGAGGCCAGAGGGCGATGTGAGAGGGCCGGATGTGTGAGTAAGCAAAGGGATCCGAAGGTTAACTATGGTATGCACAAGAAAGGATAAAGGGAGCAGGCGTTGGTGTATTAAAAATTGGAGCGCGTATAACGATGGTTCACAAGGTTTTAGAATTGAGTTGACTACGTTCCCCCACTGACTCACAATGGCCACCGAAACCACCACCAACACCTCCACCACTGGGCTCTCCGGAGCGCCTACCGCGTCGGGTCCTCCGGCCCATCACCTCGCGCGGGTGCGCGTCCCCGCGCGCAGCTGGCGCGGCGAGCTGCGCGCGATTCGCGTCGTCTGGCGGCGCGAGCTGATCCGCTTCAGCCGCGATCGCCTGCGCATCCTCACCTCGCTGATCCAGCCCTTCCTGTTCCTGTTCGTGCTCGGCACCGGCATCTCCACGCTGGCCTCGGCCGGCACGCACGGCGTCAACTTCAAAACGTTCATCTATCCCGGCGTGCTGTGCATGGCGGTGATGTTCACCGCGATGTTCTCCGCCGCCTCGATCGTGTGGGATCGCGAGTTCGGTTTTCTGCGCGAGATGATGGTCGCGCCCGTGCGGCGCAGCTCGATCGTGCTCGGCAAGGTCGCCGGAGGGGCCACCGTCGCCACGTTCCAGGGCCTGATCGTGATCGCGATCGCCGGACTCGTCGAAGTTCCCTACGAACTCAGCCTGATCCTCGAGCTGTTCGCCCTGTCGATGCTGCTGGCATTCGCGATCACCGCCTTCGGCGTGATGTTCGCCGCGCGCATCAATCAGATGCAGTCGTTCATGGCGCTCATGCAGATGGTAATAATGCCGATGTTCTTCCTCTCCGGCGCGATGTTCTCGGTTGCCAACCTGCCCCAGTGGCTGGCGGTCCTCAACCGCCTGGACCCGCTCACCTACGCCGTGGACCCGATGCGCCGCGCGATCTTCGCGCATCTCAACGTCTCCCCGGCGGCCCGCGCAGCGCTCATCCCCGGCGTCACCTGGTTCGGCTGGCGCGTCCCCACCCTGCTCGAGGCGGCGGTCATCGCGATCCTCGGGCTGATCATGCTCGGCGTGGCGATATGGGAGTTCTCCCAGGCGGAGTAGCTCGCGTCAGGGCTCAGCGCGGCGCCTCCCTATGCGGCTCATACGGCGGCCAACTCTACGCGCTCGTGCGCGGGGCGCGGGCGCAGCTCGTAATCGCTGGAGTGAAACCGGCGTGTGCGCCGGCGGTACGGCCATGTCGAGCCCGGCCAGATCGTGGAGTTGCGTCCGTGCTCGTCCAGGTACCAGCTGACGCACCCACCCGAGGTCCACACGCTGCCGTCGAGCTTGCGCTGGAGCTCCTCGTTGAAGTGTTCTTGCACATCCTCGCGTACGTCGAATACGCTCGTGCCAGTCCTATCGAGGTGGGCGATGCAGTCCATCAGGTAATTCAGCTGAGACTCGATCATGAACACGATCGAGTTGTGCCCCAGGCCCGTGTTCGGCCCCACGAGCAGAAACAGGTTGGGGAACCCCGCGACGGTGCTGCCGAGATACGCCTGGGGGCTGCCCTGCCAGACGTCTTCCAGCGTGCGCCCGCCGCGACCGTACACCCACTCCGCGACGGGCATGTCGGTCACGTGAAACCCGGTGCCGAGGATGATCGTGTCCACCTTCCGCTCGACCCCGTCGTCGGTGAGGACCCCGTGCGGCGTGATCGCAGCGATCGAGTCCGTTACGACCTCCACGTTGGCGTGTTGCAGCGCCGGGTAGTAATCGTTGGAGATGAGCGTGCGCTTGCAGCCGATGCGGTAGCGCGGCGCGAGCTTGGTGCGCAGCTCGTGGTCGGGGACCTGCTCGCGCAGGTGCTTGCGCCCGGCCCGCTCCGCCAGCGAGCCTTCGCGGGGGTGCATCAGCGTGAACACGAACAGCTCTCTCGAGCAGTAGACCAATCCGCGCACGAGCCGCTGGGCGGGCGGGAACACGCGGTAGAGCGCTCGCTCGGCGCGCGAGGTCTGCCGGTCGCGGTGGGGCACCACCCACGGGGGGGTGCGCTGGAACAGGTGCAGCTTCGAAACTTCCGGCTGAATGTGCGGCACGAACTGGATCGAGGAGGCGCCGGTGCCGATCACCGCGACACGCTTGCCCAGCAGCGAGTGCTCGTGATTCCATTGCGCCGAGTGGAACATCGTGCCTGCAAACGTGTCGATCCCCTCGATCTCGGGCAGCTTCGGCTCGGCCAGTGGCCCCGGCCCGGCGATCAGCATCTCGGCCGTCAGCTCGCCCGCGCTCGTCTCGATCAGCCACGCCTGCGCGTCCTCGTTCCAGCGCGCGGCGAGAACCTCGTGGTGAAGGCGGACGTGGGGGTCGATGCCCTGCTCGCGACAGACGCGTCGCAGGTACTCCCAGATCTCCGGCTGCAGCGAGTAGGTCCGCGTCCAGCTCGGGTTTGGCGCGAACGAGAACGAGTACAGGTGCGATGGTATGTCGCACTGGCAGCCCGGGTAGGTGTTTACATTCCAGGTGCCGCCGACCTCGCCCGTGCGCTCGAGCACGACGAAGTCCTCGATCCCCGCCTGCTTGAGCTTGATCGCGGCGCCGAGCCCGGCGAAGCCAGAGCCGACGATGGCGATGCGGTGGTGGGCGGGGGTGGTGCTCACGGAGGTGGCGCTCACCCACGGGAGCCTATCGGCGCCACGGGCTCGGGTGAGTCTATTGCGCCCGACGCAGGAGAGCGGCCGCGTCTTGCAGGCGGTCGTCTCCCCAGAACAGCTCGTCTGCGATGGAGATCGTGGGGACGCCGAATGCGCCGAGCGCGTGAGCGTCATCGGTGGCAGATCGCAGCGCCAGCTTGATCTCGGGGTCAGAGGCGGCGTCGGTGACCGTGTCTGCATCGAGGCCGACGTCGGTGGCAGCCTGCAGGACGTGCTCGTGGACGCCGAGATCGTGGCCGTGCTGAAAGGCGTGGCGAAATGCCTGCGTGGTGAACTCGCGGCCCCGGCCGACCTGGAAGGCGTAGGTGGCGGCGCGCATCGCGAACAGGTAGTCGGTGGGCCAGGGGTCGGGCCAGCGCATCGCGGGGAGTCCATACTGGCGCGCGCGGCGCTCCACCTCGGCCATGCCGGCCTGACGTTGGTCGGGATCGCTCACCGCCCACGACGAGCGCCCGGTCAGCTTGAACAGGGCGCCGAGGGACACGGGCTGCCATAGGACGGGCTCGGGCAGGACCTCGGATATGCGCTCGGCAGTGAGGTAGGCGAACGGGGAGCCGAGGTCGAAGTAGAAGGTCGTCTGGGTCATGTGATGGGTCCGCCTGGGTGGATAGTATAGCAAACGATCCGTTCATTATGATGAACCATACGCAGACAGGCGTCGATACCCGGGCACGGCTGGCGGCTAACCTGCGTCGACGGCGGATCGCGCGCCATCTATCCCTGTCGCAACTCGCCCGGAGTACGTCGACGAGCAAGGCCACGCTGTCGGGGATCGAGAGTGGCAGAGGCAACCCGACGATCGATACGTTGACGGTACTGGCGGGGGCGCTCGGTGTGTCGGTGGGGGAGCTATTGGAGGAGGCGCCGATCAGGGAAGTCCACGTCGTGCGCGTCGCGGAGGTACAACCGTGGCCGCCCGAGGGGGAGGGGCGGCGTTTACTCGAGGCGACCGGCAGATTGAGTGGAAGTCTGGAGATCGTCGAGGTCGCACTTCCGGCCCATCATGTTCACGAATCGCCGGCGCGAGCCGACGGCTCATGGGATCGGGCGCTCGTGTTGCAGGGGCGACTGATCGCCGGGCCGACAGAGCGGATCACGGAGTTGTCTGGGGGAGACTACGCTTCGTTTCCAGCCGACGGTCCCTGTCAGTACGAGGCTGGGGGAGCGGTGGCACGGGCTTTGGTGGTGCGCTATACGCCGGGGTGAGCGGCCTCCGGGTTGGTACCAGCCACGATCTGCGATCAGCCTTCGGGATCGTCGAGGATCGCGTGCTTGCCGATTCGTAGCCACACGATGTGCGGTTCGCCGGGCAGAACCTCCAGACCGTAGCGGAAGGTCGCTCGTCCATCGGCTGCCCAGGTCATCTCCCAGATGCCCTCGGTCGCTTGGACGCGCTTGACGCGCAGACGCGGGGCGAACTGCGGGGCTGTGCGCGCAGGCCGGCGATGAGGTCGTCGCGTGCGCTCAGGAAGGCGCGCCGCTGCTCCCCGCTCAGTTTGCGCATATCGCGCTCAAAGCGCGCGGAGCGCTCGTAGGTGGGCGACACCCCGCTGGGCCTACTGATCGTGGTGTTCGCCCTCGTAGGGCGCAGCCAGCATTGCTTCGTCGAACTCCTGCTCGGAGGCGAAGAACACGCTCTCGCCTGTGCGCTCCTGGTGCTCGTTCTTCTCGTCCGGCGTGAGCTTCCGCACCAGCTCGCCGCGCGCGGTGCTCTCCACGATGACGAGCGGCTCATGCTCAAGACCAGCACGCTCCAGCAGCTCTCTTGGGAGCCGCTTGGCATCGACCACGATGGGGGAGAGAACGCTCGACATCATCTGACCCTCGATTCCGGATTGTAGTAGCCGGCGTCCCTCGTCCAGCGATCGCCCGCCAGGTCTGCTGCTGGCGCCAGAACGTGTGGTGACCGGCGCCGGTGGGGCTGGGGCGAAAGGACTGGCTTTCGTGTCTCCCAAAAAGGCGAGACGGTTCTTCGTCTTTACGCGGGTCGGTGGACGGCCATCGGGCCGCAATCAAATCCGCCTGTTCTCCAGCCCACCTGGACATGCCCCGTGCGGGACTCGAACCCGCCCCACCGGATTAAAAGTCCGGCGCTCTACCAGATGAGCTAACGGGGCCAGCGGCGATCAGTCTGCCACATGGCGGGTGGGCATGGGCGGAGCACCCGAGAGGGCCGCGGCGTGAGGTTGACGCGGCGAACGCTCGCCCGGAGAAGAAGGTCGCGCTAGGAAGATGGCCCTTCGGAGGCCGCGACCCGCAGCAGCTCCTCGATGCGCGTGAGCTTGACGCGGGGTCGCCCGGTGCGCTCGCCGAGAGCGCGCTCGTGGCGGTCGATCGATTCCCAGCCGGAGTAGGTGACCAGGGCGGGCTGGCGGGCGCGGAGGAGGGCCTCGATCGCCGAAGGGTCGGATGAGGAGGGGGTGTGGGCTAGGGGGCTCGTAGGGGCGTCAGCGGAGTGGGCGTTGGCGTCGGCGGAGGGGAGGTCGGCGAAGATCGCGTCGACTGTCTCCTGGGCGTCCTTCTTGTTCGTGCCGATGACGCCGGATGGCCCGCGCTTGATCCAGCCGACTACGTACTCGCCGGGCGAGGGGGCGCCGGTGGAGGGGTCGAGGACGCGGCCGCGGTCGTGGGGGATGGTGGCGGTGCGCTCGTCGAAGGGGACGTCGGGGAGGGGGATGCCGCGGTAGCCGATTGCGCGGAAGACGAGGCCGCAGGAGATCGTCTCGCGCTCGTCGGTGGGCTCGGCACGCAAGCCGCCGGTGGGGGTGGGGGTGAGGTGGTTGCGGACGAACTCGACCGCGGAGAGATGGCCGGTGGGGCCGGCGGTGAGAGAGGTGGGCGAGAGCAGGAAGCGCAGGACGATGCGGCGGGGTCGCCCGGAAGGGGGGGTGGAGGCGTAGGCGCGCAGGAGCTCGACGTTGCGTCGGGCGGTCGGGGTGAGGTCGGCGGTGGGCGGGGAGCAGGCGAGGGCCGCGTCGAGCTCGTGGGGGGCGACGATGACGTCGGCGTCGGCAAGGTCGGCGAGCTCGCGCAGCTCGGGGTTGGTGAAGGCCGCCTGGGCGGGGCCGCGACGGCCCGCGACGACGACTTCGGTGACGGCGGAGCGGGCGAGAACGTCGAGGGCGTGATCGGCCGTGTCGGTGGGAGCGAGCTCGGAGGAGGTGAGGGCGAGCATGCGGGCGACGTCGAGGGCGACGTTGCCGTTGCCGATCACGACGGCGCGGGTGCAGGAGAGGAGGTCGATCTCGAGGTCGGTGTGGTCGGGGTGGCCGTTGTACCAGCCGACGAACTCGGTCGCGGCGTGCGAGCCGGGGAGGTTTTCGCCGGGGATGCCGAGGGGACGGTCGGAGGGCGAGCCGGTGGCATAGACGATCGCGTGGTAGTGAGCGAGGAGCTCCTCGCGCGAGATGTGCTCGCCGAAGGCGATGTTGCCGAAGAAGCGGAAGCGGGGGTGGACGGCGGTTCGCTCGTAGATGCGGGTGACGGACTTGATCTTGGGATGGTCGGGGGCGACGCCGGAGCGGACGAGCCCCCAGGGGGTGGGGAGGCGCTCGAGCATGTCGACCTCGAAGCGGTCGGAAGGGTCGGTGAGGAGGTGGCCGGCGGTGTAGAAGCCGGCTGGGCCGGAGCCGATCACGGCGATGCGAAAAGGGGCGGGTGTCATGTCGGTGGGGATGGGCGCGGCCCGACTCGAACGGGCGACCCCCTCGGTGTAAACGAGGTGCTCTGGCCAGCTGAGCTACGCGCCCGAGGTCGGATGGTCAAGGCTAGCGAAGCGTGGGCGTGTGTCGGGCGGCGCGATGGCACGGATGGGGGCGCAGAAGTGCAAGACTGAGCGGGTGAGTCAGGGGAGGGCGAGGTGGCCGGTGCGAGTCGCGATCGGGGCGGGAGCGGCGATCGTGGTGCTGGTTGTGCTCGCGCAGGTGCTGGCGCCCGGTATCGCGGCGAGGGTGATCCGCAAGAGGGTCGAGAAGTACGGGACCGTCAAGAGCGTGCAGGTGAAGGCGTGGCCGGCGGTGGAGCTTTTGTGGATGCACGCCGACGAAGTGAGGGTGAGCGCCGGGCGGCTGAAGATGAGCCCCGAACAGGCGATGGCGCTGTTGCAGGAAGCGAAGGGCACCGACCGCGTGCAGGTGAGCGTGGAAAGCGTGGAAGCGAGCGGGCTGAAGCTGACAGAAGCGAGTCTGAGTAAGCACGGGAGCGCGTTGCGGTTGGAGGCGGTGGTGAGCGAAGCGGACATCAGGAAGGCGCTGCCGCAAGGGGTCGAAGTGGCGCTCGTGAAGAGCGAAGGGGGGACGGTCGAGGTGCGCGCGAGTGGCGGTCTGTTCGGGGCGAGGGCGAGCGTGGACGCGGTGGCGCAGGCCGAAGACGGCAAGCTCGTGGCGAGACCGACGGGGCTGTTGAGCGGGCTGAAACTGACGGTGTTCGAACGTCCGGGGGTGTATGTGGAAGGTGTGGAAGCGCGTGCGCTGGAAAGTGCCCCGGGGAGAGATGCGAGATACGTGTTGTCGATGTGGGCGAGCCTGCGGTGACCCGATCGGAGATCGACGGGATCTCCGATCGGCGGCGAGTCTGAAGGCCAAGTCCGTCGCGGGACGCGTCAGCTGAAGTCAGCGATTTCGGAATCGGTCTTGCTGAGCGGAGAGGACAGGGTGGCGTCCCGCGGGGCGACGATCATGGGAAGTCCGTTGCGGGGGCTGATGGTGGGCATCTGGCGGATCGTGAGCCGAAAGCCGGGGGGCAGGGAGAGCGTGAAGCGAGAGAGGATCAGCGTGGCGATCGTGCGGATCTCGAGTTGGCCGAAGCGCATGCCGATGCACGTGCGCGAGCCGCCGCCGAAGGGGATGTAGGCGCCGCGGGGAAGGGCGGCGCGGGCCTCCGGGGCGAAGCGCTCGGGGCGGAAGAAGTGGGGATCTGCGAAGACGTCGGGCAGGCGGTGGGAGGCCCAGGAGCAGTAGTTGACGAAGGCGCCGGCGGGGACAGTGTGGCCGTGGAGCTCGAAGGGGGCGACGGAGCGGCGGGGGCCGATCCAGGCGGGTGGGTAGAGGCGGAGCGTCTCGTCGAGAACCTGCTCCAGGTAGGGCAGGCCGTCGCCCATCAGCTGATCAGGGGTGGGGAGGGCGTTACCCGCGATCTGAGTGTCCTGCTCGGCGAGCAGGCGGGCGGTCACATGGGGGTGGCGGGCGAGCAGATAGAACATGAAGGCGATGGTCGAGGTGGTGGTGTCGTGGCCGGCGAAGAGGAGCGTCATGACCTCGTCGCGGATCTGCAGGTCGGTGAGCGCAGCGCCGTCCTCGTCGGAGGCGTCGATCAGCAGGGAGAGGACGTCATCGCCGCGCGCGCCGGTGGAGCGCCGGCGGGAGATCTCCGAGTAGATCAGGCGGGTGAGGGCGCGGGTGGCTTTCTGCTGGCGGTCCCAGGGCGAGAATGGCCCGCGGAGCATGCGCAGGGTGTAGTCGCGGGCGTAGAAGGAGAGGGTCTGCTCGAAGAGGGCGGCGGCGTCGATCGAACGCGCGGCTGGACCGTCGGGGTCGAGGCCGAAGAGGGCGCGCATGGCGATGCGCAGGGCGAGGCGGCGGGTCCAGACGTAGAGGTCGATCGTGGCGCCGGGGGTGAAGGACTCCAGGGCCGAGGAGGTCTCGTCGAGCATGGTGGTGAGCGAGGAGAGGATGCGCTCGTGGTGGAAGGCGGGGAGCATGATCCGCCGCGAGGCGCGATGGAAGTCGCCGTCGGTCGTGAGCAGACCGTCGCCGGCGAAGCCGATCAGGTCGCGGAAGTAGGAGGTGCGGTAGATGAAGTTAGAGGCGTGGGAAACGGTGATGTAGTGGTTGGCGGCGGGTCCGAGCGCGAACACGGAGTTGGCGTGGAAGAGCCGCAGCGTGAAGACCGGGCCGTGGCGTTCGTAGGACTCCAGGAGCAGGGGAAGGGGTTCGTTGGCGAAGCGCTGGGTGCGGCGCGGCGAGGGTCGTGTGTCGCCGGGCGGGAAGGGAACCGTGGCGGAGCGCTCGTCGAGGAGGTCCTGGACGAGGACGACGAAGGGGTTGTAGGAGCGAAGGGGTGCGGGGGACTCGAGCGGCATGCGCAGAGACAAAGCCTAGTCGAAAAACTGGCTGGCTGGCCAGGATGTCAGAACGAGCGGACGAGGAAGGGCGCCGGACGGACGAGGAAGGGCCCGGAAAGTTCTGGCAGGCGGGGTCGCGGTCGCGGCGATGTCCTCCGTGCGGCGCACTCGCGCACTCGGCTACAAGGGGGTACGCTGGTGGCGCCCGACGGCGATGAGGGCGAGCGGAGCGGCTGGTTGGCATACTGAGGAGGCGCGCAGGGCCGCAGGTAGCGGAACGACCCGCGCAAAAAACGCGGGGGCGTAGCTCAGCTGGTTAGAGCGCCGGCCTGTCACGCCGGAGGTCGCGGGTTCGAGTCCCGTCGCTCCCGCTCCTGGCACCGATCAGTTCCGGTCGGCTTTTCCGGGCTTTCGCAGATGGCTTGGAAGTAGGGGGCGAAGGGGGGTTGTGGTTTGATCGCCACGACCTTTCCGTCGTCTTGCCAGACCTGCTCGAAGAGGGTTGCGAGCAGGCGGTGGCGCTCGGCTGGGGACTTCTCGCGATCCCAAAAGCTCGCGAAGTCGGCGAGCACCTTCTCGGCCTCTGCGAGCTGCGGGTCGGCGGGGGGCGCTAGGCGCTCCAACTCGTCCTGTACGGCCTGGCGGCGCATGATGTACTGCGCTTTCGTGAGGTCGCCAAGGACGAATAGCTCTTGCAGGCGGCGGAGCTGGTCGGCAAGCTCGGCCTTCCGGTTAGGTCCAGCACCTTCCTGCCGCGCCTGCTCGGTGAATTCGGAACCAGTGGCAGTGGGAACGGCCAGTTCAAAGAACCTACCGCCGTAGCCGTCGACTCAAACAGTAATGTGTTTGTGGCGGACACAGGTAATAATCGTGTGCAAAAGTTTAACTCAAACTTGAATACGTGACCCAGTTCGGGTCCGCTGGGAGCGGCAACGCCCAGTTCAAAGAACCAAAGGGCATCGCTGTCGATCAGACTGGGAACATATGGGTCGCCGACAGCCTCAACGCGCGTCTGGAGGAGTTCACTTCATCCGGTGAATACCTTGGGCAATACGGGTCCTCAGGCACAGGTAACGGCCAGTTCAAAGAACCACGAGGGATAGCCGTGAACTCGGCAGGCACCATGTGGATCGTCGACGTCACGAACAATCGCGTTGAGCAATTTCAACAGGGCACTACACACGACACCAGGACGATCTACTACACGGCCAAAGGGGAAGCCGAAATCTCAGCGTGCCGTGAACACCCCGAATGGGCGAACCTTCCATGCGAGACCACGCCAGTAGTACAACCAGGAACAAGCGAACTACCAGAACTAGCCACCACAGAATACAAATACAATGTATGGGATGAGCCGGAAACAACAATCGAAACCGTGAAATCTAAAACAGGCTCCACGACCCGCACCAAGACCGAGACCTACGACTCCGCCGGCCGCCCCGAAACCGAAGCGTTCAGCTCGACCGTCGGAAAAGCCCTACCTACCGTTACCTACGCATACAACGCCACATCCGGTGCGCCTGAAAAGCAAAGCACCACGGTCGAAGGCAAAACCAAGACGGTTACGAGAGTTGAGAACAAGCTGGGTGAGCTGGAAAGCTACACTGACGCGGATGAAAACAAAACAACATACGAACACGACGTCGCTGGGCGCACCACGAAAACGAACGATGGGAAGGGCACTCAGACCATCACATTCAACGAAATAACAGGTCTGCCGAGCGAACTTGTCGACTCATCTCACGAAGGAATGAAATTCACCGCCACCTTTGACGTCGAAGGCAACCCGCTAATCGAAGGTTACCCCAACGGCATGACCGTGACCCACACCTATAACCCTGTTGACCAGCCGACCGCGCTTGAATACAAAAAGACCACGCACTGCACCGAAAAATGCGTCTGGTTCAGCGACAGCATCATTCCGTCCATCCACGGTCAGTGGCTTGAACAAACCAGCACCTTCTCTCACCAGGTTTACTCCTACGACAACCCAGGACGCATCACCCAAGTCCAGAACACCCCTGCCGGCAAAGGCTGCACAACACGCATCTACACCAATGACGAAGACACCAACCGCACAAGCCTAACCACCCGCGAACCAGGCGTGGAAGGCAAATGCGCCACCGAAGGCGGCAAAATCGAATCACACACCTACGACACCGCCGACCGCCTCACCGACACCGGCATCGCTTACAACACCTTCGGCAACATCACAACCCTCCCCGCAACCGACGCCGAAGGACACACGCTCACCTCTGCCTACTACACAGACAACCAGCTAGCCACCCAAGAACAAAACGGGCAGACCATCGGCTACAACCTCGACCCCGCCTACCGAACCCGCGAAACCATCTCCACCGGCAAACAGAACTCCGACATCATCTCCCACTACCCCGGCCCCGGCAACACGCCGGCCTGGACCAGCAACCCAACCTCCGGCGAATGGTCACGCAACATCCTCGGCATCGGTGGTAGCCTTGTGGCCATCCAGAACAACAACGAAACCCCCGAACTCCAGATCACCAACCTACACGGCGACATCATCGCCAAAGCCTACCTGTCCGAAACCGCCACCGAACTCGCCGCCAAGGCCGACACCAGCGAGTTCGGCGTACCAACCACCACCCTCCCAGCCAAATACTCATGGCTCGGCGCGATCGAGCTCCCCACCGAACTCTCCTCCGGCATAATCACAATGGGCACACGCTCCTACGTACCACAGCTCGGACGCTTCCTACAGCCCGACCCAGTACCAGGCGGCTCAGCCAACGCCTACTCCTACACATTCGGCGACCCCATCAACAGCACCGACCCCACCGGCGCCTACGCCAACACCGCATCCGCAGCCACTCTACTCGCCCTACAAGGCGAGGGAATAGCCGCACAAAGGAATGGAGAACGGAAACGAGCAGAACGAGAAGCAGCCGAAAGATACGCCGCAGAACTAGCCGCACACGCAGCCGCCGAAGCAGCCGCAGCAGCAGCCGCAGCGGACCCCAATACGGTGGGGAAGAAGAAGAATGGGAAGAATACGAAGAAGAAGGAGAATACGAATACGCCAGCTACCATAAGAACAGAGAAAACGGCAACGTCGAAGGACGCCTCGAACCTGGGATGCTCTATCAGCCACTGAGTGAGGCGACGCCTGGAGGTGAAGGTGGCGGCGGCGCACGGACGTCCAGTTATGGCTCCGTGGTGCCACTATGTCGGGCCAGTGTGGAAGGTGTCCCATGTGCCAGCGATGCAGGCGGTTACCATCCACCACACTGTACGAATAGTAAACCTTGTCACCACAAGCATCACGGTGGCGGAGGCGGTGGTGGGCATCAAAAGCCAAAGAAGTCTTGCCCTCCCGGTTATGCGACGATACCTGTCATTGAAGCCTGTATTGGGTGGGAACCGCCGGAATTTCCTTCCCAGCCAACACCTGCATATGGGCCAACTCCCGAGCCGGTGCCCGTGCCGTGACAAGCATCTCTAGAAAGATTAGAGGGTAGCCGTGGATTTCATGTCGAGCGTGCTGTCGAACGTGATGTCGTGGCTGTACGTCGCGTTTAAGGGTCGGCGTAAGCGGCGGCGTTAGGCATGTGACAAGGAGACCTGAGTGGTCGGTGCGTTATGCGCTTGTCGCGTATGGCGCATCGTGGATTTTTGTTGTCTGTATTTCGCTGACGGCTTGGCTGCTGTTCGGGGTTCACGGATGGGGCGGCGCGGGTGCCCTCTGGTTCGACTTGGCGTGGCTTGCGTCGCTGGTTCCTCTGTATCGGGCCGGTGTGTTGAGCGCGGGCGCTTTGGGGCTGCGTCCGGCGCCTGCTGCGCGTTCGATTGGTCTCGCGCTGCTCGTGTTCGTGTCAGCCAGTGTGTTTGACGCTGTGTGGCGATCGGCGCTTGCGCTGGAGCCCGTCTCCAGTCCGTTCTCGGGTGTCTCGGACAAGGGCACGGCCACGATCGTTCTGACCGGTGTGGCCGCGGTCATGAGTCCGGTGGTCGAGGAGGTGTTCTTTCGCGGCTTGCTGTTTCGGTGTTTCCGCAACCGCTTTGCGCTGTTGCCGGCGAGTGTGATGATTGGGGTGATGTTCGGGCTGGTGCACACCGAGTATCCGCTGGCTGTGCTGCCCGAGCTCGCCGTCTATGGAGCGCTGCTGTGTGTGCTCTACGAGTACACGGGGTCGCTGTGGCCGGGGATAGCGCTCAATGTGTATCTCGATGCTGGTGGTTTCGAGCAGGCTCTCACCGGCAGGAGCACGGTCGTTTTTTGGAGCTTCGCGCTTCTTGCGCTCGTGCTGCTGGCTCGAAGCCTGCTGTGGAGAATGGGAAAGCCTTCTCGGTAGTTGTGTTCTTTTCAGTTGCTCTCGCTTTCGAGTGCGTGGAGTCGTTTGCGTGTGAGGACGGCGTCGAGGACGCGGAGGAGGCTTGGCAATCGCCTTCGTCTAGTTCCGAGGGTTGGGCGAGGCGTTGTGCACACGACTGCTTTCGCGCGAAGGCGCAACACTGGAAATTGCTACCGGCAGCCTCGTGCAACGGGACGAGCAGACAAAAAGAACCGCAAACCGGGAGTGAGCCGCGCGGGGCGTTCGAGGATCAGCGAGGACTCCATCGCGAGCTTCGGCGTGCCGTGCCCCGCGCCGAGGCATGCACTTCGTGCCTCGATCACCTGCGCCAGCTTCCGCAGGCGCAGGCCGAGCACGTCCTCGCGTGCGCTGGCGATATCAAGGAGCGCGCCGAACTTGTCGCCGCCGATCGCCGCCGTGCACCAGAAGGCTGCGTTCGGGCACGCCTCCACGAGGTCTCCGAGGCCGCGAATGTGGTCGGAGTCCCAGTGGCCGATCATCGCGCGCACGGACGCGGCCGGTCCACGCCGATCCGCTCGAGGTAGAGCAGCGCCGCAGCGCGGCAAGACATGTGGTCGCGGCAGGGAGTCCACCACGATCCACTCGCCGGCGCCAAGGTGCACGACGATCGACTCGCCCACGCCGGGGCCGAAGGTGGAGACCTCGATCTCTGCCGCGTCCGGAGCATCCGTGGGCGCGCGGGAGATGGGTTTCATGCGTCGGGAAGCTCACGCTCGTGCCTCCTGGCCTGCGCCCGAGCCAGCGCCTGGGCGATCTCCTCGTCTGAGACCACTGGGATCTCCATGAAGCGGATGTGCGAGACCGTCGTCCGCTCGCCCTCCCCGTCCTCCTCGACCTGCAGCCTTCTGCGGCGAGAGCCGAGACGGACACACCGAGCGCATCGGCCAGTCGGCCGAGCTTACGCCAGGTGGGATTGCGCACGCTCCGAACAGAAAGGCCGGTCGCATCGATCGCCCTGGTGCGCGAGAGCGCGCCTGAGACCGATCAGCAGAGGCGTGAGCAAGTCCAGCGGCGGCTCGACTCCGCCGCCCGAGACCAAAGAAACGGCAACGCGCGCCGAAGCTACAATCCGAACAGAATGCCTGCTAAATGCGGCATTCGACTTGCGGTGTCAGGATAGGGTCCGACCCCCGTCGCTCCCGTACTTTACCCCCGCTTTTTCCGGTGTCCGTGCGCGGTGTTGGTGCTCGAAGAAGGGCAGGAATGGGGGCTTGGGTTGGACGGCGACGACGCGGTCGGCATCGAGCCAGACGCCCTCGAAGATGAGGCTGAGGAACTGGCGCTTGGCGGCGGGGTCGGTCTCGTTCTGCCAGAAGATGGTGAAGTCGTCGAGCACTTGGCGGGCGTGGTCGAGGTCAGGGATCGGCTCGGGCGTGAGCGCTGACAGCTCGGTGTTGATCGCATCGCGGCGCGCGATGTACTCAGGGCGTTGGAGATCTCCGAGTTCGTAGAGGTCGCGCATGCGTCGCAGGCGCTCCTCAAGTGCCGTGCGGCGCTTGGCGGTCTCGCTGGTCTCCGGCGCGGAGTCGCTTGAGAGGCGACGGATGATCTCCTCGCGGATGTTGGGGTTGGGTGTGAATCCGGTGATGAACTGCACGAGCTGGTTCTCGACTTGCTCGGCGTGCGCGATCGGCTGGTCGCAGGAGTGGTTGGCGCGGCGTGTGGCGCAGTAGTAGCGGGCCTTCAGCTCGCGGCCTCCGGTGGTGCCCTGCATCCGCGCGTGACAGCGCCGGCAGCGGGCCAGGCCACGCAGCAAGTATCGCGGCGATGGGCGTCCGGGCTTCAGCGTGCGGGCGCGTTGTCGGCGCATCTGCTGCACCCGGTCAAACAGCGCCTCCTCGATGATCGGCTCGTGCAGGCCCTTGATCGTCTTGCTGGTATCGCGTCGCGCGGATACGTAGCCGCAGTAGGCGGCGTTGCAGAGCATCTCCCTGACGGTGTCCGTGCCGAAGGCTCGGCCGCGGGCGGTGCGCTGGTCGTTGACGTTCAGCCACGCGGCGAGCGTGCGGTCGGTGTGCTGCCCGTGGCGTACATCTCGAAGAGCTGGCGGAGGTAGGGCGCCTTCTCAACGTCCGGCACCGCGATCTCATCCGTGCCCTTGACGTAACCCCAGGGCAGGCTGCCGGTGAGCTTGCCCTGGCGGGCCTTCTCGCGCAGCCCCATCTTCGTCCAGAAGGACAGCGAGACGGAGTAGTACTCGTCGAAGATCTCGTGCACCGACTCCGACAGGAACGCGGCGGGGTCGTCGGCGCCGGCGCCGAGGGGCTGGGTGACGGAGATCACGTCGATACCGAGCTCTGAGCGCAGGAGCTTCTTGTAGCGCTTGGCCTCCACCGTGTTGCGCGCGAACCGTGAGGTGTGGAAGACGAGGACGCAGTCGAAGCGGTGCTCCATCGCGTCCTCGATGAGGCGCTGGAACCCGGGGCGCTTGTCGGCGGCGCGGCCGGTCTCGAAGTCCAGGTACTCCTCGCCGAGGGTGAGCCCGTGATCGGTGGCGTAGCGGGCGATGGCCTGGCGCTGCCCGTCGGGTGAGTAGCCGCGGCCCTGCTCCTCGGTGGACTCGCGGACGTACGCGACCGCGCGCTTGGTCTGTTCAGGCTGCTCAGACATCTCGCTCATATGCCTCCTTCTCGGTGGTCTGGCCGGTGAAGAGCTGCGTTCCGTGGCGTCGCCAGTACAGGACGAACCAGTCGACGAACGCCTCGTGGTCGGGGTCGGGCAGGCACCGGCGCTGAGGGCACACATCTCGCGGCTGGCGCTGGCGGGATCGCTGGTTCCCGCGGGTGCTGGCGGCCCTGCGCCTGCCCCGAGCGGGACACGCGGCTCGGCCGCCTGATCGTTCACGCGGATTGCTCATGGGTGTGTCTCTCCTTCTTGGTCGGTCCGGGCGTTCTTGCGATACGCCGTGACTCGTTCTGTGCTGTGGCAGTAGTGGCAGGCCGGTTCACGCTCGCAGCGGCCGGCATCGTCGATCTTGGGGTAGGCGATCTCCTGACAGCGCTGGCAGACACGGAGCCAGCGGCGGTCGATCTGCTCGTAGAAGTCCTCGGGGTGGTGGGTGAGCCGACCAAGCGGGCCGGCCTTGCGGGCGAGCCAGCGCGCGGTGCCATGACGCCACGTCCAGTAAGCGCGCTGACGCTCATGCTGCTCGGCGCGACAGGTGGCGTCGCGCGCGGCATCGTTGGGGAGAGCGTGGAGATCGCGGGGCTCGATCAGCCCACCGGACCGCAGTCGCTCTGTAGCTTTGCGCAGGTGCGGGCCCGTTCCGTAGCGGTCGGTGAGGGCACGCAGTTGGCGCTCCTGGATGGCGCGGTAGGAGTCGATCAGCAGCGCCGCCTGACCCTTGGCTTCCGCACCGGGGGAGGGGATGGTGCGCGGTGTCAGCTCGATCAGCGCGTCGCCGAAGTCGCGCGCTATCGCACGCAGCAGCCCGCGCTCGTCGGGCAACGGGCGCTCATTCGAGGCCAGCAGCAGCGCGAGCGCCTGAGTGCCCGCCGGTCCGAGTGCCGCGCCGTAAGCACCAAGCCAGTGCTCGTGGCGACGCAGGTGCTCGCGCATCGCCTCTGGCTCCTCCCACAGGCGCTGGCGCTTCTCCTCTTCGGCTTGCCGTCGCTCTCGCCAATAGGCGAGCTGCTTCTCATACGGGGCGCGAGCCGCGTTGAGAACATCGACTAGGCGCAGGCCCTCGTGGCCGTCGAGGTTGGCCAGGCATTCCTCGCCAAGCAGCCGGCGGGGCGTGAGGGCGAGCGCGCCCGCTGCGGCGACGAGCGGTGTTCGGGAGCGCGAGCCATAGCGCCGGCCGGGTCTCCGCGAGAGCGTCTGCTCCAGCGCTTTGAGGAACCTGCTCGCCCGTGCTGGTGTGGTCGTCAGGAACAGTAGCGCGGGCAGAAACGGGTGGTGTTCGCGCCAGGCGTCCGACCTCGCGTAGGCGGCATACAGTCCGGCCTTGAACCGCAGCCGGGCATGGGACATCGTGCCGAGATCGATCTCCACGAATGCCTGAAGCTCTCTGCCCTGCTCATCATCGAGGACGAGCAGGGCGTCCGGCGCAAGCGCGCGCTCCCGCGTCCCGTCCTTGAACGGCTCGCGCGCATCACCCTCGCGACGGTACCCTCGCAGGCTCAGCCCGGCCGCCTGTGCCTCGGTGGCAAACGCGACGTACAGCTCGGTGAGCGCGGCGGCGTGCGCGAGAAAGACCGGGTTGGGAGTGTGTCGCTCCCCGCCGCGCGGCAGCGGCTCGCCGCGCACCAGACAGTCCGCGCGGCGCGTCGGCCAGTGATGGTTCGGTGCGGAGCCGCGTTCGCGGTACGGCCGGCTGCGCCCGGCCAGGCCGAGGTCGTGCAGGCGACGGGTGCGATAGCGCAGCGTGCGCTCCGGGACCTCGGGGAACAGCCGGCAGAGCTGATCCTGGCGCACCACCCGGTGCGCGCACATGACGCCGAGCACGCGATGGTCGATCTCGGCCAGCGCGCAGTTCGGATCAGAACGACGACGAGGCCGCACGACACGAGCACGGTCAGCAGAAGCAGGAGAACTCACGAGACGGAGTCCGGGCATCGCGGCGGCGGTGAGCAGAGCACCAGCGGGAGAGAGATCACAGGGAAGAGGGGATAGAGATAGTCGGGCGCGCAGCGACACCGCGAATCCCGCACAACCGTGCCGATAACTACACGCCGGGGCTTGCCGATCGGAGTCGAGCGAACGGCAAAGACCCGGTCCGCTGGCTTCCACCGATCACGGGACGCTGAAGCTGGGATCGAGGGCATCCACGAACGTCTAGTGGAGTGTCAGGCAACGTTTGCCGTGTTGATGAGTCGTTTGAGGCAGGGGTTGTTGGTGTTGCGGTTGCGCCAGTGGATGTATCGGCGGATGAGGCGAGCCTGGGTGGCGTGGTCTGGGTGGTCGGTGCCGGCGAGCGT
>DATMPZ010000028.1:0-3834 GCA_035567335.1 Solirubrobacteraceae bacterium
GGGATGCTGTGGGCGATTGACGCCTGGGCCGCGTTGCTGCCGTCGCCGATCGACGATTGGGTGCTCGGGCTGTCGCTGCTGGCGCGCTTCCAGCCCTTCGCCGTCGGCGCCATGTACGCCTCGGATTTCGGCTTCTTCCTCGCCGTGACCCTGCTCGGGCTGTTCCTCGCCGTGCGCGGGCTGGCCCGGCGCTGACGCCATGGAGCACTCCGAGCTCGACTGGAACGCGTTGCTCTGGGCTGGCGGCTGGCTCGGCGCCGTCCTAGTGCTGTTCGCGGCCGGGCTGAGGCTGCCGTTGCAGACCGAGCTCGCGGGCTGGCGGGGGCGGGCCTATTCGGCTGGAGTCATCCTGGCCGCGGTCGGCGCCGCGGTGCTGGCCAGCGTCGCGCTGCATCTGCATGACGTGCATTTCGACCTGACGCGCGAGAAGGTCTATACTCCCTCGGAGGCGGCCATGCGGGCGATCGACGAGGTCTCCCGCGAGGTAACCGTCACCTACTTTTATCGCTCGCAGGACCCCGCTGGGCGGCGCGCGCGCGACCTCCTCGCGATCATGGCCCGGCGCAACCCGCTGCTCAAAGTCGTTGCGGTCGATCCCGACCGGGACCCGAGACTCGCGCGTGAGCAGGGGATCCAGCTCTACAACGCCGCGGTCGTCGAGGCGGAGGGACGCCGGGTGCTGGTGCAAGGCACAGACGAGACAGAGATCGCCATCGGTATCCAGCGCGCATTGCGCGGGCGCGCGATTACGGCCTGCTTCCTCGAGGGCCATGGTGAGCTGCCGATGGACAACTTCGAGTACCACACGCACCTGGAAAGCGGCGCCGGCCATAGCCACGACGACGCCAGCTCGCAGGTGGTGGAGATGCCGGGCCACGGCGTGGGGCGACTGCGCCGCGCGCTCGAAGCGCAGGGGTATGAGGCGCGGAAACTCGTCCTTGCCACCGAGGGCGACGTGCCGACCGGGTGCACCCTCCTCGTCGCGGCCAATCCGCGGACCACGTTCCTGCCGGCTGAGAGCGCGGCGTTGCGCGCCTATCTGCGGCGCGGCGGGTCGGCCCTCCTCCTGCTGGACCTGGGTTTCGTGCTCGAACCCGGGCTCGCCCGGCTCGTCGCCGAGCTCGGCGTCCGCCCGGAGCAGGAGGTCGTCATCGATCCCTTGAGCCACTATTCGACCAACCCCGAGATCGTGGCGGTCACGGGCTACGACCCCCACCCGGTTACGCGCTCGGTCTCGCTCACCTTCTACCCCGGCATCCGTCCCCTCACGATGCTGCCGCCGGCGGGCGACCTCCGCGTCACCCCGCTGCTCCTCAGCAGCCGCGACAGCTACACGCGCCCGGTGAAGCCGGTGGGGTCACACGCGGTCGAGCCCGCCCCGGCGGGCGACAAGGACGCGGCGGCGCCCCCGGTCCCCGGCCCGCGCGTGTTGGGCGTCGCCGTGGAAGGGCGCCTCGACGGCGACGCCCAACCCATGCGCGCCGTCGTCGTCGGCGACAGCGACTTCGCCAGCAACTCGTTCTTTCCCTACATGGCAAACAGCGACCTTTTGCTCTCGGCGGCCCGCTGGCTGGCACGTGAGGAGCGTACGACGGCCGTCGCCGCGCGCGTCCCCGTGCCCCCCCTCGTCGCGTTGACAGGGCGGCAGTCGAACGCGGTGTTCTTCCTGGTCGTCGTCGCACTGCCGCTCCTGGTGGTCGCGCTCGGCTGCGTCGTTTGGTGGCGACGGCGATGAGGCGGTACGTCCTGCACCCCGTCCTCGCGGCGCTCGCTCTCCTCTACCTCGCCGCGATGGTGGTGAGCGGCGCTATGCCGGTGCAGCGCCAGCTCGTGCGGTTCGAGGCCAAGGGCGTGCTCAAGCTCCCGCCGGAAGAGGTCACGCGGGTGGAGTTGAGCCGCGGCACGCGGCGCGTTACCCTGCTCCGCACGGGCGAGACGGAGTGGGCGACGCTGGACGGCGTCAACATCGGCGCCGCCGGGCTCCGGGTCAGCAAGGCCGTCCAGATCATGCACAATTCCCGGCCTGTCCGCGAGATCGAGGCGGCGGAGCTGGCGGGGAGCGACCCGGCGCCGTTCGGCCTCGACCCGCCGCGGCTCTCCGTGAAACTCTACGGAGGGGACGGCGAGCCGGTTCTTACCGCCCGCTTTGGCGAGTTCAACCCCGAGGGGTACCTCCAGTACATGCGCATCGACGGCGACCCGCGGCTCTACCTCATGTCCCGCTTCGTCGGCGGCGAATGGAGCGAGGCCATGACCGAAGCGGCCGCGCGATGACGCCCCCCGCCTCGCTCCGCCGGGCGGCGCCATGGGCCGCTCTCGCCCTGCTGCTACTGCTCGGGCCTGCGCATGGGCACATCGCCGGGTCGATGGGCTATGCCACGGTGAGCCTGTACGGCGGAACTGTCCGGTACAGCCTCACCCTCGGCCCCGACGCGCTCGCGGCGGCCGGCGGCGAGGCGGCCCCCGGGGCACGGCCGCCGCCCCGTGGAGGCTACGCCACGCTGGCCGATTTGGTCGCGCGCAAGGTCGCCATTTCCGCGGATGGGATGAGATGCGAGCCGGTGCCTGGGACGGTCACGCCGCCCACACCCGACCGCGCCAACGCCGTAGTGACCGTCGATTACGCCTGCCCCGGTACGCCGCGCGAACTCGCCCTGCGCGACGACCTGACCGACGCCCTCGGCCGCGACTACCACACGCTTGTCCGCGTCGAAGCCCAAGGGAGCGTGCAGCAATACACCCTCGAAGCCGACCGGCGCGAGGCTCGGGTCGCCGTCGCGGCACCGACCGGGGGCGGGGCGCCCGAGGTTTCCGCCGGGAGCGGCGTTTTTGCCTTCTTCCGGCTCGGCATCGAGCACATACTGACGGGAGTCGATCACCTCCTATTCGTGCTGGCCCTGGTCCTGGGCGGCGGAGGAATCGGCTCCTTGTTCGCCGTCGTCACCGCCTTCACCGTGGCGCACAGCATCACCTTGGCGGTGGCGGTGCTGGGCGCGGCGTCGCCGCCGGCGTGGATCGTCGAGCCGGTGATAGCGCTGTCGATCGTCTACGTCGCGGCCGAAAACGTTTTCCTCAAACAAACGGCGTCGTGGCGCTGGGCCGTGGGCTTCGCGTTTGGCCTCGTGCACGGCTTCGGCTTCGCCGGCGCGTTGCTCGAGCTCGATCTGCCCCCGGCCGCGTTGGCCGGCGCGCTGCTGTCGTTCAACCTCGGCGTCGAGGCCGGCCAGGCAGCGGTGATCGCGGCTTTCCTGCCGGCCCTCCTCTGGCTCCGGCGCGTCGCGTGGGAGCGCCGGGCGGTGACGGCGCTCTCCGCGGTCGTGCTGGTCGCCGGGCTCGCCTTCCTCGTCGATCGCGTTCTCGTCGCTGCGAGCTGGTGAGATTCCGGCAGGACCGCGCCCGTCCGCGCGGACTGCTGATCTATTGCTCGGACAAAAACTAGCTTCCAATCCTCCTAACCATTCGGGAATAGATGCGTGTTTGAGCCCGCGAGCGACTACAATCGTGTCGCGACTGAATGGTTCCCGGTCGCGGTGCAAACCAGCGTACTGAGGTCGCGCCATGAAAAAGCCGAGCAAAACAGCCGCCGAACTCGAAGCCTCAATCAAGGTGGAAATGGAGGACATTTGCGACTGGCCGACCGATATGATGATTTCCGTTCAGCCTGACGGCGACAGTTGGAAGGTGGTGGTCATGCAAGAAGGATCAGTAGTCGATGCAGACCGGCGGGAAATGATCGAACAGATCGCTGCGCGGCTTAAAGCTGAGAATGATCTGAAGGGTTGACGCGGCACGCCATGGGTCAATCGACGCCAGTAAAACCGTCGAACCCCACGA
>DATMPZ010000029.1:0-50156 GCA_035567335.1 Solirubrobacteraceae bacterium
CAGCGTCGACTTGCCCGCGCCGTTGTAGCCGAGCACGCCGATCTTCGCGCCCGGATAGAACGCGAGCGTGAGGTTGTCGAGCACCGTCTTGTCGGGCGGGTGCACCTTCGACAGGCGATACATCGTGAACACGTGCTGAGCCGACATCGCGTCGCAGGATAGGGCGTGGGCGCAGCGCACGGGTCCTCTGCGGCGAACCGCCTCCGTGTTACGTGTGGGCGGGGGCTCGCGCTGAGCGCTGCGTCGATGCCCGACGGGCTCCACATGCGCCCCATCGCCGCTAACGTTTCGTGGTCATGCCCACCACTGTGCTCGACGTCGAGCAGCACCTGCTCCTGCTGGAGCTCGATCCGCCGTTCGACAAGCGCGACGTCCAGCTCGCGCGCCGGCGCATGGCCAAGCGCTGGCACCCCGACATCGCGCCCGCCGGGCGCCAGTTCGAGCACGAGCGTCATCTCAAGGCGATCAACGAGGCCGCCGATCAGCTGGAGCGTCTGGCGGAGGGCTCGCGCGGAGGTCGCGTCTCGCGCAACGCCGTCCGCGCGAGCGCCGCCGCCGCGCGCCGCGAGCGCGAGGAGGCCGGCCGGCGCGCGTACGAGGCCGAGCAGCGCGCCCGCGCCCAGGCGGCGGATCGCGCCAAGCACGACCCGTTCGCCAGCCGCGTGCCCGATCACTCGGTCGTGCACCGCTACGCCCGCTGCCTGTCTTACCCCGAGTGGGGCGTCGGCACCGTCGCGGGCATTTACTTCACCGGCGACCCCACCGGCCAGGAGGAGATCCAGCAATGGGCGCGCGTGCAGTTCAGCCACGGCGTCCGCACCGTCCCCGCCGGATCGATGCGATTCGTCGACTTCTCAACCCCCGACCCCGCCTCCGAGCGCGTCGAGCGCTTCATGATCGCCGCCCAGCGCGCGATGGCCGAAGGCGAGTACACGCTCGCCGCCCAGCGCCTCATCTACGCGCGTGACGCCGAACCGCGCAACGTCGCCGTGCTCCGTCTGATGACGCTCGCGTTCTGGCAGGCCGGCAACCTCGAGGCGGCCGCGCGCTCGGTGCGCGACTGGGCGCGCGCGGACGGCTCCCGTCCCGCCGCCCACCGCTTCGCCGCGCGCATCTACGAGGACATGGGCGCGATCGACCTCGCCGAGGAGTCCGCGACCCGGGCCGCTGACCGGGGACCCTCGGACGCCGGCGCGTGGGAGCGCCTCGGCCGTCTGCGCCTGCGGTTGGCCGACCGCGAGGGCGCGTTGCAGGCGCTCGGCCGCGCCTCGGAGCTGGGGGCAGGGAAGTCCGTGCGGGAGCCGATCGAACAGGCCCTGGCCCTGGAGCCGCGCGCGGTCTCGGCTGTCTGAGATTTCTCAGAGGATGTTCACCGCGCGTGAGACGATCAACCCGATCGTCACCAGCGACACCATCGCCTGCACGCCCATCACGGTCTTGGCCATCGGGCTCAGCGGCATCGTGTCGGTCGGCGAGAAGGCCGTCGCGTTCGTCAGCGACACATACAGGTAGTCGATGAACGCCGGTCGCCACTCGCGTGGCTCGATGCGGTCGTCTGACATCTGCGGGAACAGGAAGTCGGGCGGCCCGTCGTGCCCGGCGGCGCGCCGTCCGGGCCCGCCCCGGTCAAGCTCCCAGTACCACAGGGCGAATATGAGGAAGTTGGTCAGCCAGATCAGCATCCCCGAGCCGATCAGCGCCCGGCCATTGGCGACGTTGTGGTGCAGCAGGTAGTGGGTCAGCGCACCCAGCGAATACACGTTCGCGGCGCTCACGAACGCCGTCAACCCGAGCGCAACCCTGCGCCTGCGCGCGTGCTCGTGCTTGAGCTCGTTGGGCGTCGCCGCGAACATGCCCACGAGCAGCGCCGCCTCCAGGCCCGGGATGAGCCATCTCGGGCCGACCGTCAGCCGCTCGGGCAGCGCCAGCTGCAGGCCGATCGCCACGAGCACCGTCAGCTGCGCCGGCCACGGCGATTCGCCGACGCCTGGCGGTGGGTAGGGACGGCCGGGCTGCACCGATGATTCCGGGGCCACGCTGCCGTAGCCTACGGTCCGATTCGGCGGTACCCTGGATGTGATCGGCCCTGGCCGTCCCCACGTAGGAGCTGCATGGGCATCGAGAACCCCGTCCACCTGCTGTTCATCGCCGCCGTCGCCCTGGTCGTGCTCGGACCCCGGCGCCTGCCCGAACTGGCGCGGTCCCTCGGCCGTGGCATCCGCGAGTTTCGCGAGGCGATGAGCGACGGATCGGGCGCAGGCGGAGCGTCTCATACGCCTGCGCCGAGCACCCCGGTTGCGCCCCACGAGTCTGCGCCGAGCACCGCGGTCGCGCCCGCTGAAGCCGTCGTGGTGACGCCCCCGCCTGAGCCCGCCCCCTCCCAGCAGGTCGATCCGGGCGAGCCTGTACGTTCGGGCGATGCGCCTGATCGTCGCCCGCTGTGAGGTTTCCTACATCGGCCGCACCACCACCGTCCTGCCGGAGGCCGTGCGCCTGCTGATGCTCAAGGCCGACGGCACCTTCATGGTGTGGGCCGACGGTGGCAGTCCGAACGTGCGGCCGCTGAACTGGATGACGCCGCCGACCGTGCTGGAGGAGGAGCGTAATGGTGGCGGCGATGGCGAGCTCGGCGGCTCGATCGAACGACTGATCGTGCGCAAGCACCGAGCCGACGAGCGCCTGGAGATCTCGATATCCGACGTGCTCGCCGACATCGACCATCCGATCGACGACGTCGCCGCGCTCGAAAAGGAGGGCCTCGAGCGCGAACTGCAGGAGCTGCTCGCCGGCGCGCCCCACTGGTGCGGCGAGGGCTTTCGCCTCGTGCGCCGCGAGTGGCCCACCGACATCGGCCCCGTCGACCTGATGTGCCGCGACACCGCCGACGAGTGGGTCGCTGTCGAGATCAAGCGCATCGCCACCCTGGAGTCAGTCGAGCAGCTCACGCGCTACCTGCAGCGCATCCGCCTCGACCCCGCGATGGCCTCGTGCAGAGGCGTGCTCGTAGCCAAGTGGATCAAGCCCCAGGCGCGCACCCTGGCCGCCGCGCGCGGCATCGACTGCGTCGAGATCGACGTCGAGGTCCTGCGCGGCAACCGCGAGCCCGAGCTCACGCTGTTCGCGGCGTGACGCGTTCGCTGCTATGCGGTGCTCGCCCTGTCTGCCCTACTTGGTGCGAAACTCGTCGATGTGGCGGATGAGGATGACGGTCCAGCCGACCGCATATGCGAGCGCCACCGCCCACAGGGCCGCGTATAGGACGAGGATTGCCATTGCGATCAAGCCGCTCAGCAGGGCGAGCGCATAGTCGTAGCGGTCGAGGTCGCTCATGACACGATCCTAGCAACGAAGACAAAGAGCGTCAAGGGGCCGACAAGCATCCCGACGCGAAAGCCGATTCCCATTCCCCGATTGATCAAATCGGCGCGTACGCGTGCAGAGATGGTATCCCGCGCGAACAGTGCCGCAGGCAGCCCTGAGAAGAAGGCCGTGGAGGCGCCCAGAACGGTCCCCCACGCCAGCAGCCCGTTGACCACGGCCGTCCCCAACGAGGGATTGGTTTCGCAGAGGACACGGATGATGGCAATAGGGGCCATGTAGCCAAGCTACCCAGCCCTTGGGACGAAACTCTCGGATGGGGCGCCCATCAGCCTCACGATCGCCACGTTTGTGGGACAGAAGACACAGAGTTGTCACACTTGGTGCGCTCCGCGTCACACTTGCCGGTGGAATCTGCCCGAAGCCGCGAGCCGACAAGCTCCCTCCCCCCCGGATAATCTAATCCTGTGCCCGACGCGAGTCCAGAGACACCACTGTGAGCTCCGACGCGGGGGGCGCTACCGCCGTCCTCACCGAGCGACGCGGCGACTCCACGCTGCTGATCACGATCGACCGGCCCGAGGTTCGCAACGCCGTCAACGCCGCCGTCGCCGCGGGCATCGCGGGGGCGCTGGATGAGCTCGACGCAGACGACTCGCTGTCGGTCGGCATTCTCACCGGCGCCGGCGGCTTCTTCTGCGCCGGCATGGATCTCGGCGCATTCGTCAAGGGCGAGTCCCCCTGGTTCGGCGATCGCGGCTTCGCCGGCATCGCCCAGCGCGCCTCCGTAAAGCCCCTGATCGCCGCCATCGAGGGCTTCGCCGTCGCCGGCGGCATGGAGGTCGCGCTGGCCTGCGATCTGATCGTCGCCGCGCGCGGCGCCAAGCTCGGGATCCCCGAGGCCAAGCGCTCGCTCGTCGCCGCCGGCGGCGCCCTGCTGCGCCTGCCGCGGCGCATGCCCTATCACGTCGTCATGGAGCTGGCGCTCACCGGCGATCCGCTTCCAGCCGAGCGCTTTCACGAGTTCGGCGTCGTCAATCGCCTCGCCGAGCCCGGCGCTGCCGTCGATGTGGCCCTCGAGCTTGCCGGCGCCGTCTCTCGCAACGGTCCCCTCGCCGTGGCCGCCTCCAAGCGCATCCTGCAGGAGCAGTTCGACTGGTCCACCGCGGAGATGTTCGAGCGCCAGGGAGCGATCTCCGGGCCGGTTTTCGTGTCTGAGGATGCGAAAGAGGGGGCCGCCGCGTTCAAGGAGAAGCGCGACCCCGTCTGGCGCGGCCGTTAGCCCGCTGAGCGTCCAAGCTGCGCGGGCAGTGGGTTAGCCAAACTGGCGCGGCCGTTAACGCTTCCGTTGTGTAGCAGGCTGCGGTAAGCGGCGCCGACTGCAACTCGACGCAGCACTCGGCTATGGCTTACCCATCCTCACACACCCGACAGGTTCAGTAGCCGCGTTTCTTTCGTTTGCGCTGCGCCAGGATCAACCTGAGTCTCCGCCACAGCGCAGCCATCAGCGCTGCCCCGGCGTCATGCGTGGATACTGCGAGATCGCCACGCCCGGATCGATCGCGGTCGTCACGATCCTGCTCTGTTCGGCGATGTGCGCGGCCGGATAACCCTCGCCCGGGCTGGCGCGCTCGGGGCGGCCAATGTAGCCGAATCCGATCCCGTCGGGCATGATCTGCATCAGCCGCGGGAACATGTGCGCGCGCGGACCCATGTTGCGCGGCTCCTCCTGCGCCCACACGACCTCTTCCAGCTTCGGATACCGCCCCATCAGCGCCAGAATCTGCCCCTCCGGGAATGGATACAGCAGCTCCACGCGCCCCACCGCCAACCCCTCGTGCTTGGGCCGGTCGGGGTGGCCGACGAGGTCGTAGTAGATCTTGCCCGTGCACAGCACCAGCCGTTTGACCATCTCGTCCTTGACTCCCGGCTCGGCGAGCACCGGCTCAAACCGCGTGTTCTCCGCCATGTCGGCGACCGAGCTGGTCGCCTGCGGCAACCGCAGCAGCGACTTGGGCGTCATCACGATCAGCGGGCGCTGCTTGGCGATGCGCGCCTGACGGCGCAGCAGGTGGAAGTACTGAGCCGGCGTCGTCGGGCTCGCGACGCGAAGGTTGCCCTCGGCGGCCAGCATCAGAAACCGCTCCAGCCGCGCCGAGGAATGCTCGGGCCCGGAGCCCTCGTACCCGTGCGGCAGCAGCAGCGTCAGCCGCGAGGTCTGCCCCCACTTGGCCAACCCCGAGACGATGAACTGATCGACGATCACCTGCGCGGAGTTGACGAAGTCGCCGAACTGCGCCTCCCACAGCACGAGCGTCTCCGGCGCCTCCTGGCTGTAGCCATACTCGAACCCCATGCACGCGAGCTCCGACAGCGGGCTGTTGTGCAGCTCCAGCGGCGCCAGCGCCTCGGGCAGGCTCTGGATCGGACACACCGTCTGCCCGGTCTTCGCGTCGTGCAGCACCATGTGGCGCTGGCTGAACGTCCCCCGCTCGGTGTCCTGGCCGGTCAGCCTGATCGGCGTCCCCTCGCTCAGCAGCGACGCGAACGCCAGCGCCTCCGCGTGCGCCCAGTCGATCGCCGGACGCGGCCGTGACGACGCCTCACCGTCGCCGGGGGCGTTCGCGCCCGGCTGGTCGTTCAGCGCTTCGCGCCGGCGCTGCAGCTGTTTGACGAGCTTCGGATGCACCGTGAACCCGTCCGGCGTGCGCAGCAGCTCCTCGCCCAGCCGCCGCAGCCGGTCGGCGGGCACCGCGGTCTCGACGTCCGGGCTCGGCGTGCGGTCCAGCTGATACTCGCCAGTGCCCTCCTCGCCGCCGTGCTCGGCCGCAGCCTCGATCCTGGCCTTCAGCCGCTGGTGCAGAATCGTCAAGTTGTCCCACACGCTCTGACCGAGCTTGTCGACCTCCTCGCGCGTGACGACCCCGTCGGCGATCAGCCGCTCCGCCCACAGCTCGGCCACGCGCTTCTTGCTCTTGATCTTCGCGTACATCTCCGGCTGGGTGTAGGCGGGCTCGTCGGACTCGTTGTGCCCGAACCGTCTGTACCCGATCAGGTCGATCAGCACGTCGTGGCCGAACTCCTGGCGGAACGCGAACGCGAGCCTGACCGCGCTCATGCACGCCGGCACGTCGTCGGCGTTGACGTGGATGATCGGCACGTCGAAGCCCTTCGCCAGATCCGAGGCCCACTGCGTCGAGCGCGCGTCGTCGGGATCGGTCGTGAAACCAACCTGGTTGTTCATGATCAGATGCACCGTGCCGCCGACCTTGTAGCCGTCGAGCGCCTGCAGGTTCAGCGTCTCCGCGACCACGCCCTGCGCCGGGAAGGAGGCGTCGCCGTGGATCGCGATCGGCACCGCCGCATTGGTGTCCTGATGGGCGTGCGGACCGTGCCTGGTCGTCTGCGCGGCGCGCGTCGCGCCCTCCACGACGGCCGAGACGTACTCGAGGTGGCTGGGGTTGGACTCCAGGTTGACCATGATCGCGCCGCCATCCGGCAGCTTGTACGTCCCCTGCGTGCCATGGTGGTACTTGACATCGCCCGTCCCTCCCTGCGGGATCGTCGTCACCGCCTCGAGCGTCGAAGCGCCCTCGAACTCCGCGAAGATCGTGTCGTAGGGGCGGCCGAGGTTGTGCGCGAGCACGTTCAGCCGTCCGCGATGGGCCATCCCGATCACGACCTCGCGGCCGCCGTGCGCCGCCGAGAGCTGGATCAGCTCATCGAGCATCGGCACGGTCATGTCCAGCCCCTCGATCGAGAACTGGTGCTGGCCGAGGTAGGCCTTGTGCATGAACCGCTCGAGCGCATCCACCTCGATCAGTCGCCTGAGCAGCGTCTGCTGCTCTTCCTTGCGCAGCGGCGCGCGGAAGGCGCCCGACTCGATGTGCTCGCGCAGCCACACCCGCTGGCGGTGCGAGGCGATGTGCTCGATCTCATACGCGATCGTCCCGCAGTAGGTCTCGCGCAGATGCCCCAGCGCGTCCGCGAGCGTCGCCCCCGGCACGTACATGTGCAGGATCTTCGCCGGGATCTGCGCCGTGATCGCCGGCGTCAGCCCGATCGCCTCGGGGTCCAACCCCGGTTCGCCCTCGGGCTCTGAGCCGAGCGGATCGAGCCTCGCCGCGAGATGGCCGTGGCTGCGGAACCGCGTCACGAGCGTGCTCGCCGCCTGCACCGCTTCCAGCAGCTCCTCCCTCGGCGCCCCTGCCCGCGTCCCTGCGGCGGCCTGGCTCGCCGTCTCGGTGGCCGCCGCCGCCGCGGCCGCGACCGGCGCGGGTGGGGAGGGGATCGGACCCAGCTCGACGCCCAGCGCGGCGAACGCCTCCTCGTAGAAGGCGTGCTCGCCCTGCAGGTACTCCTCGATCCGCGCCAGATACCTGCCCGACTCCGCTCCCTGGATGATGCGATGGTCATACGTGGAGGTCATCGTCATGACCTTCTCCGCGCCGATCATCTCGCCGATCGCGCCCATCCCGACCGGATACGCGATCGAGCCGGTCGCCACGATCGTGCCCTGCCCGACCATCAGCCGCGGCACCGATGCGACCGTGCCGATGCCTCCGGGATTGGTGAGCGTGATGTTCGCCCCCTGCAGATCGTCGGCGGTCAGCGTGTTCGTGCGCGCCTTCTCCACGAGCGCGTCATATGCCGCGACGAACTCGTCGAAGCGCATTTCGCCCGCGTCGGCGATCACGGGCACCATCAGCGTTCTCGAGCCGTCCCTCTTCTCCACATCCACGGCCAGCCCGAGGTTCACCTGCCCGTCCTGCACCCGATGGGGCCTGCCGTCGATCTCGGCGTAGTGGTTGGTCATCGCCGGCGTATCCCGCGCCGCGCGCGCGATCGCCCAGGCGATCAGATGCGTGTACGACACCCGCTTGCCCGCTCCCTTCAGCTCGCGTCGGCGCGCGTCCAGGACCGTCACCGTCAGCGTCCTGAAGCTCGTGGCCGTCGGCATCGACCGCGACTGCTCCATGTATCTGGCGAGGGCGGCGCTGCCGCCTCTCAGCTGTTCGGCGCCCGCCGGCTGCTCGGCGATCGCGCCCGCCGAACCGTTGCCGCCGGCCGCGCCGGCGCTCGCGGCGCCGAGCACGTCGGACTTGACTATGCGCCCACCCGGTCCGCTGCCGGAGACGTGCGTCAGGTCGATGCCCTCGGCCGCGGCCGCGCGCGCCGCCACCGGTGAGACCTTGGCGCCGTCGGGGATGCCCTGCCCGTCGTCTTGCGCTGTGCCGGCGCCGGCGTCGACGTCCGCCGGTGCGGTCGTGGTCGCGCCGGCTCCGTTGCCAGGCGATGGCTCCCGCTCCTCGCCGCCGGCCCCGTTGCCGGCGGGCGCTCCATCGGCGGTGGCGCCGTCGCCGACCGCGATCCGCGCGATCACCTGGCCGACGGTCACCGTGTCGCCCTCCTGCACCAGGATCTCGCTCACCGTCCCGCTCGCCGGCGAGGGCAGCTCGACGTCGACCTTGTCGGTGGAGATCTCGACGATCGTGTCGTCGAGCTTGATCGCATCGCCGACCTTGACGCGCCATTCGAGGATCGTGCCCTCGGTAACCGACTCCCCCGCGGCGGGGGTCACGACATCCACTGTCTGCCGAGCCGTCGTGGTGGTGCCCGCCGCCATGTCTTTTTTCACTCTAGCGTTCCCCGCCGCCGGATCTCCCCAGTGGGAAATGAGTGTCTTCACAGCGTTTTCACGGCCTCGTGCGCCCGGCGTCCTTCCGAGCGCGGCGCTGTTCGCGCACGAACTCGTAGCTGCCGAAGAACGGCCCGATCCCCCCCAGCACGGCGACGGCCACGGCCAGCCGCAGCGAGACGATCCGCAGGCGCGCGCACACGATGCATATCAGGGACATTCCGATCCACAGCAGCCCGTGGCCGAGCCCCAGCGCGAACGTCAGCGGCTCCGGCCTGCTCGCCGCGAACGCGCATACCAGCAGCGCCGCATAGATGCATGAATGGGTGAACGACACCCACTTCAACCGTCCGAACGTGATCGGTCCCGCGGTCGGCGCCGAGGCGACGGGCGTGCTCAGGGGACCCTCACTCCGCCGACAGCCATCGCGCCATCAACCGCAGCGGCGCCTCCGCCTCCACGGGCCACTCGTCGATCGCGCGCGGCCACCAGGCGAACGCATCGTGCTCGGCGTCGGGCGTGACCTCGGCGTCGACCCCCTCCGCGAGCCACGCCTGCCCGACGAACATCACCAGCCGGTGAGGCAGCTGCACGAGCGCCTCGCCTCGCACCCGCTCGGGCGCGACCGACCACTCCTCTGCAAGCTCGCGCACGAGCGTGTCGGCGGGGTTCTCGCCGAGATCCACCGAGCCGCCCGCGCCCAGCGCCCAGCGCCCAGCCCACGATGCGACCCATCCCGCGCGCCTGCCCGCCAGCCAGCGCCCGTCGGCCGAGCGCGTCACGCACAGCGCGGCCACGCTCTGCGACGCGTTGCCGGGGAGCAGTCTCAGCGCCCAGCGTTGGGGCTGCAGCTCCATCGCGATGCCGTCATCTGCATCCTGTGTGAAGTCGATGAGTCTCGCGGCCACCCCGTCGTGGCTCGGCGACCCCCGTTTGCGCAGCGCGTCGATCGCGGCGTCGGCCGCTTGCACGTGCGCGCGGGAGGGCTCGTAGTGCTCCTCGCGCCAGCTGGCCTTCACCTGCTCCAGCGGCCAGGGTCCGCGCGCGAGGATCTGCGGTTGCTCGGTCGCCGTCGCCTGCGGTTGCAGGGGTTGCGGTTCTGATGCGGGCTGCGATTGGGCCGCCATTCCAGTTACAGGCTAGTGACCGTAGAGTTCGCCCGGTGAACATCCGTTTGCGCAAGCACTGGGGCTGGGGTTTCGAGGACCAGCAGCCCACCCTCGCGGAGGTGGGCGCGGGCGCGGCCGGACTCACCGCCCACCTGCGTCCCGCGCTCGGGAATGTCGCGCTCGGCGAGGTCGAGGACCCGGTTGCGCTCGACGCCGTCGAGTTGCCGGCGCCGCGCATCGACGCGCCGTCGTCGTTGGCCGACATCTGCGTCGCCGACGCCCACGCGCGCGCGACGCACGCCCTCGGCAAGTCCTACGCCGATGTGGTCCGCGGCTTTCGCGGCCGTTTTGCCCACCCGCCGGACTGCGTCGCCCACCCGCGCGACGAGTCCGACGTCGAGCGCCTGCTCGAGTGGTGCGCGGCCGAGCGCGTCGCCGCGATCGCCTACGGCGGGGGCACGTCCGTCGTCGGCGGCGTCACCCCCGACATCGACGCCCGTTACAACGGCGCCGTCTCGATCGACCTCAGCGCGCTGAATCGCGTGCTCGAGGTCGACCCCGTCTCGCGCGCGGCCCTGATCCAGGCGGGCGCCTCGGGACCGCAGCTCGAGCGTCAGCTCGCCGAGCACGGCCTGACGCTGCGCCACTTCCCCCAGTCGTTCGAGCTCTCCACGCTCGGCGGCTGGATCGCCACGCGCGCGGCCGGGCACTTCGCGACCGCGCTGACCCACATCGAGGACTTCGTCGAGTCCACCCGCGCGATCACGCCGGCGGGAGTGTGGGAGTCGCGGCGCCTGCCCGGCTCGGGCGCGGGCGTCAGCCCCGACCGGATGTTCGCCGGCTCGGAGGGCGTTCTCGGCGTGATCACCCAGGCGTGGGTTCGCGTCCAGCCGCGACCCTCCCACCGCGCCTCCGCCGGCGTGCGCTTCGAGCGCTTTCTCGACGGCGCGGAGTGCGTGCGCGCGCTCGCCCAGTCGGGCTTGTCGCCGGCCAACTGCCGCCTGATCGACGCGCGCGAAGCCCGCACGACGATGGCCGGCGACGACGGCTCCCGCGCGCTGCTGGTGCTCGGCTTCGAGTCGACCGACCATCCCGTGCGGGAGGCGATGTCGCGGGCGCTCGCCATCTGCGCCGAGCACGGCGGCGCGATCGACAGCCGGCGAGTGAGCGGCCCGGATGACGCGCCTGCGTCCTCGAAGGAAGCGATCGGCGGCGCGGGCGCTCGCGCCGAGTCGGGGGACGCCGATGCGGTCGGCGCGTGGCGCAGCGCTTTCCTCGGCGCCCCCTACATGCGCGACGTGCTCGTCGCGATGGGCGTGCTCTCGGAGACGTTCGAGACGGCGATCACCTGGGAGCGGTTCCCGGCCTTTCACGAGCACGTCACCGCTGCGGTGGCAAAGGCGATCGAGTCCGTCGCCGCTCCCGCCGCGCGCGGCGCCGGGCAGGTGAGCTGCCGCTTCACCCACGTCTACCCCGACGGCCCCGCGCCCTATTTCACCGTGATCGCTCCCGCCCGCCGCGGCGAGGAGGTCGAGCAGTGGAGCGCGATCAAGCGCGCGGCCTCCGACGCGGTGATCGCGCACGGCGGCACGATCACCCACCACCACGCCGTCGGGCGCGACCACCGGCCCTGGTATGACCGCCAGCGCCCCGACCTGTTCGCGCAGGCGTTGCGTAGCGCCAAGGACATGGTCGACCCGCGCGGGATAATGAACCCGGGCGCGCTGATCGATCCGCTGGGGTTGGGGACCCTTACATGAGGGCCGGCGAGGCCGACGGGGGTGGCTTGACGATCGCCGTGCTCGGACCCGGTGGCGTGGGCGGGCTGGTCGCGGGCGTGCTCGCGCGGGCCGGCGCCGACGTCACGCTCGTCGCGCACGAGCCCACGGCCGAGACGATCGAGCAACGTGGACTGACGGTGCGCAGTGTGATGTTCGGCAATTTCAACGCGCGTCCACGCGCGTACGCGCGCTTGCGAGAGCCGGTGGACGTATTGATCGTCGCCACCAAGGCGGCCGGTCTCGATGCTGCGCTGCAGCGCATCGAGGTCGAGCCCGGACTCGTCTTGCCGTTGCTCAACGGGCTCGACCACCTGGCGGTGTTGCGCCGGCGGTTCGCTCCCGACACCGTGCTGGCGAGCACGATCCGCGTCGAGTCCGACCGTCCAGAGCCCGGCGTCATCGTCCACACGAGCCGCTTCCTGCTCGTCGATATGGCGACCCACAGCGAGTCCGCCCTCCCGGGCATGCAGGCGCTGGCCGATCTTCTCAGCGCCGCCGAGATCCCCGCCAGGGTCATCCTGCCCGTCTCTCCGCGCTCGGAGGCGCAGGTGATGTGGTCCAAGCTCGTGCGCCTGAACGCGCTCGCCTGCACCACCAGCGCCTACGACAAGCTCCTCGGGGAGATCCGCTCCACGCCCGAGCTGCGCGCCGACCTGGTTGCGACGATCGAGGAGGCCTGTGCGGTCGGGCGAGCCGAGGGCGCCGCAGACGTCGATCCGCAGAAGGCTCTCGGCGAGCTGGAGCTCGCGCACGACACGCTCGGCAGCTCGATGGCGCGCGACATCGCCGCGGGGCGCTCGCCCGAGCTGGATGCGATTCCCGGCGCGATTCTGCGCGCCGCCGGGCATCGCGGCCTTACATGCCCGACGATCGAACGGCTGGTCGTCATGATCGCCGCCCGCGCCGGCGTGCCCGCGCCGATCCCCGCCGGCTGACGATCAGAGCTCGTCTCTGCCGATCGGGCTCAGCTCTCTTCGAACGGCGAACGTCCTGGCGCGTGCGCTGGAACGAACTGGGTGCCCACCGCCTCGACGATGTCCTCCTCCTCGGACTGCTCGCCCTCGTCGTGCTCGCCGTCGCACAGCACCCTGAAGTTGCCGCTCGTCTTGCCGTCGGCGTGGATCGTGATGCCGGGCAGCACCGTCTCGCCCTCCTCGAATCCCAGCCGCACCATGTCGAAGTGCGCCAGCCCGATGCCGTAGGCGGTGTGCGTCGGGTTCTCGCGGTCGTGCGCGGCCACCGCCTGCGCAAACCGCTCCAGGTTCTTGGCGATCTTGGTCGTGTCCGCCATCGGCCACGGAGGGTAGCGCCCCGGGGTTTACGTCGGCGAACGTGGATGACGCAAGGCGCCGCCCGACGCGATCTTCGAACGCATGAAGAGCTCGGAGTCTCATGTGCTCGACCATCCGATCGAGCCGCGCCCTGCCTCCTTGAGGCTCAGCTGGGTGGCGGGCCGTCGTGGCGTAGACTGCCGGCGCATGGCACTCATCCACACCTGCTACCGCATCACCGACATCGATCGCTCGGTCGCGTTCTATAACGCGCTCGGCTTCGAGGAGGTCGGGCGCATCCCGATCCGCGACGAGGCCGTCAATGTCTTCATGAACCTGCCCGGCGACGGCGATATCCCACGCCTGGAGCTCACGTACAACTTCGGCGTGGACTCCTACGACGTCGGCACTGGCTACGGGCACATCACCATCACGAGCCCTGACCTGGACGCGACCATCGCCAAGCTGGCCGAGCAGGGCATCCAGCCCGAGAAGCCGCCGTACACGATCGTCGAGGGCGGCTCGCGCATCGTGTTCGTCCGCGATCCCGATCAATACCGCGTCGGGATCATCGATGTGGCTCCGCTCGTCGCCTGACGGACGTCGGGCGTCTTCTGGATCGAAGCCCTCAGTACGAACCCACTCCGGGGCTCTCCGGGTCGCGGCCGAACCGACGGGCTCGAGACCCGTCTTGCTTGCCACCCGCCGCAGACGCGCATGGCGCCGCGAACACCACTCGTGCAAGGATGGCGCCATGCTCATCGAGCGCTCGTCCAACCCCAGATTCGTATCGAACACCTACCTCGTCGCCGACGGCGTCGGGGGCCCGGGGCTGTTCGTCGACGCGGGCGGGCCGGTCGCGCCGCTGATCGCCGCCGCTGAGCGCCTGGATGTGACGCCGGGCCACCTCCTGCTCACCCACCACCACCGCGACCACGTGTGCGAGGTCGGGGCGCTGCGCGAGCGCTGGCCGAAGCTCGAGGTGCTGATCCACCCGCTGGAGCGCGCGAGGCTGGGCGAGAGCGCAGCCGGCGTCCTCGTCGCGGCGGACACGGTGGAGGCCGGGGAGATGTTGCGGTTCGGCACGCTGGAGGTGCGCCCGTTGCACACGCCGGGGCACACCGCGGGGATGCTGTCGTTCCTGGTCAGCGAGCCGAGCGGGGCCGCGCGACGACCGGTCGTGAGCGCCGCGCCCGGGGGGTTCACGGGGGGAGAGGCGATCGTGTTCACCGGCGACACGCTGTTCAGGGGTTCGGTCGGGGGAGTGCGTGCGTCGGGGCACACGACGTTCACCGATCTGAAGGACTCGATCATGGGCACGCTGATGGAGTTGCCGGCGGAGACGATCATCCATCCCGGGCACGCCGACGCAACGACGGTCGGCGAGGAGTGGGAGCACAATCCGTTCATCCGGATCTGGCGCGGTGTGGACGCGGAGGGCGCGGAGCCCTGTGTCGCGCTCGGCACGCCGGCGACGCTGGTGCTGTCGTGCGAGGACTATGACGGCGGCACGAAGGCCTGGGTGCGCTGGTCCAGCGGCGAGGACGACATCGTGGCGGGCTCCAAAGTCCAGCTCGGCTGAGCTGTCGCACATCCGGGTCGCGCGCGGGGACCGCTGGCCTGGCGCGTCTACGCCTGAGACTGCATCCAGGGCGGTACGGGGGCGGTACGCCTCGGACGTAGACGCGGAATGATCGGCTGTCTCGTATGTGGCGCCTGCGACAGAGGTGGGGCGAGCGCCTAGGATGCAGTGCGTATGCCTGCGCGCGATACGGACAAGAGCATCCCCACGTCGCGCGTGCGTCGCACGGCGACGGTGGGCAGGCTGGCCGCGAAAGAGGCCGTCAAGCAGTTCGGCACGCGCGCGGTGAACGTGACGCGCGGGGAGGAGGCCTCCGAACGGGCGCTGGCCCGCCGTCAGCTGCAGACCGCCAAGCAGATCGTGGCGGCGTTGGGGACGATGAAGGGCGCGGCGATGAAGCTCGGACAGGTGATGTCGTTCCTGGACGTCGGGTTGGTGGGGGAGGAGTACCGCGAGGAGTTCCAGCGCGAGCTGGCCAAGCTCCGCGACGCCGCGCCGACCGTCTCGTTCAAGCAGATGCGGCGCGTGATCGAGGACGACCTGCAAGAGCCGATCTCCGAGGTGTTCGCCTCGTTTGAGCAGGAGCCGATCGCGGCGGCCTCGATCGGGCAGGTCTACCGCGCGACGTTGCACGACGGCCATCGCGAGGTCGCCGTCAAGGTCCAGTATCCGGGGGTGGCGGCGGCGGTGCGCGCGGACATGCAGAACCTGGACATGATCATGCGGCTGCTCAAGCGGATGACGCCGGGCATGGACGCCAAGGCGATCGCCACCGAGATCCGCGAGCGGATCGGGGAGGAGCTCGACTACGAGCTGGAGGCGCAGAACCAGGGCGCGCTCGCGCGCATCTTCCGCGGCCACCCGTTCATCGCGGTGCCGGAGGTCGTGACGAGCTGCTCGCGCGAGCGGGTGCTGGTGAGCGAGTTCGTTGAGGGTGTGGGGTTCGAGGAGCTGAAGACCCGCTCTCAACCCGAGCGCGATCGCATCGGCGAGATCGTGTTTCGGTTCTTCCTCGGCTGCCTGTATCGCCACCGGCAGTTCTCCGGCGATCCGCACCCCGGCAACTTCATGCTGCTGGCGGACGGGCGCGTGGCGTTTCTGGACTTCGGCCTGTTCAAGCGCATGGCCCGCGAGCCGGTCGAGCTGGAGCTGGCCTGCCAGCGGGCGGTGTCCGAGGGCGACGCCGCGGAGCTGCATCGGCTGCTCGCGCAGTCGGGCTTCCTGCCGGAGCCCGAGCGGGTCGACCCAGACCATCTGCTCGCGTTCATCGGCTCGGCGATCTGGTGGTACACGACCGCTGACGAACCGGTGCAACTGACGCCGGAGATCGCCACCGAGGTGATGATCGAGAGCTCGGACCCGCGCTCGAGCTACTTCGCGGAGATGCGCCACCAGGACATGCGCCCGGAGCACCTGTTCGGGCGGCGCATGGAGCTGCTGACGCTCGCCGTCCTGTCACAGCTGCGCGCGCGCGCGAACTGGCACCGGATCGCGCGCGAGTGGATGTACGGCGAGGAGCCGGTGACCGAGCTGGGGCGCGAAGAGGCGGAGTTCTACGCGCATACGGGGGTCGGCACGCCCGGTTGACGGCGCGGGTTGAGATGGGTGGGTAAGCCGGCAGCCGGTCCTGTCAACCAACGCGGTCCAAGCCGCTTACCGCAGCCGCCGATGTAACGGAAGCGTTAAGGGTCCGTAGAAGAATATCTTGGTCCCCGAGACGGCCGTTCCCCGGCACCAGCCGCCACCCACGATGCTCGACGTGCCACCAGCATGCCTGCGCTCGTGTTCGTCGTCTGGCACTCGCGGCCCGACCCTCTCGAACCCCAATCTATTCTTCTACGAACCCTGCGCCGGCGCGGATGGACGCGCCGGCGCCGGTGCGCTCCCCAGCTGTTATGCCGCCGCGAGCGCCTGCTGCTTGATCCGCTCGAACTCGGCCTGCGTGATCGTACCCGTGTCGAGCAGGCTCTTGGCCTTGGCGATCTGTTCGGCGGGATCGGTCTTGGCGGCGACCGACTGCACGTATTTGTCCATCTGCGACTGGGCCGCTTCCTGCTGCTTGACGGCCCGTTCGGTCATGCCCTTGTGCTCGACGATCAGGTATACGAACACGCCGAGGTAGGGCAACACGATGATGAAGATGATCCACAGGACCTTCGCGAATCCCGATGTGTCGTGACGGCGAAATATGTCGACCAGCACCGTGATCAGGATCCAGATCCAGATCACGAACGCGAAGAAGATGAGCATCGTCCAGAAGACTTCGAGGAACGGATAGCTCGTTGCGAGAATCATGGTCTCGTCCTATCGGTTGGAGTTCTTACTCCACCCATCGCCTCATGCCATGCCTTGTGGGCGGAGCCCAGTGCGAGTTAGAGCATATTGATACATACGCGCGGGCGCGGTGTGCTCCGAGGATCACACCGTCTGGATCTGCACGAGGCTCGTCGTGCCGGGGCGCCCGGAGGGCAGCCCCGCGGTGATGCCCACGCGCTGACCTGCCCGACACCAGCCGAGCTCGACCACGCGCCTGGCGGCGTCGGCGATCAGCGCCTCGGTCGTCTCGTGGCGGCGCATCGAGGCGGCCTGCACGCCCCACATCAGACAGCAGCGGCGCACGGTCTCTTTGCCGGGCGACAGCGCGTAGATGGGCACCGTCGGGCGGTGCGCGGACACCAGCCGCGCGGAGCGGCCGGAGAGCGTCGGGACGATCAGCGCGTCGAGGCTCAGCTCGCGCGCGGCCACGCACAGGTTGTGGGCGATCGTGTACGCGGGGTCGGTATCGACCCGGCGCACACGCGACACGTTCCAGTCCTCGTAGGGCGCGATCGCCTCGGCCTGCTCGGCGACGGAGGCCATCATCGCGATCGCCTCCACCGGATAGGCGCCGATCGCCGTCTCCTGGGAGAGCATCACCGCGTCGGTCCCGTCGAGGATCGCGTTCGCGACGTCGGCGACCTCCGCGCGGGTGGGGCGCGAGGAGGTGACCATCGAGTCGAGCATCTGCGTCGCGGTGATCGACGGGCGCGCCAGGTGTCCGGCGAGGCGCAGCAGCTGCTTCTGCACGATCGGCACGCGCTCGATCGCCAGCTCGATGCCGAGGTCGCCGCGGGCGACCATCACGCAGTCGGCCGCCCTGACGATCTCCTCGGCGCGCTCCACGGCCTGGGGCTTCTCCATCTTGGCGATCAGCGGCAGGCGCGTGTGGGCGCGCACGGTCTCGACGTCCTCGGGCCGCTGCACGAACGACAGCGCGACCATGTCCACGCCGATCGACTCGCCGTGGCGCAGCAGCTCGAGGTCGTGCTCGGGCACCGACGGCAGCGACTCGGTCGGGCCGGGGATGTTGAGCCCCTGGCGCGAGGCGACCGCGCCGCCGACCTCGATCTCCGCCTCGACCTCGTGCGTGGACGCGCGGGCCTCCACGACGCGCAGCCGGACCGACCCGTCGGCGAGATACAGCACGTCTCCCGGCGCCATCGAGTCGGCGAGCCCCTCCCAGGTGATGCTCATGTGCCCCGCGTCGCCGAGCTTGTCGGTCTCCCCGCCGGTGATCGTCAGCCGCTCGCCGGCCGTCAGCTCGACGAGGTCCTCGCGCAGCGGCCCGATGCGCAGCTTCGGGCCGGGCAGGTCCTGCAGGATCGCCACCGGGCGGCCGGCCCTGCCCGCCGCGTCGCGCACGCGCCTGACGGTCTCGGCGTGCTCCTCGAGCGTTCCGTGGGAGTAGTTCAACCGCGCCACGTCCATCCCCGCCTGGACCATGCGCAGCAGCGTGGCGGGCTCGCGCGAGGCGGGGCCGATGGTGGCGACGATCTTGGTGCGGCGCATGGTCGGCACCGTAGCGGTGATTCTCTTTGATTGCGGCGGTCGCTCGCGCGAGGCCGGTCGTGGGCTTACCATCGATCGATGCTCGGACCGTCGCGACCCGTCCCGCGCGTGGGCGCCCGCGCGCGCATTGCCCACTTCGGAGGGTCGTTCGAGCGCGGCACGGTCATCGCGGTGTCCGAGGAGGGCCGCCGGGTGCGCGTGCGCGGGGAGAGCGGCGAGACGCTGGAGTTCGTCCTCAGCCCCGCCACGGCGCGCTTTGTCGCGTCAGAAACATCTCACGGGCCACGCCTGGAGCTGCTCGGCGATCCGGCCTAGCGTCGCGACAGGGTATTTGTAGACCTTTTCCAGTCTGCTGAAAGGCTGCATTTGAGAACATAGAATTTGTCTTAAATGCGGGGCAAACTGTAGAAGCAAAGTCGCAATAGTTGGGAACCCTTTAGTTCTTTCGAGCTAGCGATAAGATTCGGAAAATGTGCCTCAGCGCTTTGGAGGAAATTCATCATTCTTTCAGAACAACCAGTGTTTCGGGATCGGTCGTCTGTGCTAAACTCGCCGCGTCCCGATGGGACATCGGCAAAGAAGGCGTCGTGGGGCTCTTCCTGAAGCTCGAGCCTTCAAGGCGTCGCCATGACGTCTCGGCGGTCGCCGGGACGGAAGGGAGTTCGGGATGCTCACCGTCCACCACGAGCACGCGGCACAGCGGCACAGGGTTCGGACCTCTTCCGAGAGGATCTGCCCAGCCGCCGTTCGACGGGTACGTGATGTGGGGGCAGCAGCGGGATTCCGGGCTCGAAGTGGAACTCCGGCACCGGGGCGTCTGTGTGCTGGTGACGATGGGCGCCCCGGCGCCGGCAACGGCAACCCGTGCCGATCTGACGATCGGCAGAGCCAGGTTCATGATATCGGACGAACGTCTGTCGCGGCTCGCCACGACACGGGACGCGCTTGGCACGTCTCCCCGGCGTGGACTGAAGGCATATCTCGCCGGGGTCTGGCGCCGCGCGACGGCAGACTTGGGAGAGGGTGTGGCGTGCATCAGCTTGGTCGGTCGAATCGGTCGGCCATGAGCAGGTCCGACGATCGGAGCGTCTGTTCGACGATGGGCTCTCCGATCCTCGCAACGGTAAATCCAAAGAGCAAAGGAGCAGTGAGAGATGTCACGGATCAGATTGATCCTAATAGGCTTGTTCGCGATGTTCATGCTGAGCGGGGTCGCTACGGCCTCGGCGCAGGCTGAATGTCCCGACGCGGTACCCGGCGAAGATGTGGCGCTGTGTAAAAATGGCGTCGAGCAGGAAGGCTTATTTCCCTTCTTATCCTTCAAAACGCCCAACACTTCCTCCAAGCTGGAAGTTGAAGCTGGGCCGAGCATCACATGCCAGGAAGCCTTAGACCATGGCACAATCCACGCGAGCAACAGCAGTCTGTTAATTTTACTGTTACTCAAATTTCATGGAGAGTGTTTAGTCACAAACACCGCCGAAACGAAAGCAAATTGTGAAGTAGCGGAACCGATTTCAACCAATGAAATACACGGCTCCTTCGATGGCGACAATCCTTTATTAATTTTATTCAGACCGCTCACCGGAAACGTATTTGCGAACGTAACTATTAACAACAAGCCAGGAAAAACCTGTATCTTTAAAATCGCTGGCGCCAAAGTCACCGGCGAACAGGACTGCCACTGGATGGATCCTGAAAGTTTATTAGTATTACACTTATTGTTATGCCCCCCCGGCGGCAGCAAGCTGGAATTTGCGGGAAAAAAGGCATTTTTCGAACTCACGGAGGAGGTGCATCTGGGTCCCCCATTCTTGGGCCAGACGTGGGGTTTTTACTTAAGCTGAGCTGAGAAGAAGCTGAGCTGAGCAGCGATCAACGCTCGGCTTGGGCTGATAAGGGTGGGGCCAGACGGCTCGTGTGGCCCCACTCTGCAGGCAAGTCATATGGATCGACGAGAAAAGGGAGGTGCGGGTATGCGCATGACAGTCTTGGGTTTGCCGAAACGATGGGGAGCATGCGTGAGATGAGCTGCTCTAAACGAATTCAGCGGAGCGGTTGGGTCGAGTCGCGCGTATCGGCTCCTCGACGCGTGGGAGGACGCGCGCGCCAACTGCCGGGCGCAGCGGCTGCGAGCGTGCTGCTGGCGACGGGTGCCCTTGCGTTCGCGAGCGCTGCGGCGTTGGCCGTTGCGCCGACGATCGCCCAAGAATCGTTCTCGAACGTCGGCTCGGACAGCGCGACGGTCAGCGCACAGATCAACGCACAGGGCGTCCCGACCACCTACCGCGTCGAATACGGCACGAGCACCAAATACGGCTCGAGCACGCCCGAACCCGAAGCGAGCGTGGGCGCGCCGCAGGAAGCTGTCGGTGAGCTGACGAATCTGACCGGCCTGCGGGCTAACACGGTCTATCACGCCCGGTTCGTGGCGACGAATGCGAACAATGAAACCACGGTTGGCGGCGACATCTCGTTCACGACCGTGTCCTCCGTCGGCGGGACCACCTCCATCTTGCCGGACGGCCGGGCGTACGAGCTCGTGTCGTCGGGCGCCAACGGCAGCAACGGGCAGGTGTATGTGCCGTTCACACAGTTTGGCCGCGGCGTGCCTTTTGAGATTCAGACTTCAAGACCGGTTCGAGCTTCCGCCGATGGCAAGCGCGTCGCCTATGTGGCCGAATCGCTCTCCTCGGCGGGCGGGACCGGCAATGTGGGCAATGGGGGGGGGACCGACTTCCTCGCCACGCGCTCTGCAGACGACTGGGCCACGGTTCAGACTGATCCGCCTGCGCGGGTGGCAGAAAATACCAATGCAGTAGAAATGCTCAGCTTCTCTCCTGACCTGTCTGTCGGGTTCTTTTCTCAAGGCACACCGTTGCCCGGGGCCCCGGAATGTCCGGTGCTGTACTCGCGTACGGCCAGCGGCGGCGCCGAACGTGCCGCCTACGTCGAATGTGGTGAACCTAACTACACTGCGCCCGAATTCGCCGGCGCCTCGGCGGACGGCTCCCGCGTCTTCTTCCAGCGCGCCGCCGCACTTCCAGAAGCTGCCCCGGCAGCCCCGAGTGTCGGAGAAACAGAAGATAACCTGTATGAATCGGTCGCCGGCAGGTTGACTCTGATCAACGTTCTGCCCAGCGGCGTGCCCGAAGGGAAGGCGACGTTTGGCGGCCCGCTGCCGCCGGAATCCTTCCGGTACTGGCCGAACTTCAACCACGTCGTCTCCACCGACGGGTCGCGTGTCTTCTGGACCGACCTGAAGAACAACGATCTGTATGTGCGAGAGAACAGCGGCACTCCGGAGGCAAAGAGTGTTCTGGTGTCCGAAGGAGGAGAATATTGGACGGCGAGCGCAGACGGCTCCAAGGCGTTCTTCACGAAGGCCGGGGACCTGTATGTGTTCGACGTGAACACTGAACAGACGACTGCTCTCACTGAAGGCGGCAAAGCGCAGGGGGTCGTAGGTGCCAGCGAAGACGGCTCGTATGTCTACTTCGTCGCCGAAGCGGCCCTCGGCGAAGACAACCTCTACCTCCGCCACTACGACGGCGTCAAATGGAGTGCGCCGATGTTTGTCGCCACGCTCTCGCCCGCAGACAATGCTTTCACAGGTAGCGAACAGAACAAGCTCGCCGGTGATTGGCTCGCCGGTCTCAAGTCCCGTACCGCCGAGGTGACGCCCGACGGCCGGCATCTCGTGTTCCTGTCACGGCAAAGCCTAACCCCCTATCCGAACGAAGGCGTGCCCGAGGTGTATCTGTACGATGCAGGGACAGGGAGGATCTGGTGCGCGTCCTGCAACCCGAGCGGCGCACGCCCTGTCGCGGTCGGGTCGTACCTGGGGCCTAGCTTGAGCAACAACTACATGATTCGCTGGATCTCCGATGACGGCGGCCGCGTCTTCTTCGACAGCTCCGAACCGCTCGTTCCACAGGACACGAACGGTGTCCAGGACGTGTACGAGTGGGAGCGCGACGGCACGGGCAGCTGCCGGCAGGCCGCGGGCTGCATCTATCTGATCTCGGGGAGCCTCAGCAGCGACGAATCGGAGCTGATCGACGCGAGCGCGAGCGGCGACGACGTGTTCTTCACCACGCGCGGGCAGCTCGTCCCGCAGGACCGCAACGAAAAGGTCGATCTTTATGACGCGCGCGTGAACGGCGGCTTCCCCGAATCGTCCCTTGCGTGTACGGGCACCGGCTGTCAGGGCGTGCCGCCGGCGCCGCCGGTCTTCGCCACCCCGGCGAGCATGACGTTCAGCGGCCTCGGCAACTTCCCGCCGCAGCCACCGGGGAAGCCCAAAGGCTGCCGCAAGGGGTTCGTCAAGCGCCACGGCAAGTGCGTCAAGCAGAAGCGGGGAAGACGCAAGCACGCGGCGGGTAAGCACAGAGGCGGGAAGGCCGGTAATCGTTCCACGAAAGGGAGGAAGTGATGTTGCGGTCATCGTGTCGGGCCATTTGGATGGCGGCCGCGGCCGCTCTCACGGTCACGTCGCTGGCGGGAGCCGTGCTTGTCCCGGGCGCTGCGGCGTCGCCCGCCACCCCCGGTGCCGGCTGGGAGCTCACCGCACACACCGCTCCGACGAACCTGGCGCCCGGCGGCACGGGGTTCATCGTCATCAGTGTGTACAACATCGGCGCGGCGTCGAGCATAGGCACGGTGACGGTGACCGACGTGCTGCCCCCCGGCATGACCGCGACCGACGCCGGGTTGATGCATGAAGAATCGATCCGACACGAACTGTGGCAATGCGAAGGCACGACGGTCGTGACCTGCACGAACGTTCCCCCTATGGAAACCCTCGCCGGCGGGGGAGGTGGACCGCGTGACCAAGGACCTCTGTTTGCGCCGCAGATCGGCATCGCGGTCACCGTCGACCCCAAAACCCCCGAAAGGAAGCTCCCGAACTGCCTCAAAGAACCCAAATTTTGCAACCACGTCACGGTGGCCAGCGGCGGGGCGCAGACGTCGGCGAGCACGACCGAGCCGATCACGGTCAGCTCGACACCGGCCGGGTTCGGGATCGCCGGCTGGGACGTGTGGTTGTCCAACGCCGACGGGACGATCGACACGCAGGCGGGATCGCACCCCTACCTGGCGACGTTCAGCCTCGATCTCAACACAAACCTCAACGAATTTGGGGGTTGGCATATGGCTGGTGGTGCAGTCCGTGTCATCGAAGTCAACCTGCCGCCGGGATTCGTCGGCGATCCGAGCGCCGTGCCGCAGTGCCCCCGCGAACTGTTCGATGGCGGAGAAAACGGCTTGTCGCATTGTCCACCTGACAGTCAGGTGGGGATCGTAACAAGCGTCATTTCAAATGGTACTTCGTTTGACCGAGAGGCGGTGTACGATCTGGTCCCGCGCCCTGGGGCTCCAGCTACGTTCGGCTTCACTGTCGTTGGCATCAACGGCCTACTGGATGCCGCCGTTCGCAGCGGCTCGGACTACGGGATCACGACGCACATCGATAACGTTCCGGAACGGGCCATCGAGGGCGGCGTCGTCACGCTCTGGGGCGTTCCCGCCGATCCGAGCCACGATGCCTGGCGCGCTGGCTTCGGGGGCTGCGCCGCAAACTGTCCGGCGTCCGGCGCGCCGCTGAAGCCGTTCTTGACGTTGCCGACGTCGTGTGCGGGTCAGCCGGAATTTTCGGTGCGCGCGAATACATGGCAGCATCCGAACGTGGCGGTGCAAGCGAGTGTCCCGTCGCATGACGCCAATGGCGACCCCACCAGCTACAGGGGGTGCGAGCACCTGGCGTTCGGTCCGTCGATCAGCGCCAAGCCGGACACGGCGAAGGCCGATACGCCCGCGGGGTTCACGTTCGAGCTCCAGCCGCCACTCGGCGGCCTATCAGAACCCAACGGGCTCAGCACGGCCGACATCCAGGGTACGACGGTGACGCTCCCCGAAGGTCTCGTGATCAACCCGGGTCAGGCGGCGGGCCTGCAGGCCTGCCAGGAATCGGAATCGGGGATCGGCACCGCAGAAGCCCCGAGATGCCCGCTGGCGTCGAGGGTCGGGACCGTGACGGCCAAGACGCCCTTGCTGGAAGGATCCGCCGAAAAGGAACTGCAGGGCAACGTCTATGTCATGCAGTCCAACCCGCCGAACCTGAAGCTGCTTGTGGCGCCATCGGCGGATGGGATCAACGTCAAGCAGGTGCTGAACGTCCACCTGGGCGAAGCGACGGGACAGCTCGTGACCACGACGGCGAACTTCCCGCAGGCGCCCGTCACGGATGTCAAGCTGTCCTTCTCCGGCGGCGCGCAGGCCGCGTTGGCGACACCGACCGCATGCGGCTCCTACACCACGACCTCCGACTTCACCCCGTGGAGCAGCCCGTTCGTCGCCGACGCGTTCCCGACCGCCAGCTTCGCGACCACCAAAGGGCCGGGTGGCAGTGCGTGCCCGTCCAGCCCGTTGCCGTTCGCCCCGTCGCTGGCGGCGGGCTCGACGACCGATCAGGCTGGCGCGTTCACGAACTTCAGCTTGCTGTTGCAACGTGGCGATGGTCAGCAGCGCATCGAACGCCTGCAATTCAAGGAGCCCGCGGGTCTCGCGGGCCTGATCTCGAGCGTCCCTTTGTGCCCGGAACCGCTGGCCGCTGAAGGCAAATGCTCGGAGGCGTCGAGGATCGGTCACGCGGCGGTGGCGTCGGGTCCGGGCCCGTATCCGCTGACGATCCCCCAGCCTGGCCAGCCGGAATCGGGGATCTATCTGACGGGCCCCTATCAGGGTGCGCCGTTTGGCCTGTCGATCGTGACGCACGTGATCGCTGGCCCGTTCGATCTCAAGGCCGGCACCCCGTGCGACTGCATCGTCACCCGCGCGAAGATCGAAATCGACCCGAGGACGGGGCAGATCACGGTCACGACCGATCCGCTGCCCCAGATCGTGGCGGGCGTCCCCACGGACCTGCGGCTGGTTAACAGCGTGATCGACCGCCCCAACTTCCTCTTCAACCCCACGAACTGCGCTCCCCAGGAATTCACCGGCACTGCCTGGGGGACCCCCCCGCCCGGCGTTGGTGGGCCCGGCGCGACGGCGGCGATCTCGAGCCACTTCGGCGTCGGCTTCTGCCACGAACTGGCCTTCACCCCGAAAGTCTCGGTGACGACGGCAGCCAAATCGTCCAAAGCGAACGGTGCGAGCCTGCTTTTCAAGGTCGGCTACCCGAAGGGGGCGTTGGGTTCTCAGTCGTGGTTCAATGAGGCGAAATTCGATCTCCCCAAGCAGCTCCCCGCGAGGCTCTCGACGATCCAGAAAGCGTGTTTGGCGGGCGTGTTCGAAGCGAACCCGGCGGGCTGCCCGCCGGCGTCGCTGATCGGTCATGCGATCGTGCATACCCAGGTGCTGCCGGTCCCGCTCACCGGCCCGGTGTATTTCGTCTCCCACGGTGGTGCGAAATTCCCGGATGCGGTGATCGTCCTGCAGGGCGACGGCGTGACTGTGGATCTGGTTGGTGAAACCTTCATCAAAGGCAAGACGGGGATCACGAGCGCTACGTTCCGCAACACGCCGGATGTGCCGTTCGAATCGATCGAAGTCACTGTCCCGTCGGGCCCTTTCTCCGAGTTCGGAGCGAATCTTCCCGCCAAGGCTCACGGCAGTTTCTGCGGTCAGAAGCTCGTCATGCCGACGTTCTTCAAAGCCCAGAACGGCCTTGAAATCCACCAGAACACGAAAGTCGGCGTAACCGGCTGCCCCAAGGCAAGGAAAGCGCACAAGGCCTACAGGGCCCGCCACAAAGGCAAGCACGCCAGCCGCAGCCGGTGACGCCGCTCACAAATCCCCCAGAAAGGAAAGGCAGGTTCTGATGATCATGCAGTCCCTTACACATCCAGCGAGTGCCCGCAGGCGGGCGCTCGTCGTGGCGCTGGCAGTGCTGGTGCCGTTGACGTTCGCTTCGTCGGCTCTGGCAAAAGCTCCCACAGGCCCGTTCGCAGTGTTCTCCGACTGTCCCAGGTTCACCTCCGGAGTGATCTTCTGCATCTATTCGCAGACCGAAGGCGGCGAAGTCAAGATCGGCAAATCGACCGTCCCGATCAACGCCGACAAAAAACACGAAATCATCCTGCAGGGCGGGTTCAGCGAAAACGAAACAACTGGAGTTGAGTCGTTTGTCGGCGCGATCGACGGCAATACCCTGTCGAAAACGCCGCAGAACGTCCCGGGCGGGCTGGCTGGCCTGGTGAACTGCCCCGAAATCAGCAATTTCATCCTCCGAATCTCATGTGAACTGGTGTTCGAAAACAGCTTGACCGGGGTGACGGCGACGACCGAACTCGCCAAGCCCGCCAGTGAAATCGGCATCAACACCAACAACCTCATCAACGAAGAAGGAGTCGCGCTGTCGTTGCCGGTCAAGGTCAAACTCGACAACCCGCTGCTCGGCAGCGAATGCTACATCGGCTCGAGCTCCAGCCCGGTGACGCTGAACCTCACCACCGGCACGACGAACCCGCCCGCCCCGAACAAACCCATCAAAGGCAAACTGGGCAAACTGGAATTCCTCGATGAATTCACGCTCATCGAAATCACCAACAGCACGCTCGTCGACAACGCCTTCTCGGCTCCCGTGGCCACCGGTTGCGGCGGCGCGCTCTCGTTCATCCTCGACCCCATCATCGACGCCAAACTCGGCCTACCCTCAGCGGCGGGCAAGAACACCGCCATCCAGAACAACAGGATCAGGGAGGCAACGGCTGAAAACGTGATCAAAAGCGAAGCCTAGAACGAGACGAAGCAACCAACAACCCTGAAACCGGGGCCCGCCGACCCAGCGGCGGGCCCCGCGTCGTGAGCCGACGCCCCGCTCGCGGCCGCTTGTGGCGTCCTCATGGCGCCTGCATGTCGGGGAAGTTCTCCGCGCAGTGCTCGCGCAGCACGTCCCTGATCCACGCTCGCTCGTCCGGGCTCCCCGCCCGGTAGCGCATCAGCAGCTCATGCTGACCTGAGATCGGCGCGCCCGCGATCGTCCAGCTCACGGCCAGCCGCTCGAACAGCAGCTCCGTCGCACGCTGCCAGGTGTCCTCCCGGGTGGCGGACACCCGTCCACCGACGCCCGCGAGCGCATCGGCGTACTCGCGCCGCGTCGCCGCCGTCAGCGCGCCGCGGAGCGTCAGCGTGGCGCCGTCCGCGTCGGTGTACTCGCTCGTGGGGGCCGTGAGCTTGTCCGGGCGAACGCCCCCGTTGCCCGCGGCGCGCCGGCGGCTGCGCTTACCCACCGCCTATCCCTCGCCCGACGCGCCCATCCGACTTCCCGCGCGCGGCTCAGGTCGTCGCCGGCGTGGCAGACGCGATATCCCCGGTCGCCTCCGCGGCCTTCACCAGCTGTCCCCGCACGTCCCCCGTCGCCGGGTTCGCGTGCCCCGGCCACGCCGCGGCGGGCTCCATCTCGGCGAGCTTGCGCATGCTCTCGCGGGCCTGGCTCGTGTCGTAGTTGTAGGTCTGTGCCGGCACGCTCGGGGCGCGGCTGCGCCCCCACATGTCGATCGTGTAGAAGCAGTCGCTGACGAGCGCCAGCCGGTCGGCTTCGCGCCACAGCCCGATCAACCCGGGCGCGTGGCCGGGAAGGTCGATCACCTTGAAGCCGGCGACCTCCTCGCCCTCGGTGACGGTGCCCGCGATCTTTACCGGGCCGTCGTCCCAGGCGTAGCGGTGCAGGACTTTCTGGATCTGTTTGGCCACCGGCGGCAGCCCCGCCAGGTCGGCCGGCCAGTAGCGCCATCCGCCGCTGCCCTCCGCGTCCTGGACCTCCTCGGGATGGCACCACACGGGCACGTTCAGCCCCGGCGCGGTGCCGCGGTGGTCGGTGTGTCCGTGCCCCAGCACGATCCGCGTGATCCCGCCGAGCTTCGCGCCTGCCCGCGCCACCGCGCGCGTCATCGTGCGCGCGCCCGCGTCGAACATCGTCACCCCGTCCTCCGCGCCGCCGTTCTCGATCAGGTACACGTTGCACCGCCCCGGCTGGCCCTGCACGACCCACACGCCCTCGGCCACGAGCCGCGCCTCGCCGGCGCCCGCCAGCTCGTCGGTGACGCGCGTCTTGACGTTGAACGCGCCCATCATCCGCTGCTCGGCGCTCGAACCGAGCGGCGGCATCATCCCGATCTGGCGCGGCACCGACATCGTGTCGGTGAACGCGTCGTTGGAGACGATCAGCCCGTCGCGCACGGTCAGCACGTCGACGCCCTCGAGCTCCATGCGGTGCCCCGTCGGCGCGATGCCATTGAGCGAGCCCGGTCCGGCGAACGTGCCGCGCAAGCGCCAGTGCAGCGCGCAGCGCTCGTCCTCGGCCGTGGTCGACACGATCTCCATCTTCAAGTCCGGGATCGCTTCGATCAGGCCGCCGATGAACTCGCGCAACCCCTCCGGGCCGATGTACAGCCCCTGGCCGCGCACGTCCTCGCGCCCGTCCGGCGCCCACATCGCCGCCGCGCCCTGCACGTCGTGGGCGCCGATGGTCTCGAAGTACCTGCGCGTGACCGCCTCGGCCTTGCTGCCGGTGATCCGTCCACGTTGTTTCGCGGCTGAGGCCTGCTGCACGCTGGCGGCTGCCTCTTGCACCTTCGTGGCCGCTACGCTGCTTGCCTTCTCCTCCTCGGCCATCGCGATCACTGTCTCCTTTGCTGACGCCGGCAGAGACACGTAGTCTAGTCTCCTGCGCGATGGCCGAGGGAAAGCGCAAGCCCGAGCTTGGACGAGGCGAGCGCGTGTTGCCGGGCGTGTATCGCCTGCGCCTGCCTTTGCCCTGGCCCGGCGTGCCCCACGGCAATGCCTGGGCGGTCTCCTCCGGCGACGGCATCGTCCTGTTCGACACCGGCATTCACGCGCCAGGCTCACTCGCGCAGCTCGAACGCGCTCTTGCGATGTGCGGCCTCGCGCTCGAGGACGTCCGCCTGCTCGTCTGCACCCACGCCCACTCCGACCACTACGGCCAGGCCGCCACGATCGTCGAGCGCGCGGGCTGTGAGCTGTGGATGCACCCCAACTACGAGCACGCCCGGCGCTGGGCCGATGACCCCGACGCGGCGCTGCTGCGGCGTCTGGAGATCGCCCGCCAGTCTGGCGTTCCCGAGGAGCCGCTGCGCCGCTATGCCGCCGAGCGCGGCAGCGATCACGAATCCGGCATCGCCGCAATCGTCGAGCCCGACCGCGCGCTCGTGCCCGGCGTCGTCATCGACACCGATCTCGGCCCCTGGACCGTGCATGAGACTCCCGGCCACGCGCCCTCCCATGTGTGCCTGTTCCAGCCCGATCGTCGCCTGCTGATCTCCGGCGATCACCTGCTCGGGCGCATCTCGCTGTACTTCGACTACGGCTACTCGCCCGACCCGGTCGGCGAGTTCGTGCGCTCACTCGACGTGGTCGAGGCGCTGCACGCGCGCCTGTGCCTGCCTGGGCACGGGCGCACGTTCACCGACGTCCACGCTCATATCGAAGGCAATCGCGCGCTCGTCGCTGAACGCCTGTCCACCGTCCTTCAGGTCGCCGCCGCGGGCGAGCCCCTCACGGCGTTCGAGATCCTGCCGCGCGCATACGGAACCGATCTGCCGCCGATGCTGGCGCAGTGGCTGCTGACGGAGACGCTGGCGATGCTGCTGCACCTGGAGGTCACCGGCCAGGCGGTTCGCCTCCCCGGCGAGCCCGAGCGCTGGACCGTCTGACCATTTTGCAGCAGTCCTAAATACTTAGTGCTGAGCAGGGCGTGGCGCCGAGCCGATATAGCATCAGCCTCATGCGCATCGACCAGATCCTCGCCGCGGGCGCCGAGCCCGTCTTCTCATTCGAGTTCTTCCCGCCCAAAACCGAGGTGGGGGAGCGCAACCTGTATGCCGCCCTGACGGAGCTGCGCACGCTCGAGCCCTCGTTCGTGTCCGTCACCTACGGCGCCGGCGGCTCGACGCGGGAGAAGACGATCGCGATCGTCCATCGCATCCGCGCCGAGTTCGGCTTGGAGGCGATGGCCCACTTCACGTGCGTGGGCGCGACCGTGCCCGAGCTGCGCGCCACGCTGGACGAGATGCTCGCCGCCGGCATCGACAACGTGCTCGCCCTGCGCGGCGATCCCCCGGCCGGCCACGACGAGTGGGTCAAGACCGAGGGCGGCCTCGAGTATTCGCGCCAGCTCGTCGCGTTGATTCGCGCCGGCTATCCGTTTGCGATCGGCGCCGCCTGCTTTCCCGAGACCCACATCCATGCGGTCAGCGCGGAGGCCGACCTCGCCCATCTGGTGGAAAAGGTCGACGCCGGCGTGGACTTCCTCATAACCCAGCTGTTCTTCGACAACGCCCTCTACTTCGATTTCGTCGCGCGCGCGCGCGACGCCGGGATCGCAGTGCCGATCATTCCCGGGATCATGCCGATCACGCGCGCGGGCCAGGTCGAGCGCATGGCCGCGATGTGCGGCGCCTCGATCCCCGCGGGGCTGCGCGCGGAGCTGCACGCGCGCGGCGAGGACGCCGAGGCGGTGCTCGACTTCGGCGTCGCCTACGCCACGCTGCAGTGCGCCGAGCTGCTCGCCGCGGGCGCGCCCGGCGTTCACTTCTACACGCTCAACCGCTCGCCCGCCACGCGCGCGATCCTCTCGGCGCTCAAGCTCTCGCGGCCGTGGGAGTCGGCGACGCCTCAGCCGACGGTCTCTATCTCCAGCCCCTCGGCCAGTCTCGGCGAGCCGTCGGCCGCCTCGTAGCGCACGTCCACCGAGTCGTTCTGCCGGTACGTGCCCACGCCCCACGCGCCCAGCAGCCAGCGCCAGCCGCTGATCCTGTCCTTGCGCAACTCCGCATCGAACACGAGCATCCCTTCGCGCACCTCGTAGTCGACGCCGCGCCGCTGGTGCACGCCGTTGAGGTAGACCTCGTAGTCGCCTCTGACCTCGCGCGGAAGCTTGACTCTGGACTTGGGCATCGCGGCCACGGAGACTATGCCTAGACGCAGGCGTGCGGATGCGCCGAACCGGCGCATAGGCTTCGCGTGTGCGTGAGATTCCATACCTGGACGGGTCGCTGCGCCTGGTCCCACAGCCCGGGCGCACGCGCGTGCATCGCCGCGGCGAGCGGCTGTTCGTGCCCGCGGGCGACGCGCGCCCAGCGATCGAGCGGTTCTACCGCCGCGCCGCGCGGGTGGAGATCGGCGCTCGCCTGGATCGCGCCGCGAGGGTCGCGGGGGTGTCCTATCGCGATCTGTCGATCCGCGCTCAGCGCACGCGCTGGGCGTCGTGCTCGTCGACGGGGCACATGAGCTTCAACTGGCGGCTGCTGCTCGCGCCCGAGACGGTGCTCGACTACGTCATCTGGCACGAGGTCTGCCACCTGGAGATCCTCGACCACTCGCCCCGCTTCTGGGCGCTCCTCGAGCGTCGCCGGCCCCGCTACCGCGAGGACCGCGAGTGGCTACGCCACCACGGCGCGACGCTGGTGCTCTAGCGGCCCGCTGGCGCGGCGCCATGCTGCGTCCTTACCGATCGCCGATCGAATGGGATCGCCGATCGGCCAGCACGCGTACGTAGTACGCCACGCTCTCTGCGTCCTTACCGATCGAAGATCGACGGAGTCTTCGATCGGCCAGCTTGGCCATCGAATCGCTAGCCGCGCTGCTCGATCGGGACGTAGTCCCGATCGCGCTCGCCCGTGTAGATCTGGCGCGGGCGGGCGATCTTCTGCTCGGAGTCCTCGACCATCTCCTTCCACTGCGCGATCCAGCCGCTCGTGCGTCCGATCGCGAACATGACCGGGAACATCGCCACGGGCAGCCCCAGCGCCTCGTAGATCAACCCTGAGTAGAAGTCCACGTTGGGGTAGAGCTTGCGCTGAGTGAAGTAGTCGTCGTCGAGCGCGCGCTTCTCGAGCTCGGTGGCGACGTCGAGCAATGGGCTCTTGCCGCGCACCTCGAATACGTCGTCGAGGTATTTGCGGATGATGCGCGCGCGCGGGTCGTAGTTCTTGTAGACGCGGTGGCCGAAGCCCATCAACCGCTCGTTGCCCGCCTTGACGCCCTCGAGGAAGTCGGGGATGTTCTCGACCGTCTCGATCCGCGCGAGCATCCGCAGCGCCGCCTCGTTGGCGCCGCCGTGCAGCGGCCCGTACAGCGCCGCGACGCCGGCGGCGACCGCCGTGTAGGGATCGACCTGGGTGGAGCCGACCGAGCGCACCGCGCTCGTGGAGGCGTTCTGTTCGTGGTCGGCGTGCAGGATGAACAGCACGTCGAGCGCTCGCGCGAGTCGCGGATCGGGCGCGTAGGAGAGCTCGGTCATTTTGTACATCATTCCGAGGAAGTTGCTCGCGTAATCGAGGTCGTTGTCGGGATATACGTACGGCTGACCCATGTTGTGGCGGAAGGCGAACGCCGCGAGCGTCGGCATCTTCGCGAGCAGGCGGATGATCTGGATCGCGCGCACGCGCTCGTCGTGGATCCTGTTGGCGTCCGGATAGAACGTCGAGAGCGCGCCGACCGACGCGACGAGCATGCCCATCGGGTTGGCGTCGTAGCGGAAGCCCTGCATGAAGTCCTTGACGTTCTCGTGCACGAACGTGTGGATCGTGATCTCCTCCACCCAGCCCGTCAGCTCGGCCTGTGTCGGCAGCCGGCCGTTGATCAGCAGATAGGCGACCTCGAGATAGGTGGAGTGCTCGCACAGCTGCTCGATCGGGTAGCCGTGGTGCTGCAGGATGCCCGCGTCGCCGTCGATGTACGTGATCGCGCTGCGACACGACGCCGTGTTCATGTACGCCGGGTCGTAGGACATCAGCCCGAATTCGTCCGGGTCTACCTTGATCTGGCGCAGGTCCGTCGCGCGCACCGTGCCGTCGGTGACCGGCAGCTCATACGTCGCGCCCGTGCGGTTGTCCGTCACGCTGAGCGTGTCCCGCGATCCGCCCGCCACTGCGCCGTTGTCCGCCGCTGAGGACGACCCCTGTCCCTGCGCGTGTGTCCCGGGGGTGCTCATGGTGAGTTCTCCTGTCGTGGTTCTACCCGATTATGCGCGATCCCAGGCCGGTTCCGGGGAGTCGGGCGAGCTTTTATGAGCGCGTTATGCACGGGTTCCGTAGCGGCTCTCGGTGGCCTCCACCTGCCCCTGGTAGTGGCTGCCGAGCTCGGCGTGCCCGTAGGGCTTGCGCGCGGGAGCGTCGAGCGTCATGAACGACAGCTGCGCGATCGGCAGCCCGGGGTAGAGCTTGATCGGGACGCGCGTGAGGTTGTTGAGCTCGAGCGTCAGCGTGCCGCGCCAGCCCGGGTCGCAGAATCCCGCCGTGGCGTGCACGATCAGCCCCAGCCGCCCGAGGCTCGACTTGCCCTCGATCCGCGCGACGATGTCGTCGGGCAACTCCACGTGCTCCAGCGTGCGCCCGAGGCAGAACTCGCCCGGGTGGATCACGAACGGCTCGCCCGCGGGCGGCTCCACCTGCTCGGTCAGCCCGCGCGGCGGGTCGCGCAGGTCGATGGCAGTGATCTTGTGGTTGTGAAACACGCGGAAGGAGCTCCCCAGGCGCAGGTCCACGCTCGCGGGCTGGACCATCTCCTGCATCCACGGGTCGATCTTGATGCGGCCCTCCTGTACGAGCTTGACGATCGTGCCGTCGGACAGCACCGAGGCGGGGGAGGGGGCATCGGGGCTCATACGCGCGAGGATTCTCGCACAGCCCGACTTGCGTCTCCCAGGCCCTTCCGCCGGGCTCTTCGGAGCGCGCTCCCTCAGCGTGGCACAAGCCGCCCGCGCGCGGCGAGCGTGCGGACACGCGCCGGGGACGAGGGGGTCGGATCGCCGTGCGGGCCGCGCCGGCGCGGCAGTCGTGAACGCGGGTGGTGCGGGCGATGCGGGCTCGGGCGCGGGCCGATGCCGCCGTCCTGCCCGGGCTCGGTCTCGGGGGTCTGGTTGACCGCCCAGCGCACTATCAGGAACAGCGCGACGATCGGGATCTTCAGAAACACCATCAGCCACACGAACGTCCACGCATCCATGCGCTGATCGTACTACCCGTCGCCGCTGAAACGGGTGATCTCGCGCAGCTCGCGCACGCGCGCGGCGATTTCCTCGGCGGTCAGCCGCGCGACGCGCTCGGTGCCGAACTCCTCGACGTTGAACGAGGCGAGCGCGGTGGCGTGAGCCATCGCGCGGCGCAGCAGCTCGTCGGAGAGCTCCTCCTCGCGCAGGCGCGCGGCGATGTAGCCGACGAGGCCCCCGGCGAACGTGTCGCCGGCGCCGGTCGGGTCGATCACGGTCTCGAGCGGGTACGCGGGCAGGGCGAAGAACCCCTCCGCGGTGATCAGCGCGGCGCCGTACTCGCCCTGCTTGGCGACGATCATGCGCGGCCCACGCGGGTTGGCGGGCGGGCCCCAGGACAGGACCTCGCGCGCGGCGGACACGAGGCTGGGCTTGGCGGTGAGCTGGCGCAGCTCGGCGTCGTTGAGGATCAGGCAGTCGCAGAGCGCGATCGCCCGCACGAGCGCGTCGCGAGCGACGTCGATCCACATGTTCATCGAGTCCAGCGCGACGAACCGCGCGTCGGGCAACTGGGCGCGCACCTGCAGCTGCAGCTCGGGCTGGATGTTCGCCAGGAACAGCACCTCGCTCGCACGCGAGCCGTCGGACAGCTTGGGCTGGAACCCCTCGAACACGCCCAGCCGGGTGTCGAGCGTCTCGCGCGAGTTGAGGTCCCAGCCGTACTCGCCCCGCCAGAAGAACGTGTCGCCGGGGAGGCGCTCGATGTCGGCGGTGTCGATGTCGCGGCTGCGCATCGTGTCCAGATCGGCCTCGCCGAAGTCCTCGCCGATCGGGCCGACGACGTGGACCCGGTCGTAGAAGGAGGCCGCCAGCGCGAAGTGCGTCGCCGCGCCGCCGAGCATGCGCTCGCGCTCGCCGAACGGCGTCTTGACCGAGTCGTATGCGATTGAACCGACAACGGTGATCGACATGGCGCGTGACCCTACCGTCTCGGCCGCGGTTGGACCTTGTCGGCTCTCCTGCGAGCCGCCCGCTGACGGACAGGGTGAAGGTCGGCCATCGATAGGCTGCCTCCGTGGTAAGCATGCGCGCCATCCAGATGACCGAGTTCGGGGGGCCGGAGGTGCTCGGGCTCGCGGAGCTGCCGATACCGGAGCCGGGCGCGGACGAGGTGCTGATCGAGGTCGCGCGCGCGGGGGTCAACTTCGCCGACACCCACACGCGCACGAACTCCTACGTGCGCCGGGCGACGCTGCCGCTCGTGCCCGGCGGCGAGGTCGCGGGCGTGCGCCGGGACACCGGCGAGCGCGTGGTCGCGCTCACGGGCACGGGCGGGTACGCCGAGTACGCGACCGCGCCGGCAGCGCACGTGTTCCCGATCCCCGACGGGGTGGACGACGGGACCGCGCTGGCGTTGATCCTGCAGGGAACGACCGCGTGGCACCTGTATCGGACGGCCGGGCGCGTGGCGGAGGGGGAGAGCGTGGTCGTGCACTCAGCCGCGGGGGGCGTCGGCTCGCTGGCGGTTCAGCTCGGGCACGCGCTCGGGGCCGGGCGCGTGATCGGGACGGCATCCAGCGCGCGGCGGCGCTCGCTCGCCGTCTCGCTGGGCGCGGAGGTCGCGGTCGATCCGGCGCCGGAGGGGTTGACTGAGCGGCTGATCGAGGCGAACGGGGGCGAGCCCGTGGACGTCGTGTTCGACATGGCCGGCGGCGCCGCGTTCGAGGCCTCCTACGACGCGCTCGCGCACTTTGGGCGGATCGTGGTGTGCGGGATCTCCACCGAGGAGCCGGGCCGGGTCTCGACGGGCTCGCTGCTGCGCCACTCGCGCGCCGTTGTCGGCTTCTACCTGTTCCACTGCCTGGGACGCCGGCCGGGGATGTTCGCGCGCGCTCTCGAGGACCTGTTCGCCCGCGTGGCCCGCGGCGAGCTGCACGCGGTCGTGGGCGGAACCTACGCGCTGGGAGACGCCGCCCGGGCGCACGTCGACCTGCGCGAGCGGCGGACCACCGGCAAGCTGCTGCTCGATCCCTCCGCGTAGGCGACACCAATCAGAGCTCGACCAGCGGCGTATGGGCCACCCACGAGCTCGACCTATCGGCGTGAGCGGCGCCTGCGGCCCAGGCATCGTCGCGCAGGCGCAGGCGTCTCCGCACACCGTTGTAACCGGGCCGCGCCCCGGGCCGGATAGGCTGCTGGCGCGATGAGCAAGACGTTCGCCGAGCTCGGCCTGTCCGAGCGCACCTTGCAAGCCCTGCGCGACGTGGGCTACGAGTCGCCCAGCCCGATTCAGGAACAGGCGATCCCGTCGGTGCTCGCGGGTCGCGACGTGATCGGCCAGGCGCAGACGGGCACCGGCAAGACGGCCGCGTTCGGGCTGCCGATCGCCGAGTACGTCGACCCCGCGCTGCACGAGGTGCAGGCGCTCGTGCTGACGCCCACACGCGAGCTGTGCATCCAGGTCACCCAGGCGCTGCGCACGTACGGCACGCACGCCGGCCTGGACGTCGTCGCGGTGTTCGGCGGCGCGCCGATCCGCACCCAGCAGGCGCAGCTGCGCGCCGGCGGGCACGTCGTCGTGGGGACGGTCGGGCGCGTGCTCGACCTGATCTCACGGCACTCGCTCGTGCTGCACGACTGCCGCTTCGTCGTGCTCGACGAGGCTGATGAGATGCTCGACCTGGGGTTCCTGGAGGACGTCGAGCGAATCCTCTCGCTGACCCCGTCGGGCCGCCAGACGGCGCTGTTCTCGGCGACGATGCCCCCGCCGATCCGCAAGCTCGCGGACAAGTACATGTACGACCCGGTCATGATCGAGGTCGAGGCGAGGACGCTGACGATCGACACGGTCGCGCAGTTCCAGCTTCCCGTGGAGACGCGCGGCAAGCCCGACAAGCTCGTCGAGGTCCTGCGCGCGGAGAAGCCCGACCAGGCGATCGTGTTCGTGCGCACCAAGATCCGCTGCGACCAGCTGTTCCGCACGCTGCGCGACCGCGGCATGAACGTCAGGGCGCTGCACGGCGACATGAGCCAGGGCGCGCGCGACGGCGTGATGCTCGCGTTCAAGGGCGGGCGCGTGCCGATCCTGGTGGCGACCGACGTCGCGGCGCGCGGCCTCGACATCTCGACGGTGACGCACGTCGTCAACTACGACGTGCCGACCTCGCCGGACACGTACGTGCACCGCATCGGGCGCACCGGGCGCGTCGGTCGCTCGGGCCGGGCGATCACGTTCGTCGAGGATCGCCAGAAGCGCGAGCTGGAGGCGATCGAGCGCCACATCGGCATGTCGATCGAGCCCTGGCTCCCGGGCGCGGTGGGCGCGCCGACCCCCGTCAAAGAGCGCCCCCGCCGGCACTCCAAGCCGCGCGTGTCCAGCAGGCGCAGCGAGGACGAGCGCTACGTCAAGCTCATGCTCGGCGGCGGCCGTCAGGCGGGGCTGCGCGTGGCCGACATCGTCGGCGCCGTGACCTCCTCGGCGGGCCTCGACGGCGAGGCGGTCCGCGACGTGCTCGTGCTCGAGCGCTTCTCCTTTTTGTCCGTCCCCGAGACCGAGGCCGACCGCGTGATCGGCGCATTGGACGGCCGCGAGATCGGAACCCACCCACCCCGGGCGCTCACTCTGGAGCGGGTCCCGGGTTGAATCGCTGGGCTGTGTTTCACAGTAGTTGTGTTTCTGTGATACATTGGTCTGAGTAGTGGCGAACATCACGGTCTCAGTTCCCGACGACGTCTATCGAGCAGCGCGGATTCGCGCCGCTGAGCAGGGCAGCTCGGTCAGCGCGCTCGTCGCCGGGTATCTGGGCTCGCTGTCTGATCGCGACGTCGAGTTCTCCAGGCTCGAGGCCCAGCAGCGGCGCGTCCAGGACGAGATCGATCGCTTCAGCGCTCGTGATCGCCTCGACCGCGAGGCCGTTCACGAGCGTGCGCTTCGCTGACACGAACGTACTGCTCTACGCGATCTCGCGCGATCCCCAGGAGCGAGCGAAGGCGGCGCGGGCGAACGAGATCCTCGCGTCCAGGGACGTGGCGCTCTCGGTCCAGGTGCTGCAGGAGTTCTACGTCCAGGCGACCCGCGAGAGTCGATCCGATCGCCTGACCGACGAGCAGGCGGCCATCCTGGTCGAATCCTTCCTGCGTTTTCCCGTCCAGGAGAACACCGTCGCCGTGATGCTCGCCGCGATCGCCACCAAGCGGCGCTTCGCCATCTCCTACTGGGACGCGGCGATCATCGAGGTGGCGCGTTGCCTGGACTGCCAGGTGGTCCTCTCCGAGGACCTGAGCGATGGCCAGGACTACGCCGGCGTCACAGTCGAGAATCCGTTCCGCGACTGCTGAGGCCCGCTGTCGTGGCGCGCACCCCAGCCGGGGTAGCGGCGACGGACTTTGACGCCGGGCCTTGACAAGTGATGAACGACTGTGTACAGTGCTCTCGTAATGGCATTCCGATCGGGGTGCCGAACATAAGATCAAGGTTGGGGTCGGTCTCCTGGATCGATGTCAAGCGCTTTGCAGGGATTGTCGGAGAGGGAGCCAGATCGCATGAAGAGGGGCAGCAGGGGTTTACGCATGAGTTCTTTGGGGACAGATGTGATGGGGATCGACGCGCGCCCGTTTGGGCCTGTAGGTAGATGCGTCAGCAGCGCTGACACATCTCTCTCTCTCTCTCTCTCTCTTGTCCCAGTAGCGCCCCGCTTCTAACCGCTGATTTCCTCCGTCTCGAGCAGCGCTCGCGGGAGTCGGTAACCCGCGCGGGATGGTTCACTGAAGGCTGCTCGCGTAGGCTTTCCCTGGCGACGCTGGCCGTGCTGTGTGCGCTGGTGGCTGGGCTGGCGCTCTGGAGCGCCCCCGCGCTCGCCCAGCGCAAGCACGTCTTCAGCGCCGAATTCGGCAGCGAAGGCTCGGGTAACGGCCAGCTCTCGCGGCCCGGCGCCCTGGCGGTCAATGACGCGACGGGCGATGTCTATGTGGTCGATCGGGGGAACTCGCGTGTCGAGCAGTTCAGTGCGACCGGTGCGTACATCGGCCAGTTCAACGGGAGCGCGTCCCCTACGGGGGTGTTCTCGTGGACAAGGTTTCCTGAAGGTGTGATCGCTGTTGACAACTCGACCAGTCCGCTCGACCCGTCCGCGGGTGACGTATATGTCGCGGACGTGGGTCATGACGTGGTCGATAAGTTCAGCGCCAGCGGCACCTACATCGGCCAGGTCACCGGGATCTCTGCCGACTCGCCGTTCATATCCGAAACAGGGTCCTCTAACCCGGGGGTGGCTGATGTGGCGGTCGACTCGAACGGGCGGCTGTGGGTAGAGGGCGTGGTCAGCAGTTCCAACGGCAAGGTGAGCCTGTTCGAGTTCAATGACGCGTCGGTCAACGGATACGTGTCAACGCTCAACCTGCGCATCTCGTCACTGACATCGAATCATGGCAATTTGGACTATGTTGGACTTGCGATCGACCCCGAAGGCGATATCTACATCGGAGCATTCGCACAAACCGGTGGCGCCACCGTCCTATCGAAGTTCACGAACGACGGTACGCTTCTCGTGGAAGAACTGGATGGCGCATATACCCGGGGTGTTGCGGTTGACCGGTCGAGTGGCGATGTGTATGTCGATAATGAAACGACCGTCGCAGCGTATGCTCCATCCGACTCGTTGATTGAGCGGTTCGGGTTTCCTCAGATGCACGCGAGCGAACCCATGGCCGGGGGCGTCGCTGTCAACTCTGCGACTGGGACCGTGTACACGTCCGATGCGGTGAGCCAGTCGGTCGAGGAGTTCACGGCGTTCGTCGTGCCGGACGTGACCACCGAACAGGCATCTAACTTCGGCGAAACCTCGGCGACAGTAAACGGTGTCGTCAATCCCGATGGGGTGCCCGTGACCTCGTGCGTGTTCGAATATGGGACGACGACCGCTTATGGGCAGACGGCGCCGTGCTCTGCCAGCCCGGGGCCGGGGAACGCCCCGGTCAATGTGAGCGCGAGCGTGTCGGGGCTTGAACGGTTGACGCTGTATCATTTCCGGCTGAGGGCCACGAACGCGAATGGCTCGAACGAAGGTGCCGATCATACGTTCGTGACGCCCGAGCCGGTGGCGATCGGCGAAGGAAGTGTCTCTGATGTCTCCTCGGACGGCGCGCAGTTCACTGCGGTGCTGAATCCCGACGGTGCCGAGGCCACCTTCAGCTTCGAATACGGTACGAGCACGTCCTATGGCCGGAGCGTGCCGGTGCCGGCGGGAGATCTCGGTGCGGGGACCACCGTCGAGCCGGTGAGCGTTCGTGCCCAGGGCCTGCTTCCGCAGACCGTCTATCACGTGCGTGTCACTGCGACGAACCTGTTCGGCACGGTGTACGGATCGGATGGGATGTTCACGACACAGACCGCTGGCGAAGGGTTCGCGCTACCAGACGGCCGGTCGTGGGAACTGGTCTCACCCGCGAACAAGCACGGCGCCCAGATCGAACCCCCTTGGTTGGGGCTGGGTAAGGCCGCCGAAAATGGTGGTGCGGTCGCGTATCTTGCGAATGCGCCGATCGTCGCGGAACCGGTGGGGAACCCGAGCCCGGTGATCAAGACCCAGGTGACCTCGCGTCGTGGGCCGGCCGGTTGGTCGACGGAAGATGTCGCGACCCCGACCAGTGTGGCGACTAGCACTTCAGCGGGCGACGAGTACCGCTATTTTACTCCTGACCTGTCGCAAGCGCTCGTCGAACCGCCGGGTGAAACGTTGCTGTCGCCCGAGGCAACGGAACCCACGCCGTATGTGCGCGATAACGGCACGGGCACCTATCTCCCGCTCGTGACCGCGGGTAACGTGCCTGCTGGGACCAGGTTCGGCATAGGCTCAGGGGTTTCGGTCCTTACCGGCACGCCTGACCTCTCGCACGTCCTGTTGGGCTCTCGATACGCGCTCACGAGCAACGCTACGACGCGGCCCGAAAAAGACGGTGGGAGGAACATCTACGAGTGGGTGGCTGGCCGGCTGACGCTTGTGAACGTGCTGCCGGATGGTGCGGCCACTCCTGGCGCAGTCCTTGGCACGAGCGGCGTCGACATCAGGGGTGCATTGTCGCAGGACGGCTCCCGCGCCTTTTGGACTGAATCTAGCTCCGGACGGGGGTTCGGGCCCCTGTATATGCGCGACATCGCGGCCGGTAGGACTGTGCAGGTCGATGCGCCGGCGCCGGGTATGCCGCAGACGCTGCACGTCGAACCGAAATTCGAGACCGCGAGTGTCACTGGGTCGAGAGTGTTCTTTGTTGAGGGTCAGCCGTTGACGGCTGATTCGAATCTGAAACCCACGGAATCCGGAGAAGGGCCGCGCGACCTGTATATGTATGACACGGGCGCCGGTTCCTTGACGGATCTGTCGGTTGATCGCAATGGCGAAGAACCGTCGAACGTGCAGGACATGGTGTTGGGCGCCAGCGAAGACGGGTCGATCGTGTATTTCGTGGCCACCGGTGTGTTGGCGAGTGGCGCGGAAGCGGGTAAGGACAATCTCTATGTCGTGTCAGCGACTGGCTCGCAATGGTCGTCGCCGCGGCTGGTGGCCGTGTTGTCCCCGGAAGACGGAAATGCGTGGGGGGCGGGACGGCCCGAACACCCGTCGAGTGGTTCCTCTCCGGACGAGATGGCTTCGCGGGTTTCTCCGAATGGCCGTTATCTGGCGTTCATGTCGGCTGGGAGCTTGACGGGTTACGATAATCGTGACGCGAAGACTGGGCAGCGTGACGAGGAGGTGTTCGCTTACGACGAGGTGACTGAGCGTTTGCGCTGCGTGTCGTGCAACCCGACTGGTGCGCGTCCTGTCGGGGAGTCCGAAGGATCACCGCTGATCGTCCGGCAGCAGTTGTGGCGTGGATCTCGGCTGGCGGCCGCGATACCCGCCTGGACGGCGACCGGGTCGGCCGGGGAACTGAGTTATGTCCTGTACCAGTCCCGGTATCTGACGAATGATGGACGGCTGTTCTTCGACAGCTATGACTCGTTGGTGGGGGAGGACACGAACGGCACGGCCGACGTGTATGAGTATGAGCCGGAAGGTGTCGGTAACTGTGGGAGGTCCGGTGGTTGTGTCTCGTTGATCTCGTCGGGTACCTCCGGTCAGGAATCGGGGTTGCTCGACGTGAGCGGTAAGGGCCCGGGTGGGCATGAAGCCGAAGATGTGTTCTTTTTGACGGCGTCGCGGCTGGTTTCGCAGGATTACGACTCGAGCCTGGACGTGTATGACGCGCACGTGTGCTCGACGGCGGTACCGTGCACGAACGCGCCGGCGACGCCGGTGGAATGCTCGAGCGGCGACTCGTGCAAGAGCGCACCCACGCCGCAGCCCGAAATCTTCGGTGCGCCCGCTAGCGCGACGTTTTCCGGCGCGGGGAACGTGCTTGTCGCGCCCCCGGCGCCTGTCGTGACGTCGAGGCCGTTGACAGCGACGCAGAAGCGCGCCCTGGCGTTGCGGGCGTGCCATCGCAAGCGATCGAGGAAGGCGATGGCGGTGTGCGAACGCCAGGCAAGGAAGCGCTATCCGGTGAAGCAGTCGCGCAGGGCCACGGCGACAGGCAAGGACGGCAGGTGATCATGATGCGGTCTAGTAGGGGTGTTGCAGTATGTGTCGGGTTCGTGCTCTGGTTGGCGGCGGGTGCCGTCCCTGCGCTCGCTGAAAGTGGCGCGCCGTGGTGGCGGATAGGCGGGACGGCGATCCCGTCGACGCTTCCGCAGAGTGGTTTTGGTCGCGTCGTGGTGACGGCAGCGAATCTCGGGGATGGCGAAGCGAACGGTTCGAGCTCGCCGATCACTGTCACGGACAAGCTCCCGGCGGGGGTCGTGGCTGTCGGGATCTCGGGCGGTGTGGGCCCGGCGGGGAACTTCGGCAGCGGTGAATGCTCGCTTGAAAGGGTGTCGTGCCGCTTTGAAAACGGCGTGCCGCCGTACCTGACGGTCGCGATGACGCTCACGGTGAGGGTCGAACCGGGGGCGGTGTCGGGTGCTGTCGCTGAAGCGGCGGTCGTGGGTGGCGGCGCGCCGCCAGCCGTCTTCAGGCAGCGGTTGAATATCGGGGCGGCTCCAGCCTTCGGCGTGGAAACGTATGAGTTGAACCCGGAAGCTTTTGGTGGCGCTCCGGATGTGCAGGCTGGCTCGCACCCGTTCCAGTTGACCTCGACGCTCAACCTGAACCAGACGCTGGTGTCTGGGGGCGTGAAAGTCGTGTCGCTCGCCAAGGATCTGCGTTTCAGCCTGCCGCCGGGGCTGGTGGGTAACCCGACGGCGGTCCCGAAGTGCCCGTCGGGCGAGTTTTCTGAAGTGACGGGCAGTTTCGGGAACGCGTGTCCCCTGGACGCGGCGATCGGCGTGGCGGACGTCGCGATCCTGCTGCCGAGCATCTTCCCCAGCCCGATTACGGTGCCCGTCCCGCTCTACAATATTGAACCGCAGGTGGGCGAGCCAGCCCGCTTTGGGTTCGTTGTTTTCGGGATCCCGGTGCTGCTGGACACGTCCGTGCGGACGGGCGGCGACTACGGTGTGGTGGTCACGGTGCGAAACATTTCACAGGCCGCGGAGTTCATCGGTGCTCAGGTCACGTTCTGGGGTGTGCCGGGTGATCCGCGACACGACAGCGCGCGGGGCTGGAACTGTCTGTACTTCGGTGTTCTCGGGAACGGTCCGTGCCAGCCGCTTGGGGCGTCGAGCACGCCGCCGTTGCTGACGCTGCCGACGTCTTGTTCGACGCCGTGGAGCACTAGCTTGGCGGTATTCTCGTGGGCCGAACCGAGCGTGCCCAGAAGCATCGAATACAACCTCCAGGACACGTTCGGGTCGCCGCTCGGTCTGGATGGGTGCAACCGTTTGAGCTTTGAACCGTCGATCGCGGTCAGCCCTGATGCGCCCGCGGGGAGCACCCCGACGGGGTTGACGGTCGGGATTCATGTGCCGCAGGACGCGGGCTTGAGCCCGAACGGGGTGGCGCAGGCGACGGTGAAGGACACGACGGTCGCGCTGCCGGCTGGGGTGACGTTGAACCCGGCGGCGGCGGATGGCCTGTCGGCGTGCGGCCTTGGCGAAATCGGCTTGGAAACCCCCGAGCCCATCACCTGTCCGGAATCGGCGAAGGTCGGCACCGTCGAAATCCACACGCCGTTGCTTCCGGATCCGCTTGTCGGCGCGGCGTATCTGGCGGCGCAGAACGCGAACCCGTTCGGGAGCCTCGTCGCGCTGTATATCGTCGCGCACGACCCGGTGTCGGGTGTGCTCGTGAAGCTCGCGGGGGAAGTGAAACCGGACCCCGTGACTGGCCAGTTGGTCTCGACGTTCAAGAACACGCCGCAGCTGCCGTTCGAAGACTTGAAGCTGCATTTCTTCGGTGGCTCCAGGGCGCCGTTGGGGACCCCGGCGTTGTGCGGGGCGTATACGACGACCTCCTCGATCGCGCCATGGTCGGGGAACGCGCCGGCGCAACCGTCCTCGACGTTCAACATCGCCTCCGGTCCCGGCGGCGCGGCGTGCGCAAACCCGCTCCCATTCGCGCCCAGCCTCACAGCCGGTTCGACGAATATTCAGGCTGGGGCGTTCACGCCGTTCACGACGACCATGTCCCGCGAGGACGGCCAGCAGACGCTGCAGGGGATCCAGCTGCACATGCCCTCTGGCCTGTCGGGCCTGCTCTCCGACGTGAAGCTCTGCGGCGAACAGCAGGGCGACGAAGGCACCTGTGGCGCGGAAAGCCTGATCGGGGAAACGACGGTCAGCGTTGGTGTGGGCTCCACGCCGTTCAGCGTCAAGGGCGGCCGGGTGTATATCACCGGGCCCTACAAGGGCGCCCCGTTCGGCCTGTCGATCGTCAACCCCGCGAAGGCGGGCCCGTTCGATCTGGAGAAAAGCACCGCGTGTGACTGCGTCGTCGTGCGCGCCAAGATCGACGTCGATCCCACCACGGCGGCGTTGACGATCACGACCGACGACACCGGCCCCTACAAGATCCCCACGATCATCCAGGGCATCCCCCTGCAGATCAAGCACGTGAACGTCACGATCACCCGCCCGGGCTTCACGTTCAACCCGACCAGCTGCGCCAACATGGCGATCACCGGGAGCCTGCAGAGCACCGAAGGCGCCGTCTCCACCCTCGCGGTCCCCTTCCAGGTCACCAACTGCGCGACGCTGAAGTTCACGCCCAAGTTCACGGTCTCCACGTCTGGGAAAACGTCGAAAGCGAACGGGGCGAGCCTGAGCGTGAAGCTTGCCTATCCCAGGGCGCCGTTTGGTTCGCAGGCGAACATAGCGAGGGTCAGGGTGGATTTGCCCAGGCAGTTGCCGTCGCGGTTGACGACGTTGCAGAGGGCGTGTACGGCGGCGCAGTTCAAGTCGAATCCTGCTGGTTGTCCCGCGGCGTCGGTCGTGGGTCATGCGCGGGCGGTCACGCCGCTGCTTCCTGTTTTGCTGGAAGGCCCGGCGTATTTCGTCTCGAATGGCGGGGAAGCGTTCCCGAACTTGATCGTCGTGTTGCAGGGTTACGGCGTCACGATCGATCTCGTCGGCGACACGTTCATCAGCAAAGCGGGGATTACATCGAGCACGTTCAAGACGGTTCCCGACCAGCCCGTCACCTCCTTTGAACTGACGCTGCCCCAGGGTCCCTACTCCGCGCTGACCGCCAACGGCAACCTGTGCGCGTCAAAGCTCGCGATGCCGACCGAATTCGTGGCACAGAACGGGATGGCGATCCATCAGAGCACCCCCGTGGGCGTCACTGGTTGCGCTAAGAAGAGGGCGCTGACCCGTGCGCAGAAGCTCGCCGCGGCGCTGAGGGTCTGCCACAAAGACAGGAGCAAGGCCAAGCGCGCCACCTGCGAACACGCGGCGCACAGGAGGTATGGGCCGAGCAGGAAGAGGAAGTGATGAGCGGGACGGCGATGCTGCGGTCGCGGTCGTCGTCTCGGGATGTGCGCCGGCGGTCGTGCTCGTCGCGGGAGGGCGCGGTGCAGGTCAGCGAGGTGCAGCGCGCGCGGATCCTCGGGGCGATGGTGCGGGTGGTGGCCGAGCAGGGCGTGAGCGCGACGACGGTGTCGCGGGTCGTCAAGCGCGCGGGGGTGTCGCGGCGCACGTTCTACGAACTGTTCTCCGGTTGCGAGGACTGCTTTCTGGCGGTGTTCGAGGAGACGGTGGAGCGCGCGAGCAAGATCGCGCGCGAGGCAGCGTCGGCGTCGGCCGTGTCCGACAGGGTGTCCTCCGCGTGGCGCGAGCGGATCAGGGCGGGTCTGGGCGCGCTGCTGGTGTTCTTCGAGGAGGAGCCGGCGCTCGGGAGGCTGCTGGTCGTGGATGCGCTCGGCGCCGGCCTGAAGGTGTTGGAGCGGCGCGCGCTGGTGCTCGAGACTCTCGCGGAGATCGTCGATCGGGGACGCGGCGAAGCCAAGGGCAGGCGCGGGAGGGTTTCCTCGCCGTCGTTGACATCGTCCTCGCTGCCGTTGACGGCGGAGGGAACGGTGGGAGCGGTGCTGGCGGTGATCCACGCGCGGATGACACAACCGGACGACCCTCGCCCGCTGCCGGAGCTGCTGAACCCGTTGATGGGGATGATCGTGCTGCCCTACCTCGGCCAGGCCACCGCGGCCAGAGAGCTCGCGCGCCCGGTACCGAAGGGTTCTCGCCGCCAGGCATCAGCGGCCTCCGGGCGTGCCGCGGCGGGCGCGCGCAACGGTCGTCGTCGCGGGAGCGCGCCGCGCGATCCCCTGGAGGGGTTGGACATGCGCCTGACCTACCGCACGCTGATGGTGCTCGCGGTCATAGCGGCCGAGCCGGGTGCGTCGAACCGGCGGGTGGGGGAGGGCGCGGGCATCCACGACCAGGGCCAGATCTCAAAGCTCCTCGGCCGCCTCTCAAAGCTCGGCCTGATCGCCAACAGTGGCGCGGGACAGCCCAAGGGGGAGTCCAACGCCTGGACGCTCACCGGCAGGGGACAGGAGGTCCAGCGCGCCCTCGGCGCTGAACGGTGAGGGGCGGCGCTATCGTGGCGCGCTCACCCGAGCGAGGAGGTCTGCATACCGATGTCAACCGCCACCATGCACACGAGCGAGGGCGCGATCGCGTTTGAGCTGTTCGACGCCGACGCGCCGAAGACCGTCGAGAACTTCCGCAAGCTCGCCTCCGAGGGCTACTACGACGGGCTGACGTTCCATCGTGTGATCAAGGACTTCATGATCCAGGGCGGCTGCCCGCAGGGGACCGGCACGGGCGGGCCCGGATACACGTTCGAGGACGAGATCAACCCGCACAAGATCGTCCGCGGCGCGCTGGCGATGGCCAACGCCGGGCCGAACACGAACGGGTCGCAGTTCTTCATCGTCACCGCCGACGCCTGCCCGTGGCTGGACGGCAAGCACACCGTGTTCGGGCAGGTCAGCGAGGGCATGGACGTGGTGGACAAGCTGGAGGGCGTGCCGACCGACGGGGGTGACCGGCCGACCGAGCCGATCGGGATCACGACGGTCGAGCTGTCGGAGTAGAGCCGCGATGGGTGGCCCGTGCCGCATGCGGCACGGGCGCCAGGGTCGCATGCGACCCTGGCCCGACCGGCGCATGCGCCGGTCGGTGGAAACGCCGCATGCGGCGTTTCCCGGAGCCGTACATGTACGGCTCCGCCGGACGGTGCATGCACCGTCCGGAACAGAAGCCCAAACAGGAGTAGCCTCTTTGTTACCCAGCGAATGAGGGAGGACTTTTCGAGATGGCTACCGTCGAGCAGCTACACCAGGCCCACAACGGCGTCGCGCACTCCGGCGAGGAGATCGCCGTCGAGAACCCCGCCACCGGGCAGACCGCCGGCACGGTGCCCGACCTCGGCGCGGCCGCCGTCGCGGAGATGGCGCGGCGCGGTCGCATCGCCCAGCCCGCCTGGGAGGCGTACGGCTTCGAGGGGCGCGGGCGCATCCTCTCGCGCGCGCAGAAGTGGCTGATGGACAACTCCGCGCAGGTGATCGAGACGATCGTCTCCGAGACCGGCAAGACCTTCGAGGACGCCTCGCTCGCGGAGATCTCTTACGCGGGCAACGCGTTCGGGTTCTGGGCCAAGAACGCGCCCGAGTATCTGGCCGACGAGCGCGTCAAGTCCGGGCAGCTGCTCGTCAAGGGCAAGAAGCTCACGCTGCGCTACCGCCCGCTGGGGCTGATCGGCGTGATCGGACCCTGGAACTATCCGCTGACGAACTCCTTCGGCGACTGCATCCCCGCCCTGGCCGCCGGCAACAGCGTGATCCTCAAGCCCTCCGAGGTCACGCCGCTGACCTCCCTGCTGATGGCCGAGGGCCTGCGCGAGTGCGGGCTGCCCGACGACGTGCTGCAGATCGCCACCGGCCGCGGCGAAACCGGCGCGGCGCTCGTGGAGGAGGTGGACATGATCATGTTCACCGGCTCCACGCGCACGGGCCGCAAGGTCGCCGAAGCCGCCGCGCGGCGCCTGATCCCGGCCTCGCTCGAGCTCGGCGGCAAGGACCCGATGATCGTCCTCTCCGACGCCGATCTGGAGCGCGCGGCGAACTTCGCCACCTACTACGCGATGCAGAACGCCGGCCAGACGTGCATCTCGATCGAGCGCGTCTACGTCGAGGAGCCCGCCTACGACGAGTTCGTCGCGAAAGTCTCCGACAAAGTGCGCGCGCTGCGCGTCGGCGCGCCGGCCGGGCCGGGCTCGGTCGAGGTCGGCGCGATCACCTTTCCGCCGCAGCTGGAGACGATCGAAGCGCACGTCGCCGACGCCATCGACAAGGGCGCACGCGTGCTCGCCGGCGGCCACGCCGTCTCTGGCGGCGCGGGGCGCTTCTACGAGCCGACCGTGCTCGTGGACGTCGATCACACGATGAAGTGCATGACCGAGGAGACCTTCGGGCCGACGCTGCCGATCATGAAGGTCGCCGACGCCGAGGAGGCCGTGCGCCTGGCCAACGACTCCCCCTACGGCCTCGGCGCCTCGGTCTTCTCACGCGACGTCGCCCGCGGCGAGCAGATCGCGCGGCGTCTGGAGGTCGGCGCGGCGAACGTCAACGACGCGATGATCAACTACACCGTGCTCGAGCTGCCGATGGGCGGCGCCAAGGCGTCCGGTCTGGGCTCGCGCCACGGCGCGGGGGGGATTCGCAAGTACTGCTCCCAGCAGGCCCTAGTCGTCACGCCCAAGCTGGCGCTCAAGCGCGAACCGCACATGTACCCGTACAAGCGGCGCACCTCGCGCTTGCTGGCGGGGGTGTTCAAGTTCTTGTATGGACGGGGGAAGCGGGACTAGGACCCTTGGTCTGGCTTGGATTCGAGGTATGCGCGTTAGTCCTGGCGCGAGGTTCTCGGCGGCACACGGGCCGCTGGCCGGGCAGATATCGATTGCCGATGACTTCGAGTTCACCGACGAGGAGCTCGGGTTGGTTAATCCATGTAATCACGCGCGCGGAGCAGGGACTGGTGCGTCAAATCGCCGCTTACATATCTTGCCGGCCGGTACGGCCGGCCCGCGACTCCGTAAAGATATGTTCCGTAACTGGCATCTATCCGGCAAGCCCACTGTGCGTGTGTTGCAATACGAGGTAGCGGCGTAGCTGTACTTACCACGCGCCGCGATGTTCACTACGCGTGTGTTGCCTTGCGAGGTAGCGGCGTAGCTGTATAACCAGGCGTAGCTGTATAGCCA
>DATMPZ010000030.1:0-6499 GCA_035567335.1 Solirubrobacteraceae bacterium
GATCAGCTTCCTGATGGACTGCGACACGACCGGCGTCGAGCCCGACTTCTCGCTCGTGAAGTTCAAGGAGCTCGTCGGCGGCGGGCAGATGACGATCGTCAACCGCACCGTCCCGCTCGCCCTGCAGACGCTCGGCTACTCCGAGCAGCAGATCGAGCAGATCGAGGCCCACCTGGCCGAGCACGGCACGATCATCGGCGCCCCCGCTCTCGCCGATGAGCACCTGCCCGTGTTCGACGTCGCCGTCGGCGCGCGCGCGATCTCCCACATGGGGCACATCCGGATGATGGGCGCCGTGCAGCCGTTCATCTCGGGCGCCATCTCCAAGACCGTCAACCTTCCCCTCCAGTCGACCGTGGAGGACATCGCCGACGCCTACACCCAGGCGTGGCGCCTCGGCGTCAAGGCGCTGGCGATCTACCGCGACGGCTCCAAGACCGCCCAGGCGCTGCGCACAGATGCCCAGAAGGACGCGCCCGCAACGGCCAATGTGGACGAGCTCGTCGAGGCGGCGGTCAGCAAAGCCTTGTCCGAGGTCGGCCCAAAGCGCAAGCGCATGCCTCGCGAGCGGGAATCGATCACCCACAAGTTCTCCATCGGCGGCCACGAGGGCTACATCACCGCCGGCAAGTACGAGGACGGCTCCGTAGGAGAGATCTTCCTCACCGACATCGGCAAGGAGGGCTCGACGCTGCGCGGGATGATGAACTCCTTCGCGACCGCCATCTCGATCGCGCTGCAGTACGGCGTGCCGCTGGAAACGCTCGTGCAGAAGTTCAGCTACATGCGCTTCGAGCCCGAGGGCATCACCGGCAACCCCGAGATCCCCTTCGCCAAGTCGATGCCCGACTACATCATGCGCTGGCTCGCCTCGCGCTTCCTCGACGTCGACGCCCAGGAGGGCCTCGGCATCCTCACGCCAGAGGTCCGCGCCCGCAAGTCCGCCCAGGAGGCCGCCCAGTCGGCGATCGCCTCCGACACCGCCGGCCCCAGCGCCGCGCATCCCGCCGAGCCCGCGGCGCCGGCCGGCAACGGCGGCACGGGCATCCCCGCCACCGCGGCGCTGACCGACACCCCGCCGGTCGTCCCCGCGCGCATGCAGGGGCTCGACCTCGGCCCGGCGTGCAGCCAGTGCGGGGGCATGATGCAGCGCACGGGCTCCTGCTACACGTGCTCTTCGTGCGGCAACAACACCGGCTGCGGCTGACGCGCGATAGCCGGCGCATGTCTGCGTCCTCAGTCGCTCGCGTACGTAGTACGCCACGCTCCTTGCGTCCTTGACCTGCTTGGCTCTCGCGCGTCAGGGGCGCAATGACAGTTCTCGTGGCTGCTGCCGACCTCAGCCTGAGTAAGACGCCGGTGGCGGCTGATCGCTGCGGATCGACTGCAGCTCGCTGAGCAGCGCTTCGGGGCTGGTGCCGCCGAGCACGCGCAGGCGCGGCAGGCGGTAGGGATCGCTTTCCGGGCCCGCCCAGCCCGGGACGACCGTCGTCGAGCCGGTGTAGCCCGCCGCTTTGACGGCCGCGATCACCGTCGCGTCGTAGTGGCCGGAGGGGTAGCAGAACCAGTTCACGGGCACGCCGTAGCGCTGCTGGATCGTCTTGCGCGAGCCGGCGACCTGTTCGGCGAGCTGCGTCGCGTTCAGAGCGATCAGGTCGGCGTGGCTCACGCCCTGCGTGTCGAGCTCCCAGCCGGCCGCCACCAAGCCCTTGACCTGGGCTTGCGAGAGACCGCCCTGGGAAGGGGGCAGTCCCGTCAGCTGGATGTTCTCGTCGCCGACCCAGCCCAGCCGGCGCAGCACGGGCAGCGCGTTCGAGTATTGCGACTGGTAGCCGTTGTCGAAGCTCACGACGATCGGTTTCCCCCCGGCCGGCAACGGTACGCCGCGCTTCCAGTACGCCCACATCTGATCCTGGGTGATCGCGCGATACCCCGCGTTCGCCAGCGCCTGCATCTGCGCCGCGAACTCGCTCGGCTGCACATACAGCCCCGGAAACGGCGCCCCCGCCGGCGGCGAGTTGATCACGTGATACATCAGGATCGGCACGCGTTCGCCGCCCGGCCTGCCGGTCGCCGTACCCGTCACCGTACCGTGAGCGGCATCGCTCGTCGCCGAGCCCGCTGTCGCGGTGAAGCCGCGCGGCCCGCCCGCTCCCTTCGTCGCGGAGCCGGCGCCCGAGGACGCCGAGCTCCCGCCGCCGCGGAGGCTCACCACCGCGGCGACCGCGCCCGCGACGAGCAGCAGGCTGACAACGGCAAGCGCACGGCGACGGCGGCGCGCCGGCTCGCGACGGCGAGCCTCATGACGCGCCTGACGCCGCTCGTCGTCCATCCTGCTCCTACGGGTTCAGACGCTTCTTCAGTGCGCTCGCCGCGGAGAACTTCGCCGCCTTGCTGGCTGCGATGTTGATCGTCTCGCCGGTGGACGGGTTGCGTCCCTGGCGAGCGGCGCGGTGGCTGACGCTGAACTTGCCGAAGCCGGCCAGCGCGACCTCACCCCCGGCAGCCAGCTCGTCGGTTACCGCATCGATCGCGGCCTCCAGGGCCTCGCGCGCGTGGCTCGCGGCCATTCCGGTCTTCCCCGCGACCTTGTCGGCCAGCTCGTTCTTGGTCATGGCACTCCCTTCTCGGGTGTCGTTGCTGACAGCAGGCTAACCGCTGGACAGGACGACGACACGGTCAACTGTTGGATTTGGTCCCGATAGAACCCCTAATTTCCGGGATTGAGCCTCCTTGCGATGCTCATTTCGCCGCGTTTTGCCCCATCTGCGCCGAAAATTCGCGCCTGCGGGGCCTATGGCGCCACCTCGCCGGCGGCGCGCGCCAGGCCCTCCGGCGAGCCGGTTCAGGCCGAGATTCGCGCCCGCGCAGCCACGCGACGCTCCTGCGCAGGCTGCGCCACGGGCGCCGCGGGACCGGCCGCATGGGCCGCCCACAGGGTCGCCAGCCACGCCAGGCTGGCCAGCCCGACGTGCACCCACACGAGCTCAGTCGGCAGGTGCGTCTCGTACTGGTCGAGCCCGACGACGCCCTGCAGCGCGATCAGCACGCACAGCACGGTGAGCGCCCGCCGCAGCGCCGGGTCGGCCGCGCGCCGGCTACGCGCCAGCCACCACACGGCGAGCGATGCCAGCCCGAACACGAGCGCGATCTCGCCGTGGCGGTGGATGACGAAGTCCATCGTGCCGCGCCCGTCGATGTTCAGGCGATTGATCCTCTGGCCGGGCGAGCCCCCCGCGTGCGGACCCGCGGCGGTGGCCGCGGTGCCCGCGAAGATCGTCAGCGCGCCGAGCGCTACGAGCGCGCGGACCGACCACACGAGCGTCGCGTCCACCGGCTCGCGGGCGACATCCGGCGAGGGCTCGTCATCCGGTACGCGCGTGGCGCGCCACACGAGCGCAACAGCGGCCGCGAGGATCAGCATCGACAGCGCGAAGTGGCCCATCACCCAGCCGTAATCCAGCGCGCCGCGCACCGTGAACCCGCCGAGCACGGCCTGGCCGATCACGCCCAGCGGCAGCAGCCCGCCCAGCCACGTAAGCTCGCGCCGGTAGGGGCGGCGGCGCAGCGCCCCCAGCCAGGCGAGGCCCGCCGCGATCGACACGGGCACGGTCAGCAGCCGGTTGGAGAACTCGATCACCGCGTGGGTGTTCAGCGGCGGGTAGACGTTGCCATAGCACTTCGGCCACGTGGGGCAGCCGAGGCCCGAGCCCGTCAGCCGCACCGCCGCGCCGGTGAGCACGATCAGCGTGAGCGCCACCAGCGCGGCGTAGGCCACGATCGCGTACTGAGCCGGGGTGAGCGTGTAGCCGTTGGTGCGCTCGCGCAGACGCTCTAGGGTTCTTGTCACGATAGATGGTGGGTTGAGGGGGTCGGGCCGTGGATGGCAGACGCCGAACACGAGCGCAGGCGTGCTGGTTGTACGTCGAGCATCGTGGGTGGCGTCTGACGCCGCGGAACGGCGGCCTCAATCCCGGCAGATATCGGGGCGAGGACCCTTAAGGTGTGGCCCATGGCAGTTAGTTTGCCAAGCGCGCGCGATCCTGGGCGCGTGTGCGCGCTCCGGGGCGTAGTCGACGTGTGGCGCGTGGACCTGGGCCGAGCGATGGACGACGGGCTCTCGGACCTGCTGTGCGCCGAGGAGCGAGCGCGCGCCGCGCGGATCGTGCCCGCGCGCAAGCGAGCGTTGTGGGCGCGCTCGCGCGGAATCCTGCGTGCGCTGCTCGCCCGCTACCTGGACGCCGACCCGCGCGAGCTGCGGTTCCAGCCGGGGCCGCATGGGAAGCCCGGATTGCGGGACCACGTGGAGGGGAGGTCCGCACCGGGCAGGAAGTCGGATCTGCGCTTCAACCTGTCGCACTCTGGCGAGCTCATGCTCGTGGCGGTGAGCGCCGGACGCGAGGTGGGCGTGGACATCGAGCATGCGCGCGAGCGCTACACGGCCGAGTTCCTGCGGACATGGACCACGCGCGAGGCGACGGTCAAGTGCCTCGGGACGGGGTTGACCGGGGGGTCGGCTACGGCCGAGGAGAAGACGAGGCCCAGGCTATGGACCGCCGGCCTGGATGTCGGCCCAGATGCGGTCGCGGCAGTCGTGGTGGAGGGCAGCGAGGCGTGCGAGTTGCGCCGCCGAGACACACCCCCTAAATTGGGGGTATGACCGCTCTAGCCGAGGCGTCGCTGCGAGCGGACGAGCAGGTACTGCTCGATCGGTTCGTGGATGAGCTGCGCCTACGCCTGGGAAGCGAGCTGCACGGCATATGGCTGTTCGGCTCGCGCGCACGCGGGGAAACGCCGTCCGAATATTCGGACGTGGATGTGCTGGTGTTCGTCGATGATGCTTCCTGGGACGGGCGCATGAGAGTGCGCGGAGTACTCGACGATGTGGCCCACGAGCTGGGTATGGACGCCCTTCCGTGGTCGTTCTCGATCCACGTCCACACCCCGAACTGGCTGGCGCAGCGTCGTGAGATTCGCTCCTTCTTCGTCGCGGAGGTGGACCGCGACAAGATCGTTTTGTGTGGAGAGCTGTGAGCCCTCGATCGGACGAGTTTCTAGAGGCGGCGCGGCGACGGCTCGCCGCCGCCGAGGTGGCGGTCGAGGAGGACCCATCCACTGCATTGAGTGCCGCCTACTACGCGATGCTTTACACAGCCAGAGCTGCGCTCAGCGAGCGAGACGCCTCTCCCAAGACCCACAAGGGAACCTGGCACGAGTTCCGCGGCGCGTTCGTCGAGAGCGGTGAGATAGATGCGGCCCTCGCCGCCGAGGTCCAGAAGATTCAGCCCGAGCGCGAGCAGGCCGACTACGACGCGTGGTTCGCGCCGGCGGGCGAGGCGCGCCGCGCGATCGAGCTGGCACGCAGCTTTATGGCCGCGGTCGAAGCCCTATTCGACTGACCGATCACTCCCCCGCGAGCCAGCGCTCGGCGTTCGCGTCGTGGAGCTCGCGCAGGATGTCCTCCAGCCCGCGCGTGAGCGTCCAGTCGGGGTAGTCGCTCATGAACGGGCGCAGGTCTGAGATCCACCAGCGGTGGTCGCCGATCCGAGGGCGGTCGTCGAGCGTCCAGTCGAGCTCCCGTCCGGCGATGCGCTGGCAGAGGTCGATGGCCTCCAGCATCGAGCAGTTGCAGGCGCGCCCGCCGCCGATGTTGTAGACGGCGCCGCCCGGGCGGGGGTCGCGATGGAAGGCCTCGAACGCGGCGACGAGGTCGGCGGAGTGGATGTTGTCGCGCACCTGCCGCCCGCCGTAGCCGAGCACGGTGTAGGGCTCGCCGCTGACCGTGCAGCGCATCAGATAAGACAGGAACCCGTGCAGGCGCGCGCCCGCGTGGTTGGGGCCGGTGAGGCAGCCGGCGCGAAAGCAGACGGTGGGCATGTCAAAGTAGCGGCCGTACTCCTGCACGAGCAGATCGGCGGCGGTCTTGGAGACGCCGAACAGCGAGTGGGTGGAGCGGTCGATCGACATCGTCGTGTCGATGCCCGCGTGGTAGGGGTGATCCTCGGGGAGGTCCAGGCGCGTGGGCAGCTCCAGCAGCGGCAGCGCGTTGGGCAGGTCGCCGTAGACCTTGTTGGTCGAGCAGAACACGAACGTCGCACCGGGGGCGTGGGCGCGGGCGGCCTCCAGCAGGTTGAGCGTGCCGAGCGCGTTGACGGCGAAGTCTGTATGAGGGTCCGAGGCGGCCCAGTCATGGGAGGGCTGGGCGGCGGTGTGGATCACGAGCTCGATCTCGCCGGCGTGCTGTGCGAACAGGCGCTCGAGCCCGGCGCGGTCGCTGATGTCGATATCGAGCGAGGTGAACGCGTCGGGATGGCGCGCGAGCAGCGCGGCGGTCATGCGCGCGGTCGACGCCTCCGGACCGAAGAACGACGCGCGCATGTCGTTCTCCACGCCGATCACGTCGTAGCCGAGCGCCACGAACCGCGACACCGACTCCGAGCCGACCAGCCCGCCCGATCCGGTGACTATCGCGGTGGGCATGGTCGTGTCGCTGTCGCTG
>DATMPZ010000031.1:0-57830 GCA_035567335.1 Solirubrobacteraceae bacterium
GATCCTCAAGGGGCTGCGCGACCGCTACGAGCAGCACCACAAGGTGCAGATCACCGACGAGGCGCTGCGCGCCGCCGGCGAACTCGCCAGCCGCTACATCTCCGACCGCTTCCTGCCCGACAAGGCGATCGACCTGATCGACGAGGCCGCCTCGCGCATGCGCATCAAGTCGATGACCTCCCCGCCCGCCAACCGCGAGCTCGAGACCGAAGTCGAGACCACGCGTCGCGAGAAGGAGGCCGCGATCGAGGCTCAGGAGTTCGAGAAGGCCGCCGCGCTGCGCGATCAGGAGCGCAAGCTCACGAACAGAAAACGCGAGCTCGAGGAAGAGTGGGAAGCCGGCGAGTCTGGCGAGCGCCCCTCGATCGGCGAGGAGGAGATCGCCGACATCGTCTCGATGTGGACCGGCATCCCCGTCTTCAAGCTGACCGAGGCCGAGACGCAGAAGCTGATGCGCATGGAGGAGGAACTGCACAAGCGCGTCATCGGCCAGCACCCCGCCGTCGAGGTCATCTCCAAGGCGATCCGCCGCTCGCGCGCCGGCTTGAAGGACCCCAAGCGCCCGACCGGCTCGTTCATCTTCCTCGGCCCCTCCGGCGTGGGCAAGACCGAGCTCGCGCGCACCCTCGCCGAGTTCCTCTTCGGCGATGACGACGCGATGATCCGCATCGACATGAGCGAGTACATGGAGAAGCACGCCGTCTCGCGCCTCGTCGGCTCGCCCCCCGGCTACATCGGCTATGACGAGGGCGGCCAGCTGACCGAGGCCGTGCGGCGCAAGCCCTACTCGGTGCTGCTGCTCGACGAGATCGAGAAGGCCCACCCCGACGTCTTCAACATCCTGCTGCAGATCCTCGAGGACGGGCGCCTCACCGACGCGCAGGGACGCACGGTGGACTTCCGCCACGCGATCGTGATCATGACCTCCAACATCGGCGCCTCTGAGATCGCGCGCAACACGCCGCTCGGCTTCGCCGTCTCCGACGACGAGACCGGCATCACCTACGAGGACATGAAGAACCGCATCATGGGCGAGCTCAAGAAGGTCTTCCGGCCCGAGTTCCTCAACCGCATCGACGACGTGATCGTCTTTCACAAGCTGCAGAAGGACGAGATCAAGCAGATCGTCGAGCTGCTGCTGCTGCGCATCCGCGAGTCGATGGCCGAGCGCGAGCTGCAGCTCGAGCTCACCGATCCCGCCAAGGAGATGCTCGTCGAGAAGGGCTGGGACCCGGCGATGGGCGCGCGTCCGCTGCGCCGCGCGATCCAGCGCTACATCGAGGACCCGCTCGCGGACTTCGTGCTGCGCGAGCAGCTCATGCCGGGCGCCACCGTCGTCGTCGACCCCGCCCCCGAGGGCGAGGAGAACGAGGTGCGCCTGACGATCGTCAAGCCCAAGAAGCAGAAGACCCCCGTAGCCGTCGGTGGCGGCGGCGAGGGCGAGGATCCCGAGCTCGTCGAGGGCGAGGGCGATGACACCGCCCCCGCGTCAGACCCGCCCGCAGATCAATAAGCACAGAGGCGTCCCCTCCGGCGCGTAGCCTGCCTTGGATGGCTCGCGACACGATCTATGCCTGCTCGGAGTGCGACTTTCAGTCGCCCCAATGGCATGGGCGATGTCCGGGATGTGAAGCCTGGGGGACGTTGGTGGAGGAGCGTGTGGAGCGATCGCCCGGCAAGGCCAAGCACCGGGCGCGCGCCGGCGGCGCGTCCGCTCCGCGTCCACTGCGCGATGTGACGGCAACCGCCGCCGCGCGACTGTCCACGGGCATCGGCGAGCTCGATCGCGTGCTCGGCGGCGGCCTCGTGCCGGGCTCGCTGGTGCTGCTCGGCGGCTCGCCGGGGATCGGCAAGTCGACGCTCACGAACATGGCGCTCGGCAACATCACCGGCGCCGGGCACACGACGCTGTATGTCAGCGGCGAGGAGTCCGCCGAGCAGGTCAGGCTGCGCGCCGAGCGCCTGCACACCGGCGCCCTGGAGGTCCCGATCCTCGCCGAGACCGATCTCGGCACGGTGCTCGACACGCTCGCCTCGCACGCCCCGCGGGTGTGCGTGATCGACTCGGTGCAGACGCTGCGCGCCGGCGAGCTCGCGGGCGCGCCGGGCGCCGTCGGGCAGGTGCGCGAGGTGACGGGGCGGATCATGGAGCTGGCCAAGGCGCGCGGCATCGCGGTGGTGCTCGTCGGGCACGTCACCAAGGACGGGGCGCTGGCCGGGCCGCGCGTGCTGGAGCACCTCGTCGACTGCGTGCTGCAGTTCGAGGGCGAGCGCGAGCGGCCCTACCGCGAGCTGCGCGCGCTGAAGAACCGCTTCGGCTCGACCAGCGAGGCGGGCCTGTTCGAGATGCGCCAGGGCGGTCTCGTGGAGGTGCTCGACGCCTCCGCGCGGTTCGTCGCCGGAGCCACCCGCGCGCCGGGCAGCGTCGTGCTGGCCGCGATGGAGGGCTCCCGACCGCTGCTCGTGGAGGTCCAGGCGCTGGTAGCGCCCTCCGAGCTCGAGCAGCCCCGCCGCGTCGTCTCGGGCCTCGATCGCAACCGCATGGCGCTGATCCTGGCGATCCTCGGCCGTCACGGAGGCGTCGCGGTGGGGGGCTCGGACGTGTTCGTGAACGTCGTCGGGGGCGTGCGCGTGGACGAGCCCGGCTGCGACCTGGCGGTCGCGCTGGCGGTCGCGAGCGCGGCCCGCGGCGTCGCCCTGCGGGGGACTCCGCGGGCCTGCTTCGGTGAGCTCGGCCTCACCGGGGAGCTGCGCTGGGTCGGGCATCCGGAGCGTCGCCTGGCGGAGGCCGCCAAGCACGGGCTGGACGCCGTGATCGCCCCCGTGCAGAGCGGTTCCGGCGCGTGCGAGGTCGCGACGCTGCGAGAGGCCCTCAGGGTGGCTCTTTCAAGTGAGGCAAATCGGCCGGCCAGGGTCGCCGCGTAAACGGCCACCCCGATCGTGAAGGCTCACGGCGGGCGCGCTTCCGGTGAGGCGAATCGGCCTACCCGAGTCACCGCGTAGGCGCGACGTGCAGCCCGTGGCGGGTTGCGTAAGGCCGCGAGCAGGCCGAAAAACGGCTCAATGCCGTAGAATAAGCCGTCGTGGCTCCACGATCCGGCGATGAATTCGATACAGACGTCGTGGCGAGACCGGAGCCGGGGTTGATGAGGGCGCTGGAGATGATCGCGCCCGGAACGGCGTTGCGCGAGGGCATCGAGAGCATCCTGCACGCTCGCACCGGTGGGCTGATCGTGATCGGCGAGCCCGAGGATCTCAGCTTCCTGAACTCCGGCGGCATCAAGCTCGAGATCGACTACACCCCGGCCTTCCTCTACCAGGTCGCGAAGATGGATGGGGCGATCATCCTCAACGCCAACGCCACCAAGATCACGATGGCCAACGTCCAGCTGATGCCCGACCCGACGATCCTCTCGCACGAGACGGGCACCCGCCATCGCACCGCCGAGCGCGTGTCCAAGCAGACCGACGCGCTGGTGATCGCGATCTCCCAGCGCCGCGAGGTCGTCTCGCTGTACGTGGACGGCGTCAAGTACATCCTCGCCGACATCCCCGTCGTGCTCGCCAAGGCCAACCAGGCGTTGGCGACGCTCGAGAAGTACCGCACCCGCCTGGACCAGGTCTCCACGCGTCTGACCGCGCTGGAGTTCGAGGGCGGAGCGACGCTGCACGACGTGCTCACCGTGCTGCAGCGCTCGGAGTTCGTGACGCGCATGGCGGTCGAGATCGAGCGCTACATCGTCGAGCTCGGCAGCGAGGGCCGGTTGATCGAGATGCAGCTGGAGGAGACGATGGTCGGCGCCGCGGCCGAGAAGGCCGCGCTCGTGCGCGACTACCTGTCCGCCTACTCCGACGAGGCGTTCGCGGCCGCGCTGGAGGAGATCGGACGGCTCGCGCACCAGGACCTGCTCGACTTCGGCCGACTGGCCGAGCTGCTCTCCTACGACCGCAAGCTGAACACGCTCGACTACCCCGTCTCCCCGCGCGGCTACCGCGTGCTGGGGCGGATCCCCAGGCTGCCGAAGCTGGTCGTCAGCCAGATCGTCGGCGAGTTCGGCGGCCTGGACGAGCTGCTGGCCGCGACCGACTCGGAGCTCGAGGCGGTCGAGGGCGTGGGGGAGATCAGGGCCAAAGACATCCGCGAGGGGATGCGCAGGCTGCAGGAGATCAACCTCGTGGACCGCTATCTGCAGACCTAGCAGCGTCAAAGACTTTGACAGGGCCATCGCCCGCCGGGCAGGCCGCAAACGAAGGAGGACACCATTCCCGCACAAGCAATCGAAGCCCCATCCACAGACGTCGACTCCGAGGAGTCGGCCGAGTCGCTGCTCGAGCAGATCGAGGCCACCCGCGAAGTGGAGCTCATCGAGTTCGAGCTCGGCGACAACGTCGTCTACCCCCACCACGGCGCAGGGAAGGTGGAGGGCAAGGAGGAGATGGAGATGGCCGGCGTTCGGCGCGAGTACCTGACCATCAAGATCCTCCACAACGACATGACGGTAAGGGTGCCGAGCGAAAACGCTGCGCTCGCCGGTCTGCGCAGAGTGATCGACGAAGAGACCGTCAAAAAAGTGCTGGACGTGCTCCAGGCCGAGGTCTCGGAGATGCCCAAGAACTGGAATCGTCGCTTCAAGCACAACCGCGACAAGATCAAGACCGGCGATATCTACGAGCTGGCCGAGGTCGTGCGCAACCTTTCGCTGCGCGAGTCCGAGAAGGGCCTGTCGACGGGTGAGAAGCAGATGTTCACCAGGGCTAAGAAGATCCTCGCCTCCGAGCTGATGTACGCGCTCGACAAGGACGAGGAGGAGGCTGAGAGCTATCTGGACGAGCTGCTCGCCACCTCCGCCTCCAGCCAGATGGCGATGGCCGAGTAGCGAGGCTCTCGTCGCGCACGCGGCACCGGTAGGCGCGTAAGGCTCGCCGCGTGCGCGATGGCAGTCCCCGACCCAGATGCCAGCATCGAGCGCCCTCCACCGCGATGGTCATCGCTCTGATCGTCGCCGCCGGCAGCGGTGAGCGCCTGGGCGCCGATCGTCCCAAGGCGCTCGTGCAGCTCGCCGGCCGATCGCTGCTGCAGTGGAGCGTCGATCTGATGCTCGCCTGTGGGGGCGCCGATGGCGGTATCGAGCGCGTGGTGGTCGCACTCCCCCCCGGAGTGCTCGCGCCCCCCGGCACGATCGGCGTGGAGGGGGGCGCCGTGCGCTCGGAGTCGGTCGCGCGCGCTCTCCACGCGGCCGGACCCGGCGATCCCGAGGACCTGGTCGTGGTGCACGACGCCGCGCGGCCGTTGGCCTCGCCCGAGCTCGTGCGGCGCTCGCTCTCGGCACTGACCGCCGGGGATGGCGGGGACGGGGCGAGCCTCGACGCGGCCATCGCCGCCGCCCCCGTCGCCGACACGATCAAGCGCGTGCAAGCTGCGTCTGGGCTGGGGTCGGGAGACGGCGACGATCTGGCCCCGGAGGGGGTCGGTGTGGTGGTCGAGACGCTCGACCGTTCTGCGCTGTGGGCGGTGCAGACGCCCCAGGTCTTTCGCCGTGGCGCCCTGCAGCGAGCACTGGACGTTCCGGCCGAGATCCTTGCGCGGGCGACTGACGACGCGTGGCTGGTGGAGCGCCTGGGAGGGCGCGTGGCGATCGTGCCGTCGGGCAGCGAGAATCTGAAGATCACCACGCCGCTGGACCTCTCTCTGGCCGAGCTGTTGATCGCCTCTGCTTGAATCGCGGCATGCTCACCGACTACCACCTGCATCTACGCCCGGACGACCTGGACGCCCGCGCCGAGGATCACTTCACCGAGGAGAACGTCTCGCGCTACCGCGCCGTGGCACACGAGCGCGGGATCGCCGAGTTGGGTGTTTCCGAGCACATCCACCGCTTCGAGCAGGCGCTCGCCGTGTGGCAGCATCCGTTCTGGCGGGCGAACGCGGTCGACGACCTCGACGCCTACTGCGGGTTCGTGCGTGAGCGCACCGACCTGAGGCTGGGGATCGAGGCTGACTTCGTGCCCGGCGGCGAGGACCGGATGGCCAACCTGCTGGACGAACGCGACTTCGACTACGTCGTCGGCTCGGTCCACTTCCTGCGCGATTGGTCGATCGACATGGACGACTACAGCGTGTGGGATCGCGGGCACGGCGCCGAGGAGATTTGGGAGCGCTACTTCCAGACGCTGGCCGAGGCGGCCCGTAGTGGCCTGTTCGACATCCTCGCCCACCCCGATCTGGTGAAGGTCTGGGGATCCGAGCGGCCGCAGCCGGAGGGCGACCTGCGCCGCTACTACGAGCCGGCGATCGAAGCGATCGCGCAGTCGGGGATCGCCGTGGAGGTCTCAACCGCAGGTCTGCGCAAGCGCGCGCGCGAGCTGTATCCCGCGCGGGCATTCCTGCAGATGTGCGTCGAGGCCGGCGCCCCGGTTGCGCTCTCCAGCGACGCCCATCGGTCCGAGGAAGTCGGCGCCGACTACGACCGGGCGCTGGAGCTGCTCGACGCCGTGGGGATCGGCGAGCTGTGCGTGTTCGAGCGGCGCACGCGGCGGCTGGAGCCGATCGGGGCCCCGGCTGGTGTGCAGGAGAGTGCGCGGTGAGCGCTCTGAGCGGCATCGGCTATGACTCGCACCGTCTCGCCGCCGGACGCCGGCTGATTCTCGGGGGCGTCGAGATCCCCAACGATCGGGGCCTGGACGGGCACTCCGACGCCGACGTGCTGACGCACGCCGTGATCGACGCCCTGCTCGGCGCGGCGGGCCTGGGGGACATCGGCGAGCGCTTCCCCGACTCTGAGGAGCGCTGGCGCGACGCTGACTCGATCGAGCTGCTGGAAAGGGTCGTCGCGATGCTCGCCGACGCCGGCTTGGACATCGTCAACGTCGACTGCACGATCCTGATGGAGGCGCCGAAGCTGTCCTCACACAAGCCGGCGATGCGCGCGCGCCTCGCCGCCGCGCTGGGTCTGCCCGCATCGCGTGTGAACGTCAAGGCCACAACCGGTGAGGGGATCGGCTTCGTCGGGCGTGGCGAGGGCGTCGCGGCGCTCGCCGTCGCCGGCCTGTGCAGACCCGTATGACACGCCCACTGAGTTAGGGTTGCCGGCCGTGCAGCGCATACTCCTCCACGACACTCGTAGCGGTGAGCTGGTGGGGCTCCAACCTGTTCGCCCGCGGGCAGACGAGTTTCACGTCGGCATCTATGCCTGTGGCCCGACTGTATATAGCCGCATCCACATAGGCAACGCCCGTCCGTTTGTGATCTTCAGTCTCCTCAAGCGGTTTCTAGTACATGACGGCCGGTCTGTAACGCTGGTCATCAATGTCACGGACGTAAACGACAAGATTTATGACGCCGCGCGCGTGCAGAACCGGCCGAGTGCGGAATTGGCCGCGGAAATGACTTCGCTCTACATGGCCGATACGGACGCGCTCGAACTCGGGCGTCCCGATCATGAGCCGCTCGCCTCGCAGAAGATGGATGCGATCGTTGACTACATCGCGACGCTCATCGACCGTGACCACGCGTATGAGAGTGGCGGGGACGTGTTCTTCCGCGTCCGCTCAGACCAGGATTACGGCACTCTTTCTCACCGCCAACTCGATGACATGGATCAAGGTGAAGACGTCGAGGGAGCTGACCGCAAGGACGATCCTCTGGACTTTGCCCTATGGAAGGCGCAGAAGTCCAGCGAGGATACTTTCTGGGATTCGCCCTGGGGGCGGGGCCGCCCCGGCTGGCACATCGAGTGTTCGGCGATGGCCGAGGACGCGCTCGGCGTCGGCTTCGATATTCACGGCGGGGGCTCGGATCTGCTGTTCCCCCACCACGAGAACGAGGCCGCCCAGACCCGCGCCGCGCGCGGTGAGGAGCTGGCGCGGATCTGGATGCACAATGGCATGATCCAGGCGACCGGCGAGAAGATGGCCAAGTCCGTCGGGAACATCGCACCATTGCACGAGGTGATCGAGCGGTACGGACGCGATGCGGTCGTCATGTATCTCGCGTCGGGTCACTACCGTCAGCCGCTGGCGTTCTCGCCCTCGGAGCTCGACGACGCCGACCGCCGGGTTCATCGCATCCGCGACGCGCTCAGGCGGCTGGACGCCGGCCAGGACAGCCCGCCGGACATGGCTCACCACAAGGAGGCGTTCTTCGATGCGCTGGCCGATGACTTCAACACGCCCAAGGCGCTCGCGTCGCTGTTTGAATGGGTGCGGGAGGCCAACCGGCGCTCCGGTGAGGCGGGCGAGCCCGCCGGGTGTGTCGGCGACGCGGACCTGCGCGAGATGCTGGCCGTGCTGGGGCTGGGCGAGTTGACTCCGCTGGAGACCGTCGGCGACGTCGCCTCGATCGACCCCGAGGCATCAGCCCTCCTGGAGCAACGCGAGCGGGCCCGCGCCGAGCGCGATTTCCAGACGGCCGACAGCCTGCGCGAGGAGCTGCGTGCCCGCGGTTGGGAGATCCGCGACGGGCAGGCCGGCGCCGAGCTGATCCCGACCGTACGCGACACGTGATCCTCTACGGGCGCAATGCCGTCCGCGAGGCGCTGCGCGGGCGCCGGGCAAAGAGCATCGGCGAGGTGTGGGCCACGCAGAGCGCCGCGCGCGAGCCGTGGTTTGCGGGCGTGCGCGTGCGGACGAGCTCGGCCGCGGACATCGAGCGCCGCTGCGGCTCCTCCGCCCACCAGGGAGTGTGCGCGCAGGCCGGCGGCTATCCATACGTCTCGTCCGAGGAACTGCTGGCCGGCCCCGAGCCGTTGGTGGTTGCGCTGGATGAGGTGCAGGACCCGCAGAACCTGGGCTCGATCTGCCGCACCGCCGAGTGCGCCGGGGCAAGCGGCGTGGCGATCCCGCAGCGGCGCTCGGTCGAGGTGACGCCGGCGGCGTGCAAGGCCTCGGCCGGGGCGCTCGAGCACCTGCGGCTCGCGCGGGTGCGCAACCTGGCGGACTTCCTCGGGCAGGCCCGCGAAGCGGGCTGCTGGTGCTATGGGGCCAGTGCCGAGCCCGCCGGCAAGCGCGCGCCGATCCCCTACGACGCCCCCGACTATCGCGGCGCCGGGGTGGTGCTCGTGCTCGGCAGCGAGGGTCGCGGCCTGCGTCCGCGGGTGGCAGCGGCGTGCGACGAGCTGATCGCGCTGCCGTTGCGCGGGCGGGTGCAGTCGCTCGGTGTGAGCGCGGCGGCGGCGGCCGTGCTGTATGAGATCTTGCAGAATCGCGACCGCCTCCCTTGACAACGTCCGCTGACTGTGCAACCCTCGCGCTCAACATAACGCTGAACCTCAGGTTCAGATACCAAGCATTGGCGCCAGGGGAGGAGTGCGCCACTGAGCAAATTTGGGCCGTCCGCGCACGCGTATGGCTCCGAGAAAGGATCTGCTCGTGGCACTGAGAATCTCCCGCAACCCTCACTCTGAAGTCAAGGTCGACGATGGCTTTCTGATCGCGCTCGCCAAGCAGGGCGATCGCACCGCATACGACCGGCTCGTCAAGCGCTACCACGGGTTCGTGCGCCTGAAGGCCTCCTCCTACTTCCTCGCCGGCGGCGATTCCGATGATCTGATCCAGGAGGGACTGGTCGGCCTCTACAAGGCGATCCGCGACTACCGCACCGACCGCGAGTCGAGCTTTCGCAACTTCGCCGAGCTCTGCATCACGCGCCAGATCATCACGGCGGTCAAGACCGCGACCCGCAACAAGCACACCCCGCTGAACCAGTACGTCTCGTTCTCATCGACCCCGGCGGCGGCCGGCGACGACGTGCCGACGCTCGACCAGATGCTCCCCGGTCCGACGGTCCACGACCCCGTCAACCAGGTCATCTCTTCCGAGGAGCTGCGCTCGCTCGTGGGCTGCCTGTCGAGCGCTCTGTCAGAGCTCGAGAGTCGTGTGCTGGGGCTCTATCTGGACGGCTGCTCCTACGAGCAGGTCGGCCAGCGGCTCTCCTGTGACACCAAGACCGTCGACAACGCGCTGCAGCGCGTCAAGCGCAAGGTCGGCGCGCACCTCGAGGCTCGGGCGGTGGCTGCCTGACGCCCTGTGGCCGCCCTCGAGAGAGGACGGCCACAGGCGTCGACGTCGTCGTCAATGAGCGTGCGCTGATTTACTTCCTCGGATAAACGCCAGAAGTGACTAGACCTGGCCTTCGCTGGGCTGTCTGGGCTGTGAGGCCGGTTTCAGTGAGCCCGGCGGTGCAGGCGTCACTTCGACCGTAAACGGCGCGCTGGATGTCGCCTGGTTATCGTGATCGCCCTGAACTTTGACCCGAAGGACCGCTTTCCCGACTCCGAAGAAGAAGTGCGCTATCGAGTACGTCCCGCCCGCTACCACCGAGCCGGCGTCGATCACGTGGTAGCCCTTGCCGAAGGCGTTTTCACGTTCGAGATACACGATCTTGCCGACGTTGCCGGGAGTGACCGTGCCCGCGAACGTCAGGGACTGGCCGGCCTGGACCGTGTTTGCCGAAACCCCGGCCGTGAGCAGGTATTTGACGCCCTCGAACAGCACCGCCGAGTGCAGTCCGCCCCCGATCACCCGGTAGAAGGTGTTCTGGAGCGGTGTCTCGACGAACGTATATTCGCCGCCCGCGCCTGTGGTGGTGTTTGTCACCGTCACGAAGGCTGTGCCGAAGGTGCGCGCCTGCAGCGTCACCGTCTTGTGCGACCCTCCAGCCAGGATCCCGCTGATCGTGACCGGCGATCCATAACCGACCGGGTCGCCGGAGGAGTCGATCGTCAGATTGGGATTTTGCGTCTGGGAGATCTCGTATGAGAGCGTGTTGGATATGCCACGCTCGGTGAACATCCCATGCCGGCGTACAACGACCCGCAGGTTCGCGTCACCTGGCACAACGAAGGTGTGCGTCAGCGCATAGGAGCCGCCGTGGACGACGCCCCGTTGAATCGGGCGCCATTCTTCGTTGCTGATTGCGTTCTCGCGCTGAAGCGTCACCTCCGCGCCTTCGTCGGCGGGGTTCACCGTCCCGGAAAAGGTCACGCGGTTCAGGAAGCCGGTGTGCAGCTGTGTGCCTTCCGGCGGTCCGCTGAACGTCACCACCGGCGCGACCCTGACCGCCTTGGTTTGACTGTGGGCGCCGGCGGCGATCGCGTAGAAGGAGCTGTCGGTCGTGACAGCCGGCGGGACGAGCGAGTAGAAGCCGCCCGCTCCGGTGGTCGTGGCGCCGATGACGGCAAAGCCCGGTGAGCCTGCGGAGTGCTCATAGACGGTGACGGTCTGGCCTTCCGCGCCGGCGCCCGCGCAGAGCAGGCGGCCGAAGAGATCGACCGATTCGCCGCTTGTGATCGCGTGCGGTTCCGCGGTCAGACCGATACGGCATTTGCCGACCGGGTGCGGATGCTTGGGACCCGCCGGGTGATGTGGATGCTTGGGACCAAGGCGCTTGGGACCCGTCGGGGGGTGCGGATGCTTGGGACCCGCCGGGTGATGGCCCGCCGGGCGATGATCCGCCGGGCGAGCCGAGGCGCCGGCGCAAGCCAGCGCGGGCAGTGCCATGGCCATAACAGCCAATGCCAGATTACGGTTGAGCATTACGCTTCCTCCTGTTGAGCTGCGGGGCATGTACGTGTATGACCGCGCACACCCCGTCGAGGTTGGGCGGTTGCGCCGGCGGTCCTCGCCGCTTCGGCGCCGCAGCCTTCCGCGCTCGCCCCGGGACCGCTCGTCCCAGGCGCACTCGTTCCGGATGCACCCCCGTCGTCGGCATGCTTGCTCGTAGCGGAGCCCGTCGCGGCCGGGGATGTGCCGGACGTGCCCGCTTCGGCTTGGCCTGAGGCTGCGCCGCCGGTCGTGGACGTCCCCACTTCGGCGAGGCCTGAGGTTGCGCCGCCGGTCGTCCGGGCCCGGCGGCGTCCACTCGCTTTCGGCGTCTGCGCTTCAGAGGTGTTGGAGGAGGAGGAGGAGGTGTCGGATGTCGAAGTCGTTGTGGTATGGAGCCTGTGCCTGTGGGCCGGTCTCGCCGGTGCTGGTGTCGGCGTCGGCGCAACCGCGGGGTGAAGCGGGATGGCGACTCGCTTCGACCGGCGCTCACTCGCTTGGTGGCGGTTCAGTTGCCTGCGTCGCTTCAGCATTTGGCGGCGCTTGAGCGCCGGACGCTGTTTGCGTAGACGTCGGCGCGCGGACAGGCGTTCCCGACGGAGCTTGCGCCTAGCGACGCGGTGCGCGTTCGAACACGGGCGATGGCAGGCGGGATGGGAGAGTCGGCCGCTCACGCCACTCGTCGCGGCGCCGGCGGGCGCCGGCTGACCCTGGCTCGCCGAACCGGCTCCCGCCGGTGGCATCGTCATCATGCCCGCGATGCCGGGGGATAGTGCCGCGACCGCAGACCCGACCGTTCCTCTGAGCGCGGAGTTGCTCATCTGCGAGCCTCTCGCCCCGACCCAAGAGACCCTTTCGTCTGCATGCACGAACGCGGCGTTCGGCATGCGCGCGCCGGCTTGGGCGGTCGGGGAGGGCGCGCCCCGAGGGAGTGCGCCGTGGCGCCGTCCTGACTGAATCGAGCGTTGATCGGCGTGCGCTGGATGATGGATCGTGGCCGCACCGGCCGTGGCGAGCACGGCGATCGTCCCGCCGATGGCGAGCTTGCTCACCAGCCCTCCACCGAGGAGCGTGCCGATGCCCGTGCTGCCCCCGGAGCTCGCTCCCGCCCCGACGGCGCCGCTCGTCGCGGCGGCCCCGGACGCGGAGATCCCGGCCCCACAGGCTGTCGTCCCGACGGTGTGCGCCGCGGCGTGCCCGAGGATCGCCGCCGCGAGCCCCGTGCTGGGCAGGACCGGCAGCGCCACCGCGAGCGACTGGCGCTGCGCGCCGACCGCGAGCTGGAAGTCGCGACAGCCCGCACATAGATTCAGATGCCGGCGCAGCGGTCCGCGGCGGAGCTCGCTGCCCCGGGCCACCGCGAGCTGTTCGCGGATGTCCTGGCAGGGCGTGCCCAGCGCGTCGCGATCGGCGATCAACGCGCTGCGCGCCTGGTAGATCAGGGCCTTGACCTTGCTCACCGGACAGCCCACGATCCCGGCGACCTCCCGGTGGCTGAGATCCTCGAGCTCGGCCAGCAGCAGCGCGCTGCGCTGATCCTCGGGCAGGCGGGCGATGCCGGCGACCAGCTCGCGCAGATCCTCACGCCCGCGCACCTGCTCGGACAGGCCCGCCAGCGCCGGCGTGTGGTCCTGAAGCGGCGCGGCGGGCTTGCGCGCGGCGATCGCCGACAGGCAGCAGTTGCGGGCGATCGCATACAGCCACGGGCGCACCTCGCGCGGCTTTGTCCCGTCGCACAGCGCCCGGTGCGCCCTGATGAACGCCTGCTGCAGCGCGTCCTCGGCTTCGTCCCGGTCGCCGAGCATGTGCCTGCAGTAGGACAGCAGGGGCGCATTGTGGCGCTTGAACATCGCTTCAAACGAGCGCTCGTTCCGGGCGTGCGTGGACAATCGCAGCGGGCCATATACGGACATCACCCACTCAACCCGCACGAGGTTGGCGAGTTGCGTCAAGATAAGGCCTCATTAAACGCAGCGCACGAGGACGGGAGGCAGCGATGAGTGCAGCATTCGGGAGCGAGGCTTCGGAGTGGGAGGCGGTCGAGGTGGTGGCCAGGGCCTGGTGGCTCGGCCTGATCGTCGGCCTGATCTCGCTCGTCGGCGGCATCGTCCTGATCGCCTACCCCGGCCCGACGCTCACCGTGGTCGCGCTGCTGGTCGGCATCGAGCTGTTGATCGGTGGCGTCTTTTTGATCGTCGGAGCGCTCGGCCAGCCATCCGGATCGCGCATCGGCGGCGTGCTCGGCGGTGCGCTGGCGATGATCGCCGGGGTGATCGTCCTGCGCCATCCGAGCGGCAGCATCCTCGTCGTCGCGCTCGCGGTCGGCCTCTACCTGATTTTGGCCGGTGTCCTGCGTCTGGTGGCCGCGTTTGAGACCCGCGAGGGCAGAGGCTGGCTCCTGCTGGCCTCGCTCGTCGACTTGGCGCTCGGGATTCTGATCGTCTCCTGGCCGGAATTCGGCATCAAGACGCTCGCGATTGTGTTCGGCATCGTGCTGATCGTGCGGGGACTCGCCCTGGTTCTGATCGCGTTCGCGCTGCGCGCGGCCGCCCGCGAACTGCGCGCGGCCGGCCCCTCCGTTCACACGGCCTGAGGTTCTGACCCCGGTTCTCGCGTCGCTGCCGGCTGCTCGGTCGGGATTCCACGGCTGAACAGCAGCGCGAGCACCGCGATCACCGCCAGCGCCGACAGCGACGAGCGCAGCGCCGACAGTCGCGCGGTCTCATTCTCTTCGATGATCGCCTCGGTGGTCAGCGGCGTCGTCCCCGCCTTGTCGAGGGCGCTGCGCAGTTCGGCGTCCGAGACGAACGGCACCCCGCCGGCCAGCTCGACCGTGGCCTTCGATTTGACGTCGCTCGGCACGGCTGCGTTCTGCTGAACACCGGTCAGGAAAGACGCGCTCAAAGCGGCGATCAGCACCGCGCCCGACAGGGCCGTTCCGATCGAGGCGCCGAGGTTGGTGACGGTGTTCTGCAGCCCGCCCACCTCACCGCTCTGCTCGTCGGAGACCGAGGACACGGTGACGCTCCCGAGCTGCGACGCCAGCGCCCCGACTCCCAGCCCGGCGAGCAGCATGGGCCAGGTCACGATGTCGGCCCCGGCGCCGGCTTGAAGCGCCGCGACCATCACCACGATCCCCGCGAACAGTGCGAGGAACCCCAGCTGCACGATCCGGCGCGGCGAGGCGTTCGGCCACACCTTCGGGATTCCCGCCGCCGCCAGCAGCAGCGTGATCGACAGCGGCAGCAGCCGCACCCCTGTCTCGATCGCCGACAGCCCCAGCGCGACCGACAGGAACAGCGGCACGGCGAAGAACAGGCCCGCCTGCAGGAGGTACTGGAAGAAGAACGAGGTCAAACCGCCGCGCAACGTCGCGTTGCGCAGGATCGCCGGGTCGACCAGCGGCTCCTGGCCGCGATCTATACGGCGATTCTCCCACTGCAGGAACAGCCACACGACCAGCCCGCCCGCCAGCATCAGCCAGATCGACGGCGACAGGCCGATCCACTCCGGGGCGCCCGGCTTGGGCTGGACGAACCCCCACGCCCCCGAGCGCAGGATCCCGAACACGATCAGCCCGAGCCCGAGCGCCGACAGCGCCGTCCCGACCAGGTCGAGCCGCACCCCCGCCTCGGCCGCCGAGTCCTCCATGCGGCGGGTGAGCATGAGGATCACGAGCACGATCATCACCTCGCCCACGAACACCCAGCGCCAGGACAGGTACGTGGTGAACAGCCCCCCGATCAGCGGTCCGGCCGCCACCGCGATCGCGCCGGCCGAGGCGACGAGGCCATACGCGCGCGGGCGTTCTGGGCGTGTGAAATTGGACGCGACCAGCGCGACGATCGCGGGCAGGATCAGCGCAGCGCCGATACCCTCCAGGAACGACCATCCGAGCATCAACACCCCCAGGCTCGGCGAGATCGCCGTCGTGAACGACCCGCAGCCATAGATCACGCACCCGATCGCAAACGCGCGCTTGCGCCCGAGGATCTGCCCGAGCTTGCCGCCGGTGATCATCAGCGAGGCCATCACGAGCGTGTAGAACGTGATCGCCGTCTGGATCCCCGTCACGGTCGTGCCCACGTCTTTGGCGACCGTCGCGATCGATACGTTCATGACCGAGCTGTCCAGGGTCATCAGGAACTGACCCGCGGCCAGGGTCACGAGAACGATTCCCGCCGCCCCCGCCCGGCGATCCGCCGTGTCTGCCACGGCGTCAAGCTAACATAACGACTCCGGCCGGCGAGGGCGAGCCGCGAGCGCGTCGGCCCTACGCCCGCGGCTGACTCGGCGGGAGCGGTGCCAGTAGTTATCCGCAGCCCTGAGCGTATTGAGCCACGATGGCGTGGCTCGTGGGCGCCCGTAGGCTCGGCTCCACGCACGATCTGGTTTCAAGCTCGGCTGGCGAATGTTTGCCGTCACAGGCAGGACGACCCTGATCCGAGACAGAACTACGTCGTGCATACAAATCGCCGAAAGGAGTGAGGCATGGCTACGAGCTCGTACGACAGGCCCGGCGGAGGGGAACCGTCCGGCGCCGGATGGGTGGTGTTCGCCGGGATTATGCTTTTGATCGTCGGTGTGCTGAACGTGATCTACGGGATCGCCGCGGTCGATAACTCGAAGTTCTTCGTCCACGAAACCCAGTACATCCTCAGCGGGCTCAACACCTGGGGGTGGGTGACGATCATTCTCGGGGCGCTCGAGATCCTTGCTGCATTCTCGATCTGGTCGGGCGGAGGGTTCGGACGCTGGTTCGGCATCTTCGTCGCGGGTCTCAGCGCGATCGGGGCGCTGCTGTCGATGCCCGCCTATCCGTTCTGGTCGCTCGCGGTCTTCGCGATCGACATCCTGATCATCTATGGACTGGCCGCCTACGGAGGCCGACCCATCGAGGCGTAGAGGACTGCGACTTGCTCCGAGCAATCATGTCCGGCAGGGGGGCGTCGCCTGCAACGACGGCGCTCCCCTCCGCCTTGCCCCCGCGCCGGCTCCTCGCGGGCGTCCCGGTGCTGTTCGTAACTCTGGCGATCCTGCTTACTGGTTGCGGCGAATCCAAGCAGGAACAGGCCGCAAAGTCAGTTTGCAGTGCCCGATCCGACATCAAGAGCAGGATCGCCACCTTGCAGACGCTCACCCCTTCGCTTGCGTCTCTGCCGCAGATCAAGACCGAGGTGACCGCGATCGTCGACGACCTCAAACGGATCCAAGGCGCACAGGGCGATCTCGAACCCGCGCGCAAGCAGCAGGTCCAGCAGGCCACGAAAACCTTCGAACAGCAGCTCAAATCCGTGCTCTCCAACCTGACCTCGAGCTTCTCCCTCAGCGGCGCCGGCGCACAGCTGGAAAGCGCTCTCAAGCAGCTGGAGACGAGCTATACCCAAGCGCTGCAGCCAATAGTGTGCAGCTGATCGGCGGGAGAGGGGGATCGCAATGCTGACGACGATTACTACGCCACTCGCGGTCTCCTCGGGGGGCTATGTCGGTTTTGGGATCCTCTACCTCGTCCTGCTGGTCGTGCTCGGACTGACCGCGATCAAAAAGGGCCACTGGATCATGTTCCTGATCGGAATCTTCATACCCCTCTTCTGGCTGATCGGCGCACTGCTGCCCCCGACACGGTCCTCTGAGTAAGGCGAAGGGGTCATGAGCGACGAGCTAGCCCACGATCCTTCCGACGCGGCGGCGCATTCGCCCGCCGAGCCCCCGACGGTCGAGGCTCCCACGGAGCCTTTGCCAGCAGGGTCCTCCACGCCGCCCGGCGCTCCACCGTCCGAGAACCCGTCGCGCTCTGAGCCGCTGAGTTCGCACACATGGCTGGTCAGGAGCATGCTCGGCCTGGCGGCCGTGCTGAGCGTGATCGGCATCTTCGCCGTCTGGGCCAACCGCCAGCTGCTCGACACCTCCTACTGGACCGAAACCAACACCGCTCTGCTGGAGAACCACGCGATCCAGGAACAGCTCTCCTCCTACCTGACCGACCAGCTGTACGCCAACGTCGACGTCGCCGGCGAAATCCGCTCGGGCCTGCCCTCCGAACTGAAGCCGCTCGCCGGCCCGGCCGCCGGCGGGCTGCGCGGTCTCGTCGAAAAAGGCATCGTCATCGCCCTGCAGCGCCCGCGCGTGCAGCAGCTGTGGAAGACGGCCAACGAGGTCACGCACCGGCAGTTCGTCAACCTGATCGAGAACAAGAGCCGGGTGATCCACACGCCCGGCGGAGGAGCGGTGATTCTCGACCTCCGCCCGATCGTCTCAGACCTCGCCACCCGCCTCGGCGCGCCCGCGTCCACCGCCGAAAAAATCCCGGCAAACGTCGCCGAAATCAAGATCGTCAGCTCCAAGTCGCTGGAAACCGCGCAGGCGGCCGTGCGCGTGCTCAGGGGCCTCGCGCTGATCCTCCCGATCCTCGTGCTGCTGCTGTTCGCCGGCGCGATCGCCCTGGCGCGGGACCGACGCAGCCGCACGCTGCTGAACGTCGGTCTCGTCTGCGTCGGCGCCGGGCTGGTGGCGCTCGTCGCCCGTACGCTCATCGGCCACCAGGTGGTGGACGCGCTCGCCACCACCGAAGCCGTGCGCCCCGCCGCCGCCGCCGCGTGGACGATCGGCACCAGCGTGCTCGTGGACGTCGCCGACGCGCTCGTCTTCATCGGCGTCGTCGTCGTGCTCGCCGGCCTGCTCGGCGGGCGCTCGCGCTGGGCGACCGCCACCCGCCGCGCGCTGGCTCCCTACCTGCACGATCGTCCCGACATCACCTTCGGCGCCGTCGCCGTGGCGTTGCTGATCCTGTTCGCCTGGGGGCCGATCGACGCGACCCAGAAACTGACCGGCATCCTGCTTATCACCGCGCTGGCGCTGTTCGGCACGCAGATGCTGCGCCGCCAGACTGCCGCTGAATTTCCCGACGCCCACCACGCCGGCGGCATGGACGCGATCCGCAAGGGCATGGCTGACGTGCGGGGCTCGCTGGCGCGGGGAGGCGCCAGCCTGCGCGCCAGCGTGGGCGAGCATACCGGTGGCGGGCACGCCGGTGCGCAGCGCGATTCCGTCGGCGGCCTGGAGCGCTTGGCCTCGCTGCACGCAAGCGGAGCGCTGACCGACGAGGAGTTCGCTGCCGCCAAGCGCGAACTGCTCTCGCGCTGAACCCGCGGTTCGGTGGCAGCTGACTTGCGCACGTCCGCCGCGCCGCCGCCGGCTCTGTGCTGAGGCCGAGGTTCGCCGGGTGGGGATCGTGACAGGATGGTGACCTTCTGAACTCGCCCACAGCAACCGCAGACAGTCGTTCCGAGGACGAGATCTCCACCGCTCCTGCGCGGCAGGGGCTGGTCCTGGCGTCACTGATCCTTGTAGCGGCGGTCGCCAACCTCAACCTCGCGGTCGCCAACGTCGCGCTGCCGTCGATCGGCAAAGCCTTCGACGCCTCCCAGACCGGGCTGGACCTGGTCGCCGTGTGCTACTCGCTCGGCCTCGCCGCCTCGGTGCTCTACCTGGGCGCGCTCGGGGACCGATACGGGCGCAAGCTGATGCTGATCCTCGGCATGGCGTTGTCGATCCCCGCCTGCCTGCTCGCGGCCTTCGCCGGATCGATCGGGATGCTGATCGCCGGGCGCCTGCTGGGTGGGTTCTCGGCCGGCATGGCCTTCCCCACGACCCTCGCCCTGATCACCGCGCTGTGGTCGGGGCCCGCCCGTACCCGCTCGATCGCGCTGTGGTCGGGCCTCGGCGGCGCGATCTCATCGCTCGGCCCGCTGATCTCCGGCGCGCTGCTCGAGCACTTCGCCTGGGGCTCGGTCTTCCTGATCACCCTTCCGCTCGCCGTCCTTGCGCTCGTCATGGCCCTGCGCCACGTGCCGGCGCACGTCAACGAGACCGACAGTCCCGTCGACAACCTCGGCGGCATCCTCTCGGTCGTATTCGTCTCTGCGCTGATCCTCGCGATCAACTTCGCGCCCGTGCCCAACCGGACCACGCTGGTGATCGGGCTGGCGCTGATCGCGCTCGCCGCCGTGATCGCCTTCGCCATCCGCCAGCTGCGCGTGCGCAACCCGCTGTATGACCTGCACATCGCCGGCCGGCGCATCTTCTGGGTGGCCGCCTGCGCCGGAATCATCGTGTTCGGCTCGCTGATGGGCGCGATGTTCGTCGGCCAGCAGTTCCTGCAGAACGTGCTCGGCTACTCCACCCTCGACGCCGGCCTCGCGATCCTGCCCGGCGCCGTGGGCATGGTGCTGGCGGCTCCGCGCTCGGCCCGACTCGTGGAGGCGCGCGGCTCGCGCTTCACCCTCCTGACGGGCTATGTCCTCTGCCTGCTCGGATTCCTGACGATGCTGCTCCTGTGGGAAGACCACATCTCCTACTGGCCCGTCGGCCTCGGCTACGCGCTCGTCGGGCTCGGGGTCGGCTTCGCCGGCACGCCCGCCTCGCACTCGCTCACCGGCTCGGTGCCCGTCCGGCGCGCCGGCATGGCGTCGGGCACGGCCGACCTGCAGCGCGACCTCGGCGGCGCGATCATGCAGTCGATCCTCGGCGCCCTGCTCACCGCCGGCTACGCCTCGGCCGTCGCCGCCTCGATCGCCGCCTCGCCGAACAAGGCCCGCGTCACCACCAACGTTGAAAGCGAACTCGAGAAGTCCTTCTCCAGCGCCGCCGCCACCGCCCAGCACTACCCCCACTACGCCTCGCAGATCATCGCCGGGGCCAAGACCTCCTTCCTCTCCGGCGCCGACTGGGCCTACGCCGCCGGCATCATCGCCGTCCTGATCGGCGCGGCGATCGTGTTCTTCCTCTTCCCCAGCTGCGAGGAGGAGCGCCGCATGCTCGCCGGCTACCGCGCCGAGGACGGCAGCGAGCAGGCATCGAGCGCGAGCGGGCATCGTGCCGGCGGCGTCGCAGGAGCGGCGGTGTCGGGTAAGCCATGAGCCGGTCCCTCCGTCGGTTGCTGTTGGCGCCGCTTACCACAGCCGCCGGCATAGCGGAAGCGCCCCGTGCCCAGATGCGCGGACGCCTGCGCGCGGCCAGACCGTCGCGTAGGGCCGCGGTTCACGTTGCGCTCGCCCGCTGACGCCGGGTCCTTTCTGGCCGACGCTCAATGGTGCAGGCGCGCGTACAGCTGGCGCATCAGCGCGTAGACCGTCGGCGAGGTCACCTGCCAGCCCGGACAGCACGGCGTGCTCCCCGGCGGCGTCAGCCCGATCTCCAGATGGGGCCCCGAGGACAGGCCGACGATCCCGCACCCGACCTCGGCGATCGGCTGGCCCGCGACGACGTGCGCTCCCACCGGCACGAGCGCCGGCGCCGCGTGACCGTAGTAGACGAACCAGCCCCGATACGGGCCCGTGTCGATGTTGAGGACCGGCGCATACGACCCGAACCCGGAGATCCCCTCCTGCACCACGGTGCCGCTCGTCAGCGCGACCTCGACTGCCGCGTTGCCGCATGCTCCACTCGCGGTCGCTATGTCCACGCCCTGATCCTCGCTCCACGTCGAGGGCGGCAGCACGAGCGACAGCGGCTGGATCGGGAACGCCCAGTCGCCCCCATTGGGGGCGTACACGTTCGCGGCTTCCCGTTCGAACGCCTGCGCGGTGTTTCCGCTGGGCAGGTTGATGCCCGCCTTGCGCATCTTTTCGACCTCCTTGCGGATCTCCGCGTCCGACGGCGCTCCTGGAGCGACCGCGTACTTCGCGGTGTCCGGCAGCGCGTCGGGCCCGTTGACCTTGCCCGACACGTCCCGCGCGCCGCCCGCGACGCTGGGCGCCTGACTGAGCGGAGCGCTGTCCGTCGCCGCCCCCGAGCCCGAGCTCGCGCCGCCCGAGGCCCTCGGCCTGGTGGAGGCGAGGGCGGGATCGGTCGCGCTCGTCGGTTTGTCCGCGACCAGCTTTTCCGAGGATCCACAGCCCGCGAGCGCGATCGGGGCGAGCACGATCGGGGCGAGCACGCACATGAACGTCGCGACCGGATCTCGCCGCGCGCCGGCCCTCCTTCGAGACGATTGGGGACATCGACTTCGCATCTTTATGACCGAGGATGCCAGACGCGTTTGGCGATGCGTACTGCTGATCGCCTTCGAGTATGCCGTCAGCGGCGAAGATAGAGACGCTGGGGGAGAGCCGACGGCCGGGATCGAACCGGCGACATCCGCTTTACAAGAGCGGTGCTCTACCAGCTGAGCTACGTCGGCATCGCGCTCGCATCGTACCGCCGTGGGCGCGCTGCGGGCAGCGCTCCGGAAGGCGACTCCATCGATGCCGTCGAGGTGCTCGGCGGTTTACGCCGCGAGACCAGTGCCCGGCACACTGCCCACGTGACCACGAACGGCGAGGGCGCCCCGTGCGAGCCCGGGGCGCCCTGCCGTATGTGTTATCTACCGCGTGTTGTTGTGCTTATGAGGTGGCTGAGCCTTCCTGGCTCTGCCAGTTGCCCTGGGCTGTTTCGTTGTTGTTTGCGGCCCATGAGCTGGTTTGCGCGTCGTTGGACTGGTCGACCTCACCACCGTGGCCGTGGCCGTCGTGGTGATCGCAGCCACAGCCCTTACCGCTCCCGTCGGAAGGGGATCCCTCCGAGCTCACGGGAGCGTTTTCGTTGCTCTGTTCATTGCTGGCAGAGCTCTGGGCTGACTGGCTGGTTTCGTTGCTGTTCGACCCTTTCTGGCTCTGGTCGACCTTCTGGGCGCCATTTCCGCGGTCGCCCCGGTCGCCATGACCCTTGCCGGTGGCCGAGCCTTCCTGGCTCTGCCAGTTGCCCTGCGTGGTTTCGTTGTTGTTGTGAGCCGACGAGCTGGTTTGCGCGTCGTTGGACTGGTTCACATCACCGCTCTGGCCGTCGTGGCCGGTGTGGTGATCGCAGCCGCAGGAGCTGCTCTTACCTTGCTCCGAGGATCCTTCCGAGGAGGGCTCGTTGACGTTGCTCTGCTTGTTGCCGGCCGAGCTTTCGCTCGACTGGCTGGTGCTGTTGCTGTTCGACCCGGACTGGCTCTGTTTGACTGACTGGCCGCCATGGCCATTGTCGCCGCCCTTACCGCCGCAGCCACATGAGCTCTTGTGGCCGTGGCGATCGCCGTTGCCGCCGGTCGCGGCACCTTGCTGGCTCTGTTCGTTGCCCTGTTCGGTGTTGTTGTTGTTTTCCGCCGACGAGCTGGTTTGCGCGTCGTTGGACTGGTTCACATCACCGCTGTTCGCTCCCGGGCTGTCGATCGCGACAGGTGCGTTGATGTTCGTCTGTTCGTTGGAGGCCTTCGATTTGGCTTCCTGGTTTGTTTTGTTGCTGTTTTCGCCGGACTGGCTCTGTTCCACAGTCTGGCCACCACCCTGATGGGAAGCGCAGCCACAGCTGCCGTGGTGCTGGTCGCCGCCGCCGTTGCTGCCGGTCGCGGTTCCCTGCTGGCTCTGTTCGTTGCCCTGGCTGGTGTTGTTGTTGTTTTCCGCCGACGAGCTGGTTTGCGCGTCGTTGGACTGGTTCACATCACCGCTGTTCGCTCCCGGGCTGTCGATCGCGACAGGTGCGTTGATGTTCGTCTGCTTCGAGGTGGCTTCACTCGAGGCTGACTGTTCGGTCGTGTTCTGGTTGGTGGCGGTCTGGACCTGCTTGACCAGGCTTCCGGCCAAACCACCTCCTTGGTTGGTCGCGAGCGCTGCGCTCGGGGCCAGCGCGAGCGCACAGACACTCGCAGCCATGGCAATGCAATGGCGTTTCATGAAATCAGCTCCTTTCGAGCTTTCGACTTGAATACCGGGGACCCGTCCCGCAAGGCGCGACAGCCTCAGGGAGTGGATCCAGGGCGCTGGATCGGACGATCCGGCGCCGATGAGTCATCCCGGGGAGCTAGCCGGGGCGCTCGGGAATCAAGACGAAGGGCGCCGTCGGCCGCGGCTTGCTCGCAAGCCGCATACGGCGCCTCGCCCACGGAGCCCCCAACGCCAGGAGGCCCGCAAGGGTGAGAAAGACCGAGAAAGCAAAGCCCGAAGATGAGCCTGCTCCCGGGGAGAATCCCCCGACTGGGGCGGGGGCCGGAGGAGAGGAGGGAGTCGGCGGCGGCGGTGGCGGCGAGCCCCGGCCGACGATGGTCATCGCCACGTTTGGAGTCGTCTCGAGGCCAGCCACTGCACCCACAATTCCTCCGGGTGCGATCGCGAAGGAGGCCGCAGGGGATGCGGCAGGGATCGAAGCGGCACGCGAGACACCGCCGGAGGGTGGCGTGCCGGCGGTTGCAGTGGGACCGATCGATAGGTCGTTTGTCGCCGGCGCGGACGCCGACGCCGAGCTGGAGTGCACAGACCCGCTGCCGCTGGACCCGCTACCGCCATTGCCACCGGGGTGGTGACCGACTGCCACCGGCGCGGAGGGGCGCGGAAGCCGGGTGATCGGGAGGGAGCCCGCCGGCGGCGTGGGAGGTGAGGACGAGGACCCCACAGGCAGCGTGCCGAGCCCTTTCGATCCAGTTTGGGTGGTGCGGTCGATGGTCTGCGTGGCCGCTCCTGCTACGCGAGTGACGACCTTGCCACTGGCTTGAATGACTGGGGCTGCCGTTTGCGTGACGGCTTTGCTGACCGGAGCGAGGATCTTCCCGGCGGTCCGTGTGGGGGGCGCGATGGCCTGCGTGGCCGCTTTGGTTACCGGCGTGACGATGTTGCCGGTGGTCTGCGTAGCCGGAGCCGCTGTTTGCGTGGCTGCTTTGGTCACGGGCGTGACGACGTTGCCGGCGGTCTGCGCAGTCGGGGCGGCGGTCTGCGTAGCGACTCCGCTCACGGTGCCCAGCGCGCCGGCCCCAGGACCTAGAGCGCTGGCCTGGGCGGCGAACGCGAGGGCTCCCAGCAGACCTGACAGAACAGCACCCGCTGAGAGACGGGCAATCCGCGTGCCTGCAGTCCAAGTCGAGGGATTATGAGCTTTGCGGAGCATCCTTTCTCTTTGCGTAGGTTCCCCAAACCACGCAGAAAACGCACATCGGAAACACTCAACCATCACGAAAAACGCGCAAAATGCGGGTTTTTTGGTTTTGACGACCAACTCGCGCAGCTTCCGAGAATGCCAGCCAAAGGCCGCGCTCTCTCACCGCGGCCGACAAGGAGCTGGTGGCGTTGCCAGCCGGGTCATGCTCGGACGCCCCTCTGACTGCTCAGCACCTCGAGCGTTGTGCAGCTGCGGTGTTCAGCTGTAACGGCGCGCACGGGTGCGGGTATCGAAATGTATGGACGCACGCCAGCTTCAGCTGAGTCAGAAGCCACGTTCGCTCGCCGAGCCCGCCCTGGATGTCGAGCGCCGATCGACGGATGTGTCCACGCCGCGTCGTGACTCGCATGCGGCTCGCTCGAAGCGCCCTGCACGCGCCCTGAACGAGTTCCGCGAGCATGTCCTGAACAAGGGCGTGAACCCGATCCTGTACTGGACCGCGCGAGCGGTCCTCGTGCCGTTTTTCCTGATCTACCTGCGCATGCACAGGATCGGCCGCGAGCACCTGCCGCGCGGCGGGCCGCTGCTGTTGGCGGCCAATCACCGCAGCTTCCTGGACCCGTTCGTGATCGGCACGCTCGTGCGCCGGCCCATCTACTACATGGCCAAGCGCGAGCTGTTTCAGCGGCGCTGGCAGGCGTGGTTGCTGAACGCGCTCGGCGCGTTCCCCGTCGATCGCGGCGCGGGCGATCGCGACGCGATGGCGACCGCGCGGAAGATACTGCGGCGGGGCGATTGCGTGGTCATCTTTCCCGAGGGCACGCGCACACGACGCGGCCCGCTGAGCGCGCCTCACCGCGGGGTCGGACGGCTCGCGCTGGAAACCGGCGCCCAGGTCGCGCCGGTCGCGGTCATCGGCACCGAACACGTCCGTCGCGGCTGGCGGATCCGTCCGCGCAAGGTGCGTCTGCGCGTCGGTCGGCCGCTGCGGTTTCCGACCGTGTCCGAGCCCTCGCCCAAACTGGCCGCCGGTGTCACGCGGCGGATCTGGGCGTGCGTCAGCCTGCAGTGGGAGTGGCTCGGCGGTGAGCACGACCGAGCGCAGGATGGCGGGAGCGTGGCGCGACAGACCTCTCCACAGGCGCGCGCGGACTCCAGTGCGCCCCAATCGGCCCGGGCCGCGTGAGCGACCGCCAGGCGCGGGAGGATAGTGTGCGATGAGTGAGCGAGAAGCCGAGCCACAAGCCCAAGGCGCAGCTCGACGCGGAGTTCTCCGAGTTGTATCGGGCGCACCTGCGGGACGTGTACAGCTACGCTTACTACCGCGTCGGCAACCATCACGACGCGGAGGATCTGACCGAGCAGACGTTCCTGCAGGCCTACAGGCACTTCGAGCGCGCCCAGCGCGAATCCGACGGGCGGCCGCTGCGGCCGTGGCTGATCAGGATCGCGCACAACCTCGCCGCGAACCTGTATCGCGACCGCTCGCGCAAGCCGGCCTCGCCGATCGACGACACCACGACGCTGATCGCGCCGCACACGACCGAGCAGCTGGTCGAGGGTCGCGAGCAGGCGCGGCAGGTGCTCGACGGGGTCAGCCGGCTGGGAGAGGATCGGCGCGAGGCGCTGATCATGCGCTTCGCGCTGGGGATGGACAACCGCGAGATCGCGCGCGCCCTCGGCCGCTCGGACGGCGCGACCAAGGTGCTGATCCATCGCGCGATCAAACAGCTGGAGGTACTCGTCAACGAGTCCGACGGGCAGGACGGCGCCCGTGACTGAGGCCGCCCCCAACTTCGAGAGCCTGCTGCGCGAAGCGCTTTCGCCGGTGGAGCCGCCGGAGGATCTCACGCTGCGCCTGGAGAGCACGCTGCAGAGCATCACCGAGCTCGCGGCCGACGAGTTGGAGGCGTGGGAGCTCTCGGCGATGCGCGATCCGCGCAACTGGGCGCGCCCCGCGGCGGCCGTGGTGGCGGGCGGCGCCGCGGGCACGGCGCTCGTGCTGCTGCGCGCGCGGCGGCGCGCGCATGTGGACGTCTCGCGTCGCGGGGTCCTCGGCGGCACACTGGAGACCGCCGAGCGTGCGCTGAGGGACATCCGCCGCGAGACGCGCAGCAGGCTGCTCGGCGGGCGCTGAGCGACCCGGCGCCGGCGAGATCCGGGCGGGCGGCGGCGTCGGAGCGCGCCTGTCGCTGGTCATGACTCAACATCGTTTGGACAAACGGGATCACGTCCGAGGCCGATGATGCAATGCACCATGCGGGCGCGTGATCCACAGCGGAAGCCGGCCGCGTATCAATGTCCGACATGGCCCTGTACAGACGCTCCGCAGAATCCGCCGCCGCCGCCCTGCGACGGCTCGCCGACGAGGATCTCATGCAGCTCGTGGGCGAGAGCGACGCGGGCGCGTTTGCCGTGCTGTACGAGCGCCACACCAACGTCGCCTTCTCGCTCGCTTTTCGCATGTGCGGCAAGCGGGCGATCGCCGAAGAGGTCGTTCAGGACGCGTTCCTATCGTTATGGCGTGGCGGTTCGCGCTATGACCGCACACGCGGCAGCGTGCGCACCTGGGTGCTCGGCATCGTGCACAACCGCGCGATCGACGCGCTGCGCCGGGGCACGGTGCACGACCGGGGGAGAGTCAGCGACGAGGGCATTGAGGAGCGCCTGGAGGCGCCCGACCGCACCGACCAGGAGGTCGGTCGCCGGGACGAGGCGCGCGAGATCAGAGCCGCCCTGGAAGGTTTGCCCGCCGAGCAGAGTCATGTCATAGAGCTGGCCTATTACGGCGGGTTCACCCACAGCGAGATTGCCACGATGCTCGACACTCCGATCGGCACGGTCAAGGGGCGCATGCGACTGGGGCTGCAAAAGCTGCGCTCCCAGCTCGGCCCGGCGGAGGCGCTGCGATGACGACCCCCATCGATCCCCGCGCGTGCGAGCGGCGCGAGCAGGACGCCGCCCCATACGTGCTCGGCGCGCTCTCAGAGCACGAGCTCGAGTCCTACCGTCAGCATCTCGGCGGCTGCGTGGAATGCGCCGTCGAGGTCGCCGCGCTGCAGCCGGTGGCCGACTCGCTCGCACTCGGTGTTGTGCGCGTGGACGCGCCCCCTGACTTGCGAGCCCGGCTCATGGCCGTCGTCGGCGGCGAGGCCGAGTTGCTGCATGCGGCGGGCCACGAGGCCGACATCGTCCCACGCAGGCGGATGGGATGGCGCGCACGCCTGGCGCCCGCGCTGGCCACCGCCGTTGCGCTCGCCGCCGGTCTTTTGATCGGGGCGCTGGCGATCAACGGAGGAACGAACACCGTCACGCGCACGCAGACGATCGATGCCACGGTCGTCGCGCCCGGTCACCACGCGACGGCCGTGCTGCGCAAAGTCGGCTCGCATGTGGTGCTGGTTCTCACGGGAATGCCCGCGCCCCCGGCCGGACATATCTATGAGGTGTGGTTGGAGCGGGGCACGCAGGCGCCGCAGCCGACCGACGTGCTGTTCTCCGTCACGCACTCCGGCGGCGGCTCGGTCGGGGTGCCCGACGTGCTCAAGGGCGTGAGCAAAGTGCTGGTCACCGCCGAGCCCCTCGGCGGCAGCCTCAAACCGACGCGCGAACCCGTGATCGTCGCCTCGATCTGAGGAGTGTCCACTCACTGCGCGAGTAGTCCTCGCACGGACGACGTGCAGACCGACTGTCCGCGTGCATGCAAGCCGCCGCCGGCTATGGGCTCGATCGCGACATAGATAGGCTCTGCGCGGAGATGGCCACCTGCTACCGCCACCCAACGCGCGAGACCGGCGTATCGTGCTCGTCCTGCGGGCGGCCGATCTGCCCGGACTGCATGACGACGACCCCGGTCGGCATGCGCTGTCCCGAGTGCGCCAAGCAGCGCACGAAAGTCGTGCGCATGCGCGAGCTGCCGAGCGGGCCGCAGATGACGTATGCGTTGATCGCGATCAACGTGATCGCGTTCCTGGCCGAGGGCCGGCTTGTAGGTGGCAGTGGCGGAGGCGCAGGAAACGTGTTCAACCGCGGCGCACTGATCGGCAGCGGCATCGAAGCCGGGCTGGCCGGCCATGGCCTTACCTACATCGGCGTCGCCTACGGGCAGTGGTGGCGGATCGTGACCGGAGGGTTCCTGCACGTGAACCTGATCCACATCGGCTTCAACATGTACCTGCTCTACCTCCTCGGCCAGATTCTCGAGCCCGCGCTGGGGAGCGTCAGATTCGCCGTTCTCTATTTCGTATCGCTGCTCGCGGGGTCCCTGGGGGCGCTGCTGGTCTCACCCCATGAGCTGACCGTGGGCGCCTCTGGTGCGGTGTTTGGCTTGATGGCGGCGGTCCTGCTCGAGGCGCGCGCTCGCCAGATACCCGAGCTGCAACGCTGGGTCACCGGGCTCATCGTCTTCAATCTCGCGTTCAGCTTTCTGTTTCCCGGCATCTCCTGGGGAGGCCACGTCGGCGGTCTGATCGGCGGCGCGCTGAGCACGCTCGTCCTGCAACTCGGCGAACGCCACCGTCAGCGAGCGCTCGCGCTTGCGGGTTGCGCGGCGATCGGCGTCGGCGCGTTCGCGGGCGCGATCGCCGTCGCCAAGTCCAGCGAACTCCAGCAGCTGCCCGCGGGCAGTGAAACCCAGCTGTCCCTACCCGGCCAATGACCGCGATAACCTCATAATCAGACCCATGGCTATGCCATTGCTGAGCCAGCAGGAGATCGAGCGGCGTCTCGCGGACAGCGACTGGAGTCGAGCGGGAGACGCGATCGTGCGCGAGTGGAAGCTGAGCAGTTTCGCCGGCGCTCTCGCGTTCGTGAACCGGGTGGCGGACCTCGCCGAGCGGGCCAACCACCACCCCGACATGCTCGTGCACGGCTGGAATCATGTGCGCCTGACGCTGTCGACTCACTCGCAGGGCGGGCTCACCGACGCCGACTTCAAGCTCGCCGGCGAGATCGACCGTCTGCAGTGAGGCGTCACAGTCCTGCTGGCGTCTCCTCGCCGGGCGTCGGCTGGTCCGACCATCGCCCTTGCTACGGTTGGCGGGTCGGCAAGCGATGAACGACGACGAAGAACTTCCCCGAAGTAGCGCGGCCCCGATCGGGCGCCGCGACGCTCAGCGCCTCCGGGCGTGCAGCGAGTGCGCGGGGCGCTCCAGCGCCGCCGATAAGGCGTGAACGGCCTGAAGCTCATATTCGCGGCCGTGCTGATCGCGGTGAATGCGTTCTTCGTGATCGCCGAGTATGCGCTCGTGCGCTCGCGCCGAGCGCGGTTGGAGCTCATGCGCGAGGAGGGCGCCAAAGGAGCCGGGCTGGCGCTGGAGCAGCTCGGCAACATCAACGAGTACATCTCCGCGGTCCAGATCGGGGTCACGATGACCTCGATCGGCATCGGCGCGCTCGGCGAGCCCGCGCTGGCGAGCCTGCTGAAAGGCGCTCTCGGCGACACGCTCAGTCACGGCGTGGCGGTTGCGGTCTCGGCGGTCGTCGCGTTCCTGATCATCGCCTCCGCGCAGCTGATCGCCGGCGAGATGGTTCCCAAGTTCTACGCGATCGATCGCGCCGAGTCGGTGGCCCGGCGCGTCGCCCGCCCGCTGCAGGCGTTCAGCGTCCTGTTCCGCCCGTTCATCGTGGGCCTGACGGCGGTCGCCGACCGGATCCTGCGGCTGCTCGGCGTCGACATGAGCCTGGAGCGCCGCGGCGGCTCGCCGGACGAGCTCAAGCGGCTGATCGCCGAGTCACACGCGGGCGGACACATCGACCTGGGCGAGGCGGGCATGCTCACTGGCGTGTTTCATCTGCACGAGCAGGAGGCGCGCCAGGTGATGACTCCGATCCCGGCGGTCGTCACGATCGACATCTCTCAGGACGTGGAGCAGGCGCTTGCGCTGTGTGTCTCCAGCGGCCACACCCGCCTGGTGGTGACTGAGGAGGAAGATCGCGACCGGGTGCGGGGTATCGTCCATGCCAGCACGCTCATCCGCCAGCTCATGCAGGACGGTCCACGCGCGCCGGTGCAGCCGCTCGTCCACGACGCTCCGATCGTGCCCGAGACCAAGCCGCTGGACGATCTGCTGGCTGAACTGCAGCGCCAGCGCACCTCGATGGCAGTCGTGGTGGACGAGTACGGCCGCGTGGTCGGGATCGTGACGGTCGAGGACATCATCGAGGAGGTCGTCGGGGAGATCGCCGACGAGACCGACCCGGCTGCGGGGGAGATTCGCAAGCTCGCGGACGGAGATTGGTTCGTGCGCGGACACGTGGCCGTCACCGACCTGGCCGACTACGGCCTGCACCTGCCGGTCGACAGCGACGCTTACAACTCCGTCGGCGGTTTCGTCTTCGCCGCGCTCGGGCGTCTCCCCCGGCGTGGGGATACGGTTGCCGCGAACGGCTTCTCGATACGGGTCGAGTCGGTGCGCGACAACCGCATCGAGGCGGTCCGCATCCGCGAGCGGCGCTCCCTGCAGCCCGGCAAGGGTCGCGACCCGCAGGGCGATTGAGCCGCGGTACGCCTGCGCCGCCCGACCAGGCCGTCGAGTAGCCCGCTCGATCCCCGCCCGCCCGACTCGCTCGACCTGCGCCAAGCCCATAAACACGTCCGGCCCGCGGGGGGAGCGGGCCGGATCGTGTGCACTGGGAGGAGGCGGGTGTGCATTTGCGACTGGTGTCGCAGGGACAAGTATCCACTTCTGGATGAATGCCAGCTAAAAGTCACATCAGGCTAAATAAATTCTCACGTGCGGAACGTCACAGAGTCGTCTGGGACCCCCGCTGCTCGAGCCTCAGTATGTGAGGAATCCGCGCCCGCTCTTGCGCCCGAGGGCGCCCTCGGCGATGAGCTGAGCAATGCGATCGGGCACGGGCTCGCCGATCGTCTGACCGATCGCGGCGGACACATCCAGGCCGACGAGATCGAGCAGCGCGAGCGGGCCCATCGGATGGCCCGCCCCGAGTCGCATGCACGTGTCGATGCCGGACGGATCCATGCCTGTCTGTTCGAGCAGCCGCACGGCGCTGAACAGATACGGAAACAGCAGCCTGTTGACGACGAACCCCGGTACATCGGGCACCTCGACCGGGGTCTTATCGAACGCGTTGCACAGCGCCCGCGCGCGCGCGCGTGTCTCGGCGGCGGCCGCAGAGGGAAAGATCAGCTCGACGAGCTGCATGCGGGTGACGGGGTTGAACACGTGCAGCCCGACGAACCGCTCTGCGCGCCCGCTCTCGGAGGCCAGCCGCTCGATCGACAGCGACGAGGTGGTGCTCGCGAGGATCGCCTCGGCGGCGAGCATGCCGTCGAGCTCGGACAGCAGGCCGGCCTTGACGTCGTGGTCCTCGACGATCGCCTCGACCACGAACTCGGCCTGCGCCAGGGCATCGCGGTCGGTCACGATCTGCACGTGCTCGGGGTCGATCTCGGCGCCCAGGCGCGCGAGGGTCCTCTCAACCGTCTGTCTGGCACGGTCGGCCGAGTCCTCCGAGCGCGCGAGCAGCAGCACCGGCCCATGGTGGGCGGCGGTGGCGGCCAGCCCGCAGGCGATTGCGCCGCTGCCGACGATCGCCAGGCGCTCGTTCAATGGCGCCGGTGATTGGGTTGACTGACTGGTCAATCTAGTTCCTGTGTCGCGCGATAGAGTAGGGGTCACGAGCTGGGCATACTCGCACAAGTATCGCTCTCACACTCCATGTCAACGCCGCGCTATAGGCCTTAATTAGGAGGACCGTTCAGTCATGAGGCAACCAGAGGGCCGCGAGGTCGTGATCGTCGAGGCGGTGCGTACGCCGATCGGACGCGGACACAAGGAAAAGGGCTACTACAAGGACACCCATCCCAACGAGCTGCTCGGCAAGTGCTACAGCGAGGTGATCGCGCGCGCGGGCATCGACGCCGGCGAGGTCGAGGACGTGATCGCGGGTTGCGTGCAGCAGTTCGGCGAGCAGGGCTTCAACATCGCCCGCAACGCCTGGCTGCAGGAGGGCCTGCCGATCGAGACCCCCGGCACGACCGTCGATCGCCAGTGCGGCTCCGCCCAGCAGGCCGTCAACTTCTCGGCGGCGCTGATCGCCGCGGGCGTGCACGACGCGATGATCGGCTCGGGCGTCGAGCACATGGGACACCTGCCGTTCGCTGCCGGCATGAAGACGCAGGAGGACTTCGGCTTCGCGTTCACGCCCGAGCTGATGGCCAAGCACAACATCGTCGGCCAGGGCCTCGGCGCGGAGATGATCGCCGACCAGTGGGAGATCTCCCGCTCGGAGCTCGACGAGCTCGCGGTGCGTTCGCACCGGCTGGCCCACCAGGCGACCGAGGAGGGCCGCTTCGAGCGCGAGATCGTGCCGATGGCCGTCAACGGCGACACGCTCGTCTCAGACCAGGGCATCCGGCCTGAAACCAGCCTCGAGGCGCTGTCACAGCTGAAGCCGGCGTTCAAGCCCGACGGCAAGATCACCGCCGGCAACGCCTCGCAGATCTCCGACGGCGCCGCGGCCGTGCTGCTGATGTCCGCAGACAAGGCCAAGGAGCTGGAGCTCACGCCGCGCGCGCGGATCGTCGACCAGACGACCGTCGGCTGCGATCCGGTCAAAATGCTCGAGGGTCCGATTCCGGCAACGCGCAAAATCCTCGACCGCAACGGTATGTCGATCGATGACATCGATCTGATCGAGATCAACGAGGCGTTTGCGCCCGTGGTCGCGGCCTGGCGGCGCGAGCACAACCCGGACATGGATCGCGTCAACGTCAACGGCGGCGCGATGGCGCTCGGCCACCCGCTCGGCTCGACCGGCGCGCGGCTGATCACGACGCTGCTGCACGAGCTCGAGCGCTCCGACAAGGAGATCGGCTTCGTGACGATGTGCTGCGGCGGCGGCCTCGGCACAGGCACGCTGATTCAGCGGATCTGATTCACCCCTGCGGCCCTCCGCCGGTCCAGTTCACAGCGATCGGCGGGAGGGTCAGCAGCGCCTGCCAGGTGGCGGCTTCCGTCTTGCCGCTGGGGGCGATCCCGTGCGCGGACTGGAACTGTTCGAGGTTGGTGGCGGTGGTCGCGTCGAAGATCCCGGTCGTCGCCTGTCCGGGGATCGCGCCGGCGAGGTGCTCCTGCATCCACAGCACCGGATCGCCGCGGCTGCCCTGCGCCAGTTCGGTGTAGCCGGGGTTCGGTGTGACGCTGCTCAAGGGGCTGAGCGGCGCTGCCAGCGCGGCCCAGCCGGAGGCGGGGGTTTCCTGCCAGTCCCACCAGGAGATTCCGCTCGCGCCGTAGTCGACGGCCTCCTCGCGGAAGCGCACAAGTTCGGCGCTGGAAGGGTGGTTGTAGGTCTGCCCGAGCGGATAGAGCGCACGGCCGTAGATGCGGTTGGCTATGTAGGTGTTCGCATACACCGTGTCGACCGAGACGCCGATGTCCTTCCAGTACATCTGCGGCGCGTTGAACTGGGCGCCGCCCGGTCCGAGGAACACCGAGTAGGGAAACGACGTGTGGTAGCCGACGTACGGAAACGAGGCCAGCCCGAGGGGGTAGGCGGGCCCGATCTTTGCGCGCAGGTCGGCGATGTAGGTCTGGGCGGAGCCGTAACGCCCTTCGTACTCGGCCTCCGCGTCGATCACCAAGCAGTCCGCGCCGGTTGCGACCGCTCTGGCGCCGAGGCTCGCCTCGCCGGCGGGGCTCGTGCCGTAGACGTACTGCCAGGCGCACACGTGCAGCCCGGCCGCATGCAGCTGCTGTACCAGTTCGGAGCTGAACTGACTCCAGTAGTTGGTCGAGCCGTCAGAGCTCTTGACGAACACGGTGCTCACGCCGGCGGCATGCGCCCGAGCGACGATCGCGGCCGGCGAGCCGCCGTCGGACTGGTTGACGTACCAGATCCACATTCCCTGCCCGTCGAACGCCGTCCCGCTCGGCGTCGGCGCGACGGGTGCGATGGGCTTGCGCGGCGCGGGCGGGTGCAATGCGTAGCGCACGATGCCGATCGGCCCGTAGGAGCTCGAGTGGCGGCCGTGGCTGAGCAGCACCATGATGTTGCCCGAGTGGGCGTTCCTGGGCACGGTCACCTCCAGTCCGCCCGCGGTCTTACGCAGGCGGGCGGCCGGCGAGACGCTCGAGATGCGCGCTTTCGGCTTGCTGGGGAACGCGACGACCATCCCTGCCGCGACTCCCCTGCCGGCGATCAGCAGGGTTCCGTGCAACGAGACCTGGTGCGGGTTTGTGCCGCAGTGACTCACCGGCACGCACCGCACGCTCGTGATACGCACGATGCTGACGCGCGAGCTCGAGGTCGGCCTGCTCGTGCCGCCGGTATTGGAAGTGTTGTTGCCGCTCGTGCCCGCGGGGGCGGAGGCGCCGCCCGGGTTGGCCGTGGTCGCCATCGCCGGGGCCTGCACAAGCATGCACAGCAGCACTACGGCTGCGACGGCACCGGACGATCGCTTGTTGGCGCCTGCGTTAGCCAAGACAACTCCTCCTCGCGCCTGGAGCGGAAACCGACAGTAGCCGGTATGTCCTCGCAAACCGCCGGGCGGGACGGAAGTTGCGTAGTCGGGTTCGCGTGGACCCTAGCCCCAGCGAAAGCCCAGCTCGGATGGAGCGGGGGCGAGAGGGCTCGAGGGCAGGTCTGCGGGCGGCTCGGGCAGGTTGAAGCCCGCCGGCGCGACGTCGTTGGGGGCGTCGGGGTGAAACAGCGAGGCGAGATACTGGACCTGGCCACGCCCGACGCTCAGCTCCGACTGCCCGCCACCGTAGCAGCCGATGCCGTGCGCGGCGCAGTAGTCGTACACGTCGAGCAACGACCGCAGGCCGCCGAGCCGCGAGGGCTTGACGTTGATCGTGCGCGGCGGCCACGGCAGCGCCTGGATGTCCGCGACCGAATGGATCGGCGCGTCCCAGGTGATCCGATCCCGGTGGGGGAGCAGGATCGGTTCGGTCTCGGGCGTCAGCTTGGGGTCCTCGATCCAGGCATCCGCGAACGCCTCGGCGATGCGGCGATAGAGATCCGGATCGGCCGGGTTGTCGACGATTGTGCCCTCGTACTGCCCCTTGAGGTCGACCGACTCGACCGCGCCGAGGGCGACCAACCCCGCGATCAGCTCCTCGTCCCACGACGGCGTCGGGTCGAGCTTGAAGCGCAGCCCCGGCGCAATCTCCAGGCGGCGCAGCAGCGGCTCAAGCGACGGCGGCTCGCCCAGGCGCAGCGAGGCGACGAAGCTCAGTGGTCCGCACTCGCGTCCCAGGACCGTGTGCAGTGTCGTTCCGGCCTGACGCAACGCGAGGTCGAGCGCGGCGGAGTCAAACGCCCAGTTGCGGTACAGACGAAACTCCGACCGCTCGGTCGGTTGGGGGAACAGATCCAGCGAGCGCAGGTGCTTGGCGAATGCAGCCAGCGTCCACCGGCCCGCGAGCGGCCACCGTCCCGGCCCGTCGCGCTGCAGCGCCTCCTGATCCTCGACCGCGTAGGTGACGTCCTCGCCGAGACCCTCGACGCCTGAGCCGTGCAGGCGAATGACCGTGGTCTTGCGCACGAACTCGCTCGACAGGGAAACCTCGTGGCCTTCGAGCTCGTATTCCTCGACTATCAGGGGCAGCTCCGCGAGCGTGTCCCACGTACTCACGTCGAGTTCTCCTGCTCCAGCCTTGCGACGAGCTCGTCCAGGCGTAGCTCCTCCAGCGCGCCCGACACTGTCTGCAGCTTGTGGGCACACAGCTCGATCAGCGCCTTGCCCTCGCCGACCAGCTCGAGGGTCTCGTTCAGGCTGGCCTCGCCGGAGTCCAGGCGGCGGATGATCTCCTCCACACGCGCCGCCGCCGTCTCATAGGTTTGCCGGGACTCCGCTCCGCCGGTTTGGGGCTCGCCGTCCGCGGCAGCTCGAAACTCGGATGCGGGTCGGGGCGCGCTCATGGTTCGACGATCTTCGCCGGGATCGTACCGTCGGCGAACCGCAGGCTCACCTTGCGTGTGGCCCTGGCCGCCGTCGCGGTGGCGATCGGCTCGCCGTCGCGGGACTGCACGAGCGCATAGCCACGTTCGAGCGTGCGCTGGGGATCGTGTCCGGCGAGGGCCAGCATCAGCTGCTGAAGCTCCTGGGGTCGGCGCATTCGACAGTCACGCACGGTCGAGCTTGCCTTGCGCTCCAAGACGATCGCGCGCCTCTGTGTCAGCTCTCGCTCGACCCGCACGCGCCTGCTCGAGCCGGCTCGGACCTCGCGCAGGCGCTGGTGCAACAGCGCGCGCTGGCGCTCGACATGGGCGGCCGGCGCGCGTGAGAGCGTCGTCAGCGTTCGTGCGCGCGACAGCACGGCGCGGCGCCCGTGCTCGCGCATGCGCGCGGCCGTCGCGGCCAGTCCGGCCCGCGCGCGGGCACAGTCCAGGCCGACGGCCGCCTCGGCGGCGTGCGTGGGGGTGGAGCAGCTGACGGCGGCGACGTCGTCGAGCAGCGTGCGATCGGTGTGATGACCGACGGAGGCGATCACGGGCACCGCCAGCAGCGCGACCGTGCGGCACAGACCCTCATCGCAGAAGCACAACAGGTCGGCGAGCGAACCGCCGCCGCGCGCGACGATCGCCACGTCCACGTCGCCGACCGCGGCGAGGTCGGTGAGCGCGCGCGCGATCAACGGGGCGGCGTGGCGATCCTGCACCGGAGCGAACCCCCAGACGATCCGGCCGGCCCAGCCGCGCCGCGCAAGGCCCGCGAGAATGTCCTCGCGCGCCTTGCCGTTCTCCGCCGTCACGACCCCGATCGTGCGTGGCAGCAGCGGTCTGAACAGCAGCTTCTGCGGCGCGAGCAGCCCCTCGGCGTCGAGCTGCTTGCGTAAGCGCTCGATGCGCGCCAGCAGGTCGCCCTCGCCGGCGATGCGCATATCGGCGACGGCGAACGAGAAGCCGGGAGATGAGGTGGCGCTGCCCGGGTAGAAGTCACAGCCCCCCGCCACCACGACCTGCATGCCCTCGACGGGCGCCGTTCCGGTCCGGGCGAGGATCGCCTCCCAGTCGCTCAGCCACACGGCGCAGGGAATCGCGCCCGAGGAGTCGCGCAACTCAAAGTACACGCGCGCTCGCGAGGGACGCAGGTTGACGAGCTCCCCGACGAGCTGCACCCGCGCGAACGAGCGCAGCTTCTTGCGTAGCTCCGATGCGTATTCGCCGACTCCGTACGGCCCGGGCAGGTCGCTGCCGGGTATGCCTGTTTGCTTGCGAGCCGGGGTGTGCGTGGACACGCCTCCCAGCATAGGGCTCGCCCCCGATAGGGTCTGTGTAATGGCCAACAACCGCAGCAAGAGCCGCGCTCGTCGAGGTCGGGGGCGATCTCGCAAGCGCCGCCCCGAGCCGGGCGCGGCGATCGTGGATGGCGGGGCGCGCGCGGCAGATCAAGGGGCGCGCGAGGCGGGTCAAAAGAAGGCCGCCAGAGCGCGCGCGCGTACACGCGCGCGCGTTAAGAAAGATCTTCGAGACCCTCTATCCGTGGGCGAACGCCCGCGGGCGCCGTGGCACCCGTGGCCGCTGTCGGAGATGCTGATCCTCATCGGGGGAATCGGCGCGGTCGTCGGCATGGCGCGGTTGGGTCACGGCGGGATCGCCAACGGCGGACCGGTCCTGTTCGCGGGGCTCGCGGCGGTCGTGCTCGGCACGCTCGAGATCACCTGGCGCGAGCACACCGCCGGGTATCGCTCGCACACGCTGATCCTGGCGTTGCTGCCGGTCGTCGTGTTTCATTCCGTGCTCGCGCTCGGCCTGGCCGCGTTCACGACCGTGCCGCGCCTGCTGAACGTCGGGCTGCTGTTCGTCGACGCGGCGATCTTCGCGGTCCTGTTCAAGCTGTTGCGCGCGCGCTTCCTCGACGCCCGCGCACGCGTCGTCAGCCGGCTGTGAGCGAGGGCAGCGGGCGCTCGCCCGTGTCCGCCGCCTCGCCCCGCGTCTCACCCTCGAGGCCAAGGCGCTCCAGGCGCGCGATCTCGCGCTCGCCTTCCAGGCGCGCCGGATGCTCGGGGGGAAGGTCTGCGGTCAGGCGTGCGATGCGCTCGCGCAGTTGCAGCGCGAAGTGAGGCGTCGAGGCGCCCATCAGCCGGCGCACGTCCTCGACACTCACCTCGTGTGAGCGCTCGTGGCTCAGCAGCACCGGATCCTCGGCCTGGCTCATGTTGCCTCCAGCACGAGCGCCTGAGCACAGAACGCCCTTCGCGCGGGTGCCTGACCCGCGCGAAGGTGACCCGCGCGACGGTCCACACGGGCTCCCGCCGCGGGCGCTCGCCGTCCGTGGCGGCGGCGGGGCAGAGGATGGGCGCGCTGGCGGGCTGGATTCATTCGACCGGCAGACTGGAGGATTCTTCGGACGGCACTGCGTGCGGAAGGATCTCGAGCGCCCCGTCGAGTTCGGCCTGGGCGCTCGCCGAGATCGCACGTTCGTCGCCGATCAGCCAACCGTGATTGTAGACGCCCTTGACCGGCTGCGAGTGGGGCGAGGCGGGGCGAATATCGTTCAGATAGGCGCTCAGCACGCGTGGCACTCCGGTCGGGTCGTCGAGCAGCAGCAGCGGCGCATAGTCGCCGGTGGCCGACAGGATCGCGGCGGCCGGCGCGTCGAACGGACGCGTCGTGTCGGCGAACGCGAGTCCGTGGCCCGGTTCGCGCACGCCCCACCCGAACGAGCCGTCGGCGAACCGCGCGACGGCGATCGCATTGCCGGCGGGGGTGGCGTCTTCCCCGGCGTGCGCCTCGGCCCGCGTGACGGAGCCAAAGCGCTGCAGCGCGGCGAGCGTTCGTTCGTCGATTGCGGTGGAGCCGACCGTGTAGATCGACGGTCTGCCCAGGCTGCGCAGCTCGGCGGCCGTCGCCGCCGGCACGCCCGCGGAGGAGACGAACAGGATCGGCGCTCCACTCTGCGCGGCCAGACCAGCGGCGGGCATCGCCAGCGCGGGTGGGCCATCTGCCGCCACCACGATCGCCTGCCGCGGATTCGCGCCACGCACAATGCTCAAGAGCTTCGCGACCGAGGCCGCCAGCGAGTAGGCGTCGGCGGGGGCGGTCCCCCGCACGCGATAGCCGGCAGGCGCTTCGATCGAAGATCCGAGCAGGAGCGCCTGCACCCCTCCGAGTGCGCTCGCGCCGGTGGGATGCAGCGCGCGCAACGCCAGTTCGCTCGCCTGCGGCAGGGTGCGTCCGTCGGCATACAGCAGCGGCGCGCCCAGCGGCGCGCTCGCCAGTGAGGATGCGACGAGCGCCTCGGGCCAGTTGTTGACATCTGCGATGGCGACCGCCTGCGGGCGCGTGTCAGCAGTCAGGCCCGGGTATGCCGCTCGCGCCACCGCGGCCGCGTCGGTCACCGCGTCGGCGCCACCAAGTCGCGTCGTGTTGCGTGTGGCGGTGGCAACCGTCCCGGCCGCGCCGGTGCGCACCACGACCGTTTCGGCGCCGGCGCCCGGCTGTGCGGTGGAGGTCTTGCCGCAGCCCGCGGTCGCGCATGCAATCGCGACCGCGCCCAGCCCGACCGCCGCCAGCCGGGAAAGGCGGCCGCGTGGGAGGGCGCGCTCGTGGCGTGACACGGCGGGGACACTAGCGAGCGCGCCGGAGACGGCGATCCCTCCAGGCCGTTTGTACAAGCGACCTCGGCCGCATGCTCCGCCACGGCCAACCGCCGGCGGCTCGCGATACCCCGTCCGCCGGCTGTCGAGACCCCTGTTATGCCGCAAAATGCAGGGAAAAGCTGCCAAATCGCGTACACCGTGTGCAACCGTCGTTGCACTTTGCTAGGGTGCCGCGATCAACGCCGAATCCCTGACCAGACATCAGGGAACGGGGGACCCAGTTTGTTGGGGCGAATCTCACGGTGGAACCGTGAGAAGCGCAGGCTCTTTCAGCGCTAGCCCGTCAGCTAACCCCGCAGGCCGACGAAAGAGGTCGACGAAGTGCGGTTGCGAACACTCGGTGTGGCGCTTTGCTTTTGCTCAAGCATGACGGCGACGGCCTGCCTGACCGCGCCCGCGCTGGCCGGCACGACCAGCGCGGCCGCCATCGCCGGTGGCGTCGCTGCCGGGTCGACCTCCACCTCCGCCAGCGGCGGGGCCGCCCCGAACGCCAAGACCGCGCCGAAGCCGCCGAAGAGGCCGCTGCGCCTCTCGCCGATCACGTCCAAGAACCCCAACATCGCCTACAGCGGCCCGGTCTACGAAAAGACCGCGACCGGCCAGGTCGTCCCGTACGCGTCGCCGACGGCCACGCCCGGTCAGGCGAGCGGCCCCACCGGCGGCAGCGCCGTCGCGGCCACTGCCACCGCCAAGCCCGACCTGCTCGTTCCGGGCTCGCTGGCGCGCTACGTGAACGGGCTGGCCGCGGCGCCGATGTCCGCGCCGGCGGTGGTGCAGGAGGTCATCTGGGCCGGCAACCAGATCATCGGGCTGCCCTACATCTTCGGTGGCGGCCACGCCTCGTTCGTCTCGCCCGGATATGACTGCTCGGGCACCGTCTCGTTCGCGCTGCACGGCGGCAACCTGCTGCAGAGCCCCGAGGACTCCTCCGAATTCGAAGGCTGGGGCTCGCACGGAGCGGGCCGCTGGGTCGCGATCTTCGCCAACCCGGGCCACGCTTACATGACGGTCGCGGGACTGCGCCTGGACACGAGCGCCGCCGATGACCCGACCAACCAGCAGGGCCCCCGCTGGCGCCCGCTGCGCCCGGAAAACTCCGGGTTCGTCGTCCGCCACCCGCTCGGGCTGTAGGATCGCCGTCTCCCGTGTCCGCATGATCGGCCGGTGCCGTCGGCTGGCCGAGGCTGTGACGGCGGCGCGGACGTGGGACACAGTTCGGCTACGCTTGGGCGAACCGTACGCGTGAAAACCAATAGGAGGATCATTCGATGGCCGGTCTGACCGGGCGCATGTCAACCGTCGTGAAGGCGAAGGTCTCGAAACTGCTGGACCGTGCCGAAGATCCCGCCGAGACGCTCGACTACAGCTACCAGAAGCAGGTCGAACAGCTCCAGAACGTCAAGAAGGGCATAGCGGACGTCGTCACCGCCAAGAAGCGCCTGCAGATGCAGGAGACGACGCTCAAGCAGAGCGTCGTCAAGCTCGACACGCAGGCCCGCCAGGCGCTCTCTTCCGGCCAGGAGGATCTCGCGCGGACGGCGCTGGAGCGCAAGAACGTCGCCCAGACCGAGCTGCAGGGGCTCGACACCCAGGTCGCCGAACTCGAAGAGCAGCAGCAGAAGCTGACCGACTCCGAGCAGAAGCTGCGCGCGAAGATCGAGTCGTTTCGCACCAAGAAGGAGGTCATCAAGGCGCAGTACTCCGCAGCTGAGGCGCAGGTGCGGATCTCCGAGGCGGCGACGGGCGTGGGCGAGCAGATGGCCGACGTCGGCCTGGCGATGCAGCGCGCGGTGGACAAGACCGAAAACATGAAAGCCCGCGCCGACGCCGTCTCCGAGCTGGAAGCCGCCGGCACGTTCGACGACATCACCGCGCTGGGCTCCGGCGAAGACGACATCGACCGCCAGCTGAAGTCGCTCTCCAGCCAGTCGGCCGTCGACGACGACCTCGCCAAGATGCGAGCCGAAATCGGCGCCGGTGGCGGTCCGGCGGGGGAGATCGCCGCCCCCAGCAAGGCCGCGCCCGGCGCGCCCGCTCCCGGCGCAGCCGCCCCGACCCCGCCGGCCGAGGGTCAGTCATGATCGTGCGCGTCTCCACCGAGGGGCAGTATGAGCTAGAGGATGGGCCGCTGGAACGGATGCACGAGCTCGATCACGCGTGTCAGGCCGCTGTCGAAGCGGGCGATGGGGAGCGTTTCCACGCCTGCTACGAGAAGCTGCTCGGGCTGATCCGCGACGAAGGCGCCGAACTGGACGACGACGATCTGCGCGGCTCCGATCTGGTGCTCCCGCCGCCTGACATCACGCTCGCCGAGGCTCGCAGCGAGTTCTCCGGCCACGGGTTGATCCCGGACTAAGGGCCCACGCCACAATATCTGCCGGAGTTGAGGCCGCCGTTCCGCGGCGTCAGACGCCACCCACGATGCTCGACGTGCCACCAGCACGCCTGCGCTCGTGTTCGGCGTCTGCCATCCACGGCCCGACCCCCTCAATCCACCATCTATTGTGGCGCGAACCCTAACGGGGCGGGCGCTCTGCGCGCTTCTGCTGGGTCAGGATGAACCCGACGCAGAGCACCGCGAGGACGAGCACGAGCGCCGGGATCCACCCGAGGAACACCAGCACGAGCGCCAGGATGACCAGGTACCAGCCCGGCCATACGCCGCGCCGCCGCGGGTCGCCAGGCGCAGGCTCATCGCCCTGAGACACGGGCCGATCGCATCCTTAGATCGGGATGCCCCACAGCGGAAACCAGCGCTCCAATTCCGGCTCGATGGGCAGTTCGCCGGACATTTGCGCCTTCAACTGCAACTCGCGCTCGGTCGAGCGCTCGTTGGCGCCTGCCGGGGCGGGCACGAACGGGTACCAGTAGCCGCGCTTGTAGTTGTAGATGAAGTACACCGGACGATGCTGAGCGTCGGTGAACGCGAACACCGCGCACAGCAGCCGCTCGCCGTGGCCGGCCGTCTCGATCGAGCTCGACACGGCGTTGATGCCCACCGCCAGGTCTTCCACGCTGGGCTGCCCGTCGGGGTTGCGCAGGACCATCCAGCGGTAGCCGTAGCTGTCGTCCTGCGTGGCGACAGTCGTGCCGGTGTCCCCGCCGGTGGCGCGCACGACCTCCTCCATGTCGCGCAGCGTGGCTTCGAACTCGCTCGTGGCGAGCGCCTGGAAGACGATCGCCGCGACACCGGACGGGTCGATCGAGTGTTCGGACTGCAGCGCGATGTAGGCGGTCGTGATCGCGAACAGCCGGTCGGGCGCCGGCCCGGCGACGGTGTGGCGGCCCGTGATGATGTCGCGCAGGCCCATCTCAGCGCACCCGCCGCGCCGCCGCGGCCCGCGGTGGGACGTGCGAACGTGTCTGCCAGGGAATGCTCACGCGGCGCAGGCCCACGCTACGCAACGGCGGTGCCGGTCGTGCCCTGCAGCTGGGACTCCAGCCGCTCCAGCGCCGCCAGACGCTGCTCCAGCGGCGGATGGTCGGCGAAGATGTTCATCAACGACTTCTTCGCGCGCGCGGGGATGATGAAGAAGGCGCTCATCCCTTCGGCGGTGCGCATGTCCTGGCTGGGGATGCGCTCCATCGTGCCGCTGATCTTCAGCAGCGCCGAGGCAAGCGCGCTGGGCCGGCCCGTCAGCACCGCCGAGCCGCGGTCGGCGGCGAACTCGCGATAGCGCGAGAGCGCCTGCAGCAGCAGGAAGGAGAGCGCATAGACGATCACCGAGACGAGCACCACGATCAGGATGTCCTCCTCCTCTTCGGAATCGCCATAGCCGCCGCCGAAGAACAGCGCGAACTGGGCGATCGTCGCGGCGAGCGTCGCGAAGAAGCTCGCGAGCGTCATCACCAGCACGTCGCGGTTGATCACGTGGGTGAGCTCGTGCGCCATCACGCCTTCGAGCTCGGCCGGCTCGAGCAGTTCGAGGATGCCGCGCGTGGCGCACACGGTGGTGGCCTTCTTCGAGCGCCCCATCGCGCAGGCGTTCGGCATCGAGGTCTCGATCACGCCGATGCGCGGCTTGGGCAGGTTGGCCTGCACGCACAGCCGCTCGACGATGCCGTGCAGCTCGGGCTCCTGCGCGGGGGTCACCTCCTTGACCCCCATCGTCGCCAGCGCGATCTTGTCGGAGGCGAAGAACTGGATGAGCAGCATCACCACCGCGACGACCACGAGGACGCCCGCGCCGGCGCCGGCGAGGAAGAGCACGCCGATGAACACCACATACACCAGCCCCAGCAGGAACATCGTCAGCACCATGCGGGCCTGCAGGCCGGTGTCGCGGCCGAACTTTTCAGGACGCTTTGCCATCGGCCCGCATTGTCGCAGACGGGGCTCACGGCGCCATAAATCCCGCCGCGCCCGACGAGGCGATCGCGCCGCGCCCGGCCGCGCGATTGCGCCGTGCGTGCCCGGCGCCCACCGGGGGGTCGTAGAGTGCGGCCCACGATGAACCGTCAGGAGCGTCCGCGATGAAGCCCGAAGTGGAACTGCTCGGCATCTCGATCAAGACGTTCGGCGTTATGTTCGCGCTCGGGTTCCTGGCCTGCGGCCTGGTGATCGCGCGGCGGCTGCGCGAGCTGGAGCGGCCGGTGGACTGGGCCTATGAGGTCGTGTTCGCCGCGCTGCTGGGCGGCGTGGTGGGGGCGCGCGGGTACTACGTGATCCAGAACTACTCGTCCGTCGAACACGACCTGCTCGGCTCGATCTTCTCCGGTTCGGGCTTGGTCTGGTATGGCGGCGCGATCGGCGGCGCGATCGGGGTGCTCGCGTGGATGCGCTGGCGGGACGCGATGCAGCTGCGGATGTTCGACATGTGCGCGACCGCGCTCGCGCTCGGGTACGCGATCGGGCGGATCGGCTGTCAGGTCTCCGGCGACGGCGACTACGGGATCAGATCGAGCCTGCCGTGGGCGATGGGCTATCCGCACGGCACCGTCCCGACTCCGCCGGGCGTGACGGTGCAGCCGACGCCGATATACGAGACCGTCGCGATGTGCCTGCTCGCCTACCTGCTATGGCAGCTGCGCGACCGCGTGCGTCCGGGTGTGGTATTCGCGCTGTACCTGCTGCTCAGCGGCCTCGAGCGGCTGCTGGTCGAGTTCATCCGCCGCAACGCCGAGGTGTGGGCAGGGTTGACCGCGCCGCAGCTGGAGAGCATCGCGCTGATGATCGTCGGCCTCGCCTGGCTGGCCTGGATGGCGCGCGAGGACGGCTTGGCGGGACTGCGCGCGGGGCCCGGCCCGAGAGCCCAGCCTGCCCGCGCCTGACGCGCCAGCGATAATCATCCGATGGCCATCGGAACCACCTCGTCGCGGATCGGGCTCAGCCCGTCGTTTCCCCTCGACAGCCGGCTGGATGAGCGGGGGCGCCTGCAGGTCGGCGGATGCGACACGATCGAGCTCGCGCGCGAGTACGGCACCCCGGCGTATGTCATCGCCGAGGACGATCTGCGGGCGCGAGCGCGGGCGTTCCTCGACGCCGGCCGGCGCACCGGGCACACCGACTTCAACGTCGTGTTCGCCTCCAAGGCATTTCCGTGCACGGCCGTGTTGAGTCTGTTCGCGCAGGAGGGACTGTGGTGCGACGTGGCCTCCGCGGGCGAGCTGCATCTGGCGTTGAACGCCGGCTATGCGCCCGAGCGGATCGTGATGCACGGCAACGCCAAGTCCGAATCCGAGCTGCGGATGGCGCTGGAGGCCGGGGTGGGGTTGATCGTGGTCGATAACTTCGACGAGATCGAGCGGCTGGAGCGGTTGACGGTCTTCGGTTCGGCGCATGACGTCGCCGATCCAGAGTCGGGGGATGACTCGACCGCTGATCCAGGGTCGGCGCATGCTGGGGAAGAGGCTGATGGGGGGCGGTCGGCGCATGCGCCGACCGCCGGGGGCGCGCATGCGCGCCCCCGTGTGGGGTCGCATGCGACCCCACAGGAGATGCCGCATGCGGCATCTCCGATCGAGCCGCATGCGGCTCGATCCCCCGGACCGCATGCGGTCCGGGGCCTTCAAGACGTCCTCATCCGCGTCACGCCCGACGTGCGCGGCGAGACCCACGATCACATCTCCACCGGCCAGGCCGACTCGAAGTTCGGGTTCGCCATGGCCGACGCCCCCGAGGCGATCGCGCGGATCGGACGCGCCGCGGGGCTGGCGCTGGTGGGGCTGCACGCGCACATCGGCTCGCAGCTGCTCGCGCTCGAACCGTTTCGCCGCGAGGTCGCAGAGCTCGCGCGACTCGGCGACTTTCCGGTGTGGGACCTCGGCGGGGGGCTCGGTGTGCAGTACACCGCCGATCAGCCCGCCCCGCCGTCGATCGAGTCCTATGTCGAGACTCTCCTCACGGCGGCGCGCGCCCATGGCATGGCCGAGCCGGGCCGGCGCCTGCTGATCGAGCCCGGGCGCGCGCTCGTGGCGAACGCCGGGGTGACGCTGTATACGGTCGAGTCGGTCAAGCGCAACGTCTCGCGCTGGGTGGGCGTCGACGGCGGCATGTCCGACAACCTCCGTCCGATGCTCTACGGCGCGCACTACGAAGCGCATGTGGCCGACCGCATGAGCGGCGCCACCGAGTGCGTGCTCGCCGGCAAGCACTGCGAGTCCGGCGATGTGCTCGTGCGCCGCGCCCTGCTCGACGATCCCCGCCCGGGCGATGTGATCGTCACGCCCGCCACCGGCGCCTACGGGCACGCGATGGCCTCCAACTACAACGGCCTTCCGCGCCCGCCGGTGATCTTCTGCCGCGACGGTCACGCGCGCGTGGTCGTGCGCCGCGAGACGCTGGACGATCTGACCGGACGCGATGTCCGCTAGCCCGCTGCGCATCGGCCTGCTCGGTCACGGCACGGTCGGCTCGGCGTTCGCCGCGCTGCTGGACGAACGCGCCGCCGAGATCGAGCGGGTCAACGGCCGCGCGCCGATGATCACGGGCGTGCTCACGCGCTCGCGGGGCGCCTTCCAGGAGATCCTCGCCGAGGCGGATCTGATCGTCGAGCTGATCGGGGGCACGGAGCCCGCGCGGGACTACCTGCTGGCCGCGATGCGCGCCGGGCGCGACGTGGTGAGCGCCAACAAGCAGCTGCTGTCCCAGCACGGCGAGGAGCTGTTCGCGGTTGCGCGCGAGCAGGACGTGCGCCTGCGCTTCGAGGCGGCCGTCGCCGGCGCGGTGCCGGTCGTGCGCGTGCTCGAGGAATCGCTCGCCGTCACCCCGATCGAGCGCATCCACGGGATCGTCAACGGCACCACCAACTACATCCTCAGCGAGATGGCAACCGGCAGCACCTACGAGCAGGCGCTCGCCGAGGCTCAGCGCTGCGGGTACGCCGAGGCGGACCCCAGCGATGACGTCTCCGGCCGCGACGCGGCGGCGAAGATGGCGATCCTCGCGCGGCTGGCGTTTGGCGCGCCCGTGCGGCTGGAGGACGTGCCGTATGAGGGCATCGAGCACCTGGAGATCGACGACCTGGAGTATGCCCGCGAGCTGGGCCTTGGCCTGAAGCTGATCGGCACGGCCGAGCGTCGCGACGGCGGGCTGTCGGTGCGGGTGCACCCCGCGTTCCTGTATGCCGGGCACCCGCTGTCCTCGGTGTCGGGCCCGTTCAACGCGGTCACCGTCGAATCGGAGGCGATCACCGAGATCACGCTGTCCGGTCCCGGCGCCGGCGGGCGCCAGACCGCGAGTGCGGTGCTCGGCGACGTCGTGAGCGTGATGACCGGCGGCGCTCGCCCGCCCGCGCCGCCATTGGAACTGCGCCTGCTCGAGGACGTTCCCAGCGCGTTCTACCTGCACCTCGACGTCGCCGACGAGCCCGGCGTGCTGGCGTCCGTGACGCGAGTGCTGGGCGAGCAGCAGGTATCGATCCGCTCGGTCGTTCAGCGCGGCACCGGCGCGGGCGCGCGGTTGGTGATGGTCACCCACGCCGTGCCCGAGTCGCGGCTGCGCGCCGCGGTCGCGCTGCTGAGCGAGTTCGAGTTCGTACGCTCCACCCCGCGCACGATCAGAGTGATCGAAGAGGAGTTCGGATGAACGATCCTGGACACGTATGGCGGCGCTGTCAAAGGAAGTTTGGATGAACGAGGCCAGCGTCAAGGTTCCCCGAGTCGAAGGCATCCAGCCGACCGGCGCGCACGTGCCGCTGATCGAGCGCTACCGCGAGCGCCTGCCATTCGCGCCCGGCGATCCCCTCGTCAGCCTGCAGGAGGGCTCCACGCCTCTGCTGCGCGCGCCCGTGCTCTCGAAGATGGTCGGCTCCTCGGTGCGTCTGAAGCTCGAGGGCGCCAACCCCACGGGCTCCTTCAAGGACCGCGGCATGACCTGCGCCGTCTCCGCCGCCGTGCGCGAAGGGGCCAAGGCCGTGATCTGCGCCTCCACTGGCAACACCGCCGCGAGCGCGGCCGCCTACGCCGCGCGGGCGGGCATCACCTGCGCGGTGATCGTGCCCGAGGGCAAGATCGCGCAGGGCAAGATGGCCCAGACGCTCGTGCACGGCGCGCGCGTGATCTCGCTTGCGGGCAACTTCGATCAGGCGCTCACGCTCGTGCGCGAGCTGACCGACTCCCATCCGATCGTGCTCGTGAACTCGGTCAACAACTACCGCATAGAAGGCCAGAAGACGTCCGCGTTCGAGATTCACGAGGGACTGGACGGTGGGCTCGAGGCTCTGTGCATCCCCGTCGGAAACGCCGGCAACATCACCTCCTACTGGCGCGGGTTCCAGGAGCTGGGCGCCGCGCCACGCATGTACGGATTCCAGGCCGAGGGCGCCGCGCCGCTCGTTCGGGGCAAGCCCGTGGAGCACCCCGAAACCGTGGCATCGGCGATCCGTATCGGCAATCCAGTGCGTTGGGAGGATGCGATGGCCGCCGCGACCGACTCGCGCGGCTCGATCCGTGAGGTCAGCGACGAGGAGATCCTCTCCGCGTTCAAGCTGCTGGCCTCTCGCGAAGGGATGTTCTGCGAGCCGGCCTCGGCCGCGTCGGTCGCGGGCCTGCTCCGCTACGGCGCCGAGGGCGCGGAGCAGATCGTGTGCGTGCTCACCGGCCGCGGCCTCAAGGACCCCGAGACGGCGATCGCTCACAACGACGGGCGCATCATCAGCTGCCCGGTGGAGATATCCGCGATCGAGGAGGCGGTGTTGGGTGATCCGTAGGCTCCTCCGGCGTCCCATGGCCGGCGTCATGCGGGGGCCGGCAGGCGCGGATGGCCAGCCTGGGGAGGTCTCCGCGGATGGATCGTAGGCGGGTCGTGCGCGTGCCCGCGTCCTCGGCCAACCTCGGTCCGGGATTCGACTGCATGGCCGCCGCCGTCGGGCTGCACCTCCAGCTGGAGGTGCGCGAGACCGGACGGTTCGCGATCGAGACCGACCTGCCGCTCGCGCGCGGACGCGAGAACCTGTGCGTGCGCGCGTTCGAGAAGCTGCACCCAGCCGACGGGTTCACGTTTCAGATCGCCTCCGACATCCCCCTGTCCGGAGGCCTGGGATCGAGCGCCGCGGCGATCGTCGCGGGGCTGATGGCGGCCGACCACCTGTTCGAGCTCGACGCCGACCTGCTGGCGCTGGCCACCGAGTTGGAGGGCCATCCCGACAACGTCGCGGCGGCGTTGCACGGCGGATTCGTCATCTGCGCGGATGGCGGCGCGACCCGATTCGATCCGCCCACGGGGTTGGAGGCGATCGCGGTCGTCCCCGAGCAGCCGGTTCGCACGCGCGCGGCGCGCGCGGCGCTGCCGGCCGAGGTGCCGCTGACGGAGGCCGTCTACAACGTCGCCCACACCGCGCTGCTCACGCTTGGATTGGCCCGTGGAGACTGGGACCTGGTGGCAAGCGGGCTGCACGACGGCCTGCACCAGTCCCGCCGTGCGCCCCTGTTCCCGCGCTCGTATGAGTTGGCGTTGCGCGCGCCCGAGCTGGGCGCGCTCGGAGCGACGATCTCGGGCGCGGGACCGACCGTGCTCGTGTGGTGCTTCTACGAGCACACCGGCGCGGTCGTCGAGGCCCTGCGCCCGCAGATCGAGGGCTGGGCGAGTCTGCTGCGGGCGCCGTTTGAGGTGCAGGGGGCTTACGTCGGAGAGCTCTAAGCCAAGCTAAGACCGCCCGTTCACCCGCCCGCGCGCATCCTCGAACCCGGGCAGACGCGCGAGCGTTTCCTGCGCCACCGCCAGGTAGTCCGCGCCGAGATCGGGTCGATGATCGAGGATCGACTTGGCCTGCTCGGCCGACTCGGCGTAGGCGATCGAGGAGCGGATCGCGGTGTCGAACACGTGCTCCCCGAACCGCTCCTTCAACGAGGCGAGCGCCTCGCGCGAATGCACGGTGCGCATGTCGGCGAGATTCAGCAGCACCCCGAGCAGCTGCAGCTCGGGGTTGAGGCTGTCCCGCGCGAGCTCGATCACCTCCATCGCCTGCTCGACGCCCTGCAGCGCGAAGTACTGGGCCTCGGCCGTCACCAGCGCGCGATCGGCCGCGACGAGCGCGTTGACCGTCAGCAGCCCGAGCGAGGGCGGGCAGTCGATCAGAACCAGCTCGTAGGAGTCGGACGCCTCGGTCAGGGCGCGGCGCAGCGTCAGCTCGCGGCCCATCTTCGCGCCCAGCATCAGCTCGGCCTCGGCGAGGCTGAGGTTGGCGGGGATCAGATCGTCGTGGATGGCCTCGCCCGCCGTGGCCCGGCCGGACAGGACGTCGGCGATCGTCGGCTCCACGTCGGGCGGCAGGTCAAAGTAGTCGGACAGGTTGCCCTGCGGGTCGAGATCGACCGCGAGGGTGCTGACACCCGCTCGCCGGAACGCGTCGGCCAGCGTCCGCACCGCTGTCGTCTTGCCGGTCCCGCCCTTTTGCGACAGCACGGCAATGGTCGTGGTCGTCGTCCGGGTGGGTGTCATGAGGCGCGATACTACGCGCCGCGCGCTCACGCCGGGACGTGGACGCCTCGCGTTGCGCCGCGCGCTCGCCGTCCGGTTACGGAGATCTCCGACGCCGGATGGATACGCCCGGTCCTCCGCCCCCTGTGTCAGTCGGTCGGGCTCAACCGGCGCTGTGCAGCGTCTTCGCGCCCGCAGCGCCGTCCAGCCGAGCGGGAATGCTCAGGAACCGCAGCCGGTAGCGGCCGACGAGGATCTCGTCGCCGTCCTCGAGCACCTTCCACTCGATGCGCGAGCCGTTGACGAACACGCCGTTGAGGCTGCGGTCGTCGAGCACCCTGACCCCGTCGGCCTGGCGCACGACCAGGGCGTGGCGGCGTGAGACGGTCGGGTCGTCGAAGCGCACGTCCGCCGCGAGGCTGCGTCCGATGCGCGTCCACTCGCGCGTCAGCGCCACGGTCTTCAGCTCATCGTCGTCTGCGTAGGCGAGATACTCGCCGGGTTCCTCCAGTCGCTCGCGGGCGTCCTGCAGCCACGCGTCGCTGTCGCAGGCCTCGGGCCGGGACAGGGCGCCCGTCCTGAGCGTGTCCACGTAGCTCGTCCCCCTGGCGGAACCGATCGCGCTCACCCTGCCCGCGCCCAGGCGTCCTGCGAGGATCGGGTCCGTCGCGCCCGCACGGGCCGGGCCGGTGATGCGGGTACGGGTCAGGCCTCCGGCGCTGAACAGCGACGCTCGCACGAAATCGCGCCCGCCGCAGCCCGGGCAGTCGCTCAGCGTGTCGGTGCCCGCGAGCGTGAGCACGTATCCGCATTGTCCGCACCGGAACGAGCCGGCGCCGGCCATAGTGCCCGAAGTAAGTGATCCCATCCTGTGCCTAACACGCCCCTTTCTGCTTTTTCTGGTTTCCCCAGGGTGCTGTACCAGTCAGGACGAACTCGTGGCGATCATAACAAGCTTTTCGGCTCGATGTAAACCGCGGTCACGAGTTCTGGTAGGAGAAATCTAGCACTTGGTTTCCGATTGCGAATCCGCGGACGCCAACCCACGCCCAACGCCTTTCTACCCGCCCGCCCGTCCGTGTAAACCCGCGGCTTCCCGGCAGGAGCACGGCGCCCGCCGGCGAACTCAGCCTTCATGGGTCGCCCCGCCGAGCGTGACATCGAGCAGTTCGAGCGCTTGCAGCTACGTCGTGGAGTCGGTGCTCTGGAGGCCGATCGGGATCGCTGCTCGGACTGCGGGCGCACCCCGCTAGTGGGCGAGCGCGTCCACCTGCACGCCCGCGTCCAGGGCATCCTCTGTGAGCTGTGCAGCCCGCTGCGCCGCGAGCACCCGGTCGCGAGCGAGCTCGTGCGCCACTCCGAGCGCGGCCACACCGTGCGGCTGACTCGCGCCGCGTAGCCGAACCTGGCGCGAGCGTGCCGCCGCGGCGGCCGCTGGGCGCGCCGATTAGACTGGCGGCGTTATGGACCCCGTGACCGTGTCGATCGTCGTGGACCGCCCGCGCGAGCAGGTATTCGACTACCTGCAGGACATCGCCAACCATGCGGAGTTCACCGATCACTATCTATGCGACTGGCATCTGACGCGCATCGACTCGGTTGGCCGCGGCGCGGGCGCGCGCTTTCGCGTCAAGGCCCCCGGCGCCCGGTTCGCGTGGGGCGACGTCACGTTCGTCGAGGTCGATCGGCCGCACCGGATCGTCGAGGCCGGGCGCGCGGGCAAGAACAATCGCGTGCGCACCCTCGGCGTCTACGAGCTCGCGCCCGCCGCGTCGGGCACGACGCGCGTGCGGTTCACGCTCGAGACCGAGCCCGCCACGCTCGCCGATCGCCTGCTGGAGGGTTTCGGCGCGCGCGGCTGGATGCGCCGGCAGAACACCCGCGCGATGCGCCGTCTGCGCACGATCCTCGAGTCGGGCGAAGGCCGCGGCCGGCGCGTCACGGTCGCCGGCGGGTAGTCCTTGCCGGGTGGCTACTGGATAGACTGCCGCGTCGCATGAGCCGCCGCCCCTGCACAGACGTATCGTGCGTCGCGTCCACACCACGTCGTCGGCGGGTGCGAGCACATCGATCGCAGCCCATCGGGGCAGTGGCGCTTGTCCTTCTCGCCGCGCTCGCGCTGGCGGCGTGCGGCAACTCCGAAACCAAGGTCACGACGGGAACCTATGCGGGCGAGTCCGGTCAGAACGCGCCGTATCTGAACGTCGGCCCGCTCGTCTATGAGGTGCAGCTCTCGCGCGAGCTCAACCCCGCCAACGTCGAAGACGCCGCCTACCTGCAGGGCCTTTCGCCGCGCCAGCGCATGCTGACCCCCAAGCAGGAGTGGTTCGCCGTGTTCCTCCAAGTCTACAACCACACCTCCGTGCCGCACCTCGGCGCGAGCACGATCACGATCAGCGACACCCAGAACAACGTCTACACCCCGATCGTTCCCGGCCAGACCAACCAGTTCGCCTACCGCGGCGGGTTCATCCCCGCCGCCAGCCAGATCCCGGTGGCCGGTTCGATCGCCGCCAACGGAGGCACTCAGGGCGCGCTGCTGCTCTACAAGATTCAGATTGTCTCGCTCGACAACCGGCCGCTGACGATTCACATCGTCGATCCGAAAGACTCCGTGCAGAGGGCCTCGGCGGAGCTCGACGTTTAGTCTGACGGCGCCTCGTCGTCCCTGGCTGCGTCCTTACCGATCGGAGATCGACGGGATCTCCGATCGGGGGCACACAGCCCGAAGGGCTGGGTCACGCGTACGTAGTACGCCAAAGCGCTCCCTCGCGTCCTGCTGCCGGTAACGACGATCCATCCGTCAGATGATTCTCACCCGGCGAAGTGGTGTCAGTAGCTTGCGTGCAACCCCGCCTCGAGCACTTCGCGCGCTACGGGCGCCGCGGTGGCGCCGCCCGCGCCGTCTTTGACGAGCAGCACGCACACCGCGATGCGCGGGTGCAGCGCCGGCGCGAATGCCGCGAACCACGCGTCGGTGTTGCTGGGGTCGCTGGCGGCGCCCTGGCAGCTCGCGCCGTGTGATTCTTCCGAGCCCGCGCTTTCCCTCGCGCCGCCCTGTTCGCTGCTGCTGCCCGAGCACGAGCTCGCGGTTCCCAGTTCGGCCGTGCCGGTCTTGCCCGCGACGGTCACGCCGGGGATCGCGGCCGAGGTGCCGGTGCCTTCGCGCACCACGCCGATCATCAGGCGCCTGACGGTGCGCGCCACGCTCGCGCTGGTCGCGCTCGTGACCGAGTGGGGCGTGGCGTCGAGGGCGAACGTCGGCTGCGGTCGGTGCCCGCCGTCGGCGATCGTGGCCGCCACGGTGACCATCTGCAGGGCGCTCGCCTGCACCTCGCCCTGGCCGATCGCGGTCGAGCCCACGTCCAGTTCTCCCTGGATCCGCGACGCCGCCGGCAGCGTGCTCTCGACGGCTCCGGGAATGCCCGGTTCGCGGTTGAAGCCATACCGTTCGGCCATCGCCACGAGCCGCGGCGCGCCGAGCTTGACTCCGAGCGGCGCGAACACCGAGTTGCACGACACCGCGAACGCCAGCGTCAGTGACCCGCCGCATTCCTCGCCGTTTGCATTGCTCAGCTTGACCCCGTCGAGCGTCGCGTGCGTCGCGTAGGGGAACGTCGTGTGCGGGGTGGCGATCCCCGCCTGCAGCACGCCGCTGAGCGTGACCATCTTGAATGTCGAGCCCGGCGGCTGCAGGTCGTCGATGCCCAGGCCGGCCACAGCGAGGATCTGGCCGGTGCTCGGCTGCATCGCCACCACTCCGCCGAGCTGACCGCCGAGCGCCGTGACGGCGGTGCGCTGCACGGGTGGGGAGATGGTCGTGTGCACCGCGGATGCCGCCTTCGGCGCGGCGATCGCCAGCACCCGCGTCGATCCGCCCGTCTGTGAGCCGTCGGCCAGCAGCTCCCCTCCTGACGTGCCGCGCAGGCGCTCGTCCAGGGCCTCCTCGAGGCCGCTCACCCCGACGATCGCGTCCGCGGGGACGCCCTCCGCTTCCAGCTGGGACGCGTGCGCTGCCGGGATGGCTCCGACTTCACCCAGCACCGCGCCGGCCGCGGCGCCGAGCGGCGACTGCCGCTGTCCGGCTTCGGTGGCCGCGCCTTCGCCCAGCACCGACCCGTCTCGTGCCAGCAGCGTCGCTCGGCGTGGCAGCGTCATCTTGCGGCTGAGGATCTCACCTGCGTGCAGGCCCGGGAACTCCAGCGACTGTGACCACACGACTCCGCCGGCTTCGCCGCTCCCGCCGGCGATCTTCAGCGCAAACACGAGTCGCAACGTCCCGAACAGGCGCGTGTGTACGCGCACCGGCACCGCCACCAGCCCTCCGGGCGCCCGGCGCGGCTTGCCGGTCACCTGCACCCGCGTTGCGGTTGCGGTCCTCAGGGCGTGCCGGTAGTCGTCAGCCAGCGCCTGCGGGGAGATCGCTCGTTTCGAGCGAGCGTCGATGTCGCCGTACATCGATACATAATCCCCCTTCGCCCAGGCGGCGACGAACCGGCCCGCGAGCGCCTGCGCCGCGCTCGAGCCGTGTCCGGCGCCGACGATCGCGCCGACCGCGAACGCGACCGCGGCGAGCGCGATCACGGGGCGAGCGCGCATGGCGCGCTGCCGGCGGTGATGGTCGTTGTGAGGGCGACCGGCGCCTGCAGCGTCAGAACCCTCGCTCGCGGACATCGCGTTCACGGTCGATCCCACCGGCGAGCGTTCCCGCCGGGGAACGGTAGAACATGGCTTGGTGAACCTGTTCGTGCGTGCAACGTCTCCGAACGGCGGTCGCGATCGGCGGGTGGGGGCGTGACGACACTCGACTGGTCGATCGTCTCCTTCGCGGCGCTGCTGGCGGGGTTCGGCTTCCGGCGGGGGTTCATCGTGGGCGCGCTCTCGTTTGCGGGCTTTGCACTTGGTGCATTCCTCGGAACTCGCCTCGGTCCTCTTCTGCTGGGGCGCGGATCGGCCTCGCCATATGCGCCCGCGTTCGGGCTGATCGGGGCGCTGCTGGCCGGCGCGATTCTCGCGAGCGGCCTGGAGGGGCTCGGTTTCAAGCTGCTGCGCCGCACGCTGGTCGTGCCGGGCGCCGGCCTGCTCGACGGCCTGTTCGGGGCGGCGCTCGGCGCCGCGCTGGGTCTGGGAATCGTCTGGATCGTTGCGGCCGTGGCGGCGCAGACGCCGGGCGCGGGGCGGCTGCGCGCGGACATCCAGCGCTCGGTCATCCTCGGCGAGCTCAACCGGCTGCTGCCACCGTCGGGGCCGATCCTGAACGCGCTCTCGCGGCTGGACCCGTTGCCACAGCTGGCGGGCCCCTCGCCGGACGTGGCGGCGCCGCTGCCGCGGATCGGCCGCGCCCCGGGCGTGCGCGCGGCCTCGCGCGGGGTCGTGCGCGTGCTCGGCAGCGCCTGCGGGCTGGCGATCGAGGGCTCGGGCTGGATCGCGCGCGCGCATGAGATCGTCACCAACGCGCATGTCGTCGCCGGCGAGCTGGACACGACCGTCGAGGTCGGTGGTCGCCCGCCTGCCCTGCCCGCGGAAGCGATCGCGTTCGATCCGACCGCGGACATCGCGCTGCTGCGCGTCCCCGGCCTCGGCGTCGTGCCGCCTCTGCGCGTGGCGAGCGAACCCGCGTCCGGCAGCGCCGGCGCCATCCTCGGTTATCCCGAGAACGGTCCCTACGACGTACAGCCGGGACGCATCGGACTCACCCAGACGGTGCTCACCGACAACGTCTATGGACAGGGTCCCGTGCGCAGGCTGCTGACGCCTTTGCGCGGGCTGGTGCGACCCGGCAACTCCGGCGGTCCGCTCGTGGACGGGAGCGGCGCGGTCCTCACGACGGTCTTCGCCGGCACCGTCGGCGGCCATCCCGCCGGTGGCTACGGCGTGGCCAACGCGACCGTCGCGCGCCTCTTGGCCGATGCCGGATCGGCTGCGGTCTCGACCGGTCCCTGCGCGGCCGGTTGAGCGCTCGTCGCCCGCTCGTCGATCGCGATCTGCACCACCGCCAACCGGCGCACGAGCGCGGAGCGGACCTGCTCCAGCTCCGCGGCGCTCAGCAGCGTCGGGCCAGGCCCGCGACGAGTGGGGGTCGGTCGCGGCACGACGCCCGGGTGTTCGGCTTCGATCTCGCCGATCGCCCGCTCCAGTGTGGCGATCTGCGCCCGCAGCGCGCGCCTGCGCGCGAGCGCTCCGGCGGTCTCCTCGCCCATGTCCTCCATCTCGGCGCCGGCCGGGGCGGGCGTCTGCGTCGCCGGTGTGCTCGGTGCGCCCTGGGGCATGGCCACATACAGCGCCGCAGCGACCTCGCGCGGATCCACGCCGATCGCCTCGGCTTCGCGGGCCGCGTCGGCCGCGATCGTGCCGACGGCCGACGGTCGGGGGAGCGTGCGGGCGACGAACGTGCCGCTGCCCTGATGGCTTTCGAGCAGGCCTCGCTGCTCCAGCCTCTGGTAGACGGCGCGCACGGTGTTGACGTTCAGGCCGCTCGCCTCGGCCAGCTCGCGCAAGCCCGGCAGGCGCTGCCCGGGACGGAACTCGCCGTCGTAGATGCGCGCCGACAGCGCCCACCCGAGCTGCAGTCCGATCGGCACCTCGGCGTCGCGGTCGATGGCCGCCGCGAACTCGTCCAAGCGACGCTCGGCCGATCCGGCGTTGTCCAGCTGTGCACTCACAATCCCCACGGTAGCGCTTAGTTCGCCCAGAACGCTAGTGTGCTGGTTAACTAGTACACTGGCAGAATGAATCGTGCGTTTTTGCCGGCGCGAGGTTTGATGGAGGAGGTCGGGGACATGATGATCCTGACCGGCAGGACGATCTCATCCGCCCTGCGCCCCCCGTATCCATACGGTGAGGAGTTCGTGTCGCAGTTCCTGTTCGCGCTGCGGTTGTGCTGGTTGCCGCTGCTGATCTCCAGCGTGGCGATCAACTACGCCGTGCCCGGCATGCAGGCGGTGAACTTCTTTTCGCTCTTCGGCGCGCTCGAC
>DATMPZ010000032.1:0-226665 GCA_035567335.1 Solirubrobacteraceae bacterium
GCGCCTGGACAAAGCGCTCGGCGCGCTCTCGCTGCAGCGCGCCGCGCTGGACATCGACGAGGACGACCGCCTGACGCTGCACATGTGGCCCGGCGAGCTCAAGCCCCAGGCCGAACACCTGTATGCGGCCGGCCACGCCGACCGCCTGTGCGGGCTGGCCGGGGTGGGCGTGCACGCTGCCGCGGAGGGGACGCCGGCGGACGGGGCGCCCGCCGCGGAGGGCGGCGACGGGGGGACGGACGCCACGGGGGGAACGGGCGCCACGGGAGGGACGGGCGCCGCCGACGGCTCGGCGGCGCCCGTGTGGCGCATCGAGCCCCAGCCGCTGCTCGGGTTTCGCAACGCGCCCAAGCGCACGCGCGTGTATCTCACCTGCCGCCTCGACGCCGCGACGTACGCGCGCCGCTGGGAGGGCGAGGACTGGTCGCACGTCGGCGCCCATCACCGCAACTCGATCCACACCGAGCTGTGGCCCTGGCTGCTGGAGCGCGGGTATGCCTGCGAGCGGGACGCCGAGCGCCTGGATCCGTTCCTGCGCGCGCTCGGCCGGCGGTTCGCGCACCTGCGCCCGAGCATGCACGTCGCGCGCTCGTGGTCGTGGAGCGAGGCCGAACGGCTGGAGGACGAGGGCCGGCTCGTGGGCGAGATCCGCGACGCCGTCAACGCCGTGCTCGCCGCGCTGGAGGAGCCGCTGCTGGGCGAGCCCGAGGGCGGCAAGCCGGATCGGCGCGGTGGCGGCAAGGCCAGGAAGCGAGCTCGCAAGAGCCGCGCGGCGGCAGCGGTCGGCTCCAAGTAGCAGCGGCCCGTCCGAGCGGTCCGTCCGCGGCCCACGGCACGAACCCGGCGCGGGTGTCAGCTGCGCCCGGCGACCGTATCCAGGAACATGCGGTGGACGCGCTCGTCGCCGGTCAGCTCGGCGTGGAAGGCGACCGCCAGCATCCCGTCCTGGCGCGCCGCCACCGGATGGCCGTCCACCTCGGCGAGAATCTCCACGTCCGGGCCGTGCTCGGCGATCCAGGGCGCGCGGATGAACACCGCCCGCAGCGGCCCTCCCTCCAGGCCGCGCACGTCGAGGTCGGTCTCGAAGCTGTGCAGCTGACGGCCGAACGCGTTGCGCCGCGCGCGCACGTCCATCAGGCCAAGGTGGTCTGAGTCGAGCATGATCAGCCCCGCGCACGACCCCAGTACAGGCGTCCCGGTACGCACCAGCTCGCGCAGCGGCTCGCGCAGCCCCTCGCGCTCGACGCCGAGCGTCATCGTGGTCGACTCGCCCCCCGGGATCACAAGCCCCTCGAGGCCGTCGAGATCGGCGGGCGTGCGCACCTCGCGCACGCCCGCGCCCAGCCCGCGCAGCACCCGCTCGTGTGCCTGAAACCCGCCCTGCAAAGCGAGCACTCCGACCAGGGACACGACGGCCTACCAGCCGCGCTGGGCCAGGAGCTCCTCGTGCTCGAGCTTCGAGCTCTCCAAGCTCGCCATCGCCGGCCCCAGCCCGCGCGATGCCGCCGCCACGCGCTCGGCATGATGCCAGTGCGTGGTGGCCTCGACGATCGCGCGCGCGCGGGCGGGCGGGTCCTCGGACTTGAAGATGCCCGAGCCCACGAACACGCCCTCGGCGCCGAGCGCCATCATCAGCGCCGCGTCGGCGGGCGTGGCGATGCCGCCGGCGCAGAACAGCACGACCGGCAGCCGGCCGTCCTCCGCGACCGACTCCACCAGGTCCACGGGCGCGCCGAGATCCTTGGCGGCGCTCGCCAGCTCGTCCTCGCTGAGCGTGCTCAGCCGGCGGATCTCCCCGGTGATCGCGCGCATGTGGCGGACGGCCTCGACGATGTCGCCCGTGCCGGCCTCGCCCTTGGAGCGGATCATCGCGGCGCCCTCGCCGATCCGGCGCAGCGCCTCCCCGAGGTTCGTGGCGCCGCACACGAACGGGACGGTGAACCGGTGCTTGTCGATGTGATTGCGCTCGTCCGCGGGCGTGAGCACCTCCGACTCGTCGACGTAGTCGACCTCGAGCGCCTGCAGCACGCGCGCCTCCATGAAGTGCCCGATGCGCGCCTTGGCCATCACGGGAATCGAGACCGCGTGCTGGATGCCCGCGATCATCTCCGGGTCGGACATCCGCGCCACGCCGCCGTCGCGACGGATGTCGGCGGGCACCCGCTCGAGCGCCATCACCGCGACCGCGCCCGCTTCCTCGGCGACGGTCGCCTGCGCGGGCGTGACCACGTCCATGATCACCCCGCCCTTGAGCATCTCCGCCAAGCCCGTCTTGACTCGCAATGTCGCCTCTTCGTGCATACCCGGGAGGATAGCTTGCGGGGTGAGAACGCAAACGACCCGCGCTGGGCGGGTCGCTTACGAACTGAGGCTGCCGCCGAAACGACTCCTCGGATTCACGTATCTGAAGTGTAGCGCCCCCGGCGGGAGTCGAACCCGCCAGCCTCAGTTCGTGAATCCAAGGTCCGCATCCGGCGGCGAGGGCGCGTCACCCGAAGGCAACCTATGGAGCGTAAGGACCGCTTGGGATGTTTTTCTGGGGGCACATGTGCCCCCAGCGGGGTCGCACATGTGCGGCCCCGAACCATGCCGCATGCGGCATGGTTGCGGACGGCGCATGCGCCGTCCGCCGAGGCAGTGCATGCACTGCCTCGGACCTGGCCGCATGCGGCCAGGTCATCCCGGAACTACTTCAACCGAAACGCCTTGATGCGATCGTCGTACTGCGCGCTGTCCTGCGAGTACACCCCATATGCCAGCGCCTGAATGATGCTCAGCAGCGCCGTGTGCGAGCGCACGTACGCGGGCGAGTTCGACGAGTAGTACAGCTTGATCTGCCCCAGCTTGGCGACCTCCGACAGCGTCGCGTCGGTGATCGCCGCCGTGCGCGCCTTGCGGTGGCGCGCGAGCTTCATCGCGCGCACCACCAGCGGATGCGGGCGCCCCGCCGACAGGCCGATCACGAGCGTGTTCTGATCGATCCGCCCCAGCCGGCTGAGCGCCTCCTGCGACGGGCTCGCGACGACGTCGACGCGCAGGTCGAGCAGCATCAGCAGGTGACGCAGGTAGCTGGCGAAGAACGCCATCTGGTCGGTGCCCGCGACGAGCACTTTCTCGGCCTGCACGATCGCCCCCACGAGCGCCTCCACCGAGCTGCGCGAGACCTTGCGCGCGGTCTCCTCGACGTTCAGATAGTCCGCCGTGAGCGAGGTCTCGAACTCGTTCTGGTCGAGCGAGAACAGCGGCGTCGAGCTCGCGCCGGTCCCGCTCGTGCCCGCGGGCGCCTTGGCGTGCACGCGGCGGTATTCCTCGCGCGCGGCGGCCTGCAGCTCGGGGAACCCCTCGAACCCGAGCGCCTGGGAGAAGCGCACGACTGTCGAGCTCGACGTGTTCGCGCGGCGCGCGAGCTCCTCGGCGGTCTGGAACGCCGCCTCGTCGAGATGGTCGACGATGTACTGGGCGACGTCCTTCTGCGAGCGCGAGCACTCCTCGAAGCGCGCGCGGATGTACTTCGACAGGGACTGGTGCTCGCTCGTGCCGTTCACCGGCGGCGCGGGAGCGGTTGGAGTCGCGACACGCTTCATCGGCGGTCTGTTTCGACGCAGGCGCCTCGCTCTCCTGCTCGCGTTGTCTGCAATCGCGAGGCGGCGACCCCTTCCGCTGGGGAATTTGGAGATCGCCGGCCGTTCGAGAGCCTGTATACGCGACGGGTCTACAGCGTCTTCGAAAGCTCCACGAAGTAGTCGAGCGCGCTTGGATCGGCCAGCGAATCGACGCTCGCCGCCTCCTGCGGCGGGGCGCCCATCAGGATCTTCTTGACCGGCACCTCCAGCACCTTGCCCGACAGCGTGCGCGGCACCTGCTCGATCTGCAGGATCTCGTTGGGGACGTGCCGGGGCGAGCAGTCCTCGCGGATGCGCCCTGCGATGCGCGCGCGCAACTCGTCGTCGAGCACGACGCCCTCGTCGAGCACGACGAACAGGATCATCCACAGCTCCGCATCGCGATCCGGTCGCGGAACGTCCACCACGAGCGCGTCGACCACCGCCTCCACCGCGCCCGCCGCGCGGTAGATCTCGCTCGTGCCCATGCGCACGCCCTGGCGGTTGATCGTGGAGTCCGAGCGGCCGTAGATGACCGCGCCGCCGCGGGGCGTGATCCGCACCCAGTCGCCGTGGCGCCACACGCCCGGATACATCGCGAAGTAGCTCTCGCGGTAGCGCTCGCCGCCGTTGCCCTCGCGGTCGGGGGGGTCCTCGCCCCAGAAGTACAGCGGCATCGAGGGCAGCGGCTGGGTCAGCACCAGCTCGCCGACCTCGTCGACGACGCTGTGGCCGCTCTCGTCCCAGGCCTCCACCGCACACCCGAGCGCGCGGGCCTGCAGCTCGCCCTCATACACCGGCAACAGCGGACAGCCGCCGACGAACGCCGTGCACACATCGGTGCCGCCGCTGGTGGAGAACAGCCAGATGTCCTCGCGCACGTGCTCATAGACCCAGCGATAGCTCTCGGGCGCCAGCGGCGAGCCGGTCGAGCCGATCGCGCGCAGGGCGGGCAGGTCGCAGTCGCGCGCGGGCTCGACTCCGGCCTTCGCGCACGCGCCGAGCCAGCCGGCGGAGACGCCCATGCACGTCATCTCCGTCTGCTGCGCCAGCCGCCACAGCGCGCCCATGTCGGGATGGCCGGGGCTGCCGTCATACAGCACGATCGCGGCGTCCGTGAACAGCGCGCCGATCAGGAAGTTCCACATCATCCACCCGGTCGTCGTGAACCAGAACATGCGATCGCCGGCGCGCAGGTCCAGGTGCAGCCGGCTCTTCTTGAGCTGCTCGAGCAGGATCCCGCCGTGTCCGTGCACGATCGCCTTGGGCAGCCCGGTGGTGCCCGAGGAGTACAGCACCCACAGCGGATGATCGAACGGGACCTGCTCGAACCGCATGGCGGGGGACGCCGTTCCAGCCGGCGCATGCGCCGGCTGGCGAGGCCGCGCATGCGCGGCCTCGTGACGGGCCGCATGCGGCCCGTCTTGACCCGCCGCATGCGGCGGGTCATCCGTCGGGCGCATGCGCCCGACGGCCCCCTCGCGCATGCGCGAGGGGGAACCGCCATCCCCTCCCCTCCCGAGCTCGATCAGCTCGCTCCAGCGCATCCCACCGGGCAGGCCCGCGGCGCTCGCGCCGGGCGCGAGGTAGGGCAGCAGCACCGTGTGGCGCACGGTGGGCAGCTCGGCCAGGATGGCCCGCAGGGGCTCGCCGCGGTCGTGGTCGCGTCCGCCGTGCCGGTAGCCGTCCACCGCCAGCAGCACCGCCGGCTCGATCTGGGCGAAGCGGTCGATCACGCTGCGCGCGCCGAACTCCGGCGCCGCGCTCGACCAGATCGCGCCGATCGAGGCCACGGCCAGCAGCGCGACGAGCGTCTCGGGGATGTTCGGCATATAGGCCACGACGCGATCGCCGCGCCCCACGCCCAGCGCGCGCAGGCCGGCGGCGACCTCCGCGACCCGCGCGGTCAGCTGCCCCCACGTCAGCGAGTCGAGCTCGCGCAGCTCCGAGGCGTGCAGAACCGCGACCGCGTTCAGGTCTCGCCCGTCGCGCACGAGCATGTTCTCGGCATAGTTGAGCTCGGCGCCCGCAAACCAGCGCGCGCCGGGCATCGCCCGCCGGTCGGTCGGGGACCCCTCCGATCCCGGATCGGCAAGCACCTGCTCGTAGGGGCGGGAGGCGCGCACGCCGCAGTACTCCCACACGGCAGCCCAGAACTCCTCGACCTCGGACACCGACCACTCCCACAGCCGGCCATACTCGGCGAACGTCAGTCCGGCGCGCTCGCCGGCCCAGCGCATGAACCGGGTCATCTCCGCGCGCTCGCACCACCCGGCCGACGGACTCCACAGCGGCGTCGGGGCCCGTGGTGCGCTGTCCCCCTGCATCCCAGCCATTATGCTCGCTCGCCGTGGACGTGTCATCCCTGCGCGCACAGTTCCCCGTGCTGAAGCAGCTCGCCTATCTGAACGCGGGCACCGACGGCCCGCTGCCTGCGGCGGCCGTGTCCGCCGCGGCGGACGAGCTCGCGCGCGCGGCGCAGGAGGGACGTACCCGCGCCCACTTCGAACGGCGCGCCGAGCTGAGCGGACGGCTGCGCGAGTCCTACGCCGCCGCGCTCGGGTGCGAGCAGAGCGAGCTCGCGCTGACGAGCTGCACGAGCGAGGGCATCGCCCTCCTCATCGGCGGCCTGGAGCTCGGCCCGGGCGATGAGATCCTCTCGAGCGACGAGGAGCACCCAGGGCTGCTCGGCGCGTTGGCGGGCGCGCGAGACGTCAGGGGCGTGACGGTGCGGATGGCTCCGCTGGCGGACATCGCCGACGCGGTCGACCCGCGCGCCACCCGCCTGGTGGCGTGCTCGCACGTCGGCTGGATGAGCGGACGCATCGCGCCGGAGGGCCTGGCCGACCTGGACGTGCCGGTGCTGCTCGACGGCGCCCAGGGCGTCGGCGCGATCGACGTGGACGTGCGCGCGCTGGGCTGTGACGCCTACGCGGGCGCGGGCCAGAAGTGGATGTGCGGCCCCGACGGCACCGGCATGCTGTATTTGAGCGCGGACATGCGCGAGCGGCTCAGCGTCGAGCGCCGGGGCTATGCGAACCTGGCCGACCCCGACGCCGGCCTGGACGCCCGCCCGCACACGGATGCGCGCGCGCTGGACGCGATGTCGCTGAGCGCCGAGGCGCTCGCGTGCGCGCTGGCCGCGGCGCGCGTATTGCAGGACGCGGGCCGGCAGGCCGTGCACGAGCGCGCGCGGGCACTGGCCGCGCGGCTGGTCGCGCTGCTGGGCGAGCGCGGGCGCGCCGTGGCGCCGCGCGGGGACACCACGCTCGTGTCGTTTCAGAGCCCGGACCCCGAACGCGAGCGCGAGCATCTGCTCGAGCGCGGAGTGATCGTGCGTAACATTCCCGGCACGCCCTGGCTGCGAGCGTCCGTCGGGGCGTGGAACGACGAGGACGACCTCGACCGGCTGCTCGCGGCACTCTCGACATGAACCGCATGAGCTCAGCCGAGCAGACCACCGCCCTCGCGAGCGCGCAACCGCTCGCCTCCGACGCCCGGGAGCGCGCGGCGCCGTGGCGGCGCGCGCGCGTGCTGGGGCGGGTGGGACCCCACTCCCTCGCGCTCACCGCGGTGCTCGCGCTCAGCGCCGTCCTGAACCTCGACCACCTGACGCGCAACCGCTACGGCAACACCTTCTACTCGGCCGCAGTCCATTCGATGCTGCGCTCGTGGCACAACTTCTTCTTCATCTCCTTCGATCCGGGCGGGCTGATCACGGTCGACAAGCCGCCGCTCGGCCTGTGGGCGCAGGGCGCGAGCGCCGCCCTGTTCGGCTTTCACCCGCTCAGCCTGCTGGCGCCCGAGGCGATCATGGGGGTGCTCACCGTCGCCGCGCTGTACTGGGTCGTGGCGCCCCGGTTCGGTCCGGCCGCCGGTGTCGCGAGCGCGCTGGCGCTGGCCGTGTACCCGTCGTTCGTCGCGATCTCGCGCGAGAACGGCGTGGACTCCGTGCTGATCCTGCTGATGACGCTCGCCTGCGGCGTCGGCCTGCGCGCGATCGAGACCGGCCGCCTGCGCACGCTGCTCGGCTGCGCCGCGCTCGTCGGGCTCGCGTTCAACGCCAAGACGCTCGCCGCCTTCCTGGTCGTGCCCGGGCTCGCGCTCGGTTATCTGGCCTGCGCCCCCGGCTCGCCGGCGCGCCGCTGCGCCCAGCTGGCCGCGGCCGCGCTCGTGCTCGCGCTCGTCTGCGTCTCGTGGTCGGCGGTCGTGGAGCTCACGCCCGCCTCCCAGCGCCCGTTCGTGGGCGGCTCGGTCGACAACACCGAGTACGACCTCACGTTCGGCTACAACGGCTTCGGGCGCGTCGAAGGCCAGGTCGGCGGTCCCGGACGCATCCCGATCCTCGTCAAGCACGGCTCGCTCGGGCACATCGAACGCGAAGCGCTGCGCGCCCGCGCACGCCACGGCGCCGGGGGGGCGAGGGGCGGCACGGCGACCCCGATCGCCATCGCGCCGGCGCTCGCCCCGCACGCGCGACGCCCGTCCAAGTACCTGCCGAGCGGGCGGGCGCGCTATCCGACCGCGTTCGGCGGTCCGACGGGGCCGCTGCGCCTGCTCGGCAGAGAGCTCGGGGGGCAGGCCGGCTGGATGTTGCCGTTCGCCCTGCTCGGGCTCCTCGCGCTCGCGCTGTGGACGCTCGAGGCGCCCCCGGGAGAGGACCGCGTGCGGCGCCGGCCGCACCCCGACCGCATGCGCCTGGGGGGGCTGATCGTGCTCGGCGGCTGGTTTCTGCTCGAGGCGGTCGTGCTCAGCTTCTCCAAGGGCATCGTGCACCCGTACTACGTCTCGGCGCTGGGCCCCGGCGCCGCGGCAATGGTGGGCGCCGGAGCGGTCGCGTTCGTCGCGCCGGGCGCGCTGCGCACCGTGCGCCTCGGCCTGCTCGCGCTGGCGATCGCCGGCACCGTCATGGCGCAGCTGTCGCTGCTCGGCTACGACCACTACCTGCGCTGGTTCTGGCCGGCGCTGATCGTCGGCGCCGGCGCCGGCCTGCTCGCGACCGTCGCGCTGCGCCGCTTCGCCCCCCAGGCGCTGGCGCTGACGCTCGGCCTGCTGCTGCTGGCTCCCGCCGCGTATTCCGCCACGACCTGGCGGTTCCCCGTCGAGGGCACCTTCCCGGCCGCCGGCCCGCGCGCCGCCGGCGCCGTCGGTCCGCTCGGCGCCTCACCCAACGCCGTGCGCTTCGACCGGGCGCTGCTGGCGTATGTCGACGCGCGCCGTCCGGGGACGCGCTGGGCGGTGCTGACCGAGGCTTCGGACACCGCCGCGCCGATGATCCTGCTCGGCCACGACGCCGGCGCGATGGGCGGCTACAGCGGCAACGACCCCGCGCTCGACGGTCCGAGCCTCGCACGCCTGGTGAGCCGGGGCGAAGCGCGCTACGTGGTGCTCGGCGGCGCCTACGCCGAACGCGGCGGCAACGCTGCCTCCACCGCTGTGGTCGCAGCCTGCACCGTGATCCCGGCGGCGGCGTGGCAGCCGCGCCCGATCAACCCCAACGCGCTGCTGCTGTACGACTGCGCGGGGCGCGAGCGCGAGCTGCGGGCGGGCTGAGGCTCACGCGGCGACCAACAGCTCGCGATGGAAGGCGCGGGCAAACAGCTCGCTCTCGCGGCGCGCGGCCCAGCGCGGGACGGCCGACTCGCCGTCGGCGATCAACCGCAGCTCGATCTCCCCACCGCTCCCGTTGGCGCTCGGCCTCGCGGGAGTCTCCTCGCCGCAGGAGCCGACGAGCTCAAAGCGGGTGGCGCGCACCAGCTGGTCGCGCGAACGCTCGAGATCCTCGGCCAGGCGCAGCAGGACCGCGCAGCGGTCCAGACGGGCGACGTCCTCCGGGGCGAACAGCGTCGCCAGGGGACCGGGGTCGGGCATGCCCTTGCGGTGGTAGCGGGCGGCCTGCGCGACGATCGCGACCTCGATCGGCGAGTAGCCCGGCAGACCGCCGTTGAGGATCAGATAGCGCGAATGCTTATGGTGGTCGTCGTAGTCGACGGACATGCCGATGTCGTGCAGCATGCACGCCGCCCACAGCAGTTCCCGCTCGACCGGATCGCCCTCGTGCAACCCCAAGCGCGCGAGCTCGTCGAACATCGCCAGCGCGAGCGTCGCGACGTGGTCGGTGTGGGCCGCGTCGGGCCGGTACTGCGCCGCGAGGTTGAGCACGCTCGTGCGACGCAGGTCGGCGAACAGCGGAGGGTCTCGGTCGGCGAGCAGACGCTCGAAGAACACGCCCTCGCGTAGCCCCGCTTCGGTGACTTCCAGGCCGTCGAATCCGCCGGCGAGCAGCGCGCCCTGCACGACGATTGCGCCGGCCAGGATCAGATCGGCCCGCGCCGGCTTGATCCCCGGCACCGAGCTGCGCTGCGACGCCGGCAGCGCCGCAAGGCGCTCCACGAGCTCCTCCAGCGCCTGCCTGGAGACGATCGCCGCCTGCACGCCGCCCGACGGCAGTCCCGACGCGCGCTGGACCGCGGCGGCGAGGTTGCGGACCGTGCCGCCGACGCCCACCAGGCGCGGCCCGGCGCGCGCGAGCCACGCGGCGCGCTGAAGCTCGTCGGCGACGTGCTCGCGCAGCTGTTCGATCTGCCTGCGCTTGGCGGGCCCGTTGGCGGGCAGGAACCGCTCGGTCATGCGCACCGAGCCCAGACGCCAGGAGCCCAGCTCGCGCGCCACTCGATCGGCGACGCGCACGAGCTGCAACGACCCACCGCCGAGATCCAGCACGCAGCCCTCCGTCAGGGTCGTGGAGTTGACCGCCGCCAGATAGCCGTAGCGCGCCTCCTCCTCGCGACTGAGCACGCGGATCGGCAGGCTCGTGCGTTCGCGCGCCAGCGCCAGGAAGCCCGCGGCGTTCTCGGCGTCGCGGATCGCGCTGGTGGCGAGCGCGTCCACACAGCGGCCGCTGAGACCCGCCGCGCGGCAGAAGTGGTCGAACACGTCCAGCGTGGCCAGCGCTCGGCGCATCGGCGCCTCCCCCAGCCTGCCCGTCGCGGCGAGCCCCTCGCCGATGCGCACCGGCTCATAGATCTCGTCGGTGCGCCGCCACCACCCCTCCCACGCCATGAACACGACGAGTCGGAACGAGTTGGAGCCGAGGTCGATCACGGCCAGCCGCTCGCGCGCGCGCGTCACGACTCGGGCTCCCCCGTCATCTCGGGCTTCCCCGTCATTTTCGGACTCCCCGTCATGTATTTAGCGTATTCGCCGCGCCGGAGGGCTCCGGTCGTACGTCATTGGCGGAGTCACCGCGCGGCGGAGGTCCCATCGCGCGCCGCGCCCGAGGGCGCCCGCACCGAGTGCTTCCACCGTGCCGGAGGGCCGGAGCAGAGCGCAGAGACCGTCTCAGGCGAAGCGCTCTGACAGGCCGAGCTCGGAGCGGGCGATGCGCATCCGCTCGGTCAGCAGGGCCTCGGCTTCGGCGTCTTGCACGAGCTGGGTGACGGGAATCCCGAGCCCGTCGGCCAGGCCGGTGAGCTTGCTCCAGGTCGGGTTGCGCCGGCCCCGCTCGATACCGGACAGGTATGTCGGGTGCATATTCGAGGCGTGGGCGAGACTTTCGATCGTGAGCTTGCGTGCACGCCGCAGGCGGCGGATCGCGCGACCCAGCTCGGGATTGGTGGGCGCTGATGAGGACACACCTGGAACTTCGCTGGTCGGCGAGTGCATGACTACAGGCGATAGAGTCTTATGTATACAAATGTCTGTCTACTTTGTGTCTTCTTTCAAACACCTGCGGCTCGATGTGTATTCAGATGCAAAACGCGCACTATCGGCCGCACTCACACAGTCGCCGGCGCGCCGGCGAGAAAAGCCGCTACGGCGAGCGCGTCGGCTCTGAGCGCCTGCGCGTCCGCGCGCGTCAGGCGGCCGAACGGCTTCAGCGCGACCGTGCCCGCGCGCATGCTCCACACCGCGACGGCGCGACCGCGCACGAGCGCGAACGGCCGGAACACCCCGTTGAGGGTGATGATCGGCTCTTTATCGGCGAGCATCGGCTCGCGCGAGACCCAGCCGTGCAGCACCGGATCGAACGAGCCCAGCAACCGTGGCGGCGGCAGCTCCGCCGGCGCCGGCGCTCGCGCCAGAGCGATCAGTCCGTCCTCGCGCTCGACGAGCTCGGGGGCGATCGCGTCCAGGCCGGCGCGCGCGTCGCGCAACGGCAGCCCTGCCCACTTGGCGAGATCGCGATCGCTCGCGGGGCCGTGGCCGGCCAGATAGCGGCGGGCCAACTCCGCCAGCGCGCGGTCCCGATCGATCGTGCGCGCCGGCCCCAGCCAGTCGCGCACGAGCACGTAAGCGTGCTGAGCGCCCACCAGCGGCCCGCGCACCACGATGCCCCGCAGGCTCGCCGCGAACAGTAGATGCAGCAGTGCCTGTCCCTCCGTGCGCACCCCGGCCGCGACCACCCGCTCGCGCAGCTGCATGCGTGTCAGCGGTCCCTCCTCGGCCAGTGCGCGCTCGATCATCTTCAGTCCGTGCTCGGCCGCGTCCGGAGTGAGGCCCTCCTGCGCCAGCCGCCGCGCGCTGCTCGTCTGCAGGCGCGGCGCGGTCAATGCCTGCAGCCACGGATAGTCCTCGCTGCGGACGAGATGCAGCGTCCCCCGGTTCAGCCACGCGATCAGCAGCGCGCGGTCATCCAGCGCGCGGTCCACGTCCGTGGCCGTCAGTCCCTCGCTGCGCGCCCTGATCGCCAGCCGCGCGCCGCGCGGGTCCTGACCCTGGACCGCCAGCAGGCGTCGCACCACAGCCTCGGGGTCTTTCGCCGGCGGACCGGCGAGCAGCTGGGCTGTCAGGCGCTCGGGGAGCATGGTCGCTCGCACAGTAACGTTCGTCGGCCCGCCGACCGGTGAATCAGCGAGACCAGGAGGACCGATGTACGTCAATCCCCATTTCGCCGAGCGCGAGCTGCCCGTCCTGCACGACACGATCGAGGCGGTCCGCTTCGGCGTGCTCGTGATCGGCGCCGACGGCCCGCTCGCCGCCCACATACCGTTCGTCCTGCACCGCGCTGAGGGCAGGTACGGAACGCTCGTCGCGCACGTCGCCGCGGCCGATCCGCTCGCGCGCCATCTCGACGGCGAGCACGAGGCGCTGGCGATATTCAGCGCGCCCCGCGCCTACGTCTCACCGCGGTGGTGTCCCAGCGGCGGGCTGCCGACATACAATTACATGGCCGTCCACGCCTACGGCCGCCCGCGCGTGCTGGCGGACCCAGACGTCGTGCTCAGCCATCTCGGTGAGCTCGTGGACGTCCACGAGGCGCGGTTCGAGCACCCGTGGTCGCTCGCGTCCGTCGCGGATGACTACATCGACGAACGATTGCCTCACATCACCGCGTTCAGATTTGAGATCGACGCGCTCCAGGGCAAGCGCAAGCTCAGTCAGAACCGGTCCTCCGAGGATCGCGAGGGGATCATCGGCGGGCTGCGGGAGCGCGGCGGAGACGATGACCTGGCGATCGCCGCGACGATGGCGGGCTATCCGTACTCCTCGCCGGAGGCGTAGAGCTTCGCGGCGACGCCGGGAGCCCGGCTCGACCCCAGCTTGACATCTTGTCTCGCATCTCCGATACATGAGTGGATGCCGAGTCCGTTCGATCGAGCACAGTGAGCGTCTGCAGGTGGGAGCCGTGGGGGAACGTTCCGAGATGTTGACCAACATCGAGGAGCTGCGGCGAGCATGCCACCATTTCGATCTATGGAGGATCGGACCGCGCAGCCGAGAGCGCGCCGCGCTGCTCGTACCAGCGCGCTGCGGCGCCGTCGCCGCGGCGTGACGCTGGCCGCGCTCGTGGTGGCACTCGGTCTCGCCGCGCTGCTGGGCAGTGTGGTCTCGCGTCGCTCGGCGGACCGCACCGTGGTTCGTGCGACCCTCCCGTCCGTGGCCGTCGCGCACCGGCCCGCCGGCGCGCGAAGCGCGCGCAGGGAGACCCAGCTGGCAGCGGTGCAGCGACTCGCGGCGTACGGTTTGCCGCTGTTCTGCGGCGGGCACTCCAAGCGGATGGTCGCGCTGACGTTCGACGACGGCCCCGGCCCGTACACGCGGCTCGCGATCGACAAGCTGCGCAAGCACCATCTGCGCGCCACCTTCTTCCTCGTCGGCAAGCAGATCCGCGCCTACCCAGGATCGGCGCCGCTCGAGCATCTGGTCGGCGTGGTCGGCGATCACACCATGACGCACCCGTTCCTCCCGGCGCTGCCGCGCGCCGCAATGGTGCAGGAGATCGCCGGCGCCAAGGCGCTGATCGAACACGTGACCGCCCAGCCGGTCGTCCTGTTGCGGCCGCCCTACGAGGGCCGCACGCCGGCGATCGAACGTGAGGTGAGGGCCCTCGGAATGCTCGAGGTGCTGTGGAACGTCGACAGCGGCGACTCGCTGGGCGCCAACTACGCCGGGATCGAACACAACGTGCTCGCCGGCCTACACCCCGGCTCGATCATCCTGATGCACGAGAACCACGGCCAAACGATCCGCGCGCTGCTGACGATCTTCGCAGCGCTCGCGCGCGATCACCTGCGCGCCGTAACCGTGCCGGAACTCGTCCAGGAAGACCCACCATCGCCGGCGCAACTTCGCGCCGGCGCTCGCGGCTGCGGAGTATGGCTGCAGGCCGGCAACGGCGCCTAGCCCCAACGGCTGGGCCCGCCCGCTACCGCGGACGAGCCGCGGCGGCGCTCCGGAGTGCGCGAGCCACCTCCTCCGGACGCGCTGCAAAGCCACAGGCAGCTCCTCGCGTGCGCCGCAAATCTAGCTCTACAATGCCCAATCCCAGCATGGGGCTGCTTGGGTGCTACTCGAACCCTGAAATCCAGGAGCGCCTACGACGGTTGTCCGAAAAGCTGGAACGGCTTGCAACAAGCAACGCCACTCCGCGTCCCTCGGCTCGCGTTGACCGGAGGCTCCGATGTGGCCTGGTCCCGAAAGCCATTATGCGGGTCTTGAGCGAGTCTGTCGAGCCGATGCGGGTACGAGACATCCATGCGGAGGTCGAAGCGCTACTCGGCCAGACCGTAACGCCGTCAGCCGTCAAGAACTGGCTGGCCCGCCATGCCCAAGGCGATCAGGCGCTATTCGTGCGGTTGGGGCGAGGGCGCTATCTCGTGGCGACCAACCGTCGCACGGGGATCGACTCCGCGTAGCTCCACCATATTGACGACAGTCGAAACGCCCCGGTCCCCGGCAAGGGGGCTGGGGCTTCGGCGTCTGGGGGTCGTGCGGCGCGTGTGCGGCTGCTGCTGGAGGCGCTGATAGGGCCGGTGGAGTGAGAGGAGGCGCGGCGGCGGGCTGCTGAGGCGATTCGCGTGGTGTGCTAGCGGGCTGATCGCTCTCCTTCCAGGAATTCGCGCAGGCAATGCTGGCAGAACCCCTCCCAAATGTGCTGGTCATGGGGGCAGGTGCCGACGAAGGGACCGGCTTGAATCCCGCTAGTCTCGTCCGGGTCCATGAGTGTCGTGGGCGCGGAGGCTGTTATTCTCTCGGCGGGGCACTCTTGGTGCCCCTCTGCTGAGTTGGTCATCGTGTTTCCTCGTTCGCGTTCGGGGTCTGGCTGACTCTCCCGGCAACCAGGGACCACGAATCCCGGTGCTAGCCGAGTCCTCAACCACTCTCTGCGGTTTGGGGGCCTCGGCGTGCAAAACCCGTGACCCTCCTCCCTCGTCCATGAGGTGGCTGCTCTCGGCCGATGGCTCCGTGCGCTTGGCCGCTTGCTGCTCACTGATGGGGTCGAACTGGCGGGAACGTGATGACGACGCGATGAGGTCGACGACCTCTCCGAGAACAACTGCGGAGAGGGGGGTTGCAGCCTCGGCTGGATTGAGCGTCTTCATGATCCTCGCCTTATCTGGCCTCTGATAGAGCACCGTGATGGCGATAGGATACAGAGTTTTCATCCGTTGTGCAAGGGGGTTATGATGGATCGGGGGACTACTAATAAGCAGTACTCCAGGGTTGATCTTCCATCGGCTTACGGGGATAGGCGTCTTTATTGCGCGCACAACCGTCTGGAGTTCAGAAACAATAGGGCAAAAATAGTCGCAAAATGCGGGAAAGTCTGCTAATGTTGTTCGGACTTTCTTGCCAAACACCAAACCAACTGCAACCTTAGGGCTCCGGTCGCGTTACAGGGACGCGGACATCCTCAACTGGCTGGAGTCCTGGCCGATCTACGTGAGAAGGAGTCGCCCATGCCTGACGCTGAAACCCCATCTCGGGCTCCGCGCGCGCAGAACACTCGGCGTGTCTTGGACGCTCTGCAACGCAAGACATCTGCGACCCAGGGCGAGCTCGTCGAGGACACGCGACTGTCGCGCGGCACCGTCGAAAGCATAGTTGCCCGGCTTCGTGACGAGGATCTTGTCGAGGCCGTACCTTCACGCAACGGGCATGCTCGCCCTGAGGGAGGGCGACCCGCACATTCGATTCAGTTCCGTGAGGACGCCGCTATCGCATTGAGCATCGATTTTGGCCTCAAACATGTCTACGTCGCTCGAGGCAGTCTGTCGGGGGTGACCCGCCATCTTGAGACCGACCATGATATCGACATCGCGCACAACGCCCCACTCGCCCTCGAGACAGCTGTAGATCTCGTGGGAGGGATCATGGACGGCCTCAGCCCGAGTGATCTCGTCGGCGTTTGCGTCGGCTTGCCTGCGCCGATCGACCAGCTTCGAGGACAGATTGCAACCACGCGAGGCATTACGTCATGGACTGGCTTGCGTCCAGCGGATGAGCTGCGCTATCGACTCGGGCCGGACTGGGAAGACGTTCCATTCATCATGGAGAATGACACCAATCTCATCGCGCTGGCGGAGCTAAACTTCGGGGCAGCGAAGCCAGTTACCTCTAGCCTCCAAGACGTCGTCATTGTTCTAAAGTGGAGTGACGGTGTTGGGGCAGGACTACTTGTGGACGGCGACCTTATTGTCGGTCATCGCGGCGTCGCTCTTGAGTTCGGACATACCTGTATTCCATCTCCACCGTCCGACATCAAAGCCACTCGATGCGACCGATGCGGACACATTTGCTTGGAGCGATTCGCCGGTGGCGAAGCGCTTACACACAGGCTGCGCCGGAGCGACGATGACGATATCGACTTCGGTGATGTGATATGTCGTGCCGTCGCAACAAACGGGCACGAGCGCACAGAACTAAAGCGTGCCGCGGAACACATCGGTGAAGCGCTTGGGTCATTTGCGACCCTTGTCAATCCGCGCCTCGTTGTCATAAGCGGTCGGCACTTCGGGGAAGCACCCAACGATCTAGCCGCATATCGTTTGGTCGCTGACGCGCTGCGCACCGGCATGCACAAGACGGGATCACCAACCGCACTAGAGGACGTTGCCATCGCGCTCGGTGAGCGGTCTGCCCTTGCTGCGGCAGATGGCGGGGTAGTGGCGGTGCTCAGGAGCAGCCTACCAAAATACCTTGAGAGTAGGCTCGTATTGGATTGACTATTAACCCTGTCACCGTTTATACTGCCACGTGCGAGAGGGCGCCACAGCAAGGTCCCGCCGCGATGGGGCACCGTGATAAGTCTCCAGGCGGATCAAACGGGCAAGGTCGCCCTCTCGCACTCCCCTACGCCGTGTGAGGAATGCAAAGGGCTTTGTCCGACTCTCGGTTTCTGGATCTGTGAGTTGCGACCATCCAGGCTTTGTCTTGGGTGAACAAAAGTAGAATGGCAGCTTACGATCCGATGATGCATCGTGCGAGCGGCTTGGGACAGAGGCGAGCACGCAGCACTTGTCGCGGCTGCCGGCAAACGCCCCCCGGCGAAGAGTGGCTGTCACAATTGGCGCGAGCCGACCTTCGCGGCCCGCGCAATCAGACGAAATACCCCAGCCTCCTTCATTGTTGAAGGAGGCTTTTCTGATGGTGACGTTCCTACTCTTGGAAAGAGCTACAGTTCGCTCCAGCTTCAGCGTCGCCTAAGCGCCATTGTGAGTTCTCGTCAGCGCTGCTCCGTGCCGGGTGCCCCACAGACGGGGCAGGTGTCGTGTTCGGCCTCCGCCGCGACGGTCGAGATCGGGATGCCGAGAGCGTCGGCCAGGGCGCAGAGCTTGGCCCATGTGGGGTTGCGCCGGCCGCGCTCGATGCCGGATAGATAGGTCGGGTGCAGATCGGCGGCGTGGGCGAGCGCTTCGATGGTCAGATCCTGGTGTTGGCGCAATCGGCGGATGGCGCGGCCGAGGGCAGGGTTGGTGGGCGCTCGGGCGGGCGTGGTTGTGCTCGCCCGCTCAGGGACGGCAGCCACCTACCCGACGATCTGGCTGAAGCGGATGGCGGCGCGGGTAGCGAAGACGAACTCGCCGTTGCGGTGGATCAGTCCGGCGCTGTGGAGCCGGTCGATGGCGTCGAGTGCGTCGATGCGGTTGCCGCGTTCCCGGATGATCTCTTCGACCGACCGGGGGCGTTGCTGCTCGGAGTCGATGAGGAGGTTGAGGATGGCCCACTCGGCTTGGGCCTCGGGGTCGTCGGGCGGGATAGGCTGCGTCTCAGGCATGGGAGAGTCACCTTCTCTCGTGTCTGGGCCTCGGCGCGGGCCACAATCCCGTGCCGGGGCCGCTTGGGTTTCATGGAGCCCCCAACTTAGGGCTGTGTGCCCTGAGTGGTCAAGCTGTGCGCGGTCTACAGCGGTAGGCGCAACTGGTGGGGGTTGAAGATCTCTCGTTCGAGGCGGCGGTAGGCGATGGCGGCGGTCATCGGCAGGAGGTATCCGCGGCTGTCATAGATCAGGTCGTTCTCCTTCAAGCGGGTGAGGCCGCAGGTCGCGGCTTCTCTGTCGGGGAACTGGCTCACAAGCTCGTCCGTCGCGCAGGCCCGGGCGACCTCCACCGAGTCGAGCAGGCGTGTCAGCAGCTGCCAGTCGATGGGTTCCGGTTCGGGGCTGATGGTGTAGGCAGGAGGGAGTCTCATGCCGGGCTGGCGGACCACGGGGGTGGACCGTCGGGGCGTACGGCGATGCGGGAGTAGTAGATCGCGGGCCGGGAGGCCATGACCCAGTAGTAGGGCCAGCCGATGAGGTCGCTGCGACGCAAACGTTCGAGTGAGGCCAGGGTGGCCGCTGGCTCTTCGTGCGTGCGGTTGACTATCTCAGCGGCCGTCCACGGCCGGTGCTCAAAGTCGTCGACCAGCAGCTGCAACAGCTCCCAGTCCAGGGGCTCGGGGGTGTCGGGGGTGAAGCCGTAGGACCCATACATGGCAGTGATGGCGCTGACCTCCTGGATTGGGGGGCAACGGCAGGCGTATGCCTGCCGGGGAGGTCCAGGGGTTTACGCCAGAGGGGGATGATGGGTCAAGCTGTGGGGAGGCCAGCGGCCGGTCGGATCGGCGAGAGGTGCGCTACCGAGCGCCGGCGTTGACGGCCGCGCTCTCGCCGGTCTCGATTCTTTCGGCGCGGGCCAGCAGCTCGGAGGCGGTGAGGTCGAGCCCGGTGGCGAGGCGTCGGAGGCTGGCGTAGCTGGGGTTGCGCTTGCCGGTCTCGACGTTGCTGATCCATCTTTGGTGCAGTTCGGCGCGCAGCGATAGCTGTTCTTGGGTGAGGTCGAGTTCCTGGCGGCGGGTGGCGACGGCTTCGCCGAGGGCGCGCTTGAACGGTGATGGGCCGGGCATCCCGCCACCCTCACGGTCCCGGCCTCTACTCTCAATGACATCGGGGTAGACAAGGTTTGGGACAATGCGCTACATTGCGCTATGACATTCCAGTAGAGCGACGCATACGGGCACGGCGGCGGTCCCCACCTGCTGCCGTGCCCGTATGCCACCAAGACACCTGACCCAAGGGGGATACTGCATGGGAGTATGGAGAGCAGGCTTCAGGCGCACGACCGGCTACCGGGCGGTCGGCGGACGCTGCCTGAGCGTTGGGGTGGGGCTTCTGCTGCTAAGCGCTCTGCCGCCTTCGGCCCAGGCCGCCCTCAGCTCGGTCCCTGACAACGACTGGGTCACCAACGGCCCGGTGTACGCGATGGCCCGCTCCGGTAACACCATCTATCTCGGTGGCTCCTTTAGCGAAGTTGGACCTCGCACCGGCCCGGCGGTGACCTTCTCCGGTGTGGCAAGCACCCCGGACGCGGGCTTCCCGCAGGTCTCCGGTGGCCGCGCCGAAGTTCGTGCCGCTATCAGTGATGGTGCTGGCGGCTGGTATCTGGGCGGCAACTTCACCCATGTCGGCGGCGTTGCCCGGGCCGGACTGGCACATGTGTTGAGTGGCGGCAGCGTCGATCCGAGCTTCGCACCGAGCTTGGAAATCAACCAGCAGGCATGGTCGGTGAGAGCGCTGGCGCTGTCCGGCTCGACGCTCTATGTCGGCGGGAACTTCCAGAGCATCAGTGCGGTAGCCCGCAACGGGCTGGCGGCGCTCAGCACCGCCGACGGTTCGGTGCAGAGCTTCAACCCCGGCGGGGGCATCATCAGCGCCCTGGTCGTCTCCGGCGGCACGCTGTATGTCGGTGGTAGCTTCAGTGAACTGGCTGGCCAACCGCGCACCGACCTGGCGGCCTTCACCACCGCCACTGGCAGCTTGACGAGCTGGGCGCCCCAGTTGACCGGGACCGGCGCCCAGGTCAATGCCCTGGCCATCTCCGGGACACAGGTCTACCTCGCCGGTAGCTTCGACCATGTGGGTGGCGTGGCGCGGAGCGGTTTCGCTGCCGTCGAATCCTCCGGCAGCCTCAGCTCCTGGAACCCCGAAGCCTCCGGCTGTGGCACCGGCTACGCGCTGGCCGCCACCGCGACGGTGATCTACGCCGGTGGCTGCTTCACCCACATCGGCGGCCAATCACGCACCGGGCTGGCCGCGCTGGACCCCACCACTGCGGCTGCCACGTCTTGGAACCCGGAAGCCAGCAGCGCCAGCCTGGTCAGCACCCTGGCGGTCTCCGGCGCAGATGTCTACGCCGGGGGCAGTTTCACCCTGATCGGCGGGCAGCCGCGCAAAGACCTCGCTGCACTGGACACCACCACCGGCGAAGCTACCGCGTGGAACCCCAACCCCAACGTCGCACACAACCCCCTCGGCGGCTTCCTCACCGAAGTCAACGTGGTGACCGCCGCCGGCTCACAGGTGCTGGCCGGCGGGAGCTTCAGCTCGGTCGGCGGCGTCCCCCGCAAAGACCTGGCCGCCATCGATGCGATCACCGGCGAAGCCACCGCCTGGAACCCGGAAGTGGTACCGGCCTTCCCGCTGTTCACCGTCCCGGTCGACGCCATCTCGGTCGCGGGCGGTCTGGTCTACGTCGGTGGCTCGTTCTCGAGTGCCGGCGGGCAACCGCGCACCGATCTGGCGGCACTCGATCCCACGACCGGCAACGCCACGAGCTGGAACCCGGGGGCTACCAGCGTCTTTCCCGAAAACGGGCACATCTCGGCATTGCTTGCGACCCCTTCTACGGTCTATACGGGTGGCAGCTTCATCACGCTGGCTGGCCGGGCGCAGCGCTATCTGGGCGCGGTGAGTACCGCAACCGGGGCAGCCACCAGCTGGAGTCCCGTGGTATCGGCGCCGAGCTCGGCGACCGAACATGGCGCCTCCCCGATTGCGACGCTGGCGCTGTCGGACACCACGCTGTATGTCGGGGGCCGCATCACCGAACTGGGAGGCCAGAGCCATGTCGGGGCGGGCGCACTCAGCACCGAAAGCGGCAGCCCCACCGCCTGGGACCCGGTACTCAAAAGCCCCTTCCCCACAGAATCGCCGTCCGTCAGCGGATTGGCGGTCGCTGGTAGCACTGTCTACCTCGCCGCCGGAACGATCGGGCTCGTAGCCGTAGATGCCTCGACCGGCGCGGCGCTACCGTGGCATACCCAGCTGAACAGCAGCGCGCTGGCGGCCGCCAACGGTGCCCTCTACCTCGGAGCGGGCGCTCTCGACGCCAGTAGCGGCCTGGCGCTTGCCTGGAGCCCGCAGCCCGGCGCGGCGTTCTCTGGCCCGGTATCCGGCTCAGCGGTGCTGGCCTCAGGCAACCACGTCTACCTGGCGGGCGACTTCACCACGACCGATCTGGCCCCGACCTCCGGCTTTGCCGCCTTCCCGATCACCGGGCCGGTCAACACAGCGGCGCCGACGATCACCGGGACCGGCGGCGAAGGGCAGACGCTCAGCGAGCACCACGGCAGCTGGACCGGGACGCCGACCTCTTTCGCCTACCAGTGGCTGCGCTGCACCAACAACCCGCCGTTCCAGATCGGCTGCACCCTCATAGCTGGCGCCACCAGTCAGAGCTACACCCCGACCTCAGCCGACGTTGGCGCCACGATCGAGGTTCAGGAGACCGCCACCAACGTCGAAAGCCCAAGCGACCCGGTCGGCTCGGCGGCCACCGTGGCTGTGTTCGGGCCTCCCGCAAACACCACGCCGCCGACCGTCACCGGGACGCCCAGCGTTGGCCAGACCCTGAGCTGCTCGACCGGTATTTGGAGCAACAGCCCCACCGAATACCGATACGCCTGGTTGAGGGACTTTGAACCGATCCCCGGCGCGACCGCTGCCAGCTACGTGGTCACGGGCAGCGACGCCGGCCACGTCCTCACCTGCGAAGTCACCGCCACCAACCCGGCCGGCAGCCGCCAAGCCCTCGCTGAAGCTGTGACCATCCCAGCCAGCAGCGGAGGCGGCGGCGGCTCCGGTGGGGGTGGAGGATCAGGGAGCGGTTCGGGTTCCGGTGGCAGCGGGGGCACCGGCTCTGGCAGTAGCCAGGGCGGCGGTGGCGCTCAGACCAGCCAGACGGGGCCGTCCCCGGGCGCTGTCACGGCTGCGCTGGCTGCCGCGCTGAACTTCAAGAGCCCACCAACGATCTCCACTCTGCTCAAGACCGGCGGCTACAGCCTCAGCTTCAACGCTCCGGGAGCCGGCGTCCTGAGCGTCCAGTGGACGACGGTGAGCGCCCAGGCCAGCCGGCACGCGAGCCACAAGGCCAAGAAGGTGGTGGTCGCCAGTGGCTCCCAAACCTTCAGTGCCGCAGGACTCGGTACGGCCAAGGTACGGCTGACCGCCGCCGGACGGAAGCTCCTCAAGAAGAACCAGACGCTACGGGTCATCGATCAGGCGACCTTCACGCCGAACGTCGGTGCTGCTCAGACGGAGCAAGCGACGTTGACGATCCGGCCGGGGAAGAAGACTCGGCATCATTAGGCGTAGTGATGATTGCGGGGTGTCCCTGATGAACCCGGTGGGGCTCATCAGGGACGGGTGAGACGATAAGTCTCAAGTAAGCCAGGCAGGCTCTTCGGCGTACTGTCCTATCGGCGGCATTGGGCCGATGCGGTGGGCTTTACCCTCCTCGACTAGGCGAGCGAACGTAACGGACTCCGGGTCTCCAGTGATCTTCTCAAACTCGGGATAGTCCTCCCAGTGGTGGTGGGGGTCCTCTTCCTGATTTAGCCAGACGCTCTCTACGCGCACTCCACGTAGACCGCCTCGTTCCCACTCGTAGGCTATGAAGAATATGGGTGGTTCTTTGTCACCTCGATCATAAGCCCAGACCGAGTAGGTGTTGGACTGAAACCACTCTGCCCTCGGAGAAGTTCCGGGATCGACTCCCATGACGGTCATCCTTTCGGTTGGCGGGAACCACTGTCCAGATACGCGAACAGTGGATCGACCAACCGAAGGGACGAGTCAAGGCATTATTTTACACTAAATAGATAGTGGGAATCAAAATAGTTTTCTGGGCCATTCGAGCCGGTAGCATCGCCCTAGCTGTGGTGATCGAATTGTGAAGCGGCCTAGTTTTTCCACCGAGGTATACTCGGTAAAGCCTTCTTCTCCGTACTCAGTGGTTTTGATGGCTGTTTTTGCTTTGAACCGTCTCAGCACCTTACCGGCTTTGTCATCCAGCTCTACGCACGTATGGTTGCCGTCCTCTCCCGACGTAGCAACCGCAAGCGAGAGGCTCCTCGTCGGCATTGACAGAAGATAATTCAGCTGCGGCTCTGCTTTAGAAGCCTTGTCATACGTGATATGGGCGTGGAGCTGTATGGGAACACCTACTGGAGGATTGTCTGACAGGCGTAGGATGTACCAGTGCTCATCACGCCGAGTTCCTATGGGGAGACGATCGGCAGATTCGCAGTCATATCCCTCAGAACCCGGTCTAAAGTCAGTGAACTTGAGTCGCCGTTGTGTGTGATGGCTAAAGACGAACCATCGCAAGTCTGAAACAAGGCTTTCTATTGTCCATATAAAGTCAATATCTCGTGCGTGTTGTACTCCAGGACCGATAAGACTGCCACCAAAGATACCCTCCGATACGTGGATTTTCGTATCTAGGATTCTGTAGCCAGGCAGGTCTGCATAGAACTTCATTAGCTCGGTTGCAACCCGGCCGAGTACAGCTTTGCGGTGCCATTGCTGCGCGTCTGTGGAGTAGCCTCCCTTCCCGAGAAGCCCTAGTCGGCTGATGATGTGTTGCTCAGGCATACTGATCCGCAGCAGTCCGTTGGCCTCACTCTGGAGGCCTTTCGGTAGCCGCTTGTTGGGATCGTTTGGCAGCCGCGCGATAGCGGTCTTGATGTCTTTGGCTAGCAACTCGTGAGAATCACCTTCTGCTTGCTGGTAGCGGGGTTGCCGAAGCAGCTTTGGCGCGTCGGCAGTCGCGGCCACAAGCCCACCGTCGCCTCGGTAATGCACGAGCTTGTCCAGCTCCTCGATGATCGTGTCTATGTCCATCTGATGAGCCCTGGCACGCCCTGGGTACGCGGGATCGCTATCGATTCGCTCTAGGTCGCCAGCCGCACATCATAGACCCCCAAAGATTTTTTCTAGACCCCCTGATAGACCCCCTGCGGTTGCGGAGTAAAAACTGGCTACTTCCCTGGAAGCACAGTGCTCCAGGACGCGAATCGAAGGAGTCATCTCAATGTCGGATCATCTCCCTGTCCACCGCTTCGGCAGCACCCAGTACCCAGCCGCCCTCTCCCGTCTCGGCACTCTGGCTATGACCCGCCAACAGGAGCGTGCCCTCGTCAAGCACGCTGCCGCCCTTCAACGGCGCATGCTGGCCATACGGGCCGAAGACGTTGCCCGCCGTCAAATAGCTACCGGCCGGATGCACGACATCAAGAGTCTGACGAAGGATGCGCTTGAGGCGGGCGGCGAGATAGCCGACAGCCTGGCCTACGAGGTGCAGGCTCAGCCCTACTTCGCCCGCGAGCTTGCGGATATCGCCTCGACCGGCGCTCGCGGTCTCAAGGCCGAGTTGGCGTACTACATCGAGGAGAGCCACTAATGCCCGCCTTCCTTACCTTCGCCATATCGCTGCTGCACTTGGCGGTATATACCGAGGCTCTCGTGATCGTCGTACTCATGTTCCTTGTTCTGCGCCTCTGCATTGGCGTTGACTGGCTCGCCAACCAACGCGATCGTGCTCGGGGAGAACGCGACGAAGCCAGAGAGACGCTTGCCGTCATCAGACGCATGAGTGAGATTCGGGTCGAGACGGTGACCCGGCTCAGGGGATTCGCGGGATGAAGGTAACGCACGTAGCGTGGGCAGCGGCCATCGTTGCTATCAGTCTGATAATCGCGGTTCCCCTCATCATCCGCGCTGTCCATGCGCTGCTCATGCCGACCGTCGTGGCGGTGGGGTTGTACGTCGTGGTGCGGATCGTAAACGCACGCCTGAACCGCTGGTAGTGCATCTGTTGTGGCGATTTTCTTGTTTACAAAAGATACAGAGTGTAGGAATATAAATGTATACAAACGAAACACTGAAAGGGGGTGTGGTAAATGGCGAAAAAGAAGGTGAGAATCCGCTCGAAGCGGCTCGATCAGCTAGACGAGGCGAAGTTGTCGCTGGCTATCTGGCTCATCGCGCGTGATTTGGTAACCGATGAGACCACTCCCCCTCCCAGCGAGGAGAAGGTAGCCAAGCCGGGTGAGCCTGGCGAGGAGGCGGCGTAGTGGAGCTGGCCTTTCTTATCGCTGTGTTGCTGTTGGGCATTGGCCTGCTGGGTCTGATTAAGTTGCGGGAGCACCCGGCGGGCTCGTTTGAGACGGTGGAGCTGCGTTTCGGTAACGATCTCACCGCCGATGCAGCCCAAGCCCTGCTTATGTGCGTTACGGGCTTGCCAAGTAACGCCGTTGTCGTGCTGGATGTGCTGGCAGACGCGAACGGTATTCGTCACTTGCTTCATGCGCCGCAGCAGACCCTCGATACGTTGCGCGGCCAGTGGCGCGGTGTGCTGCCGAACCTGCTCATGGAGCCCAAGAATGTCCCCGCCGTGGAGTGGAGCGGCGGAGCGTTGCTGCGGCTATCCGGTAGCCATCCGGTGCTGCGCGATGACGAGCCGACTCCGGCGGTGGCGGCGTTGTTGGGTGCGCTTCAGCCGCTCTCGGGGGAGCGCGAGCGTCTCCTCATCCACTGGGTGCTGGGTAGCGCGCGCCGGCCGGTACTGCCGGAGGGCTCGCGGGATGACCAACGCGCCAGCGGCGGGCTGGCTCGGCTCCTAATGGGTGAGCCCACACCACGGCCCGATCACCTGCGGGCGCTGCGCGCCAAGTATGCGGGGCCGTTGCTCAGTGGCGTCGGGATGGTGGCGGTGGCAGCCGGTCACCCCAAGCGCGCCGCTCATCTGTTAAGCCGTGTCGTCTCGGCGATGCGCCCGCGTGGTGGCGCCTACGGCCAGATCAGCGTTCGCCGCCGTGGTCCCCGGCAGATAACGCGACTGCTCGCTCGCCGCGCTGTGGCTCGCCCCGATCTGTACGCGCCGGGAGAACTCGCGCCGCTGACGGCTCTACCGATCGACGCGCCCCTGGTGGCGGGCCTGACGCTCGGCGTCGCGCCGGTCCTGATGCCCTCCCCGCGGATTCCGAGCGAGGGCCGGGTGCTGGGCGTCTCTAACTGGCCGGGTGGTGAGCGGCCGATCGCGCAGCCGGTCCTCGGCGGACTCCAGAATACGCTCGTCTGCGGGCCGAGCGGTGTCGGCAAGTCCCACCTGATCGCGTCGCTCGCGGTCCAGCAGGTCTTAGCCGGGCTTGGCTTGCTGCTGATCGACGGCAAGGGCGGCGACCTGGCTAATGAGGTGTCGGCACGCATCCCGGAGAGCCGCATCAACGATGTGTTCATGGTTGAGCCTGGGCGGGGTGGTCCCCAGCCGGGGCTGCGCCTGTTCGGCCACGGAGCCCCGGAGCTCACCGCCGACCTCGTCGTGGGCGTTATGCGCAGCCTGTACGCCGATGTGTGGGGGCCGATGAGCGCCCGCTGGCTACGCGCCGGGCTGATTCTCCTCGCGCACGATCCAACTGCCAGCCTGGCGGATTTCCCGTTCGTGTTCTCCGACCATGCCTACCGTCGGCGGCTGGTGGCACGGCTCGGCGACGACGTGCTGGCCAAGGCCACCTGGGCATCTTTTGAGGAGATGGGGGCCGCAGAGCGCGCCCATCAAATCCAGGCACCGCTGAACAAGGTCGAGGAGATCATCGGGCGACGCGTGATCCGCGGTGTGCTCGGCCAGAGCGACCCTCAGCTTGACATGGCCGAAGTGCTGCGCACCGGCAAGATCGTCATCGTCTCACTCAACGCCGGCCAGATCGGCCCTGCCGCACGGCTCCTGGGCGCTCTGGCGGTCCACCAGTTCTTCCTGGCCGTGCAGGGCCGCGCGGCGATCCCGACAGCGCAGCGCCACCCCTTCCTCTTCTTCTGCGATGAGCCCGGCGTGCTGGAGAGTGTGCCGGTCCCATTGGACAGCCTCTACGAGACGGCACGCGGGTTGGGGTGCGGGGTTCTCTTGAGCGCACAGTCCCTCACGCAACTTCCATCCGAGCTGCGCGCCGCCGCGACCACCAACTCCTCAACGCTGGTCGTTTTCAGACAAAACGCCACCGACAGCAAGCTGCTCGCGCCCGAGCTGACCAACGTCTCAAGTGAGGCGCTACAGGCGCTCGGAAAGTACGAGACGGTGATGCGCGTCGGTCTCGGACCGGGCGATGTCAGCGCGCCGGTCACAGCCCGCACGCTGCCGCTCAGTGAGCCGACCATCGATCCCGAGGTAGTCCGGCAAGCCTCAGCGGCGCGCTACGGCGTAGACCCGGCCGAGGTCGACGCGGCCCTCGCGGCTCGCCATCAGATCGGCCCGACAGAGGACACGCCGGTCGGGTTCCTGCGGAGGCAGCCATGAGTCCGCTCGCTGGTCCGCTCGCGTCGAGTACAGGAGACCGTAAGCCCCGTGACGGTGCCGTGATCTGGCTCCTAGCGCCGATGACTGTCTACGCCCTTCCCTTCTTCTCTTTCCTCTCCCTTCTCGCCCCTCCGTCCCTCCTCGCCGGTTCACCTCACGCAGCTCCCGTTCTTCGCACTCGGGCTCACTGTGGTTGTGGAGGTTGGTTATGAGCCGGTTGAGCGCGGGACGCCTGGTGGAGCTGGCGGGCGAGCTGTCGGCGCGGGATCGGGCCATCACAAAGACGGCCGCGCGGCTGCGGCTGGTCAGCGGCAAGCAGTTGGAGAGCCTGCACTTTGCCGAGGTGCAGCGCCCGTCCTCACGGGCACGGCTGGCGCGCCGAACCTGCGCCCGACTGGTAGAACGAGGCGTGCTGGGACGGTTGGAGCGCCGCATCGGCGGCGTCAGGGCCGGAGCCGCCGGGTACGTCTACTTCGCCGCCCCGGCCGGGCAGCGGCTGGTCGCCTACTGGCAAGGAGAGGGGCTGCAACGTCCGCGCAGCCGCTATGAGCCCAGCCAGGCGTTCGTGCGCCACGCGATCGCTGTCAGCGAGTGCTACGTCAGACTCGTGAGCGCGGCCCGCGACGGCACGGTGGAGCTACTCGCCTTCGAGACCGAGCCCGCACGCACGTTTATCGGCCCCGGCGGCGCGCGGTCGGTGCTGCGCCCGGATGCTTTTACGCGCCTGGCCCTGAGTACAGACGGTGCGAGCGAGCTGCACGCCTTCCTCGAGATCGACTGCGGCAGCGAGGGCCGCCAAGCACTTGCGCGCAAGTGCCGCGCCTACGTCGCGGCCTGGCGCTCAGGCATCGCGCCGGTGTTCCCACGAGCGGTCTGGATCGCCACGACCGAGCGGCGAGCAGAGCTGCTGCGCGAAGTCTGCGCCTCAATGCCCGCCGAAGCATGGAAGCTGTTCCTCGTCACCACCCCCGAGCGCGCCCTGGAGATACTGACGGGCAATCCGCCGACCAGTGGAGGCGACTCGTGAGCACGCGCACGGCCAAGCCCATCCTCTACGGCGACCGGAAGCGCTGGGGGCTCGTCCAAGCCGACGCTCTCGATCTGCTCCGTCAACTGCCACCGCACAGCGCAGACGCCGCGCTCATTGACCCCCCGTACTCGCTTGACATCGCCGGCCACGGTTGGGACGGCAAAGACATCCGCCGCGCGGTGGCCAACGACGGGGAGCGGCTGAGCGCCCCAGAGGCGTTTCAGCGATGGACGTGGGGGTGGGCGCTCGAAGCCAAACGAGTATTGAAGCCCGGCGCGTTCATCGCCGTGTTCGGAAGCCCGAGAACGACGCATCGCGCCGCAGCCGGCTTGGAGGACGCCGGGCTGGAGCTGCGCGACACGCTGATGTGGATGTACGGGACCGGCGTACCGAAGACCCGGCGACTGTCAGAAGGAACGCTGGGCACCGCGCTCAAGCCCACATATGAACCCGTCCTGATCCTGCGAGCTCCACTACAGAAAGGGTGCAGCGTCGAGACCAATCTAAAAGCATGGGGCACCGGCGCGCTGAACATCGATGCGGCCAGGGTACCCATATCAGGCTACTGGCCCGCGAACGTCGCCCTCTCCCACGGGCAGCTCTGCACTAGCCAGCGCTGTCAGTCCGACTGCCCGATGGCGCTGCTTGGCGGCGCTACGCCGCCGGCGAGTCGGCTGCTCTTCTGCGCCAAGGCATCCGCAGCCGAGCGCGAAGCCGGTTGCCAGGAGCTGCCCGTCCGCTCGGCGCAAATCTACCGTGGCAAAGGTCGGCCAGCCCGCATCAGAGCCAACCACCATCCGACCATCAAGCCGAGTGCGGTCATGCGTTGGTTGACGAGGCTCCTCGTGCCGCCGGGCGGCCTGGTGCTGGACCCATTTGCCGGTAGCGGCTCGACTGGAGTCGCAGCGATGCTGGAGGGGCGGCAGTTCCTCGGCATCGAACGGGAGCGCGAGTACGTGCAGGTGGCACGAGCGCGTCTCACACACTGGGCCGCTGTTGCGGTGCAGGAGGAGGTACTGCCATGAAGGGCCAGGCAGTCCCCTCGGGTCAACAACATCAACGAAAGGAGGCCCGAAGGAAGGAGGCAACAATGCCAACAGCAAACCAACATGAGACGGAGGATCGGAAGGAGCCGAAGCGAGCGGCTATCTACCTAAGTGAACCCGTGCCCGACTACCTAGACGAGCCGAGAGACGAACTATCTATGGATCAACAGGAAGTGCTATGTGGCTATGCCGCAAAAGCGCTCGAAGTTGAGGTCATTGGACAGTTCGCCGACACTCGGGCGGATCTGGCGTCGCGCCCGGGGTTAGAACAGGTACTGGAGATCGCCCAGACGCAACGGCTCGACTTCCTGATCGTTTCGTCGCTGGAACGGTTGGCCGACAACTGTCACGACGCCGTCTGGGTAGCTTGGCATCTTGGTCGTGCGGGCACAATTCCGTTACCCGCCGGTGTGGGATGTGAGCTTCTGCCGGCAGCACAGTCCGGTCAAACCTAACCTCCGGGGCGCCACGGTGAGCACAGCTCGCCGTGGCGTCACCCGGCGGGACGTGGATGGCCTCACGGCCGGTGGAAGGACAGTAGTTATGTCTTTCTGCCAGCCGACAAAGCCATCTACCTACCAAAGGAGGTCATGCAGTGGCACAAGCGAAACCTGAGCAAACCGAGGGCCAGGAGGAGCAACCGACTGGCGCCAAGGTTCAGAAAGTCACGAAGGCTCAAGAAATCTACGACCGCGTCGAGGCGATGATCGCCTCGGGTGTCGAGAAGAGCGACGCCTTCAAGGCACTCGCCGAGGAGGCCGACAGGCCATATGACTCGATCCGTGGGAGCTACTACGCCCACAAGAAAAAGATCGAGGGCGGTGAGAGCAAACCACGAACCCGTCGTCGGGAGACGACACCTGATGACGCGCTGGCGGACGCCAGGGCAGCACTCGAACGAGCGGTCGATTCCATCGACCGGGAGATCGAGGTAGCCGAGGTCAGAGCCGAAGAGAGCGCAGCCGAGGCCAAAGCGCTGAAAGCGAGCGCTGCTGACAGGAAGAAGGCGATTGAAGCGAAGATCGCCGTCCTGGAGTCGTAGACGGTTCCAACCGGGTGGCCTGGATCAATAACTGATTCAGGCCACCCACACCTTTACCATCACCATAACTCAGAGGTAAAATTAGGAACACACAAAAAGGGGTGTTTACAAAAGACACAATATGTCAGACAATAGAGATAATAAACAGGAGTTTCACCAATGAATGACGCACAGGCTGTGCGCCTTGGTCGCTTGTTGGCTCAGGCCCGCCGAAACAAAAGCCTGAGTTTGCGAGCGGTCGCGGAGCTGGCGGGGGTTGCCCATCTCTGGCTCATGCGGGTTGAGCATGGACTCTTCAACCAGCCCGCACCGGAGCGCATCATGCGGGTTGCCGAAGTCCTCGACATCGATCCCGAGCGCATCGACCGTATCACCAAAGGCCATGTCTCAAACAACCTGCCCGGCGTGCGGACCTACTTCCGCGCCAAGTACGACCTCAGCCAAGAGGAGATCGACCAGATCGAGAGCACCGTCAACCAAATCCAACGTAACCACGAAAGGAGGGACAACGCCCATGACCATGACAATCACCCAAACTAAACAGCCAACTACAACAGGGCTACTTGCACGGCTGCGCGAAGTCGTACCCCGGCGGGGACTATCTCCCGCCGAAGCAAAACTGATCGCTGAGCGCCAAGCCACCATCCTGCTCGCTCACGCTGGTATCGAGAAGCCCGCCGTCCCCGAGGACATCGTCACAGAACTGCCGTTCCTGGCAGTCACACATCGCCCCGGCTTCCCGACGTCCGGCATGGCCACCCAAACCGATAGCGGCTGGGTGATCGTGCTGCGCACCGAGGAAGCCAAAGTCAGGCAGAGATTTTCACTCATTCACGAGTTCAAGCACATCCTCGATGACCCCTTCATCGAGTGGCTCTACCCCACCCGTAGCGGCTACAGCCCCGAAGATCGCGCTGAACGCATCTGTGACTACTTCGCCGCCTGCATGTTGATGCCGCGCATGTGGATCAAGCGCGACTGGGCCGGTGGTGGCATTCAAGACATCGACCGGCTCGCCCGCCGCTACCAAGTCTCCCGCGTAGCAATGGCGGTACGTCTATCCGAGCTACGACTACTGCCCCCAACGCCCCGCTGCGCCGGAACCACAAGAACCGGAGAGGGACGATGAGCGCCGAGCGTAAGCGATCAGCCATCCTGCTACGGGTCAGCTCGCGCGGGCAGGTCGAGACCGACTACGACCCCGAGGGACTCTCCATCCCTACCCAACGCGAGGGTTGCACACACAAGGCCGGGACTCTCAACGCGGACGTGGTACGCGAGTACGTCGAGCCCGGTGTATCCGGCGGGTCGATGGTCAAGCGCAAAGAGTTCCAGCGACTGCTCGCTGACATTCGTGAGCTACGCGACATTGACTACGTCATCATCTGGAGCGTCTCACGCTGGGCGCGCAACAATGAGGACTACTGGACCGCTCGCGGACTGGTCAACCGTGCCGGAGCCACACTGCTCTCAGTCAAGGAGCCGATCGGGGAGGACAGCGCCCACGGCATCATGTTCGAGGGCGTGATGGTTTCCTGGGCTGCCTCTGAGCGCATTCGGATTTCCGAGGAAGTCACTCGAGGCATCCAGCGCAAGGTCGCTGTCGGCGGTTTCCCCGGTTATGCGCCACTCGGCTACGAGAACATTCAGGAGCGGCTTCCCGACGGCGGCAAAGTCCGCACGATCGCCATCGACTGTCCTCGCGCCAAGATCATCCGCTGGGGGTTTGAAACCTACGCCACCGGCCTCTACTCGATCAGCGATATGGTCACACTTCTGGCAGCCCGCGGGTTGCGCACCCGCAGAACGCGCCGCTATGCCTCCAGGCGGCTGAATCACTCATCGGTCCATGCGCTGCTATCCAACCCCTTCTATGCAGGGAAGTTCGTTTACAAGGGCAAGGTCTACCCGGGTCGCCACAAGGAGATCATCAGCGAGGAGCTATTCGACCGCGTCCAGGAGATCTTGAAGGCGCACAACCTGAGCGGCGAGCGTGATCGCAAGCACGCGCACTATCTCAAGGGAACGATCTTCTGCGAGGAGTGCGGCCACCGCATGATCTACTCCCGTCACAAAGGCAACGGCGGCACATACCAATACTTCCTCTGTGCCCGCAACCAGCGTCGCGAGTGCTCCAACGGCTACCACCGCATGGAGGAAGTCGAAGCCAAGATCGAGGCACACTACAAGACAATCGTGGTCAGCCCTGAAGCCCGCGAACGCATCGCCGCGCACATCGAGCGGCACTTCGCCAAACAGGCCACCACCAGCAAGAAAGAGCTCCGCCGCTGCAACACCCTCCTAGCCGACCTCAAGGAGCAGGAGCGCAAGCTGCTCGCCAAGGACTACAAAAACGAGGTTTCCGAGGAGCTCTACAGCGAGGAAGTTGCCCGCATGAAGCGCGAACGCTTGGACGCCGAGGCCATCATGGCCCGCCTGACGATCCGCCACGAGACGCTAACCGAGTTTCTCGCCCTCGTGCTCAAGCTCGCCAGCTACGACCTGCACTTCCTCTACCTGTGCGCCAAGCCATATACCCGCCGACTGATGAACCAGGCCATCTTCGAGGCCATTTGGATCACCGACGACGACGAAGTCCGCTCCCAGCTCGCCAGCCCCTTCAAGGAAGTTCTGGAGATCGACGCCGCACTCAGAGCCGCCATCCAGAAGATCAAGGACAAAAAGGGCATCAACCCCGATGACCGCATCCCGGTCAGCATAGGTGGCGGCGAAAACGACGAAGCCTCCGACCCCTGGGAGGGATCGGAGGACTTCGCCCTTGGTTCCATTAGTGCTTCTATGGTGGGCCCGCCAGGACTCGAACCTGGGACCAATCGATTATGAGTCGACTGCTCTAACCAACTGAGCTACGGGCCCTCCTCGCGCCTGGGCCGCGACGGCCCGGATGCGATCTGGAGACGCTAGCAGCGAGATGTGGAATGCTCACTGCCGCCGCCCGCAGGTCCGGGTGGGATCGCCGAGCGTGGTGATGAGACGACTACAGGAGGAGCAGCGATATGGCAGCGGAGCGTGCAGCGATCGTGACCGGCGCGTCGAGTGGGATCGGGTATGCGATCGCGGGGATGCTGGGGGAAGAGGGCTATGCGATGACGCTCGCGGCGCGGCGCCCGGAGAAGCTGCAGGCGGCCGCGGATGAGCTCTCCGAGGAGGGATACGACCTGCAGGCGGTGGCGGCGAACGTCTCCGAGGAGGCGGACATCCAGAAAGTCGTCGAGGCGCACCGCGAGAAGTACGGGCGCCTGGATGTGCTCGTGAACAACGCGGGAGTGGGCATCGGGGCGCCGGTGGGTGAGATCGAGACCAAGCGGCTGGACATGCAGCTGGACATCAACCTGCGCTCGATCGTGCTGTTCTACCGCGAATGCCTGCAGATGCTCAAGGAGGCGGCGGCGGAGCACCGCAGCGCGCTCGTCGTCAACACGTCCTCGATCAGCGGCAAGCGCGGCGAGGCGTGGCTGTCGGTGTACTCGGCCAGCAAGCACGGGGTGGTCGGGTGGACCGAAGCGATGAACAAGGAGCTGGGAGCGGAGGGCATCAAGTCGACCGCGCTGTGCCCGGCGTTCGTGGACACGCCGATGACGGACTTCGTCAAGGAGCAGGTCAAGGCCGAGGAGATGATCCGCCCGCAGGACATCGCCGAGGCGGTGCGGTACCTGCTGAAGGTCTCTCCGGCGTGCGTGGTGCCGGAGATGATGTTCGTGCGGCCGGGCGACTCCCTGTAGGGTGGCGGAGATGAAGCTGGGCGTGCACATCGGCTACTGGGGTCTCGGCCTCAGCAGCGAGGATCAGCTGCAGATCGTGCAGGAGGCCGAGCGGCTCGGCTACGACTCGGTGTGGGCGGCGGAGGCGTACGGGTCGGACACGGCGACGGTGCTCGGGTGGCTGGCGGGGCAGACGACGAAGATCCGCCTCGGCTCGGGCATATTCCAGATGCCGGGGCGGTCGGCCGCGATGACGGCGATGACCGCGGCGACGATCGACCAGCTGTCGAACGGGCGGATGATCTGCGGGATCGGCTCGTCGGGACCGCAGGTCGCCGAGGGCTGGCACGGGCAGCGGTTCGGCAAGCAGCTGCAGCGCACGCGCGAGTATGTGGCGGTGATGCGGATGGCGCTGGCACGCGAACGCGTGGAGTTCCACGGCGAGACGCTCCAGCTGCCGCTGCCCGACGGGCCGGGCAAGGCGCTGAAGCTGACGATCGGCACGGTGCAGGAGCGGATCCCGATATATCTGGCGGCGATCGGCCCGAAGAACACGGCGCTCGCCGGGGAGATCGCGGACGGGTGGATCCCGACGCTGTTCTCGCCCGAGCACGTCTCGGAGCTGCGCCCGCTGCTGCAGGAAGGCGCGGCGCGGTCGGGTAAATCGCTCGAGGGGTTCGACATCGCGCCGACGGTGAACGTGTTCGTCACCAACGACCTGCAGGGCGCGCGCGATGCGATGCGCCCGTTCATCGCGCTGTACGTCGGCGGGATGGGCTCGCGCAAGCAGAACTTCTACAACCAGCTCGTCTGCCGGTATGGGTTCGAGCAGGAGGCCAAAGAGGTGCAGGACTACTACCTGGAAGGCAAGCGCAAGGAGGCGATGGCGGCGCTGCCGGATGCGCTGATCGACCAGGTGTCGCTGTGCGGCCCGCCCGAGGTGGTGCGCGAGCGGCTGGCCGTGTATCGCGACGCGGGTGTGGGCACGCTGGGGGTCACCCCGATCGCGTTCACCGCCGAGGATCGTCTCGCGCAGTTGCGGCTCGTCGCCGAGCTCGCGGCAAGCTGACCTCGCGGTCGCGCGCGAAATGGGACGGGTTTATGGTGGGTAAGACGTGAGCCGGCCCTGTCATCGGTTGCGGTCCAAGCCGCTTACCACAGCTGTTGGCGTCTGAGGGCACCGCAAAACGACTCCTGCTGGGCGCGTTCGGCGACCCGGGGCATGCGTTTCCGATGATCGCCCTCGGCAAGGCATTGCGGGAGCGCGGTCACGAGGTCACGCTGCAGACGTGGCGGCGCTGGCAGAAGCACGTCGAGGGCGAGGGTCTGGAGTTCGCGGCGGCGCCCGAGTACACGGTGTTCCCGAGCGGCGGTCCGAACGGGGAGCCGCTGGACTTCTACGAGGCGGTGGTGCACGCGACCGAGGACACGCTGCCGCTCGTGCGCGAGCTGCGTCCGGAGGCGGTCGTCGCGGACATCCTCACGCTCGCCCCGGCGCTCGCGGCGGAGCTGGAGGGAGTCTCCCGCGCGACGCTGATCCCGCACGTATACCCCGAGAACGAGCCCGAGCAGCCGATCTACTCGCTCGGCGCGCGGTTGCCGCGCACGTCGGTCGGCCGCAAGATGTGGCGGCGCGCGCAGAGACCGATCCGCCGCGGGGTCGAGCGCGGGCGAGTCGAGCTGAACGAGACCCGCGCGCGGTTGGGGTTGGGTCCGCTCGAGTACAGCCACGGCGGCACGAGCCACGAACTGGCGCTCGTGGGGACATTCCCGCAGTTGGAGTACCCGCGCGCGTGGCCGGAGTGGGCGCACGTCGTCGGCCCGCTGATGTGGGAGCCTCCGGCAGAGGACGTCGAGCTGCCCCCAGGCGAAGATCCGCTCGTGCTGATCGCGCCGTCCACCGCGCAGGACCCCGACCACCGCCTGCTGCATGCCGCGCTGCGCGGCCTCGCGGACGCGCCCGTGCGGGTGCTCGCGACATGGAACCGGCGGCTACCTTCGAAACCCTTGCCGGTGCCCGCAAACGCGAGGGTGGTCGAGTGGGTCTCCTACGCGCGCACGATGCCCAAGTGCGACGTGGTCGTCTGCCACGCGGGCCACGGAACCCTCGCCCGCGCCCTGGCAAGCGGCTGCGTGGTGGTCGCATGCCCCCATGTGGGCGACATGAACGAGAACGCCGCGCGCCTGGACTGGGCGGGAGCGGGTGTGCGGTTGCCCTGGCGCTTCGTGAGGCCACGCCCGCTGCGATTGGCCGTCGAAAAGGCCCTGAGCGAGCCGTCGATCAAAGCCCGCGCGGACGGCCTCGCGGCGTGGACAACTGCCAATGACCCGGGCACCGCAGCCGCCGCCCTGGTCGAGCGGCTGGCCCAGCGGGAGCCGATCAGATCGTCTGGGTCACTCACAGCCGCGGCCACGCACATGCAACGTGGTAGGCAGGGCGAAGCCAGTCGCACTACCAGGCAACGCCGAAAACAGCTCCGGGGGTGGGACTCGAACCCACAACATCTCGGTTAACAGCCGAGCACTCTGCCGATTGAGTTACCCCGGATCGACCTACCCCGTATGCAAAACGAGGCTCGTGTGGCATTGTAAGCGAGCAGAATCCCCTCGCGCCGGTGTCACCCGTTCCAAAGATAGGAGAGCCCTACCCCGTCTCCTCCAGCGCCCGCTCATAAGCCAGATCGAACTCGCGCTTGACCTCGGCGCGGCGCAAAGCCAGCTCGCTGACATCGCCCGACTCCTGCCCCCGCGCGCGCATGATCTCGCGGTCTATGCGGGCCAGCTCCAGCTGCATGCGCTGGGACTCGAGCATCGCCGGGGCGGGGACCTCGCGGCCGGCCTGGACGACCAGCTCGGCGAGCAGGCTCGAAAGCTCGGGGTCATCCTCGGGTAGCTGGGCGCCGGGGTCGGTGAGGTGAGCGAGCAGGTGGCCGGCGGCGCGGCGCAGCAGATCGCTCGTGAAGTGCGCGTCGAGGTCCAGTTCGCCGAGCGCGCGTGCACCCGACTCGGGCTCGGCGATGCACTGGGCGAGGAAGGCCCGCTCGGTGCTCTCACCGCGTGCGGCCACCGACGCGGGACGGGGCGCGCGGGCACCGGCGTCGCCCTCCGTGGTGGACCGGGGCGCTTCCACACGCGCGCCGCGCGCCGACAGGGTACGCTCGGCGAGCGACTCGGGCAGCTGCAGGCGCTCGGAGACCGTGCGCGTAAGCTCCATCCGCAGGGTGCTCGGCGGGAGCGTCGCGAACACGGGCCGCAGCTCGTCGAGCATCCGATCGCGCCCCTCGGGACTGCCGTAGTCGCCGCCGTCGAGGACACGGTCCACACGGAAGCGCACGAACGGGACGGAGTCCTGCACCGCACGCTCGATCGCGAATGCCCCCTCGCCCTGCACGAGCTCGGCCGGGTCCGCACCGGCGGGCAGCGGCACGACGCGCAGCTCCAACTTGCGCCGAGAGGCGAGCGTGGCGGCGCGCAGCATCGCCTCCTGTCCGGCGCTGGCGGCGTCGAGCGCGAGCAGCACGGTGGGCGCCATCCGCGCGAGCTCCCCCACCTGCTCGGCCGTCAGCGCGGTGCCCATCAGCCCAACGGTGTTGCGGATGCCGGCCTGGTGCAGGGCGATGACGTCGGTGTAGCCCTCGCACAGGATCGTCTGCCCCGCCTTGGCGGCATGAGCGCGCGCCAAGTCCGCCCCGTAGAGGTGCAGACCCTTGTGATAGACGGCGTTGTCGGAGGTGTTCAGGTACTTCGGGCGCTGACTCTCGCTGAGCGCGCGAGCCCCGAACCCGAGCACGCGCCCGCGGGTGTCGGCGAGCGGGAACATGATGCGCGAGCGAAAGCGGTCGTACAGGCGGCCGTTCTCCTGGGAGCGCTGAGCCAGGCCGGTCGCGTAGAGCTCGGCCTCGGAGAAGCCCCCGCGCAGCGAGCCCGTGAGCACGCGATCCCACGCGCTGGGGGCGTAGCCGACGTGGAACTCGCGCAGGATCTCCTCCCCCAATCCCCGGCCGAGCAGGTGGTCGCGCCCGCGCGCAGCCTCATCGGACTCCCACAGGCAGCGCTCGTAGTAGGCGCTCGTGCGGGCGAGCAGCTCGAGCAGGCGTTCGCGCCCGCGGCGGCGCCTGGCCTCCTCGGGATCCTCCTGCTCGCGCTCGAGCTCGATCCCGCAGCGATCGGCGAGCAGCTCGAGGGCGCCTTTGAAGTCGACGTTCTCAGTCTCCTGGACGAACTTGAACACGTCCCCGCCGGCCTGGCAGCCGAAGCAGTAGTAGACCTTCTGGAGGGGGTCGATCCCAAACGAGGGCGTGCGCTCCTCGTGGAACGGGCAGAGGCCCTCGTAGTTGCTGGGGCCCGCGCGGCGCAGGTCGGTGCGCGCCGAGACGAGCTCGACGAAGTCGACCGCGTCGCGGATGCGATCTCGCGACTCGCTGGTGTACAGGGCCATCGCCTGCCAACGCTAGCGGGCGAAGGCTTGCGGCACCTGGAGGTCGGTGTAGGCGCGTATGCAGTAGCGGTCGGTCATGCCCGCCAGGTAGTCCGTCACACGCTCGGCGAGGTCCTCATCCAACGCCGGCGAGACGCTGCTCGTGCCCGCGCGGGGGGCGGGCAGCAGTTCGGGGTGGGCGACGTAGTGCTCGAACAGGGTGTGCACGACGTTGGCGATGCGCGCGTGCTCGGCGCGGACCGCGGGTCCGAGGTAGACGTGCTCGAACATGAACTTGCGCAACTCCCCCATCGCGGCGCCGGCCTCGGCGCCCTGGACGATGTCGCCCGCGCGAGCGGAGTGCTCGACCAGGTCGTGCACGAGCGTGTCGATCCGGCTCGACCCGCTGTCGCCGAGCACGGCGATCGGCTCACCAGGGAGCTCCTCCACGCGCAGCAGGCCGGCGCGCAGCGCGTCGTCGATGTCGTGGTTGATGTAGGCGACGCGGTCGATCAATCGCACGATGCGACCCTCCAGCGTGCGAGGGGGATCGGCGCGCCCGGAATGGTGGGCGATGCCGTCGCGGACCTGCTCGGTAAGGTTGAGGCCGGTCCCGTCGCGCTCGAGCTCGTCGACGACCCGCAGCGAGTGCTCGTAGTGGCGAAAGCCCCCGTCGAAGCGCTCGCGCAGACACCGATCGAGCACCTCCTCGCCGATATGTCCGAACGGCGGATGGCCGAGGTCGTGCCCCAGGCCGATCGCCTCGGTCAGATCCTCGTTCAAGCGCAGCGCCCGCGCAACGGTGCGCGAGATCGTCGTGACCTCGAGCGTGTGCGTGAGCCGCGTGCGGTAGTGGTCGCCCTCGGGCGCGACGAACACCTGCGTCTTGTGGGTGAGCCGGCGAAATGCCTTGCTGTGCACGATCCGGTCGCGGTCGCGCTGAAACGGGGTGCGCAGCGCGCAGTCGGGCTCCTCACGCGCACGCAGCGCCGGGTAGGAGCGCGCGGCGAGCGGCGACAGCGAGGCGTCCTCGTGGGCGCTCATGCGCGCCGCGAACTCCGCTGCGACCGAGTCGGGATCGGTGGCGATGCCCATCAGGCGATTATGAGGCGCAAACGCTCGCGGACGTCATTGTCAGCCAACCGTCCCAGCCGCCGCGGCCGGCATCAGGCGGACGTGGGCGTGGTGCTCCAAAGTCTCGGAGATCGCGCGCTCCACCTGGCCGAGCGCCTGCTCGGGGGCGCTCGGAGCGTCGGCCAGGGGCTGGCCGAGCGCCTCGGTCATGAACCGGTAGGCGTCCGGTTCGAGCGGGAATGAAGCAGCCTCACACCCGCCGCACACGACGCCCCCGGCGGCCCCGGAAAAGCCAACTAGATGCTCGCGCTCCCCGCACCCGGCGCAGGCTCCCAACTGTGGCGCGAGACCGGCGGCGAGCATCAGCTTCAACCTGAACGCGAGCGCGTCCGTGCGCCTGCTCGCCGCCCCGGCGCCGGTGTCGAGCAGGGACAGACGGCGGCAGAGCAGGTTGAACACGTTGGGGTGCGGCTCGCCCGTCTCGAACAGCCGCCCGACGGCGTCGCACGCGCGCGCGGCGGCGTCGAGCGCGCGCGCATCCGAGCGCAGGCGCGGGTATGCCTCGACGGTATGCGCGCCGGTGACGGTGAGCAGATCGCCGCGGCCTTCGTGCAGGTCTAGCTGCAACCGGAAGAACGGCTCCAACCGCCCTCCGAAGCGGCTGCGCGCGCGCCGCACGCCCTTGGCGATCGCGCTGACACGCCCGCGCTGGGGCGTGTATACGTGCAGGATGCGATCGGCCTCGCCATAACGCAGCGAGCGCAGCACGATCGCCTCCGTCTTGACGGGTCCGGACATCGTTCTGTCGAGTCTAGGATCGCACCCGGCGCACTCGCCGACACAGGCGCTTGGTCCCCGCAGAAACCGTCAACCCGTTTCTATACTTAGTGAAGTAATGAGCGAGATCACCATATACAGCACCGAGCCGTGCTCGTTCTGCGCCCGCGTCAAGGGCATGCTGCAGGCCCGCGGAGTCAAGTTCTCCGAAGTCAATCTGTCCAAGGACCCCCAGGGACGCGTGGAGCTCGCGAGCAGGACCGGCATGATGACGTTTCCCCAGGTGCTGATCGACGGCGAGTTGCTCGGGGGCTTCGCCGAGGTGCAGGCGGCGATGGAGAGCGGCCGCCTGGACGAGTTGACCGCCGCCTGAGCGCTGCGCCGGCCGGCCGTGGCGAACCTCTATTTCCGCTGAGCCCGCCCGCGCCGTCGCGGCCGCGACTGACAGGTCTCGCATACGTAGGTGCCGCGTCCGGCGGCGAGCATCTTCACGATCGTGCTCCCGCAGCGCGGGCACGGCTCACCGGCGCGGCGGTGCACGAGAAACCGGTCCTGAAACGAGCCGCGCACGCCGTCGACGTGGCGAAAATCGTCGATCGTGGCGCCGCGCGCGTCGATGCCTTCGGTCAGCGCCTGCACGATCGTCTCGCGCAGGCGCGCGTACTGCTCTCCGGACAGTCCTCCGGCGGGTCGCAGCGGGTGAATGCCCGCGCGGAACAACGCCTCGTCGGCGTAGATGTTGCCGACGCCCGCGATCCGCCGCTGATCGAGCAGCAGCGCCTTGATCGGCGCACTGCGCCCGCGCGCGAGCGAGCGCAGATGCTCGGGCGTGAACCGCGCGTCGAACGGCTCATACCCGAGGCGCGCGGCAAAGAACGCCTCCAGCGCGGGCGCGCCCAGCAGCAGCTCGCCGGTGCCGAACCGGCGCGGATCCACGATCGCCAGCCGCCTTCCCCCCCGACTGCTATGCCCATCCCGCCGCGCCGGCGCAGCGTCGGCGGGCGTGGCCCGTCGCGCCCGCAGAGACCCCAGCTCGATGCGCACGCGGGTATGCGGCGGCTCGGGATCGGGCTCGCACAGCACCGACCCGGTCATGCGCAGGTGCTGGACCAGATGCACGTCCTCGGACAGGCGCCACACCAGATACTTGCCCCGGCGACCCAGCTGCTCCACGCGCCGCCCGACGATCGCATCGGCGAGCTCGTGCGGAGCGAGCGGGCGCGACCAGCGCGGGTCGAGGATCTCGACGCGCTCGAGCCTGCGACCCTCCACCAGCGGCGCGAGCTGGCGTCTGATCGTCTCGACCTCTGGCAGCTCGGGCATCGAGGCTCAGCTTATGACCACCACGCTCGCCTCCCCGCCTGGCACAGTGGACACGGCTGCCGGCGTCATGCCAGGAACGACCGTCCCGGCAGGATCGCCGCGGCGCGGCCGGTCAGCCAGTGCAACGCCGTGGCGCCGACGTCGGCCAGCGGCCCGTCGTGACGCCCACCCGCATACGTGACCGCGACGCCGGTGGAGCGCGCCGCGAGCATCTCCCCCGTGACCGCCAGCAGCGGCGCGTACTCGCGGGTGTGATCCGTCCCCGCGTGCGCCGGATCCACACCGTGATCGGCGGTCACGATCAACAGGTCGTCCGCGCGCAGGCGCCCGAGCCACCGCGCCAGCTCGGCGTCGATCGCGCGCAACGCCTCGTAAAAGCCGGCTGAATCCTTGCGATGGCCGTACACCTGGTCGGTCTCGATCAGGTTGACGAACACGAGCCCACGATCGAGCCCCTCGAGCAGCGCGCGCGCGCTCATCAGGGCGCGCGCGTTGGTCGCGCCCGGATGGGACGCGGCGATCCCCATGCCCGCGAACAGGTCGGAGATCTTGCCGATGCCGTGCGTCGGCACGCCCGCGTCGAGGAGCTCCCCGAGGTAGCCGCCGCAGGGCGGCGCGAGGGCGAAGTCGCGCCGCCCCTCGGTGCGCTCGAACGCGCCCGGCGCGCCGGTGAACGGACGTGCGATCACGCGGCCGACGGCATGCTCGCCCGTCATCTGTGCTCGCGCCGCGGCGCACGCGCGGTACAGCTCCTCGATCGGCACCCGCTCGACGTGAGCGGCCAGCTGCAGGACGGAGTCCTGGGAGGTGTACAGGATCAGCGCGCCCGTGCGCAGGTGCTCGGCGCCGTGGTCGTCGATCGCGGCGATGCCGTTGTAGGGGCGGTTGCAGAGGATCTCGCGACCCATCGCCGTCTGCAACCGAGCGATCACCGGGCGCGGAAACCCGTTTGGATAGGTCGGCAGCGGCCGGTCGAGCACGATCCCCATCAGCTCCCAGTGACCGGCCGTGGAGTCCTTGCCGGGACCGAGCGCGTGCAGGCGCCCGTATATGGCCGGTTCGGTCGCGGGCGGCACGCCGGCCAGCGGCACGATCGAGCCCAGGCCCAGCGAGGCGAGCGTCGACAGCTCCAGCCCGCCGACCGCCTCGGCCACATGAGCGAGCGTGTTCGTGCCCTCGTCGCCGTACGCGGCGGCGTCCGGGAGCGCGCCCACGCCGCACGCGTCGATCACGAGCACGAACGCCCGACGATCCGACCGCTCGCCCTTCGTCTGTCGATCTGCGCGCTCGCTCATACGCTCGTGACGCCTCCCCCACGACGTTTCCCGCTCTATCTTTCCAATCGGCGCTCGGCACACGACTTCCTGCGGACCTGGGTGGCGCCAGAATAAATGGTGGGCGCGGGATCGGGCCGCGTGCTGGGGCGCAGACCGTTCAGCCTCCGCGAATGGTGGGTGCGGGATCGGGCCGCCTGATGGGCGCAGACCGTTCAGCCTCCGCGGCGAGCGCGCGGGTGCGCGTCGAAGTAGACGTCCTTCAACCGCTCCGCCGACAGGTGTGTGTAGACCTGGGTGGTCGCCAGATCGGCATGACCCAGCATCTCCTGCAGAGAGCGCAGGTCACAGCCGCCCGCGAGCAGGTGCGTGGCGAACGTGTGGCGCAGCGTGTGCGGGCTCATCTTCCGATCCAAGCCGGCGCGGCGCGCGTGGCCCTGGACGATCTTGTACAGCCCCTGACGCGTCAAACCGCCACCGCGGGAGTTGACCAGCAGCCGCGACTGGACCTGCACGCCGACCAGCGCCGGGCGACCGCGCTGCAGATACGCGCGCGTCGCGGCGACCGCGCTCGCGCCGATCGGGACGATTCGCTCCTTGGCGCCCTTGCCGCGGGCGCGCAGCACGCCCTCCTCGAGATCGACGTCCCCCAGCTCCATGCCGGTCGCCTCCGAGGCGCGCAGCCCACACGCGTACAGCAGTTCCAGCAGCGCCCGGTCGCGCAGCGCCAGCGGCTCGGTCCCGCGGGGCTCGCCGAGCAGCCTCGTCACCTCTCCGCGCGTCAGCGCCGCCGGCAGGCGCTGGGTGCGGCGCGGCGCGCGCAGCTCCGCTGTGGGATCGTGCGCGATCGCGCCCTCGCGGCGCAGATGCCGGTAGAACGAGCGCAGGCAGGCGGCCTTGCGCCGCAGGGTGGCCGCGGAGACGGCGGTACGCTCGCCCGTCGTCTCCGTCTCCGGTGTCGATCCCGCCTCACCGTCTCCCGCGGGCTCGAGCGCGGCGCCGGCGGCGAGCTGCGACAGGAACGCCGCGAGATCGCCGTGCTGGGTGTGCAGCGGGTCGACCCCGCGCCGGCGCAGGAACTCCCCGAACTGCAGCAGATCCGAACGGTAGGCCTGGAGCGTGTTGCGCGACAGGCCCCGCTCGAGCTCCAGGTAGGCGAGGAACTCGAGCGCCAGCGGCTCGATCCCAGCGACCGCAGGTGACGCGGCAGTCGTACTCACATACCGAGCTTCGCGTCCGCCCGGCCGGCTCCTGCCCGCCGATCGTCGTCGTCGGCAGCGGCAGCGGCGCCGATTGGAGATACCGCCGGACGATCGGAGATCCTGCCGTCTCCGATCGGTTTCCGATCGGCCAATCGGCGGTCGTCATGCTCGCCGACGGTCCCGTCCGCGAATGCTTGCCCGACGAGCTCGCCCAGCGCGCAGCCGCCGGCGAGCGCGGCGCCGAAGAACAGGGGATCCTGAGCCAGGCCGCGGCCCATCGTGCGCGCGGACAGCCCGGAGGCCGCGTACGCGGGCAGATCCACCGTCGCGCGACGCCAGTCGTGACGAGTGATGCGCGCGGGGCGCTCGACGTCGAGCTCCAGCCCGGGCCGGCTGGGCATCGCCCCTCCGAACACCGCGCCGAGACCGGCGCGCAAGTCGGCGCCGACGGGCGAGCGCATCCCCGCCGGCAGCGCGACCGTGACGGGCGCCAGCAGCAGGTCGAGCACGGTGAGCGTGTGGTGAGAGATGCCACGATGGCGCGCGCGGGGATCGCCCGAGGACATCCGCGCCACGAGCAGCGCCTCGCAGCCGAGCGCGAGCGCCGCGTGCGCGCTGTCCAGCGCCGAGAGCCCGCCGTGTCCCAGCGGCGAGTCCGAGCCCACGATCCCCGGCCCCGGACCGCACACCGCGGCGTCCCAGCCGAGCGCGTCCAACCCGTGGTGCAGCGCCCCGGCGGTCGTGATCGCCTCGCCCTCGCCGCCGAACGCCGCGCCCGCCGTGAGGTGACCGGCGAGCAGTCCCCGTTCGCGCAGCGCGCGCACGGTGCGCGAGTGCCCGCCTGCAAGCGCCCCGCCCTCGGTCTGCACGTAGCCGAGGCGCGCGCCGGGCACGGCCTGGGCGAACGCCCACACGACCGGCGCGAGCTGGCCGTGCAGCGCGAGCACCGCGACGGGCCGGCGTAGGGGCAGGTTCATAGGCCGCTCGCCCTCGACGGGATGGACAGTGTGCTGGAGGCTCGTGTAGTTGAGCTTCATCACGTGCGCTCCCGGCGCTCCGTCACCACCCAACCCGCGAGTGAGGTTGACGTGAACGATGTCGAACCCGCCCGAGCTCAGACTGAGGTCGAGTGCCTGGGTGTTGACGATCACCTCATCTCCGACCTGCGCCGCGCCGACGAGCGCGACGTCGGCGATCGCCGGGCGTGGGTGATCGCCGGCCATCTCGACGATGAGATCCTGCTCAGCCCCGTCCGGTGGACCGGCGTCGGTGACGGTGGCGCGGCGGAGCTTCAGCATGGGATTCTCAGCATGCTCGCCGCAAGCTACAGGGCGCCGTTGCTGCGAGCGCCGTCACCCTCGGGCGGTGACTGCTGAACGTTCACGTCGACATCGCACCCGCACTCCGGCAGGTTGGCCAGCTCGTGCGCGCGGGCGATCAGCTCGGCCGCGATCGTGTCCGCCTGCTCTGACGCGACGTCGTGAAACACCGCCTCCACCCGCAACACGCCGGGTGCGCTCGGCGCAGTCGCACCGGAGCCCGCGCCACCGGGCAGACGAGCGCTCACGAGCGGGCGGCCGGCATCGGGGCCTCGCCCGCGCGGAGCACGATCTCCTCGTCCCCATCAGCCGTCTCGACGACCTCCGAGCCCTCTCCCGCCCGTGTGAGCGCCGCGGCGACGAACTCCGCAAACAGTGGCGCGGGGCGCTGCGGGCGGGACTTGAACTCGGGGTGAAACTGGGAGGCGACGAAAAACGGGTGCTCGGCCAGCTCGATCGTCTCCACGAGCCGATCGTCGGGCGAGGTGCCGGACACCGTCAACCCCGCGGACTGCAGCCGCTTGCGCAGCAGGTTGTTGACCTCGTAACGGTGGCGATGGCGCTCGTATACGACCGCTTCGCCGTAGATCTCGCGTGCGCGAGTGCCGTCGTGGAGCTTGATCGGGTCCGCGCCGAGGCGCATCGTGCCGCCGAGATCGGCGACCTCCTTCTGCTCGGGCAGCAGGTCGATCACGGGGTAGGGCGTCTCCAGGTCGAACTCGGTCGAGTTGGCGCCCTCCATGCCGGCGACGTGTCGCGCGAACTCCGCCACCGCGACCTGCATGCCGAGGCAGATGCCCAGGTACGGGATGCCCTGCTCGCGCGCGATCCGGGCCGCCGCGATCTTGCCCTCGATCCCGCGCCCGCCGAACCCGCCGGGAATGAGGATGCCATCCGCCGCCTGAAGCCGGCGCGTTGCGTCTGCGCTTGGGTCCTCCAAGCGCTCGGAGTCGACCCACTCGATCCGTACGCGAGCGCCCTGCAGCGCGCCGGCGTGGCGCAGCGCCTCCGACACCGACAGGTAGGCGTCCGCCAGCTGCACGTACTTCCCGACGATCGCGATCGCCACCTCGCGGCCGGCCCGTTCGGCCCGCTCGATCGGCTCGCGCCAGTCCTGAAGCTCCGGCGGGGGCGCCTGCATGGCGAAGTGCTCGAGGATGAAGTCGTCCACGCCCTGCTCGGCGAACACGAGCGGCACCTTGTAGATGTCGTCGACGTCGCGAGCGCTCGCGACGGCGTCCATCGGCAGGCTCGCGAACAGCGCGATCTTCTTGCGGATCTCGCCCGACAGCGGGCCCTCGGAGCGGCACATCAGCATGTCCGGGGCGATGCCGATGCGCCGCAGCTCGTTGACCGAGTGCTGGGTGGGCTTGGTCTTCAGCTCGCCCGCGTGCCCGATGTAAGGAACGAGCGTCAGGTGGATGTACATGCACCGTCGCCGCCCGACGTCGACGGGGAACTGGCGGATCGCCTCCAGGAACGGCAACGACTCGATGTCCCCAACGGTGCCGCCGATCTCGGTGATGACGACATCCACGTCGCTTGACTCCGCGATCAACGCGACCCGCTGCTTGATCTCGTCGGTGATGTGCGGCACGACCTGCACGGTTCCCCCGAGGTAGTCGCCGCGGCGCTCGCGGCGGATGACCGTGTCATACACGCCACCCGCGGTGACGTTGGAGGCGCGGCTGGTGTTGGCGTCGGTGAAGCGCTCGTAGTGGCCGAGATCCAGATCGGTCTCCGCGCCGTCCTCGGTGACGAACACCTCGCCGTGCTGATACGGCGACATCGTGCCGGGGTCGACGTTGATGTAGGGGTCGAACTTCTGCATCGCCACGCTCAGCCCGCGCGCGACCAGCAGCCGCCCGATCGAGGCCGCGGCGATGCCCTTGCCCAGCGAGGACACGACGCCGCCGGTGACGAATATGAACCGGGTCTTCGCTGGAGTGTCCGCGTGGCGGTCGATGCTGGGCATGCTCATCTAAGCGCTCGGCATCAGAGTAGCTGACCGCCTAGACGGCTGAGAGGCAAGCTGGCCGATTGGAGATCCCGTCGATCTCCAATCGGTAAGGACGCAGTGAGTGCAGTGTGCCGGCCGATCGGCGATGATCCCCCCCGGTCGATCGACGATCGGTACACGAGTGATCGAGGACGCCGACCCAGCGCCGCCCATCGGTCGTCTATGGCCTGCCCCAGGAGTCAAGGCCGCGTAGCAGCGGCACCCGCGCGACGAGCTCGGAGATCGAGCGCAGCTCGCCGTAGACGGTCACGACGAGCAGCAGCGCGAGCGCGACCAGCTGGCCGGTCTGCGACAACGTCAGCACCATCCACAATCCCGCGAGCGCCCCGAGCAGGTTGGCGCCGGTGTCACCGAGCATCGCCCGTTCGCGCAGGTCATACACCCCCGCGACGAGCGCCGGCCCGACGAACAGGCCGAGCGTCCATAGCGAGCGCAGCTCGCGTGCGCCGATCGTCAGTCCCGCGCCGATCAGCACGAACACCTTCAGCGCACGCCCGGGCCGCAGGTCGAGCAGGTTAAGCGCGTTCGTCGCCAGCACCAGCACGGCCGCGGCGAGCAGCCAGCGATCGACCGACAGGCTGAGGTAGCTCGTCGCCAGCAGCGCCAGTCCAAGCGAGCCGAGCGCCTTGACCGTCCCGGTGGACAGCTCGCCGCGCAGCGCCGCCGCGCCGTGACCGCGCCAGCCGCGCGGCGCCGCTGCGCCCCCGCGCGCGGCGCCGAGCATGTCGTCGATCAGTCCCAGGCAGGCGACGCCCAGCGCATACGGGGCGACAAGGCCGAGCTGGGGATACAGGATCGCCGTGTCGCCGAGCCGTTCGATCAGCAGCAGCGGCACCAGCGCGAGCAGCGCGGCGATGACGATCAGCACGCCCAGCGGAGCCGGCAGCTCACGCGCGCGGTAGTTCGGCCGCATGTGCCCACCGAGGCGCAATGCGCGCAGCATCGGTCCAACCAGCAGTGCGGCGAGCGCGAACGCGACGATCAGCGACAGAGCGCGCATCGTCGGGGAAGCTAGCGCCCTTCGCGGATGAGGCCCTGTCCGGGTGCAGTTCCTGACGGCGCATGCGCCGTCAGGCGGGAGCCCGCATGCGGGCTCCCGCGACAAGCCGCATGCGGCTTGTCGTTCGTTGGGCGCATGCGCCCAACGCGACTCCGCACATGTGCGGAGTCGGACAGGGCCGCATGCGGCCCTGTCGCCCATGCCGCATGCGGCATGGGCCCCCAAATCAGCTACGGCACAGCGCTCGGCAGCAGCGAGTCGGCCGTGGGCTTGACGCCGAACGCGCCGTGCGCCCCCGCGAGCGCATATGCGAGCGCCGCCTGTCCGGCCGGAGCGTCGAGATCGTCGACGCTGGAGATGCTCTTGCTCTTGTACCACGCGATCTGACTGGGTTCGCTCCCGGTCAGCTCGACTCCCACGGCGGGCACTCCGACGGCGGCGACGCCGCTCAGCAGCCCGGTCTCGAACGCCCCGCTCGCCGCGCTCTGTTCGGCGGTCATGCCGGTCGGGTCCGCGCGCGCCACGACGAGGCCTTCCAGACGGCCGAGCTGTCCGTCGAACGCGCTCATCAGTCCGCTCCGCACGCGGCTGAGCAGCTCGCGATCGACCGCGTGCCCGCCGCTCACCAGCTGCCGCCCCGCGAGCTTGCCGAACCGTTCGACCAGCGTCGTCGAGCCCGCCAGCGCCGCGTAGTGCGTGCCGGCCGCCTCCTGGCCGATCGCGGGCAGGTTCAGCGGCTCGCGCACCGCCACCACGACGGTCAGATCGCCACCGGCCTGCGTGACCGCCGAGCGCACCAGCCCGTCGGCGCGGTCCGAGGAGGCGCCCAGGAACACCAACCCGACGCTGCGCCTGCCCAGCAGGTCGTGGACCGCGAGCGGATACAGCCCGTTCGCGAACGATTCCTCGTCGCCGAGCTTTGCCTGCAGTTCCCCGGCCTGCCGGCGCGCCCCGTTGACTTCGGAGTTGAGGTTGCCGACGATCCCGTTCTTCGCCGAGGACACGAGGTTGGAGTCGCCGATCGCCACCCCGATCACGATGCCGACCGCGAGCGCCAGCAGGACGGCCGCGAGAGACAGCGCGTGGTAGCGATAGTCGAACATCGTCTGGACTCTTGCAGGAGCGGAGGTTCAGGGTCTGCGCCAGAATAAATGGCCGCGGAACGGCGCCCTCAACCCGAGAACAGCAGCTGGAGCTTCAGCCACAGCAGGTCCACGACATCCCTCAGCGCGGGAGTCATCGATACGACGGCGATCATCGCGATCAGCCCTGCGGCGATCACGACCAGCAACGGAGTCAGACCCGGCCGCGGGTGGTACAGCCGGCTGACGCCCTTGGCGTCGACCAGGATCTCGCCGATGCGCAAACGCGTCAGGAACGTCGAGGACATGCCTTCGCGGTCGCGGTCCAGGAACTCCACGAGGTTGAACTGCGAGCCGACCGCCACGATCAGCCGGGCGCCCTTCTCGGCCGCGAGCAGCATCGCCACGTCCTGGCTGGTGCCGGGCGCGGGGACGAGCTTGTAAGGGACGCCCAGCTCATCCAGCCGCGCGCGCCCGGGGGCGCGGCCGTCGGGGTAGGAGTGCACGACCAGCTCGGCTCCACCGCCGTAGGCGGCCAGCAGCGCCGCTTCGCCCGCCGAGTCCATGTCGCCGACGATCATGTCCGGACACAGCCCCGCCTGCAGCAACGCCTCCGCGCCGCCGTCGACCGCGACCAGCACCGGGCGCATGTCGCGGATGAACGGGCGCAGCGCGCGCAGGTCGCGCTGGTGACCGACGCCGCGCACGACCACGAGCGCGGAACGGTCGCGAAAGTCGGTGGCGAACCGGGGCAGGTCGATGCGCCCCGCGAGCAGCTCGCGCTCCTCGCGCATGTGCTCGATCGTGTTGTGCGCAAATCGCTCCAGCGCCTCACCGATCTCGCGCCGCCGCGCCTCCGTCTCCGCGCGCACGCGGGCGCGGTCGAGCACGATCCCTCGCGCGAGCAGGGCGCCCTCGGAGCGCTCACTCTCCCGCGCGCGCCAGACCTCGCCGCCACACAACTCCACCCGCTCCCCGTCGGACAGCGTCTGCCACAGCGAGTCGTCGGGCAGGTCCACCAGCAGCACGCCCGCGTCCACCAGCAGCTGCGGTCCGAGGTTCGGATAGGAACCGCTCGAGGATGCCTTGCAGTTGAGCACCGCCACGGCCCCCGCTGCGATCAGCTCCTCGGCGGAGACCCGATCGATGTCGAGGTGGTCGATCACCGCGACGTCCCCGCGCCGCAGATGGCGCACGAGCAGCTTCGTGCGCCTGCCCAGGCGCACAGGGCCGCTGACGGTGCGCGCCTGCGCGCGCACGTCCGGGGACGCCAACTGCAGGGACATGCTCGGCGGCTGCCTGGTCGCGGCCATCTGACAGCCGAGAGTAACCGCTCGGCGGCGAGTTTGGAAAGCGATCGGCACTCGGATCCCGCCCGGGTGCGGCCTGCCTGCTCGACACGCGGCGCTCAGGCGGCCTTGCGCAGATCCCGGGCGTGCCGGCGCGCCGTCGCGTCGGTGTCGTTCGCGCCGAGCATCCGCACCAGCTCGGAGACGACCTGGGGCTCGCCCAGCTGCACGACCGTAGCCAGCGTGGGATCGGCGGAGGTGTCCTTGACGACCGAGAAGTGACGGGCGCCCAGCGAGGCTATCTGCGGCAGGTGGGTGATGCACAGAACCTGCCTGGTCTCCCCCAGCATCCGCAGACGCTCGCCGACCGCGCGCGCGGTATGACCGCCGATGCCGGCGTCGATCTCGTCGAATACGAGCGTCGCCCGCTCGGGCACGTACTGCGCGGAAGCATCCTCACCGCCGATGGACGCGGTGATGAGCGCCAGCATCACCCGCGAGAGCTCGCCGCCGGAGGCGATCTCGCGCAGCGGTCCCGCGGGAACGCCTGGGTTGGGCGCGATCAGCAGCTCGACCGCATCCCCACCGGCGGGTCCGGGCGCCCGCTCGGACAGGACCACCTCGAACTCGGCGTCGGCCATCGCCAGCGCCCCGAGCTGCTCGCGCACTCCCTCGGCCAGACGCGGGGCCGCCAGCTCGCGTGCGTGGCGCAACTCCGCGACATACCGGTCGAGCTCGGCCCGGGCACACGCCAGGCGCTCTCCTGTCCGCTCGAGCGCGCCCTGCACCCCGTCGAGCTCCTCGCGACGCGCATGGCCGCGCTCGGCGTATGCGAGCACGTCGGCGATCGAGCCGCCGTGCTTGCGGATCAGCCGCTCTGTCGCCGCGAGACGCCGTTCGACGTCCTCCAGCGAGCCGTCCTCGCCGGCGAGTCGTTCGCCATAGTCGCGCAGCTCACCCGCGAGATCCTGGGCCTCGACGGCGATCGCGCTCAGGCGCTCGGCGAGCCCGTCCAGGCCGGAGTCCACGCCCGCGACCGCGTCCAGGCGCGCGGCGACGGCCGCCAGCAGCGATACCGCGCCAGGGTCCTCGCCTGAGTCCGGCGCGACGAGCCCCCGCGCGCCGTGGCTCGCGGCGGAGCACAGCGCGTCCGAGCGGCGCAACCGCTCGCGGGCCGCGAGCAGGCGCTCGTGCTCGGCCTCATCCGGAGCCGCGTCGTCGATCTCGGCCAGCTCGTGATCGAGCAGGTCGAGCTCGCGTCCCCGCGCATCGGAGAGCTCGCGCAGACCCTCCAGCTCGACCTCCAGTGCGGAGCTCAGGCGATACGCCTCGGCGCACTTGCGCAGGCGTCCAGTCTGCTTTGGGCCGCAGCGCCCATCGAGTACTTGCAGCTGGGCGCCGGCGACGGTCAGCTTGCGATGCTCGTGCTGACCGTAAAAAGAGACGAGTCGCGCGCCGATGTCGCGCAGCTCGCCGACGGTCGCGGAGCGGCCGTTCAGGTACGCGCGCGTGCGGCGTCCGTCCGCGTCGACGCGTCGCGCCAGGACGATCTCTCCCGCGTCCGCCGCCAGCCGCTCTCCGAGCTCCTCGCGGACACCGTCGGCGAGCTCGAACACCCCCTCGACGTACGCCTCGCTCGCGCCCGGGCGCACGATCCCCGCTCGCGCGCGCCCGCCCAGCAGCAGATCCAGCGCATGCGCCAACACCGTCTTGCCCGAGCCGGTCTCGCCCGTGAGCACGTTCAGACCCGGAGCGAGCCGCAGCTGCGCGCGCTCGATCAACAGCAGGTTCTCGACATTCAGCTCATGCAGCATCCGGGCATGTGTAGCAGTGGACGGGGACGGTATTCGCACGGGAGGGGAAGCCACGGCGACGTCACACCGCAGCGGGAATGTGCTTGCGAGCGGCGACACGATCGCTCCGAGCAGGCATAATCGAGGAGACGGCGGCGGGACGGATCCCGCAATACGGCCGGCTCGCACGTACACTCGACCGCCCAACAGGCATGGCTGCCAACGACACCCATCGGCATATCGACTCGCCCTCCTCTGAGGGTGGCCGGGACGTACGCCCTCAGATCGATTGCCTGTCGGCGAGCGCCCTGCAAGACCGGTTGGAAGAGGAGATCAACCGAGCCGGGCGGCACGGCACGCCGCTGAGCTGTCTGTTGGTGGCGATCGAGGACCTCGCCGAGCTCGCCTCACGCCATGGACGCGAGCTGCCCGCGCAGGCGCTCGCCTACGCCGGACCGGCGCTGCTGCGGGAGCTGCGCCGCTTCGATCGGGTCGGGCGCCCGAGTGACACCGAGCTGCTGGTGGTGCTCCCCGGCGCCGACGGCCCGCGCGGGGAGATCGTCGCCCGCCGTGTGCTCGACCGCCTGCGCGCGATCAAGATCGAGACCGACGGCGTGCGCCGGCCACTGCGCGTGTCGGTCGGGCTGGCGGCGTGGCGGGAGGACCTCGACGGCGATCAGCTGCTGGCGCACACGCGCGCGGCGGCTCAGCGGGAACGCAGCGGGGTTCTGACGACGGACCCATAGTCCATAATCTCGCGCGGTGCTAACGGGATCTGAGTTGTGGCTGCTGCGCCTGATGGCCGATCGCGGCCTGGCGCTGCTCGACGCCAGCTCGCTGCTGATGGTGATCGAGGAGCGCGGCGAGCTGCGTGTCGCGGCCGCCAGCGGCGAGAGCCGGCCGCGGTTGCGGATCGTGCCGGTCGAAGGCAGCGCCCTGGGCGCCCTCTATCGGGAGGGCAAGCCGGTGGCGCTGGATCGTCCACGCGGGCAGGACGCCGCGCTGCTACACGAACTGGGGATCGAGGCCCGCGCGGTGCTGGTCGAGCCGCTGAACATGGAGGATCACGGCGGCGGCCTGGTGATCGCGCTGCGCCGGGACGCGGGCTTCAGAGGCCCGGACAGAGAGGCGCTGAGCGCGTTCGCGGCGAGCGTCGCACAGCGTCTGGCGGCGGAGCGCTCGGTGGAGATCGAACGGCTGCGCTATGGCATGGAGGCGCGCGAGCGCGAGCGCACGCGCTGGGCGCGGGAGATTCACGACGAGACCGTGCAGGGGCTGGGCGCGCTGCGGCTGAAGCTAGCCAACGCGCGCGATCTCGATACCGATCGAAGATCGGCCGGCGAGGCGCTGAGCAGCGCCGTGGACGCGGTGCTGGAGGGGTTGGGCGAGGAGATCGACGGCCTGCGCCACCTGATCACCGAGCTCAGGCCCGCCGCCCTCGACGACCTCGGCCTCGCGGCCGCGCTGGAGGCACTGGCGAGGCGCGCGCAGGCGATCGACGGTCTGGACGTCCAGACCGAGATCGACCTCGGCCCCGAGCACGACCCCCACAGGCTCGACCCCGAGCTCGAGAGCACGATCTACCGGGTCATCCAGGAGGCGCTCACGAACGTCAGCCGCCACGCCGAGGCGAGCAGGGCGGTGGTGAGCGTGATTGAGCGCGACGGCGTGGTACGGGCATCCGTCACCGACGACGGCAAGGGATTGCCGGAAGCCGACCGCCTCGGCCCGCGCGGGGACGGCCTGGAGGGCGGCTTCGGCATGTCCGGCATGCGCGAGCGTGCGGAGCTGGTGGGCGGCGAGCTGGAGCTCGTCCCCGCAGCGGGTCAGGGCACCGTCATGCGCTTGACGGTGCCGCTCGCCGGCCGCCCTTCGACGGTGGCGTTGGAAGCAGCCGCCGGTCGGGTGTCATAGTTTCCGAGCCGGATGCGGCCACCGGGCCCCACGCTGCCTCCGAGCCGGACACCGCCACCAGGTTCTACGTCGCCTCCGAGCCGGACGCCGCCACCGCGGGTCCTACGCTGCCTCCGAGCCTGATGCCGCCGGGTCCCAGGCCGCCTCCGGAAACTCACCCTGCCGCGCCTCCCGATCTTGGTCGTGTTCGGCCTGTGCGTGGTGGGCAGGCATAGCCACCGGGCGTATGACGGTCATGACGATGAGGAACGCCACCGCCATCAGGCCGGCTCCGATCACGAACGCGAGGTGATAGCCGCCCACCAGCGCGGCCGTGGTGGAGGAGCCGCCGGCGAGCAGGTGGTTCGTATGGGTCGCCGACAGCGTGGCGAGCACGGCCAGCCCGAGCGCGCCGCCGACCTGCGCGGAGGTGTTGACCAGGCCCGAGGCCAGGCCCGCGTCCTCGGGGGTCGCGCCGGACATCGCGAGGGTCATCAGCGACGGGAACGAGCTGCCGATGCCGAAGCCGAGCAGGAGCATCACGGGCAGGACGTTCGCGAGGTAGTCGCCGTGCGCGGGCGCGCGCGAGAACAGGAGCAGCCCGGCCGCGATCAGGATCAGGCCCGGGAACAGCATCGTGCGGGCGCCGAAGCGCATGATCAGCCGTTCGGAGTAACGCAGCGACAGCACCCCCATCACGAGCGTCGCGGGCAGGAACGCCAGGCCTATCTCCAGCGCGTCGTAACCGAGCACCCGCTGCAGGTACAGCGCGCCGAGGAAGAACATGCCGAACATGCCGGCGACCATCAGCATCTGCACGACATTGGCGCCCGAGACGTTGCGCGAACGAAAGATGCGCAGCGGGATGAGCGGATTGCGCGCCCGCGCCTGGCGCAGGACGAACGCGCCGAGCAGCGCGAGCGAGACGGCGCCGAGCTCGAGCGTGCGCGTAGCGCCCCAGCCGTGGTCTGCGGCGGGCTTTACGATCGTGTAGACGCCGAGCATCAGCGAGCTGGTGATCAGCGCCGCGCCCAGGACGTCGGCGCCCCCGCCGAAGCCGATGCCCTCGTCGCGCGCCAGCAGGCGCATCGCCACGACGCCCGTGGCGATGCCGATCGGCACGTTGACGAAGAAGATCCAATGCCAGTTGATCGCCTGGGTCAGCACGCCGCCGGCGAGCAGTCCCACCGAGCCGCCCGCGGAGGCGACGAAGCCGTAGACGCCGATCGCCTTCGCCTGCTCGCGGGGCTCTCCGAACATCGTGACGATCATGCCGAGCACCACGGCCGAGGTCATCGCGCCGCCGACGCCCTGGACGAAGCGGGCCGCTACGAGCATCTCCTGGCTCTGCGCCAGCCCGCACGTCAGCGACGCCACGGTGAACACGACGAGGCCGGCCATGAACACCGTCCGACGGCCGATCAGGTCGCCGAGCCTGCCGGCCAGCAGCAGCAGGCTGCCGAAGGCGATCAGATACGCGTTGACGACCCACGCGAGGCTCGACTGGGAGAAACCGAGGTCGGTCTGGATCGAGGGCAGCGCGACGTTCACGACGGTCGCGTCGAGCACGATCATGAGCACGCCCACGCACAGCACATACAGGGCGATCCAGCGGTTGCGCTCGCTCGCCTCGGCGATCGGCGGCTCATGGTCGGCTGCGATGTCGGGCTGTGTCATGTGATTTTCGCTCTCCGCTTCGTGTTGTGTCGGTGGGGTTCGCAGTTGAGACCGTGCGCGACTGCGGAATTCATCGCGGCGCCCACTGTAGGAGAGACCCTCTCGCCCACCACGCCCGCTCGCCCGCTCGGCGCGCGCGCCCCGGCGCTCGCCTATTCGACGAGCCCCAGCTTGCGGGCGTAGGCGGTGATCTCCGCGCGTGAGGAGAATCCGAGCTTCTCGATCGCGCGGGCGCGGTAGGTCTTGACGGTGCGCTCGGCGACGTGCAGTTGTTCGGCGATCTGCGGGTTGGTGTAGCCGTTGGCGATCAACCGCACGACCTCGCGCTCGCGCTCGGAGAGCGCGACGCCGTCGGCCGGGGACTCCTCGCCCGCCGCCAGCAGCGCTCCGAGGCGTGGGTGCAGGTAGCTGCGGCCCGCCACCGCGAGCCTGAACGCCTGCAGCAGCTCGGCGGGCTCGGCCTCCTTGAGCACGTAGCTGCGCGCGCCCGCGCGCAGCGCCTGGCGGGCGTACTCGGGGTCCTCGCGCATCGTCAGGATCGCCACGGCCAGCGTCGGGTGGGCGACGAAGCAGGACGGCAGCGCCGCCAGGCTCGACCCTCCGGGCATCGTCAGGTCGAGCGTCAGCAGGTCGGGCTTGTGCTCACGCACCTGCTTGACCGTGGACGGCACGTCGGCCGCTTCGGCGACGACGTCGAACTCTCCGTCCTCGCGCTCGAGCACCATGCGGATGCCGTCGCGGACGACCGCGTGGTCGTCGGCGATGATCACCCTGATCGGCCTGTCCACCTCTGGGATGCCCGCCTCCATTGAGCGCACACCGTAGCGCGTCCTCCAGACCCATTTTGCAAGAGGTTCTCGAGAGGACCCACGGAGACGACACGTCGCGACCGCGCAGGACGACATAGATCGACACCAAAAGGACGACACGATCGGCACCGTCCGCCCTACAGACAAATGGCCCGCGAGGACGCATCATGTCGGTCATGACGCTCAGCCAATCGAATCTTCCGCAGCAGCACGACCGCAAAGGAGTCGCACGATGATCGCCCTGGGCATCCTCACCACCTGGCTGACGCTGACGGCCGCCGGCTTCGCCGGTCTGTCCGCGCTCCGCCGCGCCGGCGCCCGCGAAGACGTCGAGGCGAGCCTGGAGGCGGAGCTGACACACGCCGGGCGCCACGCCCCGGCGTTCACCGGCGCGCGCGTCCCGGTTCCGAAGGCGCTCCTGCGATGAACCCGATCGTCTCACAGCGCCCCCACAAGGGATCGCGGCCACCGGTGCTGCGGGTGCTGGACACCAGCCGGCAGCGCGAGCCGGCGACGGACGGTCTCCACGCGAGCGAGTCGCGCAGACCGGCGCTGCGGATCGTCTCCGAAGACGGTTGCGAGCCCACGCCGCACGTGGCGCCGGTGCTGCTCGCGGGAGCCGACCCTGGAGAGCGCGCGGCGCTGCGCGCGGAGTTCGACGCCACGCTGCCGCCTCGCACCAGGTGGGTCGAGGCCGACAACGTCGCGGGGGTGCTCGAGCGCGCCGCGCACAGCCGCATGGTGATCCTCGCAGGCGATCTCGACGACGCCGACGCGGAGTCGCTGATCCGTCTGCTCGGTCGCCGCCATCCCGAGTTGCCGGTCATCTGTGTCGACGCTCCCCTGCCCGCGGCCGCCGGAGGGCGCGGCTGATCGCCGTCCCGCACCGTCGGCGTTCGCCCTGGACGCCGCCCCGGCTTCGGGTTCGTGCAGGCCGGATTCGCGGGAGCGCGCGCCTCGGCCTCCCGCGTTCGCGCGCGCGCAACCTAAGAGCGCTCGCGCGCTCGAACGGCTCGGTTGAGCGGGATCGGCGTTGCACGGCTAGCTGCCATCTCAAGCGGTCTGTAGCGTGGCCCGGCAGTGTCCTCGGCAGCGACCTCGACGACCGCTCCCACGCCGCTGCGCTCTCCACGAGTGCGACGGATCGTCGCGGCGTACACCGTCAACCGGCTGGGCACCTGGTTCGGGTTCATCGCGCTGTCGATCGCCGTCTACGACCACACCGCAAGCGCAGTGGCAGTCGCAGCGCTGTTGCTGGCAGGTCAGGTCATCCCGGCGTTCTTGGTGCCGGCGCTCGTGGCCAGAGTCGAGACCTCCTCACACAGGGGGGCGCTCAGCCGTCTGTACCTGTTCGAGGCTGCCGCCACGGCCATGCTCGCCGCGGTGGTGATGTGGCACTTCACGCTGGTTGCCGTGCTGGTGCTCGTGGCGCTCGATGGGACAGCCGCGCTGGCGGCCAGTGCGCTGCTGCGTGCCTCCGCAGCGCGGGCCGCGCGCGAGTGGTCCTACGATCGCCATGCCCAGACCGTGCCGGCGTCGGCGAGTCTGCCCGCGCAGACGTACGCCGGCCAGGCCGGGATCGCCCTCGCGACCGGCGAGGGCGGACTCACGGCCACCGGCTTTGGTGCGGACGGCGGCAGGATCGACGCGCGCGAGGCGAGCGCTCTGGAAGCCGAGCGCAAGGCAAACGCCGCGATCAACATCGGATTCGCCATCACGTTCACACTCGGCCCCGCCATCGCGGGTCCGACGGTGTCGGCGTTCGGTGTTCCCATCGCGCTGCTCATCGACGTGGCGTCCTTTCTGGTGTGTGGCGCCATGCTGATCGACCTGACGCCGCACGTAGAGGATGCGGAGACATCCTCGGTGCGCGCCCGCTTGAGAGCCGCGTGGGATCACATCACCACTGCCACGACACTGCGCAGACTGCTGCTCGCTCAGGCTGTCGCGCTCGTGTTCTTCGAGTTCTCCCCGCCGATCGAGGTCGCCTACGCGAAAACGACGCTGCACGCGGGGGACGGGGGCTACGGCCTGTTGCTGGGCGCCTGGGGCCTGGGGGCGGCGATCGGGAGCATCGTGTTCGCGCGCTCGATCAAGCGCTCGCTGGGAGTCCTGCTGAGCGCGTCCACGCTGGCGGTCGGTGTCGCATATCTCGGCTGGGCGATCGCGCCGTCGCTGGCCGTCGCCAGTGCGGCTGGGCTGATCGGCGGCGTCGGCAACGGCGTGCAGTGGGCGGCGCTGATCAGCGCGGTGCAGCGGCTCACGCCCGAGCGCCTGCACGCGCAACTGATGGGCGCAGTCGAAGCGATTGGCGCGATCTCTCCCGGGATCGGCTTTGCGCTCGGCGGAGGCATCGCCGCCGCAGGCTCGCCACGGACCGCCCTCCTGATCGCCGGCGTGGGGGCGATGGCGAGCACGATCGCGTTCGTGCGACTGCCCCTGGGGAGCCTGACCGTGGCGACACCGGCGCCGGTCGCGACGGAATCCGAGCCGGAGTGGGCACCGACCGATTCGTCCCAATCGCGCGATTCGAGTCCGTCCAGCGTGCGGAGCTCACCTTAAGGACCACGCCGAATCGACCGTTAAGTACGACACGACCGCGAACCAGACATGACTGACTCGAAGCTGACCATCCGAATCTTCTGCGCGGCCGAGGCGCTGGCGCTCGCCGGCGCGCTCGGGGCCGCGGCGTGGCTGTCGAGCGCGCAGGAATGGCAGCCGCTGCTGCTCGTCGGGCTGCTGCTGGTGCTGTCGCTGGGCGGACAGCGGCTCGTGTTCACGATCCGCGGGCAGCACCTGTCGGCCGGGTTCGTCGCGCAGGTGCTGGCGATCAGCCTGCTCGGACCGGCCCCGGCCGTGGCCATCGCTCTCGCCGCGGCTACATTCATCTCGGTCGGGCGCCAGTTGCCGCCGTCGGCGTGGCTGAACAATCTCGCCGCGTTCGCGGTGTTCCCACTGATCGGCGGCCTGCTCGTGCAGGCGTCGATCGGCGACGTGCACGACCCGGCCAACCAGCTTGCGCACAGCGTCACGTTCGGGCTGGTGGTGTTCGCGGTGTTCATGATCACCAACGCGCTCAACTTCAGCGTGATCGCGCTGGACAATCACTTCGTCGAGAACCGCCGCCTGGGCGGGCAGGTGCGAGAACTGTTCGTGCCGATGCTGCCCGGGCAGATCGCCGCGGGCGGGCTGACGGCGGTGCTCGCCGTCGCCTATATGAACCTGGGCCTGCCGGTGCTGTTCGGATCGGTGCTCGTGATCGTGATCTTCCAGTATCTGATGATCGCGCTGCTGCGCTCGGAGGATCGCGCCGACCAGCTGGAAGCGCGCTCGGTGCACCTGGCCTCGCTGCAACTCGGCGTGCTGACCACGCTCGTCGAGACGCTGGCGCTGCGCGACCGCATGACCGCGCGCCACGCGGCCGCGGTCGCGCGCTATGCGCGCGCGCTGGCGAGCGAGGTCGACTGCTCGGAGGCCGACCAGGATCTCGTGCACACGGCTGGGTTGCTGCACGACATCGGCAAGTTCGCGCTGCCCGATCGGATCCTCAAAGCGGAGGTGCTGTCCGACGAGGACTGGGCGGTGATCCGCCGCCATCCGCAGGACGGAGCGACGCTCGTGGGGCGCCTCGACGGCTACGGGCCGGTCGCCGACGCGATCCTGTATCACCACGAGCACATCGACGGCAGCGGCTATCCGGCCGGGCTGATCGGCAACGAGATCCCGCTCACGTCGCGCATCATCGCGGTGTGCTCGACCTACGACACGCTGACCGCGCGCGAGAGCTACCGCTCGCCGATGACTCCGCAGGATGCGATGACCGAGCTGCGCCGTGTCGCCGGACGCCAGCTCGACGGTGAGCTGGTCGAGAGCTTCATCGCGATGCTCGAGCGCGAGGGCCCCGTCACGTTCGTACACGGCGACGACGCCGACTTCGAGGCCGAGCTCGCGTTCGAGCGGCGCGCACGCAAGATCGCCCAGCCGGCGCTCAGCTGATCTGACCGGAGCGTCGCTTTGTTGCGGTCAGACGCGACACCGGTCAGCAGGGGCTCGAACACAGGCATCTCGATGCCTTAAAAGGCGAGGACGCCATGCCAACCGGTCTGCAACCGGCCCGCACGACGCCCTCAACCTTCAAGTCTGGCCGCATTGGCGACCTCTCCAGCAGCTTATTTATGCCAACGCATGATAGGTCTCCTTCGCCAGGGCCCACGGGCCTTTTGCGAGGCGCCCTGTCTGTCTCCATCCACAGGACTACCGCTACCCTTGAGTAGGTTTGCACAGCATACTAGCGGATTGGACGAAATGTCTAGTTCTTATAGTCTTTGCTCAGCATTATGCATGATTGCTTGCAGATGCAGGACCCGAGTACCGGCGGCATTGCAGGCTCGACGCAGGCTCACTCGATCAAACGTCCACAAACGTGCATCTCGCTCAGCTTCCCGAGCCATCTCGGCGATACACGGTCCAGAAGGACCACGGGCCGGCGGGCCCGGCCTATACGAACCGGAGGAGCGAATCCGAGATGACGACGACCATGCCCACACCATTCCCCCGCAGCGCCGACGAGCGCCAGCTCGTGTTCACGAGCTCACAGGCAGCCCGGTACCTGGGCGTCTCGCTGGCGACGATCCGCCGCTGGACGGACGCCGGCCACATCGCCTGCTATCGCACGCCCGGCGGCCAGCGCCGGTTCTCCAAGGACCAGCTCGACGGGTTCATCGTCTCGCTGCAGAGCGAGGAGACGACGCACACGGCGCCGAAGGCTGCGTAGGGCATCAACCTTTTGATGGGCGAGCCATAGCCGATCCCTTCGTCGCTTGCCGCCGGCGCCGCTCACCGCACCCGTTGGCGTAACGGCAGCGCTCATTGCCCACGCTCGCCGCGAGTCGGACGCCATGAGACGCCCGAGCACACGTCTTGCACGTTCCGCCGACCGCCACCGGCCTGGCCTAGCTCGCGAGGCGGCCGAACTTCTCGCGCAGGCGGCGATAGAACGAGGAGTCCGGCAGCTGGGCGATCGTGCCGACCGCGTCGATAAAGCGCGCGTCGATCGCTCCGCCCGGCGAGATCTCGCCCGCCGGACGGCCGTCCACGGCGACGTCCAGCGGCTCACGCGAGCGGTTGTGGATCGTCAGGCGGTCTTCGGGGGCGACGACGAGCGCGCGCGCGGTCAGCGAGTGCGGCGCGATGAACGACACGACGAACCCCTCAACGCCCCACGCCATCACGGGGCCGCCGTTGGCGAGGTTGTAGCCGGTTGAGCCCGCGGGCGTCGCGATCACGAGGCCGTCGCAGCGCACGCTGCCGACGATCTCGCCCTCCAGCGCGTAGGCGATCTCCGCGACCCGCTCTCCGACCTTGCGATGGATCGCGACGTCGTTGACGCCGACCCGCGCGTCCTGTTCCCCCGCGGGGATCCCAGCCGATCCGTCGAGCACGATCGCGGGCAGCTGCAGCAGCTCGAACTCACCGCTCAGCGCCCGCGCGATGCCCTCGCTCAGCTCGTCGGGCTCGACCGTCGCCAGAAACCCGATCTCGCCGAAGTTGACGGCGAACACGGGCACGCTCGTGCCCGCATACAGGCGCAGCGCCTTGAGGATCGTACCGTCGCCGCCGAGCACCACGCACAGCTCGACGTCGTCGCGCACGGGCGCGTTCAGCTCCACGCCCGGGCCCGGCGCGAGGTCGTGGTGCTTGGTCGTCTCCTCCGCGTCCAGCCGCAGCGTCACCCCCGCCCGTGCGGCCGCGTCGATCAGCTCGCGCAACGCGCCGATCGTGTCCGCTGGGCGCCGGTGGGTGAGCACGGTCATCGAGCGACCGTTCACGGCTCGACGCTCCGCGCCATCTCCGCCAACTCGTCGACGTTCGCGGCGGCGCCCGCACGCGCCGAGTCGGCGAGGTGGATGAACGTCTCGCGGTTGCCCTTGGGTCCGGGCAGCCCCGAGGAGTGGTATCCGAGCACGCTCGCTTCCAGCCCGAGCGCGGCGCACCCCACGCTCACGAGCGCGTCGCGGCGAACGCGGGAATCGCGCACCACCCCGCCTTTGCCCACGCGCGCGCGGCCGACCTCGAACTGGGGCTTGACCAGCGCCAGCACGTCGTAGGAGGCCGCCAGACATCCGAGCACGGCGGGCAGCACGATCGTCAGCGAGATGAACGACACGTCGATCGTCGCCAGATCGGGGCGCGTGGCGCCGCCGGCGGTGGCGGGCGAGTCGGGCAGCATCGCGTGCGTCAGCGCGCGCGCGTTCGTACGCTCGAGCACGCTCACCCGCGGATCGCTGCGCAGGGCGTAGTCGAGCAGCCCGTAGCCGACGTCCACCGCGACGACGCTGGCGGCGCCGCGCTGCAGCAGGCAGTCGGTGAATCCGCCCGTCGAGCTGCCCACGTCCAGCGCACGCCTGCCGCTCACGTCCAGGCCGCACGAGTCGAGCGCGTTCGCGAGCTTGACGCCTGCGCGCGAGACGTACGCGCGCCCGCAACTCACGCGCAGCGGCTCGGCCGGATCGATCAGCTCGCTCGGCTTGGCCGCCCGGCGCTCGCCCGCGCCGACGCGCACCTCGCCCGCCATCACCGCGACGGCCGCGCGGCTGCGCGACGGGAACAGTCCGCGTTCGGCCAGCAGACTGTCCAGGCGCACCCGCCGAGGACGATCGCGATTACGATGCCCGCCCGAATCGCTCATCGCCCGAACGGTACCCGCTCGCCGCACGCCGCCCGTCCCGCCCGCTTTCGGCCGATCCGGAGATGGTCATGTGTGATCCTGCGCACACGCTCGCCATTCGGCCCCAAACATGTCCGCGGCGGTTGTATCATCGTGGCCGAGACCATGAGCGAGTTTGCTCGAAGCGGGTCTCACGCAGAGTCGCATCCATCTTCAGTCGCGACCGGTATCCCCAGGGAACTGGACCGAGCCAGATGAAACCACATCGCCCACTCCTGCCCATCCGCCCATGAGGACGCTGCGTTCCGTGGGTGATTTGCGAGCCGTGCTCGAGCCTGTCCGGCGGGCGGCCCTGCATAGGCTGACCGATGCCGAAGCGGCGGTGGGCATCGGGAACGCCGGCGCAGCGACCACGATCGGGCTCGTCCCCACGATGGGCGCTCTGCACGAGGGGCACCTCTCGCTGATTCGCCGTGCACGGGAGCAGTGCGCTGTGGTGGTCGTCTCGCTGTTCGTCAATCCGGCGCAGTTCGACGAGCGCTCGGACCTGGAGCGCTACCCTCGCAGCGAGGAGCGCGACGCCGCGCTCGCCGAGCAGGCCGGCGCGGACCTGCTGTTCGCGCCCTCCATCGAGGAGGTCTATCCGGTCGGGTTCGCCACCGCGGTGGAGGTGCTCGGCGTGACCGACCGCCTGGAGGGAGAGGTTCGTGGCGCCGCCCATTTCCGCGGTGTGAGCACGGTCGTCGCCAAATTGCTGTGCATGATCGCACCCGACTGCGCCTACTTCGGCCAGAAGGACGCCCAGCAGGTCGTGGTCGTCCGCCGGCTGGTGGCCGATCTGAACCTGCCCGTGCGCATCGAGGTATGCCCGATCGTGCGCGAGGCCGACGGCCTGGCGATGTCCAGTCGCAACGCGCTGCTCAGCCCCGACGAGCGCGAGCGCGCGCTCGCGCTGGGAGCCGCGCTGGCCGCCGCCGCCGAGCTGGCGCAGATGGGCGAGCGTTCGGCCGGCGCGCTGCTCGCGGGCGCCGCCGACGCGATGGCCCCGTTCGCCGTCGAGCCCGAGTATCTGGCGATCGTCGAGCCCGACACGTTCGAGGCGATCGAGGAGCTCGCCGCGCCGGCGCTGCTCGTGCTGGCGGCGCGGGTCGGAGCGATCCGTCTGATCGACAACGTTCTGCTGCAACCCACCGTCGTACCCGCGGTGAGCGCGGGAATGAGGAGCACGGGGATGGGCGATCAAACGACAAGCCATCTACCCACGGGAGCGAGCACATGCAGCGTGTGATGCTGAAGTCCAAGATCCACCGGGCGACGGTCACCGATTGCGACCTGCACTACGTCGGCTCGATCACGATCGACCCCGACCTGCTGGAGGCCGCCGACGTCCTCGAGTACGAGCAGGTTCACGTCGTCGACGTCGACAACGGCGCGCGCTTTGAGACCTACACGATCCCCGGCGTCCGCGGCTCCGGCGAGATCAAGGTCAACGGCGCCGCCGCCCGCCTCGTGCACCGCGGCGACACGATCATCGTGATCTCCTACGGCCAGTACGACCAGGCCGAGCTGGCCGACTACGAGCCGCGCGTGGTTCACGTGCAGGCGCAGACCAACCGCATCATCACTATCGACGACGAGGTGGCGACCCTGCTGGCCTGAGGCCCGCGAGCGTCAATCCCGTCAGAGAGGATCTGACAACCCATGTCCAGCCACACAGTCCAAGCCCCGGCCGACCCCGGGCGCCTGCCCATGACCCTGCCGCTGCTCGCCGAAAAGAAGCGTCTGGGCGAACCGATCGTGATGGTCACCGCCTATGACTACCCGAGCGCTCGCTCCGCCGAGGCGGCCGGCGTCGACCTGGTGCTCGTCGGCGACTCGGCCGCGACGACCGTCCTGGGGTACAACTCGACGACTCCCGTGGAGCTCGACGACATGCTCGTGCTGGCGCGCGCCGCCCGCCGCGGCCTGCGCACTCCACTGCTGATCGGCGACATGCCGTTCGGTTCGTATGAGGTCTCAGATGAGCAGGCGATCGCCAATGCCATGCGTATGGTCAAGGAGGCCGGCTGCGAGGCCGTCAAGCTCGAGGGCGGCGGCCCCTCCTCGGCGGCTCGCGCGCGCGCGATCGTCGCCGCGGGCATTCCCGTGATGGGCCATGTCGGCCTCACGCCCCAGACCGCGACGGCGCTCGGGGGCTGGAAGGCTCAGGGCCGTACGGCGGCGGCCGCCGCGCGGATCGGCGCAGAGGCACACGCCCTGCAGGAGGCCGGCTGCTTCGCGCTCGTGTTCGAGGCGATCCCAGCCGCCGTCACCGAGGAGCTGATACCCACGATCGAGATACCCGTCATCGGCATCGGCGCCGGTCCCGCCACCGACGGGCAGGTGCTCGTGTTCCACGATCTGCTCGGTATCCGCGACGGTCTCGGCGCGCGCTTCGTCAAGCGCTACGCCAGCCTCCAGGAGGAGATGAACGCCGGCGTGGCGGCCTACGCCGAGGACGTGCGCTCACGGCGCTATCCCGGCCCCGAGCACACCTACTCGATCGACCCCTCCGAGCTGACCGAGCTGCGCGAGCTGCTGGGGTAGAGATTGCGCGGCCCGTCAGCGGGTCGGGGTCACGGCCGGGGTTCGTGGTCGATCTTCCGCAGCACCCGCGCGGGCGCGCCGACCGCGAGCGAGAACGGCTCGAGGTCGTGTGTGACGACGCTGTTGGCGCCGATCACGCAGCGCTCCCCGATGCTCACGCCGCTCGTGACGACCACGTTCGCGCCCAGCCAGCAGTTATCGCCGATGCGCGTCGGTCCCCTGCTCTCGAATCCCTGCCACGTGATCGGCTTCTCGGGATCGTCGTAGCGGTGACTGGAGTCGCTAACGAAGCAGCCGTTGGCGAGCATGCAGTGATCGCCGATCTCGACCAGCTCCTGGGCGGCGATCATCACGCCCATGTTCAGGAACGTGCCCGCCCCGATGTGAACGCGACCCTGCTCGGGCGCCGTGATCCACACGTTCGGCTCGAGCAGCGATCCCGCCCCCACGCGCAGGCGCCCCTCGCGCATCGCCTGCAGCACGTTGCCGTGCACGGGCCAGCGCACGAACGCTTCGCGGCGCATGAACTGCGCATGGATCAGCGCGCGGTTCCATGGCAGCGAGTTGCGCTCGTACCAGCGCCACTTCCGCGCCCACAGCCATGCCTGCGCCGCGGTCGGGTTCAAGCTGCTACGACCTTCGCGCGCCTCCTGCGCTGCGCGCCCTTGGCGGGCCCCGCGCCATTACTGCTGGACGCGGCAGTCAGCAGCTCGGCGAGAAAGCGCCCGGTGTGCGAGGCCGGCTCGGCCGCGACCTCCTCGGGGGTGCCGACGGCGATCGCCATACCGCCCTCCTCACCGCCCTCCGGGCCCATGTCTATCAGCCGGTCGGCGCACTTGATCACGTCAAGGTTGTGCTCAATCACGACCACGCTGTTGCCGGCCTGCACGAGCCGCGCGAGCACCTCCAGCAGACGCTGCACATCGGCGAAGTGCAGCCCGGTCGTGGGCTCATCGAGGATGTACAGGGTGCGCCCGGTCGCCACCTTCGAGAGCTCCGTCGCGAGCTTCACGCGCTGGGCCTCGCCGCCGGAGAGCGTCGTCGCGGGCTGGCCGAGCCGCACGTAGCCAAGGCCGACCGCGTGCAGCGTCTCCAGGCGGCGGCGCACCTTCGGGATGTGCTCGAAGAACTTCAACGCCTCCTCGACCGGCATGTCGAGCACGTCGGCGATGCTCCGTCCCTTGAACTTGACTTCCAGCGTCTCGCGGTTGTAGCGCTTGCCGTGGCACTGCTCGCACGGCACGTACACGTCGGGCAGGAAATGCATCTCGATCTTGATCTGCCCGTCGCCGCGGCAGACCTCGCAGCGCCCGCCCTTGACGTTGAAGCTGAACCGCCCCGGCTTGTAGCCGCGCGCGCGCGCCTCCTGGGTCTTGGAGAACATGTCGCGGATCACGTCGAACAGGCCCGTGTACGTCGCCGGGTTCGAGCGCGGCGTGCGCCCGATCGGGGACTGGTCGACCGCGATGATCTTGTCCAGCTGATCCAATCCGTGGATCGCGCGGTGTGAGCCCGGGCGCTGACGTGCGCGGTTCAGGCGGTTGGCGGCGGCCTTGTAGAGCACCTCATTGACGAGCGTCGACTTGCCCGACCCCGACACGCCCGTCACGCACGTGAGCACACCCAGCGGGACGTGCACGTCGATGTCGCGCAGGTTGTTCTGCCTGGCGCCGACGACCTCCACGTAGCCGCTCGGCATGCGCCTGCGCGTGGGCGTCGGCACGCTCAAAGCGCCAGACAGGTATTGGCCGGTGAGCGAGTCCTTCACGCGTTGCACCTGCGCGGCGGTGCCCTGCGCGACGATCCAGCCACCATGCTCGCCCGCGCCCGGGCCCAGATCCACCAGATGGTCGGCCGAGCGCATCGTCTGCTCGTCGTGCTCGACCACGATCACCGTGTTCCCCAGGTCGCGCAATCGCTCCAGCGTCGCGATCAGCTTCGAGTTGTCGCGCTGGTGCAAGCCGATCGAGGGCTCGTCGAGGATGTACAGCACGCCCACCAGCGAGGACCCGATCTGCGTCGCCAGGCGGATGCGCTGCGCCTCGCCGCCGGACAGCGTGGCGGCGGCGCGGTCCATCGACAGGTAGCCGATGCCGACGTTCTCCAGGAACTGCAGCCGCTCGGAGATCTCGCGCAGGATCAGCCGCGCGACGTGGCGGTCGGTCTCCGACAGCTCCACGTCCTCCAGCCACTGGAGCGCGCGCCGTGCCGAGAGCGCGGTGAAGTCCTCGATCCGCGTGCCCCCCACGAGCACCGCGCGCGACTCCGCGCGCAAGCGCGCGCCGTCGCACACCGGGCAGGTGCGCAGCGACATGTACTGCTCGATCTTCTCGCGCGTGCCCTCGGACTCGGTCTCCTTGTAGCGGCGCTGCAGGTTCTTGACGATCCCCTCGAAGCGCGTCGCATACGAGCGCCGCCGGCCGTAGCGGTTGCGGTAGGAGATCTGCAGCCGCTCGCCGTCGGTCCCGTACAGGAACAGGTCGCGATCCTCCTGGGAGAGGTCTTCCCAAGGCGTGTCGAGGTCGACGTCGTAGCGTTCGGCGATCGCCTCGGTGACCTGCTCGTAGTAGTTGGACACGCTGTTCGCCCACGGCACGATCGCGCCCTCGCCCATCGACAGCGACGGGTCGGGCACGAGCAGCTCGGGGTCGATCTCCATCTGCGAGCCCAGCCCGGTGCAGCGCTCGCACGCGCCGTGGGGGGAGTTGAACGAGAAGATCCTTGGCTCCAGCTCGACCAGCGACGGGCCGTGCTCGGGGCAGGCGAAGCGCTCGGAGAACGTGAACACGGTCCCCGGCTCGGGCACCTCGCCCGGAACGATCTGCGCCGAGGCAGAGCGCACGCCCTTCGCGCCGGTCGCGCGTGGGCGCTCCTGCTCCGGCGAGGCGTCTTTGCCGGAGGCGCCGACGATCTCGATCTCCACGAGCCCTTCGGCGCGACCGACCGCCGTCTCGATCGAGTCCGCCAACCGCTTGCGCAAGTCGTGGCGCATCACCAGCCGATCGACGACGACGGAGATGTCGTGCTTGTAGCGCTTGTCGAGCACGATCGATTCCTCCAGCATGCGCACCCGATCGTCGATCTTCACGCGCTGGAACCCGTCCGTGCGCAGCTCCTCCAGCAGCTTGCCGTACTCGCCCTTGCGCCCGCGTACCAGTGGCGCCATCACCATGAACCGCGTCCCCTCCCCCAGCTCCATCGCCTGATCGATGATCTGCTCCGCCGACTGCCCCACGATCGGCCGGCCGCAGATGGGGCAGTGCGGCTTCCCCACCCGCGACCACAAGAGGCGCAGGTAGTCGTAGATCTCGGTCACGGTGCCGACCGTCGAGCGCGGGTTGCGCGAGGTCGTCTTCTGGTCGATCGATATAGCCGGGGACAATCCCTCGATCGAGTCCACGTCGGGCTTGTCCATCTGCCCGAGGAACTGCCTTGCGTACGCCGACAGCGACTCGACGTAGCGGCGCTGCCCCTCGGCGTAGATCGTGTCGAACGCGAGCGAGCTCTTGCCCGACCCGGACAGGCCCGTGATCACCACCAGCGCATCGCGCGGCAACGTCAGCGAGATGTCCTTGAGGTTGTGCTCCCGTGCGCCGGAGACGACGATCTGATCGCTTGAGGCCATGCGCGAGTCATTGTATTGTGGCGAACAGACGTTCGGGTGGGACCCCTCTTCCTGCCTGGTACATCTGGATTTGACCGCTGATCGACGTTGAGCGTATTTGGTTGACGCCAACGTAATATCATTTTGTGTAGACATCTGGGCTATACAAGAAGAGCAAGAAACACCAATTGCGCTGGCTCGCCCCCTCGTTGAAGATGCGTAGCTGTATGGGCCACACACGCCAGCTGACTACATCCACCGGGGACGTTAGGTCCCCGGCTCCGTTGAGCGCCGTGCGCCCGTCAACCCCGACCTATCCCATCCAGCCGCGTCGAGAGGACGATTCAAATGGCCACCGAGCGAGTCACTGATACACCCGACGTCCCAGCTTGTCTCGTCGCTGCTGTCGGAGGGGAGGGTCTTGCGCATGCGCGCTGGGCGAGCGCTCTGCGCTTGCGCTGCCGTCTACAGCCCGCCGGCGGTCCCGGGGCAAAGATCATGCCTCCTACCTACACGAGCGAGAGCGGCCCGACGTACATTCACGAGCGGCGGCTGATCGCCGATTCCGAGCACGAGTGCATCTTGCTCGACGGCACCGCCAGCCAGGCCAATCGGACGGAGGCGTATCTCGCCGCACGCGTGCGCGCAGGTGAGATACCGCTGCCGACGATCGAGGTCGATCAGCACGAGTTCGGTCTTCATTCCGGTCTTGACTTCTCCCACCGCTGCTTCGACTCCTGGATCGAGGACGCTCAATCGGATGGACGGCGGTTCGGCGAGACCGAGCTCTTCGGGCGTCTCTCCTCGACCTCATCGCGCCATGACCTCACCACGCTGATGGAGACCTTCCCGGCCGGCATCCTGCTCGGCTGCTGGGCCTCACGCAAGAAAAACCCCCAGGGAACGACTCGCCTGGCGCGCATACTCGCCAGCGAGATCATCGCGGTCGATGCCGTTGTGGGCAGCCGACCGGCCTCGCGCATCGATGTACATCATGTGAGCAGCGCGGTCAAGCTCAGACGCACAGTCGATGCGAGCGTGGACCGATTCGAACTCGACACGGAGGCGAAGAACGGCAAGCGGAACGGCAATACCGAGAGCCCCTCGGAACTCGGTTACGGCAACGTTCCGCCCGGTCTTGCCGCGCATGGAGGGATCACGATGGGATACGCGCTGCAAACGACGATCGTCAGCATGCCCGCGCTGCGGGAGTGCAGCTTTCCGACCGCCGAGGGGGAGCGCGACGACGCACGCGACGTCGCCGGGCGAATGATGCTTGCCACGCTCGCGCTGCGCATGCTCGCTCTTCAGGTCGAGCACGGCTATGACCTGCGCTCCGGTTGCCTGTTGATCCCCGAAGACGAGCCGACTGTCGAGCTCGTCGGACGTCTCGGCAAGACGGTCGCCTCCTGGCCACTCGTAGAGACGCCGACTGAGGAATTGCTCGCGCAAGCTATCTCGGCCGGAGAAGAGCACGGGCTGGCCTGGGACGGCCAGACGGTCAGGCTCGTAGCGAGCGACGTACAGCTTGCGCTCCTGCGTAGGAGCCTCGGACAGGTGGAATGAGATGTCATCGGATACGTTCGCGCTGCGCTCGCAATTCCTCACCGGCACCTACCAGGCGGCAAGGGCAGGCAGCGTCAGCGAGCCGGAGTGGCCTCCTGAGCCGGCACGAGTGCACGCCGCACTGATCGCCGCGGGATGGGCGCTCGGCCGGGATAGGTTTCCAGCTGACGCATATGCGGCGCTGAGTTGGCTGGAGCGCCTTCCACCTCCTGCGCTTGCGTATACGAGCAGGATCGAGGCACGCACCGCCCCCGAGGTCTTCGTACCGCGGAATCTCACGCCCGCGGAGACGCGCGACGTCCTCAGCGCGCTGCGCGCCGGCCGTAATCCGGCGCGCCTGAGCGGTCGGGTCGCAAGGCGATTCCCCACGTCGGTACCGGGCGATCAGCCTGTTTGGTTTGTGTGGCGTGCAAATCCGGCCGAGCACTGGTCCACGCTGGAGCGCCTTGCGCGCGAGGTCCAGTACCTGGGCTCGAGTCGGAGTCCCGTCTGTTGCGACCTGTCCAAGGACACACCAGATGTCACGCTCATACCAGCAACGGGATCGGGTACGCACGCACTACGCGTCCCGCACTCGGGCTTCACCGATGAGCTGCTTGCCAAGCGTGGCACGCATCCGGCGCCGACGCTCGGAGCGTTCGCCGCTTATCGCCCGGCGGAGGCACCCGCACAGATGCGCATGACTCACGCCGGCAGCCCTTTCGGGGAGCTTGTCGTGCGGGCCTTCGATCCGATCTTTCCGTTCACGATTCTTCACGCATCGGCGATCGCACGCGCATTCCGCGAAGCGGTGCTCGCACGCGCAGGAGATGAAGCTCCGTCTGTTCTCCACGGACATGGATGCAATCCTCACGTCGCATTCCTGCCGCTGGCGAATGTCGGTCACTCACATGCCAGCGGTCAGGTGCTTGGCGTCGCAGCTGCGATTCCTCGCGAGGTGAGCCTGGATGACCGAGCTGTGATCGTCAAAGCAGTCAACTCTGTCGACAAGCTGCACAATCTTGGCACCGGAGCCTGGCGGTTGAAAGCCGGCGCCGACCGCAGTGTGCGCACCCTGGCGCCGAGTCGCTGGACACGTCCAGCGCGCCGCTGGCAGAGCGTCACCCCTGTGATACTCGACCGCCACCCCAAACGTCGTGGGCAGGAGGCGCTGAAAGACGCCCTGAATGAGACGTTCGTCAACGCCGGTATGCCGAAGCCGGAACGGATTTGGTGCTCGCGCATTTCCTGGCAAGCGGCTGCGGTGCCGGCCCCGGCTTATGCAGAAGACAGCCTGCCGGATGGGTTGCGCGTACATGTGGACGTCGGCTTCCCGGAGCCGGTGCGGGGTCCGCTGTTGGTGGGCCGCGGAAGGTATTTCGGGGTGGGCCTGTTCGCGCCTGTTGGCAACCGATCCGTATCCGACGGCAATGGCATCGGCGCTTAGGCCAACCGCGGATTGCTTCGCGGTCTTCTATCGCGATATTCATGAAGGACGGGAACCTCGCTTATGGCAGCAGCGCGCGGCGACCGAACTCGCGTCCGGACAGAGACCTTGGACGGCGTTGCGGGCTCCCACCGGCTCCGGCAAGACCACGCTTGTGGACTGCTTCCTCTTCGCGCTCGCGTGTGCTTCGCAACAACCACCGCGTCGCTTCCCCGTACGGCTTTTCTGGGTAGTCGACCGGCGCAGCGTCGTCGATCAGGTGTACGCGTATGCACGTCTGGTCGTAAATGCAATCGCTGGATCGGCTCCCGACAGCATGGCTGGAGCCGCGGGCACACAGCTTGCACAATTGGCGACCGGTGTCTCAGACGACGAACCAGTCCAAGTTCGCCTCTGGCGGGGCGGGTTCGCGGGAGAGACATCGTTCGAGGCCGATGGGCGGAGCGCACTTGGTCGGCTGTCGACTGGGACGGACGAGAATGGCCTCGCCGCAGCACTTGTCTCTGCGGATGGCATGCGCTCACCACTCTCTCCGTGCGCCCCCGCGATCATCTGCTCGACCGTCGACCAGATAGGCTCGCGGCTGCTGTTCCGCGGCTACGGCGTCTCCCGCCGTTCTCGCCCTATCGAGGCGGCGCTGGTCGCAACCGACAGCCTGATCGTGCTCGACGAGGCCCATCTGTCAGCTCCGTTTCGCGCAACCGCGAGCACCGTCGCGCAGATGCAGCAAAAGATCGATGGCCCGTTTCCGCCCCTCCAGGTTCTACCGATCTCGGCCACGCACCAGGACTCCGATGGCGACGTCTTCGAGCTCGGCCCCAAGGAGCGTACTGACCCGCAGCTCGTCGAGTGCCTTCGTGCCGACAAGCCGGTGGAGCTCGTGCGTGCACGCAACCCGGTGAAGCGCAGTGTGACTTGTGCGCGGGAAATGGCACAAGAGGGCGCGATTGTGATCGGGGTAGTGGCCAACACCGTCGCAACCGCACGAGCGATTGCGTCCTCGTTGCACAAACATGGCGAGGTGCTCCTCATCATCGGGCCCAGCCGCCCACTCGACCGTGTGGACCTGCTCGGCCAGATTCCGGACCGTCAGGAGCGGGATGATCGTGAGCGCCCACTGTTCATCGTTGGCACGCAGACGATCGAGGTTGGGCTCGACCTCGATCTCGACGGTCTCGTTACCGCCTGCGCACCGCTGCCTGCGCTGATCCAGCGCTTCGGGCGACTCGATCGTGCCGGCAAGCTCAGCGCCGGCGGCCAGCCCGGCCGAGGAGCAATCGTGCAACCGCAGGCGAGCTGTCCCGTTTATGGTGAGGCAACGCTCGCAGCATGGCATTGGTTGAACGAGACCGCCCAGCAGATACAGCTCAACTTCGGAGCCGAGCGGGTTTCCAAGCTCGTCGCGGATGCGCCTGCCCCCACGCACGAGCTCAACCAGCCAACGGCTCCCCTTCTCGGACCCTGGCATGTCGCAACTCTCGTGCAGACCAGCCATGATCCCCAGCCAGATCAGGAGGTATCCGTCTTCTTGCACGGCGAGTCGGCGCTCGAGCCGGCAGACGTGCAGATCTGCTGGCGCGCCGATCTGGAGCAGGGCGCTTCTGACTGGGTCGAACGGGTGCGAGCCCGGCTTCCGCACGGCGGCGAGCTGCTGTCGCTACCCGCGCGCAGCGTGCGACGGTGGCTCATGGGGAGCGACAGGACCGACGAGCTCGCCGACATCGAAGGTCTCGACCTAGAGGGCCGGATGTTGAAGATCCACAGGTCGACATCGCGCGAGACTGTCGTTCGCGTCCCGCCCCCCGATCCAGACGGGATGGTCGAGCCACAGTTGATCTCGCCCTCGATGATCCGATCTGGCGAGGTCATCGTGTTGCCGGCGTATTACGGCGGCTGTGACAGATTTGGATGGGCGCCGGCATCCAGGGTCGCGGTGAGTGACCTTGGAAATTTCGCTCAGACGCGCACGCGATTGCTTCTTGCCGCCTCGGTCGGCACGCCAGAGAGGGTGCTCGAACATGTCAAAGACACTCTTCGCGGACTGCAACGGGAGGAGATCTCCGAGGAGGAAGCGTACGCACGCTTGCGTGAGCCAGCGGCCGAATGGCTAACCAACAGCGAAAAGCAAACGTTCGGCGAGGCTGCAGCCTTGGTCGCTCGCGGCTTGGGTGAGCGCCTGCCATCGACTGGTCGTGCCATTCGCTTCAGCAACGATCGACAGCCCAACGTTGCGGAGCTCCTACTTGTTCCATCCACGCCGCGTAAGACCCCAGGCCGAGCCGTCCTATACCATGACCATGTCGAACATGTTGTAGACCGAGTCACTCGCTTCATCGGACGTCTCGGACTGCCAGATGAGCTCGGAGTGACGCTCACGGCTGCCGCGCAGTATCACGACGTGGGAAAGCTCGACCCGCGCTTTCAAAAGTGGCTCAACGACGGCTCGCCACCGAGCGAGCTCCTGGCGAAGTCCGGACGTAATCCAAACGACCGCCGTTCCCGCGCAGCGCGGTTGGCCGCCCGCTGGCCGATCGGCAAGCGACACGAGGCGACGGCTGCCGCCGTGCTCGACGCCGTGGCGTCATGGCCGGCGCCTATTGACCGAGACTTGCTCATTTATCTTGTCGCCGCGCACCACGGCGACGGCCGACCGTTCCGCACTCATGCACTTGATCCTGCTCCGGTGACGGTTAAGGTCACTTTGAACGGTAATGATCCGATCGAGGTCGCAGCCGATGCAACCGTGCCATGGTCCGAGCACGCACGTCGCTTTTACACGCTCAACGAGCGCTTCGGCCCATGGGGACTGGCGGCACTCGAGTCACTGCTCGTTCTGGCCGACCGCGGCGCCTCGGCAGAGGAGGGCTCGTGAGCGGCATTGCGCTAACCGGCCTGCGAGCGGAAAATCCGCTGGCGTTCCTTGCCGCGCTCGGCGCGCTGTCATTGGCGGATGAAGCGAATGACACCACGGTCCGCATGGGATGGCAAGACACCGATGGCACTTGGACGCCGTTCCTGCTCGGCGACGGCCTCGAGACGGCAGATGCCATAGTGCAAGCAATCACCTACGCCCACCACCAGCGCAAGCTCGACGAGGAGCTTGGCTGGGCCAAGGACATCATGAAGCTAACGCGTCTCGAGCTGCGCGAACTGCTGATCGCGCGTGCACCCGACTCCGGGGCCGCCTGCCTGCTCGCCGCCTGCGTTGCCGAGCTGCCGCTGCGGCGCGACGAACGCTCTGTCCCCTACACGCCGTTTCGACTCATCCCGCGTGTCGGACGCGCGCGTTTTCTAGATGTCGCGCTGCGCGAAAGCAGAGCCGGCATTGACCACATCTACGCATGCCTATTTAAGCCATGGGTCTACGCGAAGAGAACCCAATCGCTGTGCTGGGATCCAGCGACCCGCGTCCCAGCGCGGGCGCTCATGGCTGAGTCGCCCACCCATGCCGGGACTCGTGGCGTACCAGGCGCCCTCTTGCTCGCCATACGCGGTTTGACTTGCTTCCCGCTTCTCACCACACGGCGCGGCGCGAAGCCACCCGGAGTGATAGATCGCGATCGCTTCGTCTGGCCCATCTGGGGAGAACCATTGGAGCTGCCACTCGTCCAGATGCTGCTATCGATGCGCTGGCTCCATCGGCTCGACGTTGACAACGAGCGACAACGCCGGCAGGCGACCAGACAGCTATCAGCGCATGGCATTATCGCGCGATTCTCAGCGCCGCGGGTTCGTCGCGGGCAGGACAGCGAAGCGTTCGGTTGGGGCGTACCTACGGCTATTGTGGCGGATGGTGAGTAACCTCAATTGCTCGTCGGCAACACGCCAGCCCAGCGGCCCTTGACAATTCAATAACTCTGGACTCACAATTCGACCCCGACAATTTGGAGTCGATTATATGGACGGTCACGACCACCAAGGAGACAACTTCCGGGCTCCGTTGAAGTCTGTACCACGCCATCATCGGCGCGCTGGCCCTGGCTAGTCACCGGGGAGTAATTCCTCGGCTCCGTTGAAGTCCTGCGTTTGGCGAAAACGGCCGAGCCATGTTCGGGTCACCGGGAAATGGTCCCGGCTCCGTTGAAGCCACGTCACTCCCGGCTACTTGGCGTTTGCGTTTCCCGTCACCGAGAAGGCAACTCCTCGGCTCCGTTGTAGCGACCGACCGACGAGTGTGCAGCCTGACAGTCATTTCTTGTCACCGAGAAGGTAACTTCTCGGCTCTGTTGAAGCATGGCTGGGCACCCCCGCGCGCATGACGTGGCGATCGTCGTCACTGGGAAGGTAACTTCCCGGCTCCGTTGAAGCGGCATCAGCAGCCCATAGACGCCCTCGAACTGTGGGATCACCGGAGATGATAATCCCCGGCTCCGTTGAAGCACTGTCGAGCAGTTCGGCGCGATGGTCGCCACCGCCACGCCACCAAGGAGATCACTCCTTGGCTCCGTTGAAGAAGCTGGATGGGCCATGAGATCCCAGCTGGCCTCGGGACTACCGGGGAGATGAGCTCCCCGGCTCTGTTAAGCCCTACCCCTCGATAGCCGCGTAAACCTCGTCGAGCAGCTTGGCGCGGTCGGCGACCTCGTAGTTCTCCGCCAGATAGCGGTCGGTCGCCTCGCGCGAGTCGCCGTTCAAGGCCATGTTCAAGGCGACCAGGCGCGCTCCGTCGAGGTCGCCGTTCTCGGTCGCCGGCTGCTTCGGCCGGGAGGCCGGCGCCGGTTGGATCGGGGGCGCCGGCGGCGATGATGGTGACTGTGCCGGCACGGGCTCGGCCACCGCTACCGGAGATGGAGGCGTGTCCGGCAGCGGCGATGCCGTCTCGAACGGTGCGGACGCCTGCTCGGCGACCTCCACCACCGTGTCGGACGCACCACCCGACGCCGCGCCGTACAGCTCTCCCATGTTCGTCTCCACGGCGGTGAGGTCGCTCGCGAGCCGCGTCGCTCCCCCGCGCAGATTGTCCACGAGCGCGCCCGTCTCGCCGTCCAGCGACTCGACGCGCGCGAGCAGCGTCGCGGTCGCGCGGCCCACGTTCGCGACGTGCGCCTGGGCCTTTGCGATCGCGTCCGCGCGCGTCTTCTCAGCATCACCGGCGGCCTTCGCGCGCGTATTCTCGGCGTTCGCGTTCGCGTCGCTCTCGATCTCCGCCGCCGCGACCTCGGCGGCCGCGACGATCGCCTGCACCTGGGTGCCGGCGCTCGCCGCCAGCGAGTCCGCTCCGCGCCCGGCGAGAGCGCGCTGCAGCTCCTCCACCGCGCTGGCCAGCGCCCGCAGATGCGCATCCACGGCCGCCGGATCGTACCCGCGCCGCCCGATCGGAAAGTCGCGCTTCTCGATGCTCTGTCTATCCAGCTCCACTTCGTCCGAAGCCTAGCGGACGCCCCGGCCGGTGCTCACCGCTTCCCCACTCGCCGTCCGCCGGCCCATCCGGCGCGTGAAGCTCCGCTCGCGGCGTGGCCGTTCAAACCCTCCCAACCATGCCGACAGCTGCGGTGAGCGGCTTGGCCGGCGTCTCTACGCAGACGCGGGCTGTGGCTCACCCAGCAAAGCCCGCCGCCTTACACGACCTCGCCAGCGGGCTCCTCCGCCGCAGCGCCTTCGTTCGCCTGAATCCCGCGCAGGTCGCGCCGCAGCTCGCGCAGCTCGTCGCGCAGCTGGGCGGCGTACTCGAAGCGCAGGTCCTCCGCCGCGACGCTCATCTCCTCCTCGAGCTCGACGACCATCCGCTCCAGCTCGTGCGTCGGCATTTCCTTCGTCTGCGCCCGGCGCTCCGCGGCCCTGCGGCGGCTGCCGCGGGGGATCTTCGAGTCGGCCTGCAGGAACTCGGCGATGTCGGAGATCCCCTTCACGATCGTCGCGGCGGTGATCCCGTGCCGCTCGTTGTAGGCGAGCTGGATCTCGCGGCGGCGGTCGGTCTCGGAGATCGCCGCTTTCATCGCCCTCGTCTCCTTGTCGGCGTACATCAGCACGGTTCCCTCGACGTTGCGCGCCGCCCGGCCGATCGTCTGGATCAGCGAGGTCTCCCCACGCAGGAAGCCCTCCTTGTCGGCGTCCAGGATCGCCACCAGCGAGACCTCCGGCAGGTCCAGGCCCTCGCGCAGCAGGTTCACTCCGACGAGCACGTCGTACTCCCCCAGGCGCAGGTCGCGGATGATCTGGATGCGCTCCAGCGTGTCGATCTCCGAGTGCAGATACCGCGTCTTGAAGCCCATCTCCAGCAGGTACTGCGACAGGTCCTCGCTCATCTTCTTCGTCAGCGTCGTCACCAGCACGCGCTCGTCGCGCTCCACCCGGCGGCGCACCTCGTTCATCAGGTCGTCGATCTGGTTCTTGGTCTCGCGCACCTCCACCAGCGGGTCCACGATCCCCGTCGGGCGCACGATCTGCTCGACCACCCGCCCCGAGCGCGTGCGCTCGTACTCGCCCGGCGTCGCCGACACGAACATCAGCTGCGGTGTGATCGACAGGAACTCTGCGAACGTCTGCGGGCGGTTGTCCAGCGCGCTCGGCAGCCTGAACCCGTACTCCACGAGCGTCTGCTTGCGCGATCTGTCCCCCTCGAACATCCCCCCGATCTGCGGCACCGTCTGGTGGGACTCGTCGATGAAGCACACGAAATCCTTCGGGAAGTAGTCGATCAGGCAGTACGGCCGCTCGCCCGATTTGCGCCCGTCGAGGATCCGCGAGTAGTTCTCGATCCCCGAGCAGAACCCCATCTCGCGCAGCATCTCCATGTCGTACTGCGTGCGCTGGCGCAGCCTGTGCGACTCCAGCGGCTTGCCTGCGGACTCCAGCTGCTCACAGCGCTCGTTCAGCTCGCGCCCGATCTCCGCCACCGCCGCTTCGATCGTGCCCTCCCTGACGTTGTAGTGCGTCGCCGGCCAGATCGCCACGTGCTCGAGGTCGTCCTCGATCAGCTCGCCCGTCAGCGGGTCGAACTGCTGCAAGCGCTCGATCTCATCGCCGAACATGCTCGCCCGAAACGCCGCCGTCTCCGCGTACGCCGGCCACACCTCCAGCGTCTCCCCCTTCACCCGGAACGTCCCCCGCGCGAGCACCGTGTCGTTGCGCGTGTACTGGATCGACACCAATTTGCGCAGCAGCCCATCGCGGTCGATCGTCTCCCCCCGCTTGAGGATCTGCATGTTCATCTCATACACCTCCGGCGAGCCCAACCCGTAGATGCACGACACCGACGCCACCACGATCACATCCCGGCGCGCGAACACCGCCGCCGTCGCCGCGTGGCGCAGCCGATCGACCTCCTGGTTGATCGCCGAGTCCTTCTCGATGTACAGGTCCCGGCTCGGCACGTACGCCTCGGGCTGGTAGTAGTCGTAGTACGACACGAAGTACTCGACCGCATTGTCGGGAAAGAACGTCCGGAACTCGTTGCACAGCTGCGCCGCCAGCGTCTTGTTGTGCGCGATCACGAGCGTCGGGCGCTGCACCGCCTCGATCGTCGCCGCCATCGTCATCGTCTTGCCCGTGCCCGTCGCCCCGAGCAGGGTCTGAAAACGCTCGCCCGCGTTCACGCCTTCGGCGAGGGACGCGATCGCCTGCGGCTGATCGGCGGTCGGCGTGAACGCGCTGTCTAGCTTGAAGTCAGGCATGGACCGAGCCCTTTACGTTAGCGGCGTCTCAGCCCGTGCTGGTAGGCGGAGGGATGTCGAGTTCCTTGCAGATCCCGCGCACGGTGCCCGGCTTGATCTCGCGGTGCCGTGGCACTGCGGCGATCTGTTCGGTGTCTGCTCCGCCGATCGTCCAGACGCTATGGCGGGCACCCTCACGCAAAAGCTCCGCGCCCTGGGAGCGCAGGTGACGCTCCAGCTCGCGGCGCTTCACGCGGCGATCGTCAGCTCAAGCGAGTCGCTATCCACGGGCTGCTGGGATGGAAAGTCGGCGCGAGCTGCGAGCAGCTCTTTGAGCGCGTCGATCACGTTCTCGCGCGCTTGGGCGCGTGTCTCGCCCTGGCTGATGGCACCGCGAACCTCTGGGATGCGGGCGAGCGTCCAGCCATCGCCAGCGTCTTCGTAGACGATCGTCAATCGTAGTAGCTCGTTTCTCATACGAGCATTCTAGTCGAGCTTCTCAGCCAATCCCGAGCTGACGCGCATACAACGCCCGGTATTCCCGCTGGGCCCGCAGCACCCGTTGCACGTACGCGCGCGTCTCCCCGAATGGGATTTCGCTCACCGCCAGGCGCTTGCCTTCGGCGTGCGCCCGCGCCACCCAGCGATCGACGTTCGCCAGGCCCGCGTTGTATGCCGCGACCGCGAGCATCTCATCGCCGGAGTAGTGGTCGAGCAGGTAGCGCAGGTAGTAGCTCCCGTAGGCCACGTTCACGCTCGGCGTGGCCAGATCGCTGGTCTGGAAGCGGTACCCGCCCGACAGTTTGGCGAGAAATTCGGCGGTCGCCGGCTCGATCTGCATCAATCCTTTCGCGCCCGCCGGCGAGGTGCGGGGATCGAACTTCGTCTCGGCGTAGATGACGGCGGCGATCAGCGCCGGGTCCAGGCGCTTGGCGGTGGCCTGTTCGCGGATCACCTGTTCGTTGGAGAGCGGCAGCGCGAGCCGGCGCACGGTGTGGTCGAGGCTCGAGCCGAATGCGATCGCGAGCGCGCCGAGCGCGATCGCGACGACGAGCACTGTGCCCGGGCCGCGCAACCCCCGCCGGCGCCCTCCCCCGCCGGTGCGCCTGCCGCGCGAGCGGCCGCCTGCGCGGTGGACGGTGCGCGGGGGCGCGCTGCGCGAAGCCGGCGGCGTGGGCGTCGGGCTCATCCCCCAAGGGTGTCAAGCACGGCCGACAGCTGTGCCGCCAGCTCCCGCTCGCTGCCGTCGTTGCGGATCGCGAACGTAGCCCGCCGCGCCTTCTCCTCCTGCGGGAGCTGTCGCTCGGTGCGGGCGTCTTCGAGCACGTGCCCGCGGCTCGCGGCGCGCTCGCGCCTGGTCTGCTCGTCGGCGACGATCGCCACCGTGGCGTCGTAGACCCCCTCCATCTCGGCCTCGAACAGCAACGGCACCTCGACCACCGCCGCGCGCGGCGCCGGGCGCCGCGCGCGGACCTCCGCGAGCCACTCCGCGACGCGCTCGCCGACCAGCGGCCACAGCACCCCCTCCAGCCAGTCTCGATCCTCCGCGTCGGCGAACACGCGCTCGGCCACCGCCGCGCGATCGACCGCGCCGCCGGGCGCGAGCACATCCTCGCCCCAGCGCTCCGCGATCGCGTCGCGCAGGCGACGATCGCCCTCATACAGCTCGTGCACGACCGCGTCGGTGGACAGCACCGCCGCGCCCAGGCGCTCGAGCTCCGCCAGAGCCGTCGACTTGCCGGCGCCCATGCCGCCCGTCAACCCGACGAACGGCACACCCCCCGACGTCATCCGCCCTACGCCGCCCGATCCTCGAGGCGAGCTTCAGTCCTGCGCCGGCTCGCCGGCGGGCTCCAGCTCCGCCTCGGCGCCGCCGTCTGCGGCGGAAGCCTCCGGCTCAGCTGCGACCTCGGGCTCAGCCGCGGCCTCCGAGGCCTCCGCGACTGGAGTCTCCTCGGCTCCCGCGGCCTCGGCGGCGATCTCGCCGTCCGCGGCGGCCAACGTCGAAGCCTCGACCTCGTCCTCCTCATCGGCCTCCTCGGCTCCCGCGATCTCGGCCGCGGGAGCGTCGGGACGGGAGACGGGCAGGATCTGATCCTCCACGCGCTTGGCCGACAGCGACAGGCGCCGGCGCTCGGAGTCGATCTCGAGGATCTTCACGCGGATCTCATCGCCCGGATGGACGATCTCGCGCGGGCTTTCGACGTGATGGCCGGCCAGCTCGGAGATATGCACGAGCCCCTCGACCCCGTCGAGGATCTCGACGAACGCGCCGAACGTGACGACCTTCGTGACCTTGCCCGCGAGCTCGTCGTTGACGTTGTAGGTGTCGACGATCCGCTGCCACGGATCCTCCTGGGTCTGCTTGAGCCCCAGCGAGATGCGCTGGCGGTCGCGGTCGATGTCGAGCACCTTCACCTGGACGGTGTCGCCGATGTTGAGGATCTCGCTCGGGTGGTTGACGTGCGACCACGACAGCTCGGAGATGTGGATCAGGCCGTCGATCCCGTCGAGGTCGACGAACGCGCCAAAGTCCACGATGTTCGAGATCTGTCCCTCCACGACCAGCCCAGGCTGCAAGCGGTCGAGGATCTGCTGGCGCACCTCCTTGCGCTCCTCCTCCAGCACCGCGCGGCGCGAGAGCACGACGTTGTTGCGCGAGCGGTTGAGCTCGATCACCTTCGTCTCTATCTTCGTGCCGAGATACTCGTCGAGGTTGGGCACACGCCGGATGTCCACGAGCGACGCCGGCAAGAAGCCACGCACGCCGAGGTCGATGATCAACCCGCCCTTGACGACCTCGATGACCGAGCCCTCGACGGGCTCGCCGGACTCCGCGGCGGTTTCGATGCGCCGCCACGCTTTCTCGAAGCGGGCGCGCTTCTTGGACATGATCAGACGCCCGTCCTGATCCTCCTTGGTCATGACGATCGCATCGACCTCCTCGCCCTGATGCACCTCGTCGTGCGGATCGACCGACTTGCGGATCGACAGCTCGTTGGCCGGGATGACGCCCTCGGACTTGTAGCCGATGTCGACCAGCACCTCGTCCTTGTCGATGCGCACGACGTGGCCGGTGACGACCTCGCCCTCCTCGATGTCCCGGAACGTGGCGTCGTAGTTGGGGACGATCTGCCCGTCGACCTCGAGCAGCAGTCCGTTGGACCCCGCGACCACGTGGGCCTCCGGGTTCTCTATGAGGGTTTGCACGGTTCGAAGCCTAGCGCAGGGGCGACATTTTCATCCGGCCGAAAGCACTCTTCGCGGGACTGCCGCATGAAAAGTCCCGCCTGCCTGGCCGATTCGCGACGTATACCATCGGTGAATGCCGACACGTGCGACGAAGCGCGGCGCAGCGCGCACGGCGCTGAGGACGCGCGAGGACTGCGACGTGCTCGTGTGCGGAGCCTCGTTCGCCGGACTGGCGGTGGCCCGCGAGCTTCAGGGCTCGGGCATGCGCGTGCTGATGCTCGACCGCTATGAGCTCGGCGAGCGCCAGACCTCGGCGTGCGCGATGCCGACGCTGTGGCTGGGAGCGATGGAGCTGATGGGCTCGCTGCGCCAGACGTTCGAGGAGCTGGTCGTGCACACGCGCTCGCGCACGTCGCGCTGGCGGCTGCCCTGGTCGTTCTCCACGTTCGACTACCGCGAGCTGTGCGCGCTGCTCTCCGAGCAGGCGGACGCGACGGAGACGGAGTTCGAGACCGCGACGGTGACAGGGCGCGAGGGGCTCACCGTCCACACCGACCGCGGCTCGCTGCGCGCGCCGCTCGTCGTCGACGCGCTGGGCTGGCGGCGGGTGCTGTCGAACGCGACCCCGATCCAGCCGCCGAACGCCCGCCTTTCTCGCGGCCTGGAGGTCCACCCGGCGGGCGCGGGCGAGGAGCTCGAGTTGTGGATCGACCACCGCTACGTGCGCTCCGGGTATGCGTGGAGCTTTCCCGCGCGCGATGAGCTGCGGATCGGCGCGGGCTCGTTCTGGCCGACCTATCGCGTCAAGGAGCCGACGGTCAGGCTGGCGGGCGAGCTGGGCGTGGCGCCGGAGGGCTATCAGGGCAACTGGATTCCCCACCAGCTGCGGCCGGCCGTGGAGGACGGGGTGTTCTTCGCGGGCGACTCGGCCGGGCACTGTCTCCCACTCACCGCCGAGGGCATCCGCACCGCGCTCTACTTCGGCCTGGCGTGCGCGCGCGAGCTGCGCGCGGTGCACGAAGGGCGGATCACGCGCGAGCAGGCGCTCGCGCGCTACGGCGCGTTCTCGGACGCGCACGCGCGCAAATACGCCTGGCTTTTGCGCGTGCAGCGCGCGGTCGGCCAGCTCACACCCACTCCGCTTCCGCGGCTGCTCGCGCAGAGCCTCGAGTCGCGCCGCTTCGTCGCCTGGGCGTTCGAGCGCTACCTGGCGATCGCCCCGCCCTCGTTCGTAAACTCCGGTCCGCGCGCCGTTTCGCACTCGCGGCCGGTCGCGGTCGCCGCGACGTGACTACTCGCCGCCGCTCCAGCCGCCGGGCGTGATCTCCAGGTAGCACATGTCGATCCGCAGGCGGTCGAACATCGACTCGAACAGCGCCCGCCCGAGGCCGTAACGGTGGACGAGCGCCTGCTCGGCCAGGCGCTCGCGCTCCTCGGCCACGACGCTCGCCGTCGCCTCCAGCGGCGCTCCAAGCGGCTTGCCGCGCACGGTGCAGGGAGCGATCAGCACGCGCGGGTCGTTGCGCAGGCGCTTGATCTTGCCGGCGGTGCGCTCGCTGCGCACGTAGAAGCGCCCATCCGCCTGCGCCGCCCAGACGGGCGTGGAGACGGCGACGCCGCTGCGGCGGAAGGTGGTCAGCAGCGTGCGCTTGTGAGCGGCGATCTCCTGCGCTGTGCCGATCCGGGGCGCCTCGGCTATGGTGCGGGCGCCCGCCGGCGCGGTGCGAGCGGCCAGGCGCGCGCCGAACAACGCTCCCGGTGGACGCCGCCCGGGGACGGGATGCACACCCGGGCGCGCTGTGGCGGCGGGTGCGGCGGTGCCCGAATCTTGCGCTTCGCCGGTCACGTTGGGAGGACCACCGTGGGGTACAGTAGTCGTGGCTCACACGTACGTCAATGCGACCTTGGGAGGCACGACGATGACACGTATCCAGGGCGCGCCGGCCGGGTGGAGGAGGCCGCTGCTGGCGCTCGTCTACTGGATGTCACGGCGACACATGCGCGCGATCGCCGAGAACCAGACCGATCGCGCGATCGAGCCGGTGGAAGTCTATGGCCATCTTCCGCGCGTGCTCATCGGCTACGGGATGTTCGTGGACGCCGCCGAGAAGCAGAACGGCGTGGACCGGCGCCTGAAGGGGCTGGCGGTGGTGAAGGCGGCCACGCTGACCCACTGTGAGTACTGCATCGACATCGCCTCCTCGGCGGCGCGCAGGTCGGGTCTGCGCGATGCGCAGCTCCTGGCGCTCCCTCGCTATCGCGACAGCGATCAGTTCAGCGAGCTGGAGAAGCTCGTGCTCGACTACGCAGTCGGCGTAAGCCGCACCCCGGTGGATGTCTCCGACGAGCTGTTCTCGGCGCTGCGCGAGCACTTCGACGAGCGCCAGCTCGTGGAGCTGACGAGCGCGATCGCCATCGAGAACCTGCACGCGCGCTTCAACGCCGCGCTCGGCATCGGCGCCGCGGGGTTCGCCGAGGGGATGGTCTGCGCGGTGCCCGAGCCGCCCCGCGCGTCCGAGCCGGCTCTGGCTCCCTGATCGGCGCGAGCTGAGCGGCGAACGCCGGCGGCGCGGGTTGCAACGGGGCGCGCCGCACAGGTGCAGCGAGCGCGGTCGTGGGTGGAACAGCTCGCGCGGACAGGCGCAGGAGATCGAGCGAATCCTTTCCGGCGCGACGTGCGTCTTATGTGCGTAGGACTGGCAGCGACCGCCGTTCCAGCGGCCGCTGTTCCACGCGTACGCCGCTGTTCCACGCGCACGTCAACACGACCTTGGGAGGCACGATGATGAAACGTATCCAGGGTGCGCCCGCCGGATGGCGCAAGCCCCACCTGGCGCTCGTCTACCGGATGGCGCGGCGGCGGCTGCGCAAGCTCGCCGAGAACCAGACCGACCGCGCGATCGAGCCGCTGGAAGTCTACGGCCATATTCCGCGCCTGCTCTTCGGCTTCGGGATGTTCGTAGACGTCTCGGAGAAACAGAGCCACGTGGACCGGCGCCTCAAGCGGCTGGCGGCGGTGAAGACGGCCACGTTGGTCCACTGCGAGCACTGCATCGACGTCGGATCCTCGATGGCGCGCCGGTCCGGACTGCGCGACGAGCAACTCCTGGCGCTCCCGCGCTACCGCGCCAGCGATCAGTTCAGCGACCTGGAGAAGCTCGTGCTGGACTATGCCGTGGCGATGACGCGCACGCCGGTGGAGGTCTCGGACGAGCTGTTCGCGGCGCTGCGCGAGCACTTCGAGGACCGTCAGCTCGTGGAGCTCACGAGCGCGATCGCCATCCAGAACCTGGTCGCGCGCTTCAACGTGCCGTTCGGCATCGGCGCCGCCGGCTTCACCGAGGGGATGGTCTGCGCGGTGCCCGAGCCCGTCGAGTCCTCTGAGCAGAACTCCTCGCCACAGGCCGCCCAAGCGCGCGAGCCGTCCCTGCCGGACGAACCGGCCCCGGATCGCGCCGCCGCTCCCAGCGCGAGCTGATCGACGAGCGGCTCACCGCCGCACCACGAGCACCACGCCGACGATCAGCAGCACGAGCCCGAGGATGCGCGGCGCGTCGAGATGCTGCTTGGGAATGCCGAGCAGCCCGAAGCGATCGACGAGCGCCGCGATCGCGAGTTGACCGGTGACGACGATCGCCGTCAGGCCGCTGAGACCGAGGGTGCGGACGGTGAGCAGCGCGACGGTGACATAGAACGCGCCCAGCAGGCCGCCGATCAGCGCCCACCACGGCGCCCTGGTCGCGTTGCCGATCCCGGAGAGGCCGCCGGAGGAGAGCGAGGCGACGAGGACCAGCGCGAGCGTGCCGAGCAGGAACGAGACGGTCGCCGCCTGCAACGCGCCGATCTGGCGCCCGAGGCGCGCGTTGACGGGCGCCTGCAGGCCGACGAAGCAACCCGCGGCGACCGCGAGCAGGACGGCCACCGTGCGGCTCACGCGGCGCGCCCCGTCCCGCCGGCGACCGGCGATCCGCACCTGCCGGCACGACGGATCGGGCCGGGCGACGAGCTCACTACTTCGCCTCCAGCCAGTTCCGGCCGACGCCGATGTCCACAGCCATCGCCGGCTCGAGCTCCCACACGCCGCACATTTCGCGCCCGATCAGCTCGCGGGCGTCCTGCACCTCGGCGGCGGGGCCCTCGAACAGGAGCTCGTCGTGGATCGTGAGGATCAGGCGCGTGTCCAGGCCCTGCTCCGCGAGGGCCACGTGGCAGCGGACCATCGCGAGCTTGATGATGTCGGCCGCGGTGCCCTGGATGACGGTGTTGACGGCCAGGCGCTCGCCGAGCGTGCGCACCTGGTAGTTGCGCGCGCGCAGCTCGGGGATCTGGCGGCGACGCCCCCATAGCGTGGTGACATGACCGTCCTCCTTGGCCCGCTCGATCGTGTGCTCGATGAACGCCGCGACCTGGGGGAAGCGCTGCAGGTAGGCGTCGATGAACGCCTTGGCCTCCTCGCGCGGGATGTTCAGCCGGTCGGCGAGGCCATAGTCGGAGAGGCCGTAGACGATGCCGTAGTTGATCATCTTCGACTTCGAGCGCATCCCCGGGTCGATGTCCTGCGGCGCGACCTGAAAGACCTGCGAGGCGGTCGCGGTGTGCACGTCCTCGCCGCGCCGGAAGATCTCCTTCAGGGCTGAGTCGCCGGCGGCGTGGGCGAGCACGCGCAGCTCGATCTGGGAGTAGTCGGCTGAGATCAGCACACCGGGCGGATCGGCCTCGAAGCAACCGCGGATCTCGCGCCCCAGCTCGGTGCGGATGGGGACGTTCTGCATGTTCGGGTTGGTGCTCGACAACCGTCCGGTCTGGGCGACGGCCTGCAGGAACGTGGTGTGGATGCGCGAGCGCTCGTCGGCCTGCTCGGGGAGCACGTCCAGATAGGTCTTGATCAGCGTGGAGAGCTCGCGCCAGCGCTCGATCCGCGGGACGATCGCGTGCTCGGAGCGAATCGACTGCAGCACACGCGCGTCGGTGGAGTAGCCGGTCTTGCCGCGACGCTTGCGCGACAGGCCGAGCTTCTCGAACAGGATCTCGCCGAGCTGCGACGGGGAGGCGATCAGAAACTCGGTGTCGGCGAGCGCGAAAATTTCCTGTTCGAGCTCGAGTATCTCCTCGCGCACACGCCCGGTGATCTCCGCCAGGCGGTCGAGGTTCAGGCGCACTCCGATCAGCTCCATCGCGCGCAGCACCGGCACGAGCGGCAGCTCGATGTCCGCCATGATCCGATCGAGGCCGCGCTCGGAGATCTGCTCGCGCTGCCAGGAGGCGAGCGCGCCGAGCAGCGCCGCGTCGGCGGCCACGGGATCGTCGGCGTCGCACAGCAGGCCGCGCTCTTCGCAGAGCTCGGCGAAGGGATACCCGCGCCGCGCGGGCTCGAGCAGATAGGCGCCGAGCAGCGTGTCGTGGATGAGCAGGTCCGGCACGACGCGCAGCGCCTTGGCGTCGTGCGCGATCGCCGGCCGCCCGGCGCACGCGGCGACGATCTCCTCGGGCCCGGCGCAATCGCCGGCGAGCACGCCAACCGGACCGGGCTTTGCCGCGCCGGAGTCCGAGCCCGCGGGAGCGAGGGCAAAGCGCCAGGGAGAACCCTCGGCAAACAGGGCGCCCTCGGGCGCCTCGGTGGCGCGCACGACGACACACAGCGCCTCGCCCGTGCCGAACCCGGCGATGTCCGCAGGCGTACCGGCGGACACATGCGCGCGCAGCCTGACCTCGGCGGTGGCCGTCGCGGCCGCGGCGTCGGCGGCGAGCTCGTCCTCGCCGAGCGCCTCCTCCAGCCGGCGCAGCGGATCGCGCAGCTCCCACTGGCGGAAGACCTCGCGCAGGCGCGAGCGGTCGGGCTCGCGCGAGACCTCCGCGCCCAGGTCGATCCCCACCTCGAGATCGCGCTGGACGGTCGCCAGGCGCTTGGAGACACGGGCATTCTCGCCGTGGTCGAGCAGGTTCTGTTTGCGCTTTTTGCCGCCGATCTCGCGGATGTGCCCGAGCACGCCCTCGAGCGACCCGTAGGTCTGAATCAGCTCAGACGCGGTCTTGTCGCCGATGCCAGGGACGCCGGGGATGTTGTCGGAGGTGTCGCCCTTCAGACCGTAGAAGTCGGGGATCGACTCCGGCGGGATGCCGTAACGGTCGACCACCGCCTGATGGTCGTAGATCTTCGTGTCGGTGATCCCGCGCGAGGTCGCCATCACCTGGACGAGGCCGTCGGGATCGATCAGCTGAAACACATCGCGATCGCCGGTGACGATCATCACCGGCAGGCTCTCGGCGCGGGCACGCTCGGCGAGCGAGGCGATCACGTCGTCGGCCTCGTAACCGTCGAGGCGCACGTTGCGATAGCCGAACGCCTCGACGAGCGGTTCCATCGCCGGCCACTGCATCTTCAGCAAGTCCGGACGCGAGCGGCGCGTGGACTTGTAGTCGGCATACAGCTCGGTGCGCCCGGATGTGCCGGCGTCCCAGGCTACGACCGTCGACTGCACGCCGTACTCGGTGACGATCTTGACGAGCATCGAGGCGAACCCGAAGATCGCGTTCGTCGGCTCGCCGGTGGAAGTGGCGATCGACTCGGGCAGCGCATAGAACGCGCGGTAGACGAGGCTGGGCCCGTCGATCAGGAACAGACGCCGGTCGGGTCCGGCCTCTCCGTCCCCAGACGCTTGTGCGCTCGCTGTCGCCTTCGCCGCCATGCACCGCTCACTCTACGAGGACGCTCACATAAGATGCCGGGCCGCTGTCCATGAGGACCGCCGCGCAGTGCTAAGCCGCCGCCTGAGGCAGGCCGCAACTCAAACCAGGAGACCACTCCGTGACGAGCATCACCCCGAGCGCCCAGTACAGACTGAACGTGCGCGTCGAGATCGACGACAGCCCCGGCCTGCTCGGAGCGGTGACGAGCGCGATCGGGCAGGCGGGCGGCATCGTCGCGGCGGTGGACCCGGTGGAGATCGAGCACGGCCACAGCCTGCGCGACATCGTCGTCGACGCGGCCGGGCCCGAGCACTGGGATGCGATCGTCGCGGCGATCGAGGCGATCGCGGGCGCGCACGTGATCGACCGCATCGACCGCACGTTTCAGCTGCACATCGGCGGCAAGATCGAGCAGCACAACAAGCACCCGCTGAAGACGCGCGACGACCTGTCGATGGCCTACACCCCGGGCGTGGCGCGCGTGTGCCTGGCGATCGCGCAGGACGAGGACCGGGCGTTTCAGTACACGATCAAGCGCAACACGGTCGCGGTCGTCTCCGACGGCACCGCGGTATTGGGGCTCGGCGACATCGGCCCGCGGGCGGCGATGCCGGTGATGGAGGGCAAGTGCTGCCTGTTCAAGGAGTTCGCGGGCGTGGACGCGTTCCCGGTCTGCCTGGACACCAAGGACGCGGGCGAGATCGTGGACACCGTCAAGCGGATCGCGCCGGCGTTCGGGGGGATCAACCTGGAGGACATCTCCGCGCCGCGCTGCTTCGAGATCGAGGAGCGGCTGAAGGCCGAGCTGGACATCCCGATCTTCCACGACGACCAGCACGGCACGGCGGTCGTGGTGATGGCGGCGCTGCTGAACGCGGTCAAGCTGACGGGCAAGCGCATGGATGAGATGAGCGTGCTGATCATCGGCCTCGGCGCGGCGGGGATCGCGGTCACGAAGATCCTGCTGGAGGCGGGCGTGGGCCAGATCGTCGGCGCGGACTCGCGGGGGGCGCTGCACACCCGGCGCGAGGACTATCTGGACGGCACGATGAACGCCCAGAAGCGCTGGTTCGCGCAGGCGACCAACCCCGAGCGCCGCGATGGTGCGCCCGCGGACGTGATCGACGGCGCGGACCTCGTGATCGGGCTCTCAGGCGCGCGCGCGCTGCCCGCGCAGGCGCTGGCGCGCATGAACGACGACGCGATGGTGTTCGCGATGGCCAACCCGAACCCCGAGGTCGTGCCCGAGGAGGCGGCGCCGTACGTGCGCATCATGGCGACGGGCCGCTCGGACTATCCCAACCAGATCAACAACGTGCTGGCCTTCCCGGGCATCTTCCGGGGAGCGCTGGACGTGCGCGCGGGCACGATCACCGAGCAGATGAAGATGGCGGCGGCCCGCGCGATCGCGGAGATCGTGACCGAGGGGGAACTGCGCGAGGACTACATCATCCCGTCGGTCTTCAACCGCGACGTGGCACCCGCCGTGGCCGCGGCGGTCGCCAACGAGGCGCGCGCCAGCGGGACGGCCGCGGCGGCCGGCAACGAGGTCGGGTTCGCGCAGGGCGACACCCAGACGGGCACCCACCCGGTCGTGCCGGCGGGGGATGCCAGGCCCTAAGCTGGGTGTGAGATGACGGCGTGGATTGGTCGGAGACCCGTAAGCCAGTCCCCGCGCCAGCCCGGCCGGCGCCGGTCGGGCACACGCCGCAAAGCGGTGGGTCAGCTGTCGGCGTTGCGTGAGCGGCCCCTCGCCGAGAGGTTTCAGCGGGGTGAGCGGCTGTCATGAAGGTCGCCGTCACCGGGGCGAGCGGGCTGATCGGCCGTGCGCTGGTGGCGAAGCTCGTCGCGCGCGGGGGCGAGGTCACAGTGCTGACACGCGATCCGGGCCGGGCGCGGGCGCGATTGGGCGCCGAGGTGCGGGCGCTGCGCTGGGACCCGCTGTCAGGGCCGGCGCCTGCGCAGGCGCTGGACGGACGCGACGCGGTCGTGAACCTCGCGGGCGAGCCGATCGCGCAGCGCTGGAACGAGCGGGCCAAGGCCGCGATCCGCGACAGTCGCATCGTGGGGACGCGCAACCTCGTGGAGGGACTACGCGAGCTCGACCCCGGAGATCGTCCTACGGTCCTGGTCAGCTCGTCGGCGATCGGCTACTACGGAGCGCATGGCGCGGAGCCGATCGACGAGGAAGCGCCGGCGGGCGCGGGCTTCCTCGCGCAGGTGTGCGCCGCGTGGGAGGCCGAGGCGCGGGCGGTGGAGCAGTTGGAGATGCGTTCAGTGCGGGTGCGCACCGGAGTCGTGCTCGACCGCGCGGGCGGAGCGCTCGCGAAGATGCTGCCCCCGTTTCGCCTGGGCGTCGGCGGGCCGGTCGCGGGCGGCCGACAGTACGTGGCGTGGATCCATCGCGACGACCTCCTCGGAATCGTGCTGGCTGCGCTGGACGACGAGCGCTGGTCGGGCGCGGTCAACGCGACTGCGCCCGAGCCGGTGAGCAACCGCGCGTTCTCGCGGGCGCTCGGACACGCACTGCATCGCCCCGCGCTGCTGCCGGTGCCCGGGGCGGCGTTGCGGGCGCTGTATGGAGAGATGGCTGAGATCGTCACCACCGGTGTGCGCGCGATGCCCGCGAAGGCGCTGGTGCTGGGGTACGAGTTCGAGCATCCTCGTCTCCACGAGGCGCTGGCGACGGCGCTGGCGTGAGCGCTCAGCCGACGCCCAGCTCGCGCCAGAACACGGGCGCTCCGCCCACCACCCGGTCGACACCGTAGCTCGACAGGGTGGTTTCGCCGTCGGGTTCGATCGCGTAATGACCGATCACCGAGTCGTGGGGGCCGGCAGCGAACAGCGCGTCGATCACCGCCTGGCGGTTGTTGCCGCGTGCGCCGGCGTGAGCGATCGCCCGCAACGTCGCGCTCATCGCCGCATACCCGAACAGAGCGTACGCTTCGGGCTGCTGGTGAAACTGCCGGCGGTAGGCCGCCAGCACACGCTGCGCCGCAGCGGGGTAGCGACTCACCGGCAGTATCGGCGTGGTCAGCAGCGTCCTCGAGGCCGGCCCGGCGCCGATGGCGGTGGTGAACGTGGCGTTGATCATCGTGCTGGGTCCGAGCAGCCACAGGCGCGGATCGGCGCTGTGCAGCTGCTGCCACAGCGAGACGGTTTCCGGCGTGGTTCCCCCGGCGAAGAACACGGCCTGGGCGCCGGACGCGAGGATCCTGGAGACCTCTCCCTTGAAACCGGTCGTCGTTGTCGTGTCGAGGCCGTCGTGCGCGGCCACGGAGACGCCGGCGCGTTCTGCGTCGGCGGCGACCATCTGGGCGAGCGGCTGCTCGAACGGGTCACGGTCGTCGAGCACATACACCCTCCCCACCCCCAGCTCGCGCAGCAGCCGCACCTGCGCGCGGGCCTGCGCCGGGTCACCGGGCTGCAGGCGCGCAAAGCTGCGCCTGCCGGTCGGGTAGAACCGTTCGGGCTCGTCCTGGCCGGCGTACGCCGAGGAGGTCAGGCCCGCGTAGGGGCTTGAGGGGCTGACCTGGAGGATGCCGGCGGCGTTGATCAACGGCAGCGAGATCGCCGTCGCCGCCGAGTTGTAATCGCCGAGGTAGGCGATCGTGCTGGGGTCGTTGGCGGCCGTCTTGGCGTTGCTCGCGGTTACGCCCGGATCCCACCGACCGCTCGTCGGGTTGGAGTCGTCCAGCGAGTCGTAGCTGATCTTGAACGCTCCGATGCGCCCGCCCCAGTCGTGCAGCGCGAGCTTCTCGCCGTCGACGATCTGCCCGGAGTTCGCCCCGGACGGCCCCTGCAGCGGCAGGCTGGAGTAGACGGTGAGCTGGTTGCCCTGGCTGCTGACCGCCCCGGAGACGCTCCCACACCCCGACGCCACGGCCACGAGCACGACCGTGACGATCAGCGCGCTCGCCGCTTGGCAGAACCTGCGCGCCCGCACCAGCGGCTCAGCTACGGCGTCCGGGCAGATAGCCGGAGACGAGCTTCAGCGTGGCGCCGACGAGGATGATCGCGGTCGCGAGCATGAACGCGTCAAAGCCCTTGGCTCCGAGAGCCCAGAGCACAATCCAGACGACCAGGCCGGCGGTTGCGGTGAGGACCAGTCCCATCTTGCGCCATCCTACCTGAGGCGTGCGCGGACGGGCGGCGTTGCCCGGACGAGCGCGAGCCGCGGCGACGAGAGGCTCGGGCCGCGGGGCGATCAGCGCAGCGCGGCCGCGAGCTCGGCCGCGAGCGCCCCGACCGCGCCGGCCGGATCCTCGCGCGCGTCGCCGGCCGCGCGCACCAGCCGGGTGCCCACGATCACACCGTCGGCGCCGGCATCGGCCGCCATCCGCGCCTGTGCGGGCGTGGAGATCCCGAAGCCGAGCGCCACCGGGACCTCGGTGCTCGCCCGCGCCCGGGTTAGAACCTCCTCAAAGCGCTCCGACAGCGATGACGGCGCGGCACGCTCCCCGGTCGTGCCGACTACCGAGACCGTGTACAGGAACCCGCGCGCCTGCTCGCCGATCCTCGCCATCCGCTCGGGCGTGGTCGTGGGCGCGACGAGCGGCACGAGCGCCAGCCCCTGGGAGTCGCACGCCGCCCGGATCTCGACCGACTCCTCCAGCGGCAGGTCCGGCACGATCAGCCCGCACACGCCCGTCTGGGCCAGCCGCGCGACGAACGCCTCGGCGCCGGGCGCGAACACCATGTTGGCGTAACACATCAGCACGACCGGCACACTCGACGCCAGTCCGCGCGCGAGCTCGAGCACCCCTGCGACGTTCGCCCCCGCCGCGAGCGCCCGCGTGCCCGCCGCGTGGATCACGGGACCGTCAGCGAGCGGGTCGGAATAGGGCATGCCCAGCTCCAGCAGGTCCGCTCCCGCACGCACGCAGGCTTCACCGATTCGCAAGGAGTCCGGGAGCGTCGGATAGCCGCCCATCAGGTAGGGCATCAGGGCGGCTCGCCCCGACGCGTTCGCAAACGCCGCGGCGATGCGCTCCGTCCCGGTCTGCCCCGGCGCCACGGTGCTCATCGTGCGGCGGCCATTGTGCGCCTCCGCGGCGGCGCAGGTGCGGTGACCGGCTTCGCTGCGGTTGTAGGAGGGTGTGCGCGAACGTGTCTCCCCGCCAAACCCTCACTCATCGCCCAGCACCTCCGCGAGGTCCTTATCCCCGCGCCCGGACAGGCACACGAGGTCGAGCTCGCCGTCGGTCTGCGCGAGCGTCCAGGCCAGCGCGTGCGCGGTCTCGAGCGCCGGGACGATCCCCTCCAGCCGCGACACCTCCCTGAACGCCGCGAGCGCCTGCGCGTCGGTCACCGCGACGTAACGCGCCCTGCCGCTGTCGCGCAGCTGGGCGTGCTGGGGCCCGGCGCCGGGATAGTCAAGGCCGGCGGAGATCGAGTGCGCCTGCACGATCTGGCCCTCCTCGTCCTGCATCACCGCGGACAGCGCTCCGTGCAGCACGCCCGCGCGCCCGCCGACCGTCAGCGGCGCTCCGTGCCTGGGCGTGTCGATGCCCTCCCCTCCGGCCTCCACGCCGATCAGCCGCACGCCCTCGTCTCTCAGGAACGCGTGAAACGTGCCGATCGCGTTCGAGCCTCCCCCCACGCACGCGATCACGCGCTCGGGCAGCCTTCCCTCATGCGCGAGGATCTGCGCTCGCGCCTCGGCGCCGATCACGCTCTGCAGGTCGGAGACCAGTGCCGGATACGGCGCCGGCCCGACCGCGGAGCCGATCACGTAATGGGTGTGCCCCACGTTTTCCACCCAGTCGCGTATCGCAGCCGACGTCGCCTCCTTGAGCGTGCATGCGCCCGCGTCGACGGGCACGACGGTCGCGCCCAGCAGGCGCATGCGCTGCACGTTCGGATACTGGCGGCGCGTGTCCTCGGTGCCCATGTAGACGACGCACTCGAGATCCAGCAGCGCGCACACCGTCGCGGTCGCCACCCCGTGCTGACCGGCGCCCGTCTCGGCGATGATCCGCCGCTTGCCCATCCGCTTGGCCAGCAGCGCCTGACCGAGCGCGTTGTTGAGCTTGTGCGAGCCGGTGTGGTTGAGGTCCTCGCGCTTGAGATACACGTCGCGGCCGACGTGCGCCGACAGCCTGCGCGCGCGATACAGCGGCGTGGGGCGCCCGCCGAAGTCGCGCAGCAGCCCCTCCAGCTCGCTGCGATAGGACGGGTCATCGCGCGCCTGCGCCCACGCCCGCTCCAGCTCTGCCAGCGCCGGCATCAGCGTCTCGGGGACATACTGGCCGCCGTAGCGACCGAACCGGTGCTCGATCGTGGTCGCGGTCGCGCTCACGCCGGAACCGCCGCCGCGCTCGCATGCACGGCCGCGAAGAACGCGCGCAGCTTCGGCTCGTCCTTGTGCCCGGGCGCACGCTCGGTGCCGCTGGCCGTGTCCACCGCGTACGGGCGCACGCGTTCGGCGGCTTGCGCGACGTTGCCCTGATGCAGCCCTCCGCTGAGGATCAGCGGCGTGGCCGAGCTACGCCGCTCCGTCAGCAGCGACCAGTCGAACGTCTCCCCCGTCCCGCCCCGCAGGTTCTGTCTCGCCGGCGCCGAGGCGCGCGCGTCGGCGAGATGAAAGTCGACGTGATAGCGCTCCAGCTCGCGGACATCCCCGGCGCCGGCCACCTGGATCGCCTTGATCACCCGCGCCCCGGTGCGCCGTCGCGCCTCCGCGCAGAACGACGGACCCTCGTCGCCGTGCAGTTGCAAGATCGTCAGGCCGAGCTCCTCGGTCAGCCGCGCGAGCTCGTCGAGCGGAGCGTCCACGAATACGCCGCACAGCTCCACGCGCCGGCGCAGAGCGGTGGTTATCCGCAGCGCCTGCTCTGTCGAGCAGCGGCGGGGGCTGCCGCCGTAGAAGACCATCCCGATCGCCCATGCCCCGAGCTCGACCGCCAGTTCGGCGTCATCGAGATCGGTGATCCCGCAGATCTTCACCCGCGGCGGCGAGCCGACCGTGCGTTGGTGTGCCTCGGACATACCTCAAAGGTAGCGGGGCAGGCCGAAGCGGAGCTTGCGCGCGGCGGATCGCGCGTCTGTGAGCGACGGTCTCCTCTACCCTCCGGGCGTATTGGCGTTAGGCACCGAATTGGGCCTGGAGCCCAGCGTGGCGGACACCGTCTTGTGTTCGTAGCCGCCTTTGCCGTTGGCGCGCAGCAGCCCGACGCTGACGGTGTCACCCGGTTTCTTGGAGGCGACGTCGTTGGCGAGGTTTTCGGAGCTGGCCACCGCTTTGCCGTCGAACGAGACGATGATGTCCCCCCCGATCGCGACCGTGCCGTTTTCGGTGTTGCCGCTGGCTTTGCCGCCGCGAATCCCGGCTTTTTCGGCGGGCGTGCCGTGCTGGACGCTCTGCACGAGCGCGCCGCTGTTCACGGGCAGGTTCAGGGCCGACAGCGAGCCGTCGATCGTCAGCGAAGTCAGGCCCAGATAGGCGCCGCGCAACGTCCCGCCTTTCTCCAGCTGGGCAATCTCGGACTTGGCGGTGTCGATCGGCACGGCGAAGCCGATGCCGACGCTGCCGTTGCCGCTGCCGCCGGTCTCGATCTGCGAGTTGATGCCGATCACCTGGCCCTGAGCGTTGAGCAGGGGCCCGCCGGAGTTGCCTGGGTTGATCGGCGCGTCGGTCTGCAGGACGTTGTCGATCGCGAATCCGTTCGGCGCCGTGATCTGGCGTTGCAGCGCGGAGATCACGCCGGTCGTCAGCGTCCGTTCGAGGTCGAACGGATTGCCGATCGCGAGCACCGGGTCGCCCACCTGCGCCTTGCTGGAGTCGCCGAGCGTCAGCGGATGCAGCGTCAACCCATCGGTCGGGATGCGCAGCACCGCAAGATCGTTGGAGGGATCCTTGCCGACAACCTGAGCATCGACGTTCTGGCCCTTTTCGATGCTCACCTGGACCTTGACCGCATTCTCGACGACGTGGTAGTTGGTGAGGATCGTGCCATTGCCGTCGATCACGATCCCCGAGCCCGTCGCCTTGCCCTGACGCTGGGTTTCGCCGCCCCCGAACAGGTTGAACGGCGAAGATTCGCCCTGCTGCACGATCGTCGAGGTCACGAACACCACCCCGGGCGCGTCGCGCGTGTAGATCTGATGCGGCGTCAGCCCGGTGCTCACCTGCGAGGCGTTCGAGGGCTGCAGAGGCGCCGACTGGACCGTGGTGACCGTGTTGGTCGAGGAGCTGAGCCCGCCAAAGGCTGCGATCACGGCCGCTACGACGGCGCCACCGACGAGGGCCGCGACGAAGGGGATGGCGAAGGTGCGTCTCATGGCGATCGGTGAGTGTAGTGCTGGCGTGTCATCGTGGTCTCCTGGGACGGTGCCCAACTGGGTCATGGCACAGAATGATCCGCAGCTATGAAGGCCATCTAAAGCGAAACATCCGCTCAACTAAAACTTTTCGATGGGGCGCTCGACCCCGTCGGCGCGCCCGCGGGAACGGTCGTCCTCAGCGCCCGCAGCGCCTCCTCGGGCGCGGGCGCGCGCATCAGCGACTCCCCCACCAGCACCGCGGCCACGCCGGCCTCCCGCAGCCGCGCGAGCTGCGCGGCGTCTGTTATGCCCGACTCCGAGACGACCGTCACGCCCGGGGGGATCGCGCCCAGCAGCGCGAACGTGCGCTCCACGTCGACGCTGAAATCGCGCAGATCGCGATTGTTGATCCCGATCAGATCGGCTCCGGCGTCCAATGCCATGCGCAGCTCGACCGCATCGTGGATCTCCACCAGCACGTCCAGAGCGAGCTCGCGCGCGAGCTCGCGCAGCGCCCGCAGCTCCGAGGCGGTGAGCGCGGCGACGATCAGCAGCACCGCGTCGGCGCCGGCGAGGAGCGCCTCATACAGCTGGTAGGGATCGACGATGAAGTCCTTGCGCAGCACCGGCAGCCCGCAGGCCGCGCGAGCGGTGCGCAGATCCTCGAGCGAGCCGTCGAAGTTGGGGCCCTCGGTCAGCACCGACAGCGCGTCCGCGCCGCCGCGCTCGTACGCGCGCGCGATCTCCGTGAGGTCGGCGTCCGCGCGCAACATGCCCGCCGAGGGCGAGCGCCGCTTGAACTCCGCGATCACGCGGATCTCGGGGCGGCTGAGCGCGTCGCGCAGGCCACGCCGGCCGTCGCCGGCGAGGGCGAGGGCCCGATCGCGCAACTCCGCTTCCGGGCGCTCGCGCTTGCGCTGTTCGAGTTCGGCGCGCGTGCTCGCGAGGATGCCCTCGAGCACGCTCATATCGCGGCCGCCGCCTGCGCGGGCGCGTGCCGGGCGCTGGCCCGCACGAACCGCTCGAGCGCATCCGCGGCCGCTCCGCCCGTCAGCGCCCCGCGCGCCGCTGTGACGCCCTCGGCGATCGAGTCCGCGCCGCCGGCCGCGTAGATCGCCGCGCCCGCGTTGATCGCCGCGAGGTCGCTGCGAGGACCGGGCTCGCCGCGCAAGATCGATCGCGTCACCTCCGCATTCCGCTCGGGACTTCCGCCCGCGAGCAGCGCCGCATCTTCGCCCGCGCGGTCAGCCGGCTCGACCCCGACGTCGCGCGGCGTGAGCGTGTAGCGGGTGAGCTCCTCGCCATTGACCTCGATCACCGTGGTCGGCGCCGCGATCGAGATCTCGTCGAGGCCATCCTCGCTTGAGACGACCAGCGCGCGATCGACACCGAGCCGCGCCAGCGCGCCGGCGATCGTCGGCAGGAACGCCGGGTCGGATACGCCGATCAGCTGACGGCGCGCGCCCGCCGGGTTGGTGAGGGGGCCGAGGAAGTTGAAGATCGTGCGCACCTGAAGCTCGCGGCGGACGGGTATGACGAACCGCGTCGCCTGATGGTGGGCGGGGGCGAACATGAACCCGAAGCCGGTCTCGGCGATGCACGCCGCCACACCCTCGGGATCGAGGTCGATGCGCACGCCGAGCGCCTCCAGCAGGTCGGCCGAGCCCGAGCGGCTGGTGGCGGAGCGATTGCCGTGCTTGGCCACGGCGCAGCCGGCGCCCGCCGCGATCAGCGCGGCGGTGGTGGAGACGTTGAACGTGCCGCGACCGCCGCCCGTGCCGGCCGTGTCGAGCAGGTCGGAGCGATCGACCGGGACGCGCGCGGCCAGCTCGCGCATCGTGCGAGCCAGCCCGGTGAGCTCCTCGACCGTCTCGCCCTTCGTGCGCAGCGCGATCAGAAACCCGGCGATCTGCGTCTCGGAGGCCTCGCCGTGCATGATCTCGGCGAGCACCTCCGCGGTCTCCTCGGCGCTCAGGTCGCGCCGCTGGGCGAGCGCGTCGATCGCGCGGGTGAGGATCGCGTTGGGCATCAGCTCGCCTCGACCACCGGCGCCACGGACTCGCTCGACCCTGCGGGAGCCTCGAACGCGCCGGGGCTGCGCGACTGCGAGCCCGCGACGCCATGGCCGTCGAGGAAATTGGCCAGCAGCTCCCGGCCCTGTTCGGTGAGCACCGACTCGGGATGAAACTGCACGCCCTCGGCGGGCAGCTCGCGATGGCGCAGCCCCATCAGCACGCCTCCGCCGCGCGCGGACTCCTCCAGGCAGTCGGGCAGCTCGGGCGCGACAATGAGCGAGTGGTAGCGACCGACCGTCAGCGGACAGGGCAGGCCGGTGAAGATCGTGCGCCCGTCGTGCTCGATCGTCGTCGCCTTGCCGTGCACGGGCGGGTTCAGGGTGACTCGTCCGCCGAATGCCTGCGCCAGCGCCTGGTGTCCGAGGCACACTCCCAGCGTCGGCACCCCGGCCTCGGGCATCCGCCGGGCGACCTCCAGAGAGATGCCGGCCTCGTCGGGCGTGCAGGGCCCGGGCGAGATCACGCAGCGGGCGTACCCGTCCTCGAGCAGTTCGTCGACCGTGGCGCGATCGTTGCGCACCGCGCGCACGTCGGCGCCCAGCTCGCCGAGATACTGGACGAGGTTGTACGTGAACGAGTCGTAGTTGTCGATCACCAGGACGCGTACCGATCGGCTCGGCCGATCGGTAAGGGGCTTGGACGCGGCGAGCATCGGGGTCGCCGCCGCGAAGGACTCCTGCGCCCGCGTCATGGCCAATCCGGCTGTTCGCAGGCCAACTCGATCGCGCGCAGGATCGCGCGCGTCTTGTTCTCGGACTCGGCCAGCTCGTATGCGGGCTTGGCGTCGGCGACCGTGCCGCCGCCGGCCTGGATGTGCGCCACGCCGTCCTTGACGACGACCGTGCGGATGTGAATCGCGGTGTCGAGATCGCCCCCATACCCGAGGTAGCCGATCGCACCGCCATAGCCGCCGCGCTTGATCGGCTCGAGCTCGTCGATGATCTGCATCGCGCGCACCTTCGGAGCGCCCGAGAGCGTGCCGGCGGGCAGCACCGAGCGCAGCGCGTCCATCGCGCTCACCCCGTCGCGCAGGAGGCCGGTGACGGAGGAGACGATGTGCATCACGTGCGAGTAGGTCTCGACCGACATGAACGTCTCCACCTCGACGGTTCCCGGCTCGCACACGCGGCCGAGGTCGTTGCGGCCGAGATCGACGAGCATCACGTGCTCGGCGCGCTCCTTTTCGTCCTCCAGCAGCTCGCGCGCGATCTGCTCGTCCTCGGCGATGTTCGCCCCGCGCGGACGCGTGCCCGCGATCGGCCTGGTGCTCACGCGCGCGCGACCGTCGGGCTGCCCGGCCGAGCTGACCGTCAGCAGCGGCTCGGGACTCGCGCCCGCGACCTGGAAGTCGCCGAAGTCCAGGAAGTACATGTAGGGGCTTGGGTTCACCGCGCGCAGACCGCGGTAGATCGAGAACGCCTGCACGGGCGAGGGCGCCGACCAGCGCTGGGAGGGCACGACCTGGAAGGCGTCTCCGGCGTAGATGTACTCGATGATCCGCCGCACCATCGCTTCGAAGCGCTCGCCGGACATGTTCGAGCGAAACTCGGGCATCCTCCGCTCAGGGGCCGCCACAGGCCCGCCGTCGAGTGCGCGCGCGCCGTCGAGCGGGACGGGACCGGCGAGCGCGCAGCGGATCTCGCCGACGAGCGCGGTCGCGCGGGCGCGCGCGCGCTCGACGTCCGGCTCCGCCTCCAGGTCGGCATTGACGAGGATCGTGATCGTGTGCTTGAGGTGGTCGAACGCGACGAGCGCGTCGGAGAGCATCAGCGCCATGTCGGGCAGCCCGAGCGGATCGGGCCCGGGCTCGCCCAGCGGCTCCACGGTCCGCACGAGGTCATAGCCGAAGAAGCCCACCGCGCCGCCGGTGAACGGTGGGGCGTCGGGCATCGGCGCCTGGCGGTGGCGGGCGACGTGCTCGGCCGCCAGCGCATACGGGTCGCCGCCGTCGGTGAGCGACCAACGCAGGACCGAACGCGGGCGCACACCGATGAATGACCAGCGCCCCACGCGCTGACCCTGATCGGCTGACTCCAGCAGGAACGCCGGCTCGCCGGGCGCGAGCGCGCGCAGCTTCAGGAACGCCGAGACGGGCGTCTCGCAGTCGGCGATGAACGTCTCGCAGACGGGGATCAGGTTGTGGGTGGCGCTCTCAGCGACGGCGGCCATCGAGCACCCGCTCGGCGTCGGCGAGATCCCGTCCGCGACCGTGCACGAGCACGAGCAGGTGATAGAGCAGGTCGGCGGCCTCTGAGTCGACGCGCTCGTCGGACTCCTCTCGCGCGGCGCGGGTTACCTCCTCGGCCTCCTCGCGCACCTTTGCGCCGGCCAGCGCGGGATCGTCGAGCAGGGTGACGGTGTAGGAGCCGTCGGGACGCTCGCGTGCGCGGGCGCGCAGGGTCCGCTCCAGCGCGGGCAGGATCTCGTGGGGCGCGGCCGGATCCAGCTCGCCACGGTGAAAGCAGGTGCGCTCGCCGGTGTGGCAGGCGGGTCCGGCGGGCTCCACCAGCGCCAGCAGCGTGTCGCCGTCGCAGTCCAGCCGCAGCGCGCGGACCGCCTGGACGTTGCCGCTCCTTTCCCCCTTGTGCCACGCCCGCTCGCGCGAGCGGCTGTACAGGTGCAGCTCGCCCGTCGCGCGCGTGCGCTGCAGCGCCTCGGCGTTCATGTAGGCGAGCATCAGCACCTCGCCGGTGCGCCAGTCCTGTACGACGCACGGCACCAGGCCGCGGTCGTCGTAGACGAGGAGCTCGTCGATCGGCCTGGGTGGGGAGGCGTTCATGTGTGGGATTGTAGGTCCGATGACGACGACCGCATCAATCCTCGAGCGCAAGCTGGTGGTCATCGCCGGCAAGGGTGGCGTGGGCAAGACGACGATCGCCGCCGCGCTCGGACTGGCGGCGGCCGAGCGCGGCCTGCGCACGATCGTCGTCGAGCTGGGCGACCAGCGCCGGCTGGGAACGCTCCTGGCCGGCGCCTCGCCCGGGGACGGACGTCCGCCGCAACCGGCCGACGAGGGCGCCGAGACCGGGCTCGTCGAGAACCTGTGGAGCATCACGATCGACCCCGATCGCGCGCTGCTGGAGTGGCTGCAAGCGCTCGGTGGGCGCGTGCCCGGTCGCGTGCTCGCGGGCAGCGGGACGTTCCAATACTTCGCCGCGGCGGCGCCGGGCGCGAAGGAGCTGGTGAGCATGGTCAAAATCTGGGAGCTCACACTCAAGGAGCGCTGGCGCAGGCGCGCGGGGCGGTATGACCTGGTCGTGCTGGACGCGCCCGCGACCGGTCACGCGCTGGGGCTGCTGCACTCGCCGCGGACGTTCGGGGCGATCGCGCGGATGGGGCCGATATTCGGTCAGGCACAGCGGGTGCGAGAGCTGCTCGAGGACGAAGCCCAGACCGGCTATCTGGCCGTGACCCAGCCGACGGAGATGGCGATCGGGGAGACATTGGACCTGCGCGAGGGACTGCGCGCACAACTGGGCGTGGAGCTGGACGCGACGATCGTCAACGCGACCCTGCCCCACCGCTTCGAAAGGTCCGAGCTGGCGCGGATCGCGCGTCTGGACGGTGGCGGGGTGAAGCGCTCGGCGATGCTGGCCGCCCACACGGCGCACGAGCGAGCGCGCCTGCAACTCAACCAGATCGCACGCCTGCGCCGTCACGGCGTGGCGGTGCACACGGTGCCGTTCGTGTTCGCTCCGGCGCTCGACCTCGACGCGGTGCGGCGGATCGGCCGGCGGCTGGCGGAGCGGGTGTGAGCGGGTGTGAGCGGGGGCTACGCCGCGGCGACGCGATACCTGCGCGTCGCCGGGTCGCGTTCGATCAGCCCAACCGCGAGCAGGGTGGTGACGTAGCGGTGGGTGGTGCTCGTGTTCATGTCGAGCATGCGCGCGAGCTCGGCGATCCCCAGATAGCCGCCGTCCGCCGGAAAGCAGGACAGCACGAGCAGACCCGACAGCAGCGAACGCGACAGGCGCCTGTCCTCCATCTGCTCGGGGTAGCTCCAATCCTCGGAGTCGACCGCCAGCGTCCAGTCGGGATCGCGCAGCGCCGAGAGCAGGATCGACATCGTGCCGCCCTCGCCGGCGCCGCGCACGACCTGATCGACCTGCGACTTGGACAGCTCGATCATGACCTTGCCGGCGTCGGTCTCACCGTCTCTGCTGCGAGCCGGACGCCGGACGGGGCGTCCGGCTCGCTGCCACCGGCGAGGCGGCGCCACCCCCGATGCGCCCACGCCCGCCTCGACCCGCCGACCACGCTGCTTCCCTCTCTCGGCGGTCGCATCCCGGCTGTCGCTGTCATCCAGCATAAGGTTGTACGAGCATGTCGAAAATGCCACGCTATGCAAAGACTCCTCTGAATATTCAGTTCTGACTACCCAGTCAGGCTGAGCGTTGCGCGTAGACGATCCGCCACAGCCGCAGGATCGGCAGCAGCACCCGCGTTAGCGAGCCGCCCGCCTCGATAAACCTGTTTGTCGTCGCGCGCATCGTCGGCGTGCGTGCGCTGTCGCGTGAGAGATACATCGCGACCATGCAGGCCGCGATCACGGCATGCCGGTGACCGTTGTGCAAGCTCCTGGATTCCCGGGCGCCACGTTCGACCACCTCGCACACCCGTCGCGCCGCGACTGCGGGAGTCGGGTAGTGGGCGATGTAACTGTGGTCGCCGTTGACCTCGTCTTCGACCTGGTCAACGTAGCTGTCGAGCATCGTCGTCGCCAGTGCCAGCCACGGAAAATAGACTGCGCAGGCGCACTCGACCTCGTGCTCGGTACAGGCGGGTTCAGCCGCCAGCGCCAATAGCACATGTACGGTGAGCGATGCGCTCGCGGCGCCGCTCAGCTCAAACCAGCTTGCATCGTGCCGACGGTCAAACTCGCGTTCGGCCCACCGCCACAGCGAGGCGTCGCGACAGGCCGGATTGAGGTCGTGGTTCAGCGCGAGAACCTGGGCGCGCGTCGCTTCGCGAATAACCAACGCCCGTACGCGTGAGTACGACGGCAGCGAGCTGCAACCACGACGGCATTCCTCCACGAGCGCACGCAGATACCCGCCGTCCTCGCGCCACGGATGGTGTTGGTAGTAGTCGGAGATCGACGCACTCGGACTCGGATCCAGCGCCTCCACCAGAGCCAGGTGCAACTGACGACCGTTGGCCTGCCCCCGGTCGGCGCCGTGCTCGTTGACGCTGTCGAGAAAGTCCCAGATCATCTCGTACACCACGAGCAGGCGCAGCAGCTCCGGGTTACGGCGTCGGGGTAAGATCCAAAACAGCGCTGCGCCGTCGGTGTGACCGCGCTTGCGTTCGATGGAGGCTAACGCGTCTTCGCGAATCGGCGCGTCGGGAATCTCAAGCGCCCGCCGCCGCCAGCGCCGGATCTCTCGCGAGATCGCTGGCAACCCCCATACGAGCTGGCGCGTCGCGGCAGCGACGAGCGCCCGGGATTGTCCAGCTGAAAGCGGCAGCGAATCGGGGTCCTCTCCAGAAATCGGAACTCACCCGGAGACTAGAGAGCGACGCGGTCGGGATTGGGGAGGTTTGAGTAGGTTTTATATCAGCCTCGATTGCTGAGACAGTCCCGATCAATGGTCCTGCAAGCTGATCGCGGGACGCACGCGGGCCGCTATGTAGCCGGGCACTGCCACGATCGCGACCGCGACTGCCGTGACGAGCACAAAGCTTACGATCGCCACGAGCGCACCGACCGACCGAACGACCGGAAAGCCGCTGATCACCGTCAGCGCCCGACTCAGCAACAGCTGCCCGCCGATCCCGAACAGCGCGCCGATCGAACAACCAGCCCCGAGCAGCACGACGCTCTCCAGGAGCAGAGCCCGCCACAGCACGCCCCTGTCGAAGCCATCGATCTTCATGTCAGCGAGCCGCACCCGGCGCTGCCAGATTGCGGCGCCCATTGCCGCGGACATCGCCAGAACGACGGCGATAAGCACCAGCGTCCGAATCTGCGTCAGACGCGAGAGACCCTGTGTGGCCTGCGCGTAATGGAGCCGCTGGCGCTGAGCGGCCGTGGTTACCTGCAGTCCAGATTGAGGGCCCAGCGCCCGCCGTATCTCGGCGCTCACGACGGCCGCCGACGCGTCGGCGGCGAGTTCGACGTGGTAGGCGCTTGGATCCTCACTCGCCCATGCGCGCGCATAATCTTCGGCGTTGAGCACGATCGCGCCGGGCGGCCAGCCGAGGTTCGTGCTCAGCGCGGCGACGCGAAACGCCGTTGGCCGCGGGGTGGGCAGCACGAACGATTGGCCCACATGCAGATGATGTTCCGTGGCCAGGGCTTCGGAGAGGACGATCCATCCGCGTCCGCGCAGCTCGGCGGTGGCCGATGCGACATCGCCACTGACTATCTGACTAGGCGTGATCGGATGTGCGGCGGCGCGCGGAGGCGCGAGAACCCACAGGCGGCGCTCGCCCCAATCCAGGAAGCTGCCGCGATAAGAGCGAACGGCCTTGACTCCGGCAAGCCGCGCGAGGGCGCCCACCTCGGCGTCATGAAACGAGGTGGTGGCAAACGAATTCGAGGTTCCCGCCGGAGTGACCCAGATCGAGGCAAGGGAGTCGATGCCGTGAGCCGAGGCGTTGAGGCCCCGCTGCAAGTCGACGCGTGCTCCTTGAATCGCAACACTGCCAAACACGGCGACCGCACCGGTGGCGGCGATCGCAATCGAGCGGGTTCTGTTGGTGGCAGAGCGCAGCTCGATCACCGCCAGATACGCAGAGGCGCCCGTCATCATCCGCTGCAGCCGGTCGAACGCCGCAATCGCCAGATCCAGCAACACAGGCAGGAACAGCAACAGCCCGATCGCGAGACTCACGATCCCGAGAATTGCCGCTGTGGGCGCAACGAGCAGTACGAAGAGGGTCGTCGCGAGGCAGGCGCACCCTCCCGCAAGCAGCCAACTCGTTCGATCGCGACTCCTGGGTTCCGGTGTTTCGATGAAACGCTCTAGACCCGAGAAGAGGTCGCTGCGCAGCGGCACGAGCACGCCGACACACGCCGCCACCAGCCCTCCACCCACCGCGATCGCATAGCTCTGCCACGTCACTATCCGCTGCGAGCCGATCGGGAACGCGAACGACAGATAACCAGGATCGGAGTGGAACAGCTCGACCGACATCAGCTCTCCCAGCGCCAGTCCCGCCATGCACGCGACGACGCCGAGCACGACGGCGTCAAACAGCAATACCTCGACGATCATCTTGCGCGTATAGCCGTCCAGGCGGAGATCCTCGATCAGGTTGCGCCGCTGGGGAACCGTCAGCAGCAGGGCGTTGAACGCGAACAGAAACCCGACGAGCGCGCTGATCGCGGAGAACAGGCTGGTGGACTGGTTGGTCGGTTCCGCGGCCTTGTGAAACAGCGCGTCTGTGAAGTCGGCCGGGACCACGTCCAGGCGCCCCGCCGCCAGACGCCTGAGCTGCGCGGTCACTTCACGGTCGTGTCGGGGTTGCGAGCGTACATAGATGCTTGTCAGACGCCCGGTCATGCCCGTCAGCCGCTGGGCGTAGCGCAGCGGAGCGATCGCGATCGGGCTCTCACCGAGGACGCCCGAGTCAGGCGCGAGCAGCTCGGGCACGAGCAGCGAGGAGATCGTGCGCGCCCCGATCTGCAACTGCACCGGTTGCAGCGAGAACGCGCCGACCTTTTGGGCTATCGGCGCCGGCAGCATGAACGCTCTCGTACTGCTGAGCTGGGAGGTGCCGAGCTTACGCACGAGGGCTCCACCCAGATACGCGAGGCGAGGTTCGGTGCCCACCAGGTCAACCGACTGAGTCCCCTGCGGGCCCACCACATTGGCGCTCTCCTGGAGCACGGGCACCGCGGTGAGCACACCGGCAATGCGCTGGACCTTGCTCAGCAGCCTCGCGTCAAAGCCGTGCATGTCGCGGGCGGTGATCTGAAAGCGCATCTGCCCGACGATTCCGGCCGTCAACTGGCGCACGGCGCCGTCGAGGCTCGTGCTGGCGACCTGCGAGGAGAACAGCAGGGCGACCCCCACCGCGATACCCAGCACCGCGAACAGCTCCTGCACGATCCTGCTGCGCAGGCGCACGCGATAGAGCCGAACGATGTTCGACAGCCTCATCTCCGCCGGTCAGCCTCCTGTGCGCTGCCAACCGACACGAACGCCTGATCTGGCTCATAGTCGACGAGCTTGCCGTCGAGCAGAGCGTGCACCCGGTCGGCATATGCCGCGGCCCGTGGGTCGTGCGTGACCAGCATCACCGACACGCCGCGCTCGCGGCAAACCTCCGTCAAGAGGCCCAGCACCTCGCGGCTGCGTGCGCTGTCGAGACTCCCGGTCGGCTCGTCGGCCAGCAGCAGCTTCGGCTCGGTCGACAGCGCCCGTGCGATCATGACGCGCTGGCGCTCGCCCATCGACAGCTGCTCGGCACGATGCTTGGTCCGCTGCGCCAACCCGAGGCGCTCGAGCAGCGGCAGCACCCGGCGGTGTGCCTCGCGCGCGCCGATGTCGCTCCCGAGCAGCTTCAACGCCGCGTTGTCGAGCGCGCTCACACCCGGGACCAGGTTCAGCGACTGGCGCACGAACCCCAGCTCGTGCAGCCGATAGCACGCCGAGTCGGCGTCGGAGAGCTCGCAGACGTCGCGCCCATCCATCAGCACCGCGCCGGCGTCAGGCCGCAGCAACGCGGCGATCAGCATCAGCAGCGTCGTCTTGCCCGAACCACTGGGACCGTACAACGCCACCAGCTCACCGGCGGCGATCGACATCGAAACGCCGTCCACCGCACGCACGATCTCCCCGTCTCCGGATTGGTAGTGCTTGACGAGATCGCGCAGCTCCAGCATCAGCGAACGGACTCAGCGGTCTGGGCGCGCCGGCGAGCGGCTCCCCAGCGGGGACGCAAGCGACACACCTACGCCGACCGTTGCCTCGGGAAGTCGATCACATTTGTACGGGGCGCGGGATCGCGCGGCTGGGTCAGCAGCCGCCCGCCGCTGAGGACCTTGAGCTCGTCGGTGCCCATCGCCGCCGGCATGCCCGGCACCGTCATCAGCACGGCCAGCCCCTCGTCCGCGGTCAGCGATCGCAGCAGCTCGTTGACATCCTCGCGCTCGCGCACCCCGAGGTTCGCCGTGGGATCGTCGACGAGCAGCAGCCGCGGGCGTCGCACGATCCCGTGCGCAATGCCCACGAGCGCACGCTCGCCGTCGGACAGACTGTCCCAGCGCTGGCCCGAACACTCTGACATGCCCACTCGCGCGAGCGCATCGTAAGCTCGCGATCGAGCCCGGCGCTGACCGTGCTCGACGAGCAGCGGCAGCGCGACATAGTCGAGCATCGCCAGATCGCTGCGCGGCCCCGCGCGCCGAATCCAGCCGATCCGCTCGCGCATCAGGCGCGCGTGGGCCGACTCCGACATGCCCGCCAGATTCTGTCCCGCGAAGTGCACCGAGCCGCCGTCGGGAACTTCCAGTCCGACCGCGATCTTCAGCAGGGTCGTCTTGCCCGCCCCGCGCCTGCCCCACACCGCGACGAACTCGCCGGCCGACATCTCCATCGAGACGTCCGTCAGCACCCTGAGCTCGTGCGCGCCCCGCCAGTAGCGCTTGCTCACCGACCGCAGCGACAGCAGCGCGTCCGTCATCGGCGCTTCGACGCTCGGCTCACCGCCACCACGGCCATCTGCACGCCGACCGGCGCACGTCGGATGCGCCGGCGCATCAGCACGCCCGAAGCCGAGCTCCCGGGCGGCCGACGCTCACCCGGTCGGGCTCCTCGCGCAGCTGCTCGAGCAGCTCGCGGGCGCTCTGCAGCCACTCGATCCGCGCGTTCCAGAACGCGACCTCGGCGTCTCTGGCCAGCACCCTCATCAGCATCGACCACTCTCGCGAACCGCCCGCCCGATCTTCTTCGGCGAGCCGGTTCAGATCGCGCAGCCGACCCAGGCAGGCCAGTTCCTGGCCGTAGACCATGTCGATCAGCCGCGGCACGTTGCGCGGCCGGCACAGCGATATCTTCATGTGCAGATCGTCGCGCAGCGGCGGCGTCGGCGAGGAGGCGAGCATCCAGCTCTCGAAGTGGTCGACCCCCTCGGGCGTGGCCTCGTAGATCGTGCGCGGCGCCGCGCGCCGGGCCGGGCCCGCGCCCATCTCGCCGGCGCTGCGCACCAGCTCGTCGCGCGCAAGCTGATCCAGCGCCGAGTAGACCCCTGAGGGCGCGAATCCGGACGCGCCGAAGCGCTCCTCCAGACGCTGCGCCAACTGGTAGCCGTAGCCCGGACGCTCGATCACGAGACCCAGGACCGCATGCTTGGCGGACATTTCTCACCCTCCTGGCGAACCTACATCACAGCAAATACATACCGATCCCCATAAACGGTACTCGATCGCGCGACATTGCGCATCCCAAAGCTGGAATGAATCAGATTAGCCGGAATTCTCCTGGGTAATGCTGAGGCACCTATTGGGATCTTTGGGGCCGTTGGCGCATGCGCCAACGGCTGACGAGCCGCATGCGGCTCGTCACGGGCCGCACATGTGCGGCCCGCCGGACGGTGCATGCACCGTCCGGCCATGCGGCGCATGCGCCGCATGGAACTACGTGATGCCCAAGCGATCCAGCAGCCCCTCATCGGCACGCCAGTCCCGGCGCACGCGCACGGACAGATCGAGGTGCACCCGGCAGCCCAGCTCGCGCTGGCACTCGGCGCGCGCGGCCGTGCCGATCGCCTTGATCATGCGCCCGCCGGCGCCGACCACGATCGCCTTTTGCGAGCCGCTCTCGACCAAGATCAGCGCCCGCACCCGCGCCAGTCCTGCGCGCGGATACTCGACCTCCTCGACCACCGCCTCGACGGCGTGGGGAACCTCCTGGCGCGTGCGTCTGATGACCGCCTCGCGCACCAGCTCGCCCAGCAGCAGTCTGAGCGGCTGATCGGAGCGCTCCTCGGGGGCGAACATGAACGATCCCTCGGGCATGAGGTCGTGCAGGTGCTCGACCAGCGCAGACACTCCGAGGCCGGTGCGCGCCGAGACCGGGAATATCTCGCCGTCCAACTCCAGCGCGCCGGTCTGCTGCAGCATCGCGGCGGTCGCCGCGCGGTCGAGTCGGTCGATCTTGTTGACCGCGATCGTCACCGTCGGCGCGGCATCCGCGAGCACCCTCGCGATGAATCGGTCGCCCGGACCCACGCCCTGCTCGCCGTTGAGGATCAGCAACGCCATGTCGGCCCCGTCGAGCTCGCGCTGCACGCGCCCGGCCATGCGCCGGGTCAGCGCATCACGCGGACGCTGGACTCCCGGCAGGTCGATCAGCACGATCTGGCTGTCCGCGCGCGTGCACACGCCCCGAATCGCCCGGCGCGTCGTCTGCGGGCGATCGGAGACGATCGCCACCTTCTCCCCAACCATGGCGTTCACTAGCGTCGACTTGCCCACGTTGGGTCGGCCTGCGAGGGCGACGAAGCCGCTGCGCGTCACGACGCGCTCTCCCCATCGATTGGGGATCTACGGGCTCTCCGATCGAGCAGCAGCCGCGCCTGCAGCGCCAGCATCTCGCCGTCGTCGGTCTCGTGATCCATGCCGAGCAGGTGCAGCACACCGTGCACGATCGCCTCGCGCAGATCGGCGGTGTGCTCGGGGCAGATCACCACGTCGCCCAGCTCGCGCGGAACGTCTCCCTGCGCAACGACGCCGTCGATCGGAAACGAAAGCACATCCGTAGGGCCCGCTCTGCTGCGATGCTCGAGGTTCAGCTCGGCGATGCGGGCCGCATCGACATACTCGATCGCGAGATGACCGTCCTCGATGCCCGCCGCCGCGGCGGTCAGGACGCACAGGCGCACGACCTCGCTCGGCGCCGGCGCAGCCGACGCGAGCGCGGCGCCGAAGACGTCGACCTCGATCACGAGCTGCTAAGCGCGACGAGGCTCGTCGCCCGAGCCCTGGCCGACCCGGCCGTCGGGAGCGCGCGCGTGGCTGCCGGAAGTCCCGCGTTGAGCGTGCTCGTCGTAAGCCTCCACGATCCGCTGCACGAGCCTGTGGCGCACCACGTCCTCGCCGCCGAAGCGCACGAACTCGATGCCCTCGACGGTCTCGAGCACCTCGCCCACCGCGATCAGCCCCGACTGCTGCTCGCGGGGAAGATCGACCTGGGTGATGTCGCCCGTCACTACCATCCGCGACCCGAAACCGAGGCGCGTCAGGAACATCTTCATCTGCTCGGGCGTCGTGTTCTGCGCCTCGTCGAGAATCACGAATGAGTCGTTCAGCGTGCGCCCCCGCATGAACGCGAGCGGCGCGATCTCGATCACGCCCCGCTCCAGATACTGGGAGACCTTCTCGGGGTCGAGCATGTCGTGCAACGCATCGAACAGCGGGCGCAGGTAGGGATCGACCTTCGCCATCAGATCGCCGGGCAGGAACCCCAGCCGCTCGCCCGCCTCCACCGCGGGGCGCGTCAGGATGATGCGGTTCACCTCGTGCCCGGAGAGCGCCGCGGCCGCCATCGCCACCGCGAGAAACGTCTTGCCCGTACCCGCCGGTCCGATCCCGAACGTGACCGTGCTCTGGCGGATCGAATCGACGTAGCGCTTCTGGTTCACCGTCTTCGGCGCCACCTGGCGGCCGCGATAGCGCCACACCACGTCCTCCAGCACTTGGGCCGGCGACTCGTGCGCATCCAGCGCCCCCGTCACGGCCGCGATCGTCCCAGGTCCGATCTCGTGGCCGCGCAGGATCAGGTCGGAGAGCTCGCGCACGAGGAGCTCGCCGACTCGCGTCTCGCCCTGCTCGCCGTCGAACGTGATCAGGTTGCCCCGCAGGAACACCCGGCACTGCAGGTGCGCCTCCAGCGCGCGCAGCACGGCGTCCTGACTGCCGGCCAGCTCGGCGGCGACATCGTTGGGCAGCTCGATCTGGGTCCTCATCCGCCGTTGCGCACGCGGCGCGTACGCAGGGTCGAGGGATTCATCCTCCGAGCGCCGCCTTGACCAGACTCGACACGCGCCCGCCGTCGGCGCGACCATCCACCGCCGCCATCGCCGTGCCCATGGCGCGACCCATGTCCCGTACCGACTCCGCTCCGCTCTCGTGCACCGCTCGCTCGACGATGTCTTTGAGCTCCTCGTCGGAGAGCTCGGCCGGCAGGTATCCGCCGATCAGCCTGGCCTCGGACTCCTCGCCGTCGGCGAGATCCTCGCGCCCGGCCTCGCGATACGCCCGCGCGGCCTCCAGCCGGCGCTTGCGCTCGCGCCTGAGCACCGCCAGCTCGTCATCCGCGCCTTCCTTGGCGGCCTTTTGCAACTCCGACAGCACCAGCCGCAACGCCCCCACCCGCGTTTTTTCACCGGCCCGCATCGCGTCCCGCAGGTCGCTCTTGACGGTGTCGAGTATCGCCATCTCCGCTCAGGATACGCCGTCGCCGATGGGTTGCACGTGTCGATCCGGCGATGGTGAGCGTCGCGGTGACCGGGCGTCGACGGGCAGCTATGGGGACCGACCTGCCGGCGCCAACCAACGCCCGCGCCCGGGCGATCCCGACGACCTCACTCCCCGTCCAGCGGCGTCGGGCTGCCCAGCCGTCCCGGCGCCGACACATCCCGGCCGAACAGGAGCGCGACGTTCCAGTCCACGAGCAGTCGCAGCTTGCGCCCGACGCCGGGCATCAGCAGCAGGTGATACGTCCGCGCCAGCAGCCACGCCGGAAAGCCCCGCCAACGAATGCCCAGGGTGATTGCCACGGCCTTGCGGGAGCCGAGCTCGGCAAACACGCCCGCGGTCCTGTAGCGGAACGGCCGAGGCCGTTCGCCGGACAACGCCGCGCGAATGTTTCCAGCCACCAGCCGCCCCTGGCGAACGGCGTGCTGAGCGGTCGGCGGACACGATCGTCCCGGACGCGCCGGGTCGGGGACGGCAGCGCAGTCACCGACCGCCCACACACGTGGATGGCCCTCGACGCGCAACGTGCTGTCAACCACGATGCGCCCGGCAGGGTCCAGCGGCAGCCCGAGCGCGCCGACCGCCGGGCTCGACTTGACTCCGGTCGTCCATACGACCGTGCGCGCCGGCACCCGCTCGCCGCTGTCCAGCTCGACCTCAGCGTCGCCGATCGCGCGTACGGTCGTACCGGTGCGCAGCTCCACTCCCCGTCCGCGCAACTCCTCGGCGGCGAATCGCGACAGGCTCTCGGGCACCTCCGCCATGATCCGGTCGCCCGCCTCGACCAGCAGCCAACGCATTCCATGGGCACGGCATCGTGGATAGGACTCGATCGCCTGCGCGGCGAAGTCCTGCAGCTCCGCGAGTCCCTCCACGCCCGCGTAGCCGGCTCCCACGAACACGAACCCCAGGCGCTCCCGCCGTCGCTCCTCGTCGTGCAGCGACTCGGCGATGTCCAGACAGCTCAGCACCCGGTTGCGCAACGCGGTGGCGTCCGCCAGCGACTTCAGCCCGATCCCGTGCTCGGCGAGCCCGGGAACCGGCAGCGTCCGCGAGACCGAACCCAGCGCCACAAGCAGATGGTCATAGTGCAGTTGCACGCCCTCATCGTCGACCCTCCTCACGCCCAGCGTCCCGCGCTCAGGATCCGCTCCGATCACCCGTCCGATCACTAGCTCGGTGCGCTTCAACTGCGCCCTCAGCGGAACGATCACGTGGCGCGGGTCCAGTGTCGCCCCCGCCGCGCCCGGCAGCAGCGGGGTGTACAGCATGTAATTCGCGTCGTTGACGAGCGTCACCTTGACGCGCTGCCCAGCCGGCGACTTCTCCAGTGCGCGGGCAGCGTAGAAACCGCCGAAACCTCCGCCGGCTATCACGATGTTCCAGGCCACCCGGCCCAGGCTAGACAGGATGGAGCGGCCGGGTGGGTCCGGGTGCTAGTGAGGATGGCCGGCGACCTGCGCATCTGTGTGGGTTGCCGGGTTTGATCCCGGCCGAGCCACATACAGTTGCTGGACCGACACGCCGGTAGAGACCGGCGTCACGAGTCGCGCCTGGCCACACCCGTGAGCGCGAGCGACGGCCGCCACGCGCGGACGCCACGGTGTGAACGCGCCGATTCTGACCCGGACCCGTTCGCGGCGAGCGCCACGCGAGTGCGATGGCAAGCGGCTAGGGTGCCCTCCGTGAACGACGCTCTCTACACCGACGCGCTCGCCCCGTTTCTGGCCGAGGCCGAGCGCCTGCGGCCGCCCGACGCAGAGGTGATCGACGCCCACACCCACCTCGGTCTGGATGAGGATGGGCGCTCGCTGGGACTCGAGCAGTTGCTCGCCCAGCTCGATGACGCCGGCGCTCGGCGGGCGTGCGTGTTTGCGCTGCACGACCCCGAACGCCGCCCCGCCTACAGCGTCCCCAACGATCGCGTCCTCGCGTGGGCCTCAGAAAGCGAGGGCAGGCTCGCTCCGTTCTGCCGTCTGGACCCCGCCGAAGAACCGATCGCCGAGGGAGAGCGCTGCCTGGCCGCCGGGGCGCGCGGGATCAAGCTGCACCCGCGCGCCCAGGACTTCGTGTTCGACAGCCCGGAGATGCGCGCCATCTTCGCGCTCGCGCAGCGCGCTCGGGCGCCGATCCTGATCCATGCCGGTCGGGGACTGCCACCGCTCGCCGACGGGCTCGCGGACCTGGCGTTGAGCCATCCGGACGTCGTCCTGATCCTCGCCCACGGCGCGATCTGCGACCAGGGCATCCTGACCTCGCGCCTGGCCGATCATCCGGGTGTGCTGTATGACATCTCCTGCTTCTTCCCGCTCGACGTGATCGAGCTGTTCGCGCGCGCACCCGCAGAGCGCATCGTGTTCGCCTCCGATCCGCCCTACGGCATGCCCGCCACGACGCTGTATCTGGCGCTGCGCGTCGCGGCCCAGGCCGGGTTGGACGAGAACGCGACCCGGGGCGTGCTCGGGGCCACGATGGCCGACCTGCTCGACGGTCGCGGGCTGGCACCCGTCACGCCGCCGCGTCGAGGACCCTCGATCAGGCTCTCCGGGCGCCTCGCTCGCGTCTACAACTACGCCAGCCTCACGGGCCCGGCGCTGTTCGCCGGGGTGCCCGGCCAGGCGTGGGCGATGCTCGAGATGGCGATCGCCGCCTGCCGCGACCCCGAGCCCGGCGAGGTCGGCGAGGCGCTCGAGACGATTGGCTCGGCGCTCAGCGCCGCAGCCGCGCTGTTGCGGGATGCGGACGGCGTCCGCGCGGCGATCGACCTCGTCTACCGCGCGATCGTGCACGCGGCGACCGAGCTGCCCGACCCCGCCTGACAGGGCCGGACGACCTCGGCTGAGGCCCGCACGCCGTTCGCGCGAGGGACGTGCGTCACCGATCGGCCTGCAGCCACAGGGCGGCCCATTCGCCGCTCTCCCGGCGCTCGCGTTCTGACATCCCCAGCCGCCGGGCGAACGCGCTGCTGACCTCCTCGGCCTCTCCGACGAGCAGTCCGCTCGCGATCAGGTGCTCCGGCGGATGCTCGAGCGTCTCGGCCAGCTCAAGCAGCAGCGGTCGCAGGAGGTTGGCAAGCACCACCGGCAGCGCCTTGGGATCGGCGATCGGCCAGGGGTCATGGCGCAGATCGAAACGGCGGGCGTCGATCGCCACGCCGTTGGCGGTGGCGTTGTGCGCGGCCGCCGTGACGCTCAGCTGGTCGTGGTCGAGCGCCAGCACCGGGGCATATCCGAGCGCCGCCGCCGCGATCGCCAGCACCCCTGAGCCACACCCCAGATCGATCAACCCCGACCGCTCGCCGAGGGCGCCGGCAAGAGCAAGCAGCAACTCCAGGCACAACCGCGTGGTCGCGTGAGCCCCCGTGCCAAACGCCTGTCCGGGGTCGATCACGATCTCCCGCACGCCCGGGCGCTCGCTCGGGCTCTCCCAGGGTGTGCGCACGCGCAGCGCGCTCATCCGCTCGGGCGCGGGCGAGCAGATCGTGATCGGCTGATGAAAGTCGCGCCAGCGCTCTGACCAGTCATCCGGTATCTCGCTCGTGGATATCTCGACCAGCGCGTCGCCGACAGCCGCGCGCAGATCCGGCAGCACCGGCAGCTCGCCGGGCATGCCGTAGATCGCATACTCGACGACCCCTCCCGGCAGGTCGGATTCCTCGACGCCCGAGGAAACCAGTTCGAGCAGGTCCGCGAGCACCACATCCGCGTGCTCGCGGTGGATGCGCAGCGCCAGGCGGATCACGCCGCCTGGCTGCGCAGCGCTCGACGCAGCTTGGCGAACATCGACTCCTCCGAGCGCAGGTTCTCCTCGGTCAGCGTCTGGAGCAGACGGCCGACCAGCTCTCGCTGCTCCTCGCTCAGGCGGCGGGGCACCACTACGTTTACGACGACCTTCAGATCGCCTCTGCTACGCCCACCCCGCAGCGAGGGCATCCCCTGCCCTCGCAGCGTGATTACCTCTCCCGGCTGCGTGCCTGGCGGCACCTCGACCGTGGCCGTTCCTCCGAGCGTGGGCGCCTGCAGCGTCCCGCCCAGCGCCGCGAGCGGAGCCGGCACGTCGAGCGCCGTGATCAGGTCCTGGCCTTCGCGCACGAACCGCTCGTCCTCGCGGACCCTCACCAGCACATACAGATCGCCCTCGGGCGCGCCCGCCCCTCCGGCGTGCCCGCGCTGCGCGAGCCTGATCCGCTGACCGTCGGCGATCCCGGCCGGCACGTCGACCTCGATGCTGCGCCGTCCCATCCTGCGACCGCGCCCGCGGCACTCGCGGCACGGCTGCCTGGCCACGCGCCCCTCGCCATGACAGGTCTCGCAGAGGACCCTGCGCATCATCTGCCCGAACGGCGTTCTCGTGAGGGCCTGCAGCTGGCCGCTGCCACCGCAGCGCTCGCACGTCTCGATCGGGGTGCCAGGCTCGGCGCCGTTGCCGTGGCAGTGCTCGCAGCGCTCGACGACCTCAAGGGAGACCTCCACCCGCGCGCCCGTGGCGGCTTCGGTCAGATCCAGCTCGACCGCGACGGCGGCATCCTCGCCGGCTGCCGGTCCGGAGCGTCCGGCGAACGGGCTGGCCCCGCCGAAGAACGCGTCGAACAGATCTCCGATCGAGCCGAACGCGTCGAAGTTGGGGGCGTAGCCTCCCGATCTGAGGCCTTCGTAGCCGTATCGGTCATACGTCGCGCGACGCTCGGCGTCGGACAGGATCTCGTACGCCTCGGCCGCCTCCTTGAACTTCTCCTCCGCCTGCGGATCGTGGGCGTTGACGTCCGGGTGCAACTCCCGCGCGAGCTGACGGAACGCTTTCTTGATCTGCTGCTCGGATGCGTCTCGCTGCACGCCGAGCACGTCGTAGGGATCGCGCGGCATCGAGGTTCGACTCATCGCGGACCGCTCATGCTTCCGCGTAAGCGTCTTCGACGAACCGCGACAGCTCGTGCGCGGCCCTGCGCACGGTCACGATCGCCTCGGCGTAGTCCATGCGCACCGGCCCGATCACCGACACCGCGCCCAGCTTGCGCCTGGCCACGCCGTAGCTGGTCGCGACCAGTCCGAGGGAGTGCATCGCCGGAATCTCGTTCTCGTGGCCGATCCGCACGTACACCCCCTGCTCGCCGAGCGCCGTGCGCAGCACCCGCAGCAACGCCACCCGTCGCTCGAGCAGGCTCATCAGCTCGTTGATCTGGGCCGTGTCCTCGATCATGCCCGTGGAGAACAGGTGCGCGGTGCCCTCCACATACAGCGCATCCTCGCCCTCCAGGTCGATCTCGCCGAACGCGGGTGCCAGCCGCCGCAAGAACGCCACCTCTGTCGCGGACAACCCCGAATCGATCAGACGCTGATGCAGCATGCGCGCACCGAGCCCGGTGCCGACGAGCCGCTCGTTCAGGTACTCCCCCGCCCATGTCACCAGCCCCGGATCGACAGCGCGCTCGAACGTGACCATCATCTTCGACACGCTGCCGGTCGAAGTGATGATCACCACCACCACGACCCGCGGCTGCAGCGCGAGCACCTCGACGTGCCTGATGCTCGCGGTGTTCAGAGCGGGCGCCGAGACGACGGCCAGCAGGTTGGTCACCTGAGAGAGGGTCTCCGTGGTCCTGCGCACGGCCTCCTCGACTTCGCGGCGCATCAGCGAGAGCTCCAGCTGCGCTGCCTGCCCGACCGACTGCAGACCGTGGCCGGAGGCGAGCATCCGATCGACCACGTATCGCTGACCGGCGTCCGTCGGAACCCTGCCAGCCGAGACGTGCGGGTGGGAGAGGAGACCGTTCTCCTCGAGCAGCGCCAGCTCGCCCCGCACCGTCGAGGCACGGCAGTCGAGCTCTGGATCGGTCGCGATCGACTTCGACGCCACCGGCTGCCCAGTGCGCAGGTAGTCCTCCACCACCTTGCACAGGATCGTCTCTTGACGGGTCGTCAGGGCCTGCATCGACCTGATTCTAGGTGGCCCGTCACAGCCTCCCGCCGGTCACTCACAAATGCAGCTCGGCCTCCGCGTTGCGCACGATCTGCGTCTCCGCCTGCTCGGCCACCGTGTCGATGACGAGACGCCCGTCGCGCAACTCGCGCACCGTGCCCCTCACCACGACCTCCTGCTCGGGCACGCCCATGCCACGAAACTGGACCGACAGACGCTTGAGATGCTCCGGTCCACCGGCGGCTTCTGTCTGCGCGCGCGCAACCTGCGCCATCGTCCACAGCCCGTGCAGGATCCTTCCTGGCAGGCCCACCGCGCGGGCAAACTCCTCGTCGATGTGGATCGGGTTGAAGTCGCCCGAAGCGCCCGCGTAGCGCGCCGTCAGGTACTTGTCGGGCGTCACTCTCACCTCGGGAATCTCCTCACCAACCTGCAGCTTGCTCATACCCGATCACACTCCTCGCACGATGTTGGTCCAGGTGCCGCGGCACACCTGCTCGCCGCGCTGGTTGGTCGATATCGACTCGAACACGTAGTAGCCGCGCCCGTCGCTTTCGGAGATGTTCTTCACCGAGGCGGTCGTCGTGATCTCATCGCCCGCCACCACCAGCGGCCCCCACTCGAACTCCTGCCCGCCGTGCACCATCAACGCGAAGTTCAGTTCGATCTCGGGGTCGAAGATCGGCGGTCCCACCGAGGGCGCGCTGTAGACGACAGCGAACATCGGTGGCGCCACGACGTCCGTATAACCGGCGTCGCGGGCGGCCTGCACGTCGAGATGGATTGGATTCGTCTCGCCGACCGCGCGCGCGTACTCCTTGATCTTCTCCCTGCCCACCGCGTACGTGGTGGGCTCGTACTGCTTGCCGATCGCTTGGGTGTTCACTGGCACCGTATAGGGCTCCTTGACGCAGGCTGGTTGTACTCGCGAGCCGCAGTGGCGTCCGCGGCGCGCCAGTTTACGCGTACGCCCCGTCCCGGGGCGCTGCGGGCGGCCGAGAGCTCCCGTGCAGCCGAGGCAGCGGGCGCCCACTGCCAGCGGATCTGTCGCACAGGGCCGATCTGTCGCAAAGGTCTGCTTAACGCAAAACGGGCCGCCTGGGCCAACAGCGGGGACGCCGATGTGGCGTCCCCGCTGATGCGGCCATGACCGCGGCCGTCTAGAACACGAGCTCCGCATCCTCCGAGCCCGCGCCGACGCCGGCCAACTCGCGGTCCGTGCCGTGCTCGCCCGCCGACGTCCCGTCGGCGTCGAGGTCATCGCCCTGCTCGCGCTCGCGCCGCTGACCGCCAGGGCTGTCCAGGAACTGGACGGTCTCGGCGACGATGCTCACGGCCTGGCGCTTCTGCTGCTCTGCGGTTTCCCACTCGCGCCACTCCAACCGACCGTCGATGGCGACGCGGCTGCCCTTGCGCATGTAGCGGCTGACGCTCTCCGCCGGGCCTCCGTAGACGCTCACGTCGAAATAGTTGGGTCGCTCGTGATAGTCGCCGACGGCGTCTTTGCGGCTGGAACTGCACGCGATACGCAATCCGCAGACGCTCACGCCCGAGGGCAGGCTGCGAAGCTCCGGATCGCGCGTGAGACGCCCGACGAGTACGACGCGGTTGATGCTGAAGTAGGCCATTGTTAGGTCTCCATCGTTTGCGGTTGACCCCCCATCGACGAAGTTACGGATTGCTTGGGACGGTATTTTCGGGCGAGCGCTCCAGCTCCTCCTCGAGCGCCTCTCGCGGGCGGCAGGGCAGTGCATCAATCCCGACCACCACGATCCGCTCGTGTGCGTGAGCCCGGGTGATTGCCCGCTCCAGCGCACGCCCAACCTCCGGCGGGGCGACATACAGCACCCCGGCAACGGTTCGGCAGCGAGCCCACGCCCGGCAGATGTCCGCCAGACGCCGTGGCGCCTTGAGCGTCAGCTCGACCTCGACGGCCACCGGCAAGCCGGCGTCCGACTCAGCGGGCCACAGCACCAGGTCCGGACGATGCAGCAACGACTCACCGTGGGAGCCGACGCCCATCCGCGCACTCGCCACAGGGACGCCGAGCTCACGCTCGTCGCGGCGCAACTCGCGCTCGCCCATCACCCGGTGATCGGGATAGCCACGCTCCAGAGCGGCCGCGACTACCGCGCACGCGATCAGGTGACCGGCGTTCGCGGCGCTCACCCTACATGGGTCCAACCCCTGTAGACCGCACCTGCTCATGCCCGCTCGACTCAGGACATACAGCGCGGGCCGCTCCGCCAGTGCTCGCCGGCGTGTGAGCAGTCCGGCGCGCACGGCCGCCTGCAGTCGCCCGCGAGCTGCAGCGGGCGTTGTGTTCTGGCTGATCGCCAGAGCCTCGACGGTGACGGCGCCCATGCGGGCCGTCCATTGAATGAGCGCCAACCGTTTCGGCGATGGCGCAGGGACAGTACGGATCATCGTGATGATCCCTCCTTTGCGTTGATTTTTTGAAGGGGATCTCCAGGGATCCCTTGCATGCAACCTGCGACCCGCCTATCAGCGACAGCGTCGGGGCGAGAGCATCCGCGCGATGCTCACGCTGCCCCCGTCGGCCAGCCCGACCACCGCCGCCCAGGCCTGAGGCAAGCTCATGACCTGCTCGGCTCGCAGCGCGTTCTCAAAGCCCCGGGTGCGGGTGAGCCTGCCGTCGCCATGCCGGGAGGTCCTCCACACGCCCCTGGCTTCGGTCACGCCGGCGATCAACTGCGCCGAGGCGGGGACCACCTGGCGGTGGGCGATCAGCACGGACAGGTTGCCCATGATCTGCTCCAGCAACGTCTCCCGTCCCGGCACGCGCAGATCGGCGAGCTCCTGGGTGCCGAGCACGAGGCTCACACCCGCGCCACTAGCTCTGGCGAACAGACCCACCACACGCTCAGGAGCGATCGCCGAGAACTCGTCGATCAACACCAACGTCGGCTCCGGTCGCGCCTGCAGCGCCGCGACCATCGCCTGCAGATCCTGCACGATCGCCGCTCCGAGCATCTGCGCGAGCAGCGGCCGGCAGTCGGCTTCGAGATTGAAGTACACCACCGCCCCGGCTTTCGCCGCCTGCAGCAGGTCGACGCGCACCGTGTCGGGGGTCTCCGGATCCAGCAGGTCGCCGATGTCGGACTCGGCCATGATCGCCAGGCGATCGCGCACGCCCGCCAGATCGCTCTGCTGACGCGTCGTGAGCGTGTCCAGGTAATCGTGCACGCCCTGCGCGTCGGATTCGGGCAGGCTCCTGGCGAGCAGCTCGAGCCGCGCTGGGTCGAGATGGTGCACGAGCGCCCTCAGGCTGACCTCCAGTCCGGCCTTGCGCAGTACCCGCACCTCCTGACCGAGATAGCGTTGGGCCTGACGCAGATAGTGCGGCTCGGTAAAGCGCTCGCCGGCGAGCGCCTTGTCGGCGATCTCGGTCTCGCTGCCCCGCGCGTAGGGGTTGTAAACCGACGGGCCTCGCGGCGTCCACTCGACGAACGGCCTCCCCGTGAACTTCGCGACATCGTGCAACTCGCGACGCAGGTCACGATCGCCCTTGGGGTCGAGCACGATCGTACCGATGGCGCGTTCGACCGCACGCGCCGCCATCCAGGTCATCGTGACTGTCTTGCCCGACCGGGTGGCGCCGACCACCAGCGTATGCGTGCCGCCGGTCGCCCCTCCGAGCGGGATCGTCACGGCTCGGCCGTTCTGCTCACGACCGACGATCAGCCGACCACCGCGAAACCAGCTGTCCGGGGTCCTCGCGCCGCGGCGCATCTCGATCCCGCGAGCAATCCGTCGCGCGAAGTCCAGCGGGCCGCGCCGCCCGGCGGCGACGTCGGCCATGTCGGCGCCCGTCTCGACGTCTTCGCGATGCCAGCGCCGCCCGCGCACGGTCGCACAGAGCGCAGCCGCTCCCAGGGTGAGCGCGGCGCCATCGCCGAGGGCCGTGCGGGTAAGCACCACAGCGATCAATGCGGTGGCGGCCCAGGTCCAACGCAGATGCCAGCTGCGCATCGCGTGAGCGACGAGCAGCCCGAGCGCGAGCCCGAGCGCGAGATGGATCGTCCCGGCCACGAGCCGACCCGCGAGCTGTTCGACCGGCACCAATGGATTCACCGGCGATTGGGATGTGTATTCAGACGACGACATGTTTACGCCGCTCCTTTTCTGTAGGACCGGCGCGAGCCGGCCAGGTGGTTAACGAGCGACGACGGACCCGTGGGCCCGCCGTCGCGGTGTTCTCGGCGAGCCCTCGGCTCGTCAAGCTCTGGGGCGATGTGCGCTCAACCGGGGTCAGCCGAGCGGCGTGCCGCCGATGACGCGCGTCAGTGCAGCCGGTAGCCGATGCCCCACACGTTGATCACCCAGCGACCGCCGTGCTCCTCGAGCTTGCGGCGCAGACGGCTGGCGTGACTATCGACGGTCCGAGTCGACCCGCTCGATCGGTATCCCCAGACGGCGCGCAGCAACTCTTGCTTGGTGCACACGCGCACGGGGTCGGTCGCCAGGTAGACCAGCAGCTCGAACTCGAGCCGGCGCAGCTGGACGGGCAGCCCATGCACGCTGGCAGCGTGCCCACTCATATCGACCTCCAGCGAACCGACCGTCAGCCGATCCGCCGACAGGCTCATCAGCTCGACTCTGCGCAGCAGCGCTCGCATGCGAGCCCGCAACTCCAGGTAGTGCGCCGGGCGAGCCACGAAGTCATCCGCTCCGGCCTCGAACGCTCGGAGCATGTCGAGTTCACTCACGCTCGCCCCGATCACGATGACTGGCATCGACGGCGCCCACACTCGCCTCTCGCGCGCTGTCTGGCGAATCTCCTCCAGCAATTCCAGCTGCCCGCGCGAGGAGTCCAGGTCGCCGAGCACGACCAGCCTCGGCGGACACCACATCGCGCGTGCTCGCGCGTGCTCGGCGCTCCTCGCCAGCTCGGCCTGGTAGCCGTCATTCGTCATTTGCTCGACGAGCGTCTTCGCGGTCGCGGCATCTGACTCGACCACGAGGATCGGCCGTGCGCTCCCCAGCCCCAGACCGTGAGTCCTGGTTGCGGACGAAGTCGGATGCCCGGACGCCGGCGTCGGCGCGGACGCGGGGGTCGACGCGGACGCGAGCGCTCCGGCGCGAAGCTCGGGCCGAGCGAGGAGCGCGAACGCGGCGGAACCTCTCCTCATCCGAGTTCCACCTCGCGCGGACTGATTCCGAGGCCGTTGCGTGCGATCAAAGCCAACACGTCGCTGTGCACCCACGGTGTGGGCCGGCGCGAGCCGCTCTCGGGAAGTATCCCCACGCGACGAGCCAGCCAACTGGTCTCACCGCTCGTATTGCCTTTGGAGTCACGCTTGACTCGACCGCAGCGGATCGCGATCTCGCTCAGGCTCAACCCGTGACGCTCGATCGCGGCGAGCACCGTCTGACGGAGCTTGCGGTTGAGAACGATCGGACTCTCACACAAACGCTCCAGCTCACCGCGCAACACCGCGGTCGATACGTTCGCATCCTCGCGGTATCTCGCCAGCGCCCGGCGTGTGAGTCCGCATACCGGCTCGTAGCTTTCGAGCGCGCCGATCGCCTCGCGCAGACATACGGTCATAGGCGCAGCTGGACCTCCTCGGCGTGGATGGCGACGCCAGCGCAGTTCCAGTGCGGCGTTCTCCGTACGCGCCAGCTCGAGGCGATAGACGACATCCCCCTCGGCGCCTCCGCGGCGACCCATGAGGTCGGTCTCGCGACCGTATCGCCGCGACTCCTCCTCCTCCTCCTCCTCCTCCTCCTCCTCGGAGAACGGCTTGCCGATCAGGTCCTCGGCTGTCACCCTCCGACAGCGACCCCGGCTTACGTCCCGCAGGTAGTGAGCGCAGACCAACGCGGCGTTCTCGGCCGGCTCATCCACGGCGAGATGGGCCACCAACCGGCGATCGCCGAGGGTGAGCGCGTCGCGGTCGACTACGAGCACACAACCGTCCCCACAACGCCCGGCAATCACTTCTCGAGCGCGCCCGATCGCATCGATGTAGCGACCGAGTGGATCGAGCCTGCTCCTGGTCGAGACGGCGGGTCGCGAGACGGGCGCGCCACAGTCGCTATGTGTCGATCTGGCGTGCCTCGAGTGAGCAGGCGCACCAGCGTGGGGTCGGGACGCCGCTCGAGCGGCGCTTGAGAGTGAGGGCGAGATCGTCTGCGTCATCAATGCCTCCTGTCCTGAGTCGGGTTGACGCCTGGATGTCTCGCCAGCCTTGTAGATGGCCCACCGCGCTCCGTCAAGAGGCGTGGCCCGGGCGTTCGAGCGTGCCGGAACAGCCCGAGACCCCTAAGGGGTCTCGGAAGGGTGCCCGGAGGGCGATCGGATCGAAGAAATTTGGCGCGAAAGCGTCCTGTCGATGTCGCGCTCGTCGCCGATGCGCGCCTGCTGCCGTCCACAGGCCCGACGTATGACTGACTGCCTGAAGCATATGCGCCACCGAAATCGGCGGCCGGACGTGTTTATGGATCTGCCTCGAAGCTCAGTCGCAGAGTCGTGCGAGGTCGGCCGAGGGCCGCGTGCGGCTTGGAAAAGACGAAAAAGGAGAGGCGGCGATAGTAGCCGTCGACCGAGAGCCGTCAAGTCGCGATGCCATGCTGCTTGCGCTCTCGGCCGGCGTACCCCGCAACCATTGCCGCAGTTCGGCTCTGCAGAGCCGAACTGCGGATGTCGTGCGCGCAGTTGCGTGTCGCTTCGGCGTGAGGGCGACTGCGCAACACGCCTCGTGCGAGGAACGGCGACTGCGCGCTCAAGCGGGGTGACGGCATTCGGCGCGGGGCGAATGCACGGGCATTTTCGCGCCGGCTCGATCGCCGTAGAGGACTTATCGATCGACTGTCTCCCCACCGGCCGATGCCCCCGCAAGCAACTCCCGCGCCTGCACCGCGGGCGCGCGTGCCCGCGGATCGCCACGGGCAACCGACACGCGCACCTCCGGCGGCAGCCGGGGCACACCGTAACCGCACAGGCGCCCCTCATGCACGTCGCGCTCAGCCACGAATATGACTCCCTCACGCCCGGGGTACTCCCAGTCGGCGGGATACTCGCCGGCATACGCACGACAGGCGGTCAGCACCGCGTCGGCCCGGCGCGTGCACTCCCGTGCTCGGGCGCGATCGCGGCAGACGAACACGACCACGGGCAACGCCCGCCGCCGGGGACCGTAACGCTTGGTGTGCGCAGACCAGCCCGTCAGGAAATGGTCGTAGCGCTCGAGCTTGCCCGCCGCACGACCGACGGGCAGACGGTCATCGCGCTCGAGGAGCAGATCGATTGCGACTCGCCTCGTCCGCTCACCCCCGAGCGTCGATCCGCCCGCCTCGCGGCTGACGTGCTCGCGCAAACGCCCGAGGAACTCGATCGTCGCGTCTGGGCGTACGGTCTCAAAGCGCTCCACCGGTGCCCGTACGCCCGTCGCATCGGTACTCAAGAACTCGTGTGGTGCGCGCCCTCCCGGCAAGCTCAGGTCGAGCGGTCCGAGCGCCATGCGACCGTTCGGGGTGGAGCGCAGCGGCGGAGACAGCGTCGACTCTCGCGCGCCATGCAGCGTCACCGGCGGGCCGCCCAGCGCGCGCTCCAACGCCAGCGCCCACCCGACCACGTGCACGTCGTGGCGCGTCTGGCGCAGCAGCCGCTCGCCCTCCACCGGCACCGCCGAAGACGGGACCCTGGACGTCTCGACATCGCCCTCTTGGAGTGCCGTCCCCTGATCGTGGGCGTGCAACAATCGCAGACCAGCGACGGTGATCGCGTAACACATCGGCACTCCGCCACCGTCACGGCGATGGAACTGAAACCGCCGCACCAAGCCGGCGTCAGACAGCCGCTTCAGACGGCGCTGTGTTGTGGTGGATGCCCGTCCCGAATTGAAGCGGCGGTGGATCTGACTGCTAAGCACGTGGCACATGGACGCCACCAGGATGAGAATCTCCAGATCAAGCGGTTCGGGGTCCAGCGCGCGCGCTTCGAGCACGCGCTTGGCCCAGCGCACGCTGTGGGCGCTGTCGAGCTCGACCAACTCGCGGTAGCTCTCAGGAGCGACTCCCGCGCTCAGCGCAGACGGGCTCGCGACAGGCTGAGGCCTCGCGAAGGAGTCGTCCGAAACGGACCAGCATGCGGCTTCCTCTGTGAGGACGCTCGCAACAGCGGTTCGCTTCTGGGACGAGGTCGATCGGGCCGGGGCTATCGAGAAACGATCTTGGGAATGCGCGTGTGGGGCATGGTCCACATTGGGACTGTCGTTCTCGTTTGCCCTCTCCTCCGCGTTTGCCTTCTCCTCCGCCTCGCCGTTCTCTCCGGGAGCCGACGCGATTCCCGAACGATGATGCCGGCGCCCGCCATCCCAATGGGGTTGGCGCAGATCGTCGAGATACCGCCCGCCGCGCTCGGCCTGGTGAACAGCGTGCACCCGCAGGCGCTCGGGATCAACGCTCAGCGGAATGGTCTCGGCCAGGAACGGCGCCTGACGCCCCTGCGATGTGAGCCAGCTTGCGATCGCGTGGTGCTTGGGGAGGTACAGGCGAGCATCCGGATGACCGAGCGTGGGGATGCGCTCGATGCCCGGACGTATCGTGTCCGAGAACTCGGCCATCGTCAGACGCACCGCCGAGCGGGCGTCTTCGGCGGAGGATGTCGCGAAGTAGACGCGATGGGCGAACAGCGCGTCCAGCTGAGCGCGTATATCGCGATCGATCCACTGAGAGTCCGTCTGCCAGCATGCGACTGTCTCCAGGCCGGCTGAGCGCTTCAGCGCCATCGTCTCGGCGAAGCCGCGGTTGAGCACGAGCGGCGCCTCGTCCACCTTCAGCGCGACCGCCACGCGCTCGGTCTCGGGCACGAGATCCTGCTGCCGGGCGAGCGCCGCATCGAGCATGCCCACGAGCAACTGCATCAGCACAGAGGTGTTGCCCGCGCCCATCCCGCCGAGCGCGCCCTTGACGACCAGGACCTCCTGCTCGGCGATCACGCGGTCGAAGTCGACCGGCAGCGAGTCGTTGAGCAGCACCCGCTTGATCGAGGGAGAGTTGAGCAGCCGCGCGAGCTTGTTGACGGGCGCGTCGAGCTTGGCCGTGGTCGTGCTGCGAGAGTCGGCCAGCTGCGCCGAGAGCTCGGCCGTGAAGAACTCGGAGATCTCCTTGAACTCGGGCATCGCACGCAGTCTGGCGCCTACGGCGTTGCGGTACGAGTAGCCCTCCGTGCCCACCGACAGCAGCCGCGCGGCGTCCCACAGCGTCGAGGAGCGGTCATGTGCAAGCACGGCGATGATCGCGTTGCGCAAGTACCTGTCCGATGAAGCGCGAATGTCCGAATCGGTGAAAAGATTTTTTACGGCCGCGACGACGTAGTCGGCGATCACATCCGCGGGCGCGTCGACCGCCAGAGGATTGAAGCCACACGTGGGGTGGGTGAAGTCGAGCAGTGTGCACGCGCGCTCGACCGGCACGAGGCTGACGGCGGCCTCGGCGGCGTCACCCTTGGGGTCTAGCACGATCACACAGCAGCGCTCGCGGCTCAGATCCTCCGCGACCGTGGCCACCAGGTAACTGGACTTCCCCTGATCGACGGCACCGGGAACGGCGGTGTTCTGCCGGCGCATCGCCGGATCGATCGAGACGCCGCCCAGAGCGTCGCGCAGCGTGCCGGACGAGCCGTCCCCCGGTCGCATGATCCCCGGAGGGGCCGGCACGCGAGGCAAGCCCCTGCGCGCGAACGGGACGGCGGCGAAGTCGACCGACGGCAGCTGCCACAGGGCAGCGAGCTCGGTGGACGCATAGACGCCGCGGTGAAACGACGGCAGTGGATTGCCCTCGCCGCGCAGCACGCGTCTGTCGTAGAGGCCGAGCAATCCGTGGCGCACAGTGGTGCCTCGCTCCAGGAGATGGTTCTCGGAGCTGACCGCGCGCAACTCCGAAGCGATTTGCTCACACGTACGACGATCCGGAGCGATCACGCGCAAATCGGCGAAGAACAGTGGCCGATGCTGGACGTCCAGGCCACCGCGAAGCTCGGCGTCCTCGACCAGCGAGCGGTCGCGTACGATCAGGTGCTCGCGACGCTCACGCGAGAGGCGAGCCTCGTGGCGCCTGTACACGTGCTTGGCGTAGCGCTCGAACAGCATGGGTGTGGGCGTCAGAGCGAGTTGAACGAACGCCGGCTCCGAGCACGCTCCCATGGCGGTCATCAGGCGATTGACCGGCGGCTCGCGCTGGTGCTCGAAGCGATCGAGCGTGGCGACCCGCGCGATGAAACCGGATCGCTTCTTCAAGCGCAGCACCACCGGCGCCTGCAGCGGTCGCAACACCATCGACAGGCGACAGTTGGGGTAGGCGGTACGCAGTCCGGTCTCGACCATCGACTCGATCCCCGCCGGACAGCTGACCGCAAGCCAAACCGATCGCTCCGCGCCGTGGTGGACCTCGAGCGCGAGCGATGGCTGGCCCGAGAGCAATCTGCGCCACCAGCGGCGCAACAGACGCTTGTGCAGGGACTCGAACATCGCGATGACACCCTCCGCGGTGGTGTTGTCTGTGCGATAGGTCTCAACGACAAAGCGCAGGTACACCCGCGATCGCCGGGCACGCATGCGGACACACCCGAGCAGCGCCGCCGTCGAGGCAGTCAGGATCGCCAGCGACCTCGCGGCCGGCACTCCCCCGAACGGCGCCCACCGCCACCCGGCGCGCACCGACGCGCCGAGCGCGCTCATCAAGGTCCCGACCGTTAGGTGTCCCGATACCGAGCCGCCACGCGCGCGCAACACGCTTCCCAGCCCACCGTCCAGCAGCCATCCCGTCAGCGCAATGGCAATGACGAGCGCGATCAGGCCCAGAATCCGCCACAACAGAAAACGCAGCAACTCGCCTGCTTGTTCCGACGCGACCCCGACATCGGGACATGGCCGCCGGTTCAGGACCACTCCAACGGCGGTCCATCAACCCGCGCGAAACTCAAGCTCGCGCGTATAACGATCGACTGGACATACAGATGAGAGCCTCATCGAGACCGCACCGGGAGTTGCACTGGCCCCCGGCGAGCACTCGGCCGGAGTCGAAGCGCGTTCTCCGTCGCGCCGGCGCCGCGACGTGGTCGATCGCGCTGCTGCTGCTGATATCCGTCGCTGGGAGCGCACACGCAGCGACATTGACGTTTGGCAGCCCCCTGGCGGTCCCCGCCAGCAGGGACACCGCCAACGACCTCGACTACCAGGGCACCAATGTGGCCCTCCCCGGCTCGGTCTTCCACATCCCGCACGACGGCGCGGACGGCGTTCTATGGAACGTAGGACTCCCGGTCGGCGAGCCGACCGCTCCCGCCGGCGGGCAGGTGGTGAGCGTTCGCCTCGAGGGCTGCGCCAAGTCGGGCGGCCCGGCGCCGCTCACCCAGATTCACTTCCAGTCCCTGGCTCCGCTGGCGGGCGGCGGAGCGAAAGTCGAGCTGACCAGTCAGGCGTTCGATATACCCATCTGCGGCGTCGGCGGCGCGAGCGGGGCGACCGTCAGCTCCTACGATCCGATCAACCTGTGCGTTGCGCAGGGCGATTACGTCGCCTTCAACGAGGAGGGTGGCTTCGTTGGTGCCCAGAACGGGCCCCCGCCCTATCCGGCCGGCGTCCCCTACATGGTGATCGGCTCGATGGCAGGAGCCACGATGGACTCGTTCATCCGCAACAACGCAACCGGCAACGGCGCGGTGTTCTCACCCACCGATACGACCAACCACGATGGCTTCGCCGCCAACACGGGCGAGGAACTGATGCTCCAGGCGACACTCGCCACCGGCCGTGACGCGACTCCGATCTGCCCGGGCGGGACCAAGGGCGTCCCGCCGCCCGGCTCTTCGCGCGCTGCCCATCGCCATGTCTTTCCGAGCCTGACGATTCCGACCCCTCAGCTCGACGGCATGAACATTCGAGGAGTCGTGCAGGTGGCGATCTACTGCCATTCCGCCAGCAGTTGCAGCGGCACGATCACGCTGCACTCCAAGCCCCGTCACGGCTCACATCCGATCTGGCTTGGCGCGGCCAGGTTCGTGGTGGGCGCACATAGCACGGGCAAGGCACGCGTCCACCTCAGCGCGCTTGCCCGACGCATGGTCCGCAACACGGCCGGAGGGCTCGGGGTCGAGGTGACCGGTGGCCCGACCGTCGGGACGACCGCGTTCAAAGCTTCGATCGCGGTGCAAGGGGCCTGAAGCGCCCGGGCCGGCGCGAGGGTCAGCGAGGCCGGGCGGCCCGCTCTACCTCGGTGCCACGCTCGGTGAGATACCACGCGTTCGCCGCCCCCTTTACCTGACCCTCGCCCCTGTTCTCGACGAGATCCAGCTTGCGCAGACGCGTCAGGAGCTTGGAGATCTGGCCCTGATCGGCGATGCCCGAGCCCTCGGCGATCTCGCGATTGCTCGCGCCCGGGCGCCCGCCGATCACCACGAGGACGCGCACCGTTCGATAGGTGAGTCGCATGTCCAGGCCTTCGAGCGGGTCGCGACTGCCGGAACGCCTCGACCGCTTGGCCCCTCGTCGGGGCGCAGGCATTGGCCTGGCCAGCTCTTTGCTCGCCGCCCGGGCGCCCATGTAGGGGAGCACGATCATGCTCATCAGCGGCGCGAGCAGATTCGACAGCGGCACTTTGCCGCCCTCCAGCAGACGCGTATGGATCACGGCGAAGACCGCACCGACGACGCCTTCGGCGGTCACCTCAGGGGGTTCGCGAGCGGCGTTGCCGGCAGAACGTCCGCGATCGACGATCTCGGCCAGTTCGTCGAGCACGTTGGCGCGACTCTCGAGAACCCGCGTGCCGGCGCCCAGCGCCTCAACCACGCAGAGCCTGGCCAGGCCGGGCTCTTCGTCCATGAACGCCAGCAGCCGCGCCAAGCCCGCGCGCGTGCCCTCCCGCCATCCCGACTCGAGCGTATAAGCGTCGACCACGAGCGCACGCGCTCGTGCGATCGCCTCGTCGAACGCGGCCAGGAAGCAGTCCTCACGGTCGATGAACACGTCGTAGAAGGTCTTCCTCGAGACCTTCGCCCGGCCAATGACCTGAGCCACGGTCATTCGCGCATACCCCACCTCTTCGACCGCCTGCACCGCCGCCGTGAGCATCCGGCTGCGTTGAATCTCGGTCACCTGCCCGCGTGGTAGCCCGTTTGGTCCGGGGCGCAGCCGCGGGGTCGCCGCGCGCGTTTTTTCGATCGAAGCCATCTTTTCCCGCCTAATCGTCCTGTTTCGACTATGAAGTGACGCCAGCCCCAGATCACGGCGCCTGGTGGCGACGTCGCGCCCGAACAGGCGCGTTGCCCGTTCATGCACAACACAGAGGTTCATAGGTCGAAGCCCACAAGTCGAGACGCGTCTCCTACTTTTCTTATGACTGTTCGCATGACCCTCAAATCGGCTCTACGACGCCCAATGTCCGGCTTGCACAGGCGATCTGGGCGCTCAGAGCATGCGGCTGGGCGACGGCGCCGAACGCAAGCGCGGTCCGCGCCAACGGGGTCGATTTACGCTGCAAAGGGCGCGTCGACGAAGCCAGCGTCGATGCACCCGCGTATGCACGCAGTGCTACCGCATCCGGGCACGAGCATACGAGGAGCGTCGCGATGTCCGGCCTGGCGACGTTGAGGTCGACAGCACAGCGGACTTCTATACCGCCAACGGGATTCGAACCCGTGTTACCGCCGTGAGAGGGCGGCGTCCTAGTCCCCTAGACGATGGCGGCGCGCAAAAGCTCGACCGAGGCTAGCAAAGCGCCCAAGCGAGCCTGACCGAGAGGTCGACCGAAGCGGCGCGATCGGGAGCACGGGCGGACCGGCTAGTGCCCATACGGGTCGGAGTCCGGTGCGATATCTTCGCTCACCACGGCACGCGGATGTGGCGGAATTGGTAGACGCGCACGGTTCAGGTCCGTGTCTGGGAAACCAGGTGGAGGTTCGAGTCCTCTCATCCGCATCGCGCAAAAGCCCTGCAAATAGGCCTCTGTCGCTCTGTCGATCTCGGTGTGCGCTCGGCATCGCCGTCGACGCCGAGCACCACCCCGGGACGGTAGTATGGCGCGCGCTGCGCTAAGGAGCGTGAGGTCGCTGCCGATGAGTTCTGATCGCACAGCGCAACGACGGACCGTGACGCCTGCAAGGCTCCGACGCCCGGGCAAATCTCTCCATGCTCACGCTGACAACGAGATCCTTCAGGCCACCGTCCTCGCTTCTGCGAGCGCAGCGTTAAGTTCGTCGCGACAACCGTCATGGCTCAATGCGTCCCCGGCGATCGGCAAGACGACGATCTGGCCGATGGGCATTCAGGAGATGTTCAGGTCGCCTGTGCCAAGCTCGCCCCATGCTCAAGAAAACTTCGCCGTCGTTGCTGATCATCGGTCTGCTACTGGCGTCTGGCTGCGGCAGCAGCGCCACTGGCTCGTCCCACTCGACCTCGTCCGCATCCGCGGGTGGTGGAGCTGGCGCCCAGGAAAGCGGCGCTGCCTTGGCCGCGGACGCGAAGTCGGCTGCGACCGGGGACATCCCCGACACGCAGAACTTCCTGACGTTGAGGGCTTCGCGCCTGCGCGTCTCGATGCTCTATCCGGAGGGCTGGACGGTGCAGGAAACCGCGTCCCGCCTATCCATCACCGACAAGAACAACCTCGTGCGGATCTCCCTGTCCAGTGGTCCTGCGCCCACAACCGCGAGCGTCAGCTCTCAGCTGGCGGCGCTCAGGCGCTCGACGCCGGCGCTGACGGCCAGCGCACCTCAGGCGATAACGCTTGAGAGCGGACCTGCCGTGAAGGCGACCTACACCACCCGGAGCGCGCCGAATCCCGTGACGGGCAAACAGGTCACGCTCACCGTCGATCGCTATGTGCTGGCGCACGGCGGCCGCGTGGCCGTCGTCGATCTGGGCACGCCTGTGGGGGTCGACAACGTTGACGCCTACCGGCGGATGATCGAAAGCTTCAAGTGGCTGTGAAGAGCCTCTACGTCGAGCCCGCCGAGGGCGCCGAGCTCCTCCACTGGGGCGCGCTGGAGTGCCACGACGTCTTCAAGATTTACCGTTCGGGACCGGTGGAGACGGTGGCGTTGCGGGGCCTTGACCTGAAGATCGAGCCGGGAGAGTTGGTCGCGATCCTGGGACCGTCAGGCTGCGGCAAGAGCACCTTGCTCGCTCTGGCCGCCGGTCTGGATGAGCCCTCGGCGGGCGAGTTGCGCGTATGGGGCCGTTCGCTCGGGCGCCTGGATGAGACCGAGCTCGCCGCCTACAGGGCGCAGGACCTGGCGATCGTGTTTCAGAGCGATAACCTCTGGCCTGCGCTCTCCGCCCAGGAGAATGTGGCGATCTCGTTGCGACTGGCCGGTCGCGGCGACGCCGAGGCGGCTGCCGCGCAGAGCCTCGCGGCCTTCGGACTCGACGGGCGCAGATCCCACCGGGCGGCAGCGCTGTCGGGCGGCGAGCAGCAGCGCGTGGCCATCGCCGCGGCCGCGGCGAGGCGCGCGCGCCTCGTGCTTGCCGACGAGCCGACCGGCGAGCTCGATCGGCACAACGAGGAGATCGTGCTCGAGGCGTTGGAGAAGCTCTGCGGGGACTACGACAGCACCGTCGTCGTCGTCACCCACTCCGAGCGCGTCGCCGCTCGCGCCGAGCGCGTGATCGAGATGCGCGACGGGAAGGCGGTGACATGACCAACGGCGCCGCGAGCGCGGTAAGAGCTCCGACATCGCTGATCGCCTGCGAAGGGGTCGGCGTCACCTACGGGCACGGGGATGCGCGCGTCACCGCTCTTGCGGATGTCGACCTGACGGTCACCCCCGGAGAGCAGCTGGCACTGTGGGGGCGGTCCGGCTCGGGCAAGACCACGCTGCTGCACGTACTCGGCGGTCTGGTCGCGCCGGGCGAGGGCCGCGTGATGTGGAAGGCGCAGGAGCTCTCCTCCCTGGACGACGCCGCCCGCGGCCGTGTCCGCGCACGGGGCATCGCCTATATCTTCCAAGGCTCCAATCTGCTGGGCCATTTCACCGCATTTGAGAACGTGGCTTTCGCCCGTGAGGCCAGCGCCGAGGCGGTGGATGCTCAGGCGGACGGACGGGCGGGCGGGGCCTCCATCTGCTCGCCGGAGGACCTGCTCGAGCTGGTCGGCCTCTCATCCAAGCTGGACGCGCTGCCCGGCGAGCTCTCGGGCGGCGAGGCCCAGCGTGTCGCCATCGCACGCGCGCTGGCTCAGAGCCCTGAGCTGTTGTTGTGCGACGAGCCGACCGGCCATCTCGACTCCGATACGGCCGAGCGTGTTCTCGATCTGATCGAGGCGCTCCAGCGGGAGTTCTCCTTCACCCTGGTGATAGCCACCCACGACGCGGGCGTCGCCGCTCGCGCCGGCCGTATCGTCGAGCTGACCGACGGTCGCGTGATGGGAGTTACGAGCCCATGACGAGCGCCGTTATGCGCCTCGCCGTCTCCTGGCTGCGGCGCGCGCCGGGGCGCTCGTCGATCCGCGTCCTGGTGCTGGCCGCCTCGGTGGCGCTGCTCGGAGGGATGCTGCTATTCGTCGGCAACTCCCTGCGCACGGTCGCCGGCAGTGCCGTTCGCAGCGTGCCGCTCGATCTTCAGGGTCCCGTGTCCTCGTATGTCCAGGCGCGCGCGGTGGCAGGCGTTGTAGCCCGGCAGAGCGGTGTGTTGCAGGCCTCGCCGGCAGCGACCGCGCCATTGGTCGGCTCAGCACACCAAGGCCCGAACGGTCTCACCAGCTCGGGGGCCGGAGCCGTGCTCGCGGTGCCGCTCGACTATGGCGCCCACATCCATACCTTCCGCTTTTTGCAGGGCGCGCTGCGTCCCGGCGCGATCGTGCTCGACCAGCAGATGGCGGCCACCCTGCAAGCGCACATCGGCGACCGCGTGTCGCTGCAGGCTCCCGGCGGAGGCCCGCCGCAGACCTACCCGGTTTCGGGCGTGGCGCTCGTGACCGCAGCGGACGAGCTGTTCCAGCCGTTGAACCCGCAGCTCGGCCCGGCTCCCGCCCAACCGCCTGCGAACGTGGCGATCATGCCTTTGGACACCTTCGCCTCGACCCTGGCGATGCACATCCCGGCGATCGCGAATGCCGGCATCGGCGCGAGCGCCCAGCCGGGAGCGCAGACGGGCACTCAATGGCAGGTGCAGACGCAGCTCGACCCGGTGGCGCTGAGCGGCGGCAGCCCGAGCGCGGCGCTCGAACGGGCCACACAGACGCGCAACCGCATCGAGCGCACCCTGCCGGGACGCGTCCAGTTCGTCGACAACCTCTCCGACTCCCTGAATACGGCCGCCGGCGACGCGCTCTACGCCGAGACGCTCTACATCATGCTGGCGGTTCCCGGCGCGCTGATCGCGCTCGGCCTCGCGTACCTGGCTGCGCTCGGCACCGTCGAGCGCGATCGCCGCGACCTCGCGCTGCTGCGCGCGCGCGGCGCCCGCCGCCGCGACCTGCTCGTGCTCGCGAGCCTCGAGAGCGTGATCCTCGGAATCATCGCCGGGTTGATCGGAACCGCAGCGGCCTTCGGCGCCGTCTCGGCGCTCGTCAGCGGCGGAGCTCATGCAACGACGGGACGGGTGCTGCTGGTCGGGGCGATCTGCATTCTGCTCGCCAGTGCCGGGGCCGGGGCCGCGCGCGTCGGCGCAAGCGTCTCATCGCTGCGCGCGAGCGTGGCCTCAGGGCGTCGCGGGACGCGCCGCGAGGGCAAGCCGCTGTGGCAGCGCCTGTATCTCGACTTCATCTGCCTGGCTGTCAGCGGCCTGATCTACTGGCTCACCGCGAGCACCGGCTTCTCCGCGGTGCTCAGCCCCGACTCCAACCCGACCCTGTCGCTGTCGGTCTACATGTTCTTCGCGCCCGCGCTCCTGTGGATCGGAGCGACGCTGCTGCTCGTCCGGCTGCGAGGAAGGGCCCTCTCCTGGCTCATATCCAGGGCGGTACGGGGCCGCGCCGCTTCCCGCCGCGCCTTCCTGCTCATCAGCGCGGGCCGTCGGGGCGCCGCGATCAATCGCGGGCTGGTCGTCGTCGGGCTGCTGCTCGCGTTCGGCGTGAACCTCGGCATCTTCTCCGCCACCTACAACCAGCAGGTCAAGGCCGACGCGCAACTCACGCTCGGCGCCGACGTGTCAGCCACGGCGCCACCGGGCGTGGCCGCCCAGCGCAACCTCACGCGCCGGATCGCGGCGGTCCCGGGCGTCGCCGCGGCCACGGGCCTCGAGCATTCATACGCCTACGTCGGGCCGGACCTCCAGGACACCTACGGGATCGATGCCTCGTCCTTCGGCAAGGCGACCTCGCTGCGGGACTCCTACTTCCTCAATTCGACCGCCCAGCAGGTGCTCGACCGGCTGCGCTCCACCCCTGACGGGATTGCGGTCAGCAAAGAGACGATCACGGACTTCTCGCTGAAGACGGGGGATCTGCTGCGGCTGCGCGTGCTGGATCAGCGCACGGGCAGGTTCCACGTCGTTCCCTTCCACGTGGCCGGGATCGTGCAGGAGTTTCCCTCAGCGCCGAAGGACTCGTTCATGGTCGCCAACCTGAGCTACCTGGAGTCGGTGACGCACGCCGGCGGGCCCAACGTCGTGTTCGCGAAGGCCAGCGGCTACCCGCCCGACGTCGCCCGCCGGGTGGCCGCGGCCACCAGCTCCGCGGGCACCAAAGTCGACAACATCGACAATCAGAGCGCCCGCACGAGCAGCTCCATCACGACGGTCGACCTGACCGGCATCAGCCACATCGAGCAGGCGTTTGCGATCGTCCTGGCCGCCGCCGCCATGGCGCTGTTCGTCGCGCTGGGGATATCCGAGCGCCGGCAGGAGTTCGCGACGATGGCCGCGATCGGCGCGCCGCTCTCGCGAATCTCCGCTTTCCTGTGGACGGAGGCGGCGATCGTTCTGGCCGTGGGGCTGGCGCTGGCGATCGGCCTCGGCTGGCTTTTGTCGCAGATGCTCGTCGCGATCCTCCAGCACGTGTTCGACCCCCCTCCCGACACGCTTGCGATCCCCTGGGCGTTCCTCGGGGGGCTGGCGGGCGCGGCGATCGTCGCAACGCTGCTTGCCACGGCCTTCGCAAGCCGCGGGATCAGGCGCCTGCGGCTCGGAGAGATCCTGCGCGAGCAATAGCCCACCTTCGGGCGGCGAGCCCGCGCTCGTGCTCGCGCGCGCTCGGCGATACTTTGCTCAATGCCCGCCCCGCTGATCATGCTGGTGGAGGATGACCAGGAGCTGCGAGCGCTCGTCAGGCGCGGTTTGGAGGAGGAGGGCTTCGCGGTCAGCGGCGCGGGTACGGGCGCCGAGGCGATGGAGCGGATCTCCGCGCAGGCGCCGGATGCGCTGGTCATCGACGTGGGCTTGCCCGACGCCGACGGGCGGGATCTCTGTCAGGCGCTGCGGGCACAGGGGATCCAGTCCCCGGTGCTGTTCCTCACCGCGCGCGATGCGCTGACCGATCGCCTGGCCGGCTTCGGGGCGGGGGGTGACGACTACCTTTGCAAGCCCTTCTCGTTGGCGGAGCTCACGGCGCGCCTGCGCGCCGTTCTCAACCGGGCGAGTGTGGACGGCAAGGTGAGCGCCGCCGGCCTGAGCCTCGATCCGACCAGCCACGAAGCTTCGAGCGGGGAGCACAGCGTCCGGCTCACGCCCACGGAGTTCCGATTGCTCGGTGCGCTGGCGGCGCAACCCGAGCGGACGATCAGCCGCCGCGACCTGGTGCGCGCAGCCTGGCCGGACGGCGCCGTCGTGCATGACAACACAATCGACGTCTACCTCGCGCGCTTGCGTCGCAAGCTGCGCATGCTCCCCGGCGCCCCGGCGATCGCGACCGTGCACGGCCTCGGCTACCGCCTGCAATGAAGCTCCGCCGCATCAGCCTCCGCACGAGGCTCACCGCGAGCGCCGTCGCGGGCGCGGCGATCGCGCTCGCCATGCTCATCACCGCGTTCAACCTGGTGCTCGACGCGCGCCTGCGCACGGACGCGGACAACGTCCTGCGCGAGCGAGCGGCAACGGTCTTGCGAGGACTCGGCACCGTCGATGGACGCCTGTCGGTGATCGAGGCCCCCGACCAGGGCGCGATCGACGCTCGGACGTGGATATTCGCCGGGCAACGCGCACTGGAGCAGCCGGCCGGTGTCGACCCACGCAACCAGCAGGCGGCTCGCGGGCTGGCAACGACGGGATCGGGCTTCAGGACCATCGAAGCGACGGACACCCGCCTGCATGCGGTCTCGGCGCGCCAAGCCGGCCGGCTGCTGGGGACGGTGGTCGTCGGCGCGTCCCTGACGCCGTATGAGAGCACCGCCTCCTCCGCGCTGCTCGGCTCGGTCATCCTGGGGCTGCTCATGCTCGTCGCGGTGGCGGCGCTCTCGCGCTGGCTCATCGGCAGGGCTCTGCGTCCTGTCGCCCAGATGACCGCCCAGGCCGCAGATTGGGGAGAGCACGACGATCTCTCCCACCGGTTTTTCTACGCGAGCGAGCCCCATGACGAGCTCAGCACTCTGGCCTTGGTATTCGACGGCCTCCTCGCTCGCTTGGCCCAGAGCCTGAGACGTGAGCAGCGGATGACGGCCGAGGTCTCTCACGAGCTGCGTACGCCGCTGGCCAAGATCCTCGCCGAGGCCGAGCTCGCCGGCGGCCGCGATCGCTCCCCGCGGCAATACCGCGCGTCTCTGGCGCTGATCAGGCGCTACGCGCAGGACCTGCAACGAGTGCTCGAGACGCTCCTGGCCTCCGCCCGCGCCGCGGTGCCCGGCAGGACGACGGCCAGCGATGCGCGAGAGTCCGCGCAGCGCGCGATCGCGTCTCTACGCGAGACCCTCGTGGCACAGGACAAGTCCGTCGAGCTTGTGTGCTCGCGGCCGGTGAGGGTGGCCGTCGAGGCCGATGTCGTGGAGCGCATCCTCTCACCGCTGCTCGAGAACGCCACCCGCTTCGCTCGACATCGCATCGTGCTCGACATACGCGCAGCCGACGGCGAGGCAGTGTTCGAGATACGCGACGATGGCCCTGGCGTTGACCCTCGCGACCGGGAACGCATCTTCGATCCGGGCTTTCGCAGCACCGAACCGCACCCTGAAACTCATGTCGGGGCGGGACTCGGTCTACCGCTCGCTCGTCGTCTCGCACGCGCCGCAGGGGGAGAGGTGGAAGCGAGAGCTTCGAACGACGGAGGCGGTTTTGCCGTGCGGCTCCCCACCGGCTGAAGTTACTTCAAGCGGGCGGTTCGGCTCGGTCCTCCGGCAGATAGCCGGAGAGGATTCGGGACCGGCATGGAGATCCTCGTGTCACGTCGCGGATCATCTCTCCGGAGCCCGCCGACGGGCTTGCCGAGCGATCGCCTCCATGAGATTTCAAGTGAAGCTATCCTGGGTGCCGACACGTGCCTGGCTTGCATAGCGAGCAGGCCCCGTAGCGAGAGCCCGGTGTCAGTGCGAGGACTCCGCGACCGTCGGGACGCGCGCGCCGGCGGCCGCGAGCAGAGCGAGCACCTCCTCGTCGGAGACCGGGTGGAAGTCCTCATACCACGAGCCGACACCCAGCAGCTCGGGCGGAATCGTGTGGCAGACGACCTCGTCGGCCTCCTTACCGAGCATCGCGATCGCCTCAGGCGGGCCGACGGGGACCGCGACGACGATCCGCGCGGCTGCGCGCCGGCGCAATGCGCACACGGCGGCGAGGTCGCTCAGACCGGTCGCCAGCCCATCGTCGACGACGATCACCGTTCGATCTCGTACCTCAAGGGGGTCCCAGTCATCGCGGAAGCGCTCTGTCTGGCGGCGAAGCTCGCGTGCCTCGCGCTCGATGACACGGTCCAGTTGTGTCTGCGTCACACCCACGCTGCGAGCCAACGCCACGTTCAGCACCGCTGTCCCGTCTTCGGCGACTGCGCCAACCGCCAGCTCGGGGTTCCGTGGCGCGCCCAGCTTACGTACCGTCAACACGTCCAGCTGCGCGTCGAGCGCACGCGCGACCTCGACCGCCACAGGAACGCCTCCGCGCGGCAGTCCGAGGACGATCGGCCGCTCGTGCGCCAGGCCCAGCAGCCGTACGGCGAGCTCGCGGCCGGCGTGTCGGCGGTCCTGAAAGACCACGGCCTGCGCCTCTCCTCAACGGGGCTTCGGCGCCGAGATACCGTCCGCGCCGTGCTGCTGGCGCAGTCGGCGCATCTCCTCCAGCAGACCCCGGTTCTCGACGCGCAGCGCAGCCGCCTGACGGCGGGCGCTCGCCAGCTCTTGGGCGAACACCGGCAGGATGGTGCGCAGGTGCTGCAGGCGGTCGAGCAGATGCTCGCGATCGGTCATCCCCGCTCCGCGGTGGGAGCCGGCGCGCCGTACGGCGGCACCCTCTCGGCCCGATGGGAGATCACGCGGCGATACGGCGACCCTCGCGGGTGACACTGTCAATCCTCCTGGCTCGTTGCTCGATGAACCACATCCTCGCGCTCGCCGGCGCTCGCATCATCCGAGCGTCTCACTGAAGGGCGCTCGGTAGTCTCTACTGAACAACCCGTGCGAGCACATCCGATATGGCCCTCGATCTGAGAGCATCGAGCCATCATGGACGCCCAGCCGCAGCATGCCGGCCGTCATCACCCCGCGCACACGCCCACCACGGCACGTGGTGGCGACGCCGATGGTCCAGGCAGCATCAGCCTGCGGTCGGCCGGCGCGCATCCCTCCGAAGTCGTCCTGCGCCCGCTCGCCGGCGGCGATGAGGACGAGCTGCGTCGCATCCATGTGACCGCGGAGGTCGCGCGCTGGTGGGACGCACCCGCGGAGAGCTTCCCCTGGGATGAGCCCGATTCGACCCGGCTGACGATCGTCGTCGACGGCGCGATCGCCGGTCTGATCCAGTTTCACGAGGAGCTCGAGCCCAAGTATCGCCACGCGGAGATCGACCTGTTCCTGGATCCGGCCCTGCACGGTCGCGGACTCGGCGCCGAGGCGGTGAGGCTCCTCGTCCGTCATCTCATCGACGATCGTGGGCACCACCGCATCACGATCGACCCCGCGGCGACGAACACCGCGGCTATCCGTGCTTATGAGAAGGTCGGGTTCAAGCCCGTCGGCGTCATGCGTCAGTCCGAGCGCGACCACGACGGCGATGGATGGCATGACGCTCTGCTGATGGAGTTGCTCGCCGAGGAGATCTGACGTTCCGGCGTCTGCGACCGTCTCACTGCGCCCGCCACGTGGCCGTCAGGTCGTGCAAACGCGCACGGGCGCTCTCAACGATCCCCGGAGCCGTCCGGACCGCCGTGCACCCCGGCGAACAGCTCGGCCGCACGGACATCGAGCGCCGCCGCGAGCTTGAGTATGTTCGTCAGGCTCGGGTTGCGTGTCCCCCGCTCGATGCCGCTGATGTAGGTCCGATCCAGGCCGCACTGCAGCGCCAGGCTTTCTTGAGAAACCCCCCGACGGCTGCGAATCGCGCGAATCGCCTGACCGAAGGCGGCGTGCGCCGGTGATCGAATCGTCATGCCCACAGCTTTCCGCCTTGATGACTATTAGTCTATGGACTATCGGTCACACTACCGTCAGATAGGCGCCCCGGCGCGGCGGCCACCGCCCGGGGCACGGCACGGAAGGAGCACTCCCATGCAGGATCAAACTAAGCAGATATCCGGCGACCGCGACCGCCCGGTTGAACGAGCGATCGTGTTGCAGGCTCTCCGCGACGATCACGACGACGATTGGGCGCGCGTCGAGCTGGCGGCCGAGCTCGGCGGCGCGGACCCGATCGCGATCCGTGAGGCCCTGACCAGGTTGGAGGGCGAGGGCGTGATCGAGTTCGCGGGCGAGACGGTGCGAGCCTCGCGCGCGACTGTGCGCTTGCATGATCTGGAGATGATCGCCATCTGAGCCCGGCTCGCCCGGCTCTTCGGAGCGCTCGAGAAGACCGCCGGCGCGATGTGCAGCCGGCGGCTCCCGCGCAACACAGCCTCGGAGATCCGGTACAGCGCCTCGCGCGGCTGTCAGGCCCCGCGACCGGCGATGTCGCGCGCTCAGCCCGGCGCGACGATCGAGCCGGGCGGCGGACGTCCGGAGATCGCCGCGCCGCCGCACTCGCGCACGCAGCGGCGGTAGACGCCGTGAAAGCCCAGCAGTTCGGGGATCGTCACGAAGCGATAGCCGCGCGCGCGCAACGCCCGGATGATGCCCGGGTAAGCCGCCAGCGTCTGTCCGCGCGGGCCGCCGCCGTCGTGAGAGCACGATCGAGCCGGGGCGAACCTGGGCGAGCACCCGCCGGCGGATCGCCGCCGCGCCCGGCAGCGTGTAATCGCCGGGGTCGACCTCCCAGGTGATCGTCGCCAGACCGAGCGCGGCGGCCGTGCGCACGACCGAGCTGTCGTAACGTTCTTCCTCGAGATCGACGGGGTCGATGGCGATATGAAGGGGCTGTGGGCGGGATACGATTCGGTCAATAGGAAGATCCGCAATGGGTATTATCGGTTCCGCCGTCATCTCGATGTTGCTGTACGTCCAGCTCACATCAGTGAGGCCGCTCGAGTCTGCGCGCTGCTTGGAGATTCCCTCGGTGAGTTCTATGTCGATGTCGAGACTGTCCGTGAGGCGATTTCGGAGACGAGCGACGCGACGTGCCTCGTTTCGGTGAACACTGACGGCCAAATAGTGGGTGCGGAAACCTTTTACCTTCTTAACCGAGTCATGTTTACCCGTTTCTTGCCGGTAGGTCAAGAGGATCTCCCAGAGCAATTGCGGGTATTCCGCTTCAATGAATCGGTGGGCCTGCTTCGCAGCATCGCGGTGCGCTCCGCATATCGTGGGCGCGGGATAGCCACAGAGCTCGTCCGGACAGGCCTCGCGTGGTGCGCCGAGCAGGACGTAACAGCGCTGTTGGCGGTGGCCTGGAGTCCGCCGGACGGATGTCAGCTCGTCGGTGTGATGGCAGTCACGCGGTTTGAGCACATCACGACGGTCGCGAACTATTGGACCGCGGATAGCAGGATCAATGACTACGTCTGTCCGGTATGCGGCGACGTCTGTATCTTCAGTAGATCGCTGGACGAGGCGCATCCGAGCCGCTGAGTCATTGACTCCGAGATGCGTCTCGCTCTGCGCTGCCTGTCATGCCTCTCATGCGTCCCACCTCGCTTCTGTCCGCGTTCTCGCGCCCCTTCGTCCTAACGGAGCCTGGAGCCTCGTCGTTTGGCTGACCAACGCGACGGGCAACGGCCAGCTCCGCCAACGCGGCGCACACGACGCTCACAGTCCCGGCACGCAGCTCCGGCGGTGGTGTCGTGGAGGCCGATGGCATAAAAGTAGGCGCTATGGACCTGCCAGCCCACATCGGGATCATCCGTGACGATGTAGTGCTCGCTGACGGCGAGTGTCAGACGACTTACGCCTCGCAGTGCTAGGGCATCGTTGCCGGCCATGATGAGCGCGTGTGGAACGGCGGACGGAGCATAGCCGCCTCCGACATCAACGCGCCGTCGATAAGCCCCGCGGGCTCAACTGCGAGCTCGCCAGAGAATCAGACCTGCGGTTATCGCCAGCAGGACACTCGCCAGAACGGCGGCTACCTGCCGATTCTCGGACTCACCGAGAATCACGCCCGATGTTCCCGTAGATAGCACCGATGCCTTTGCTCCGGCCGAGAGCACCGAGCCGAGCGATCCGGCCGAGCCGATCGAGAAAGCCGAGGCGAACGATCCGATCGAGCCGATCGACAGCGCTGAACCCACCGAGCCGACCGACAGAAAGGAGCCCATCGAGCCGACCGAGAGAAACGAGTCATCCGACCAGAGCGACAGTCCTTCCACGCGACCATCATACCCCGGCTGTCGCAAGCAGCGATTGAAGCTACGCGGCAAACAGCCCTAGCTGCTCGGTCTCGCCAAGGGCTTGAGGGGCTCGATCCGCCTGGGGCGCAGTGCGAACGGGATGACGTTCGTCGTGCTCTCCCAAGCTGCGCGCAGCTCTGCCTCTGCGATCTCCTCGCCGGTGAGCGGCACGCCCTTCGCCTGCAGCTCTTTGAGGACCTGCTCAAGGGAGATCGGCTCCTCGCGCTCGTCCATGAGCTGCCCGTTCGCCGAGTTCGTCAGGGATGAATGGTGGCCAAGGTATGCCGTGCCGAATCTGGAGCCCTCAACGCGCCGCCGCTACTTCGAAGTTTGGGGGACACACCTTCTGCCGCGCGTCGGCGACTACCAGCTGCGCGAGATCACCCCTGCTTTGATTGAGGACCTGTGTAGCCAGTTGGAAGAGGTTGTCCCGTTCGCTGTAGAGGTCTGCGGTGGCGGTCCGGGTGTGATGGTTACACAGTGAAGGTGATGGGAGTGTCCTGCGGGGTCGTGGTGTGAATGAGGACGCGCTGTGCAGGTGCTCGCCGCGCTGCGAGATCGCGTTCGACGGCGTGTGCGAGCTTCGCGAGGTCTGAGTAGCCGACGACCTTGCGGAACTGGGTCTCGGCCTCGAGCATCCCGGCGGCCGTCCAGCGCAGGCACATGTCCCCGGATTGCCAGCGCTTGACGTTGCGGGAGCTGCGGCGGATGATCTCGATCATCGAATCGATCGGGTTCGTCGAGGCCGGGGTCTTCTTCAGCCGTCCGCGGATCCCCAGGCGAGTGAGGATGAGGGTCTCCTCCAGCCCCTCGTTCAGGGACGCGGCGGCACCGGGATGGGAGTGCTCCAGCTCGCTGGCGAGGGCCCGCAAACCTTCCAGCGCGAGCTTGTGATTATCGCTCGCCCACGCTCGCCGCAGGCGCACCTTCACCGCGGGTCGGTCGCGCTCGGGGAGGTGATCCAGGATGTTGCGTTCCTTGTGGCGGATACAGCGCTGCACCGGCACCGGGCTGAAGACCTCATCGACGGCCGCCCGCAGTGCCTTTGATCCGTCGAGGACGACGAGGACGCCCTGCTCGACGTCCAGGCCCCGGCCGACGAGGTCGGCGAGGAGATGAGCGGTGACGGTCTTGTTCTCCGTCGAGCCGTCCCACAATCCCAGCGGGAGCTTCACGCCCCGTCGGTGCTGACACCCAAGGCGACGATAGCAGCAGCGGCCCTTCAGCTCGATCCCGTCGACCATCAGCGCCGCGAGACGCACGTCCGCGAGATCACGGCTCATCAGCGCGTCCAGGCGCTCCCGTGTGCGGCCGACGAACTCGCGGCTGACCGCTGACTTCGACGCCGAACGCTCACCAGCGATCACCTGCTCACCGACGGGCTCACGCGTGCGGGTGAAACACGGCGCGCGAGACACCGGCGAGCATCTGCTCCAAAACGACACGCGTCAGGGGGTCACGGTCAGCGAAATACTCATACGTCTCCAACGGCACCTCGTGCTCATCGTCGGCGGTACGAGCCCGTGGGCGCTTCACCGCGACCCGGCGGCCACCCAGGGTCACCTCGCCGTCGGTGTGGCCGTGACGCACCGCGGTGCGCGCCGGACTCTTGGCGTGCTTGGGGCCGACAACCTCATCCAGCTCGGCCTCCATCATCTCGCTCAGCACCCCCAGCCCGACACCCACGCTGAGCGCCAGCAGTCCGTCCTTCGCAGTGCCCGCGAGCTCTCCCAGCGTCCTGCACCCCCGGCGGCAAAACCCTCCCTGGGCGTGCGTCCTGCTCCTGCTCAACGGTCTTCATGGCGATTCCTCCCGTCTCGATGGACTTGTTTGCACTCGCCACGGTCCCAACGGGACCGGACGAGGCGGGAGAACCACCACCTACAAACTCCTACACGCCACGGGACAACCTCTCGCCGACCGCGTTCAGGACAACCGCGCCGATCAGCTTCTCGCTCGACGGGAAGGGGGCCTCGGCCAGCCGTTCGACGAGCGCGGACGTGTCCAGCGCCTCTAGCTCGTGAACGTCCTTGACGTTCATTGACTCGAACGATGTCTGTGTCGGCCCGTCCACACTCATGAAGCTAGCTGTCCGCACGGACAGTAGCCTTCGATCAATGCGCCGGCACCTAGCCTCGGGTCTGTGTTACACCAGCCAGATGCTCACGACGGTGATGGCGGTCCTCAGCGGGCTCGGCGTGACCGTCGCGATCATCGCGCTCGCGATCAATGGCACGATCAGCGTCGTGGCCGCGGTCGTGATCTTCTTTGTCGGACTGCCCCTGATCGAGGGCGTGGCCTACCTCGTGACGATGGGACTCGCGATGGCGATGGTAGGCACCGCAAAACTCTTGGATAGTCGGGCCGTGACCGAGTGGCCGGACCGGCAGGAGAGCTACTGACAACCTACGCTTCTTGCGCCACGGCTCCGATGTCGGCTCTGCCGCATAGGATCGTGGAGGTGATCCTCACGCAGATAGCCGCATGAGCCCGAGCAAGGCTCGCTCTTCTCGTTCGCCAGCAAGACCTGGCAGGTCGTCGTATACGAAACAGCGGGCGGGAAACGCCCAGCGCTCGAATACCTCGGAGGAGCGAAGGTCCCGGATCAGCCGCGACGCGAGCTGTTGCTGACCGTTCTCGCGGTCGTGCAGATGGGGCCGTTGGAGTTCCCCACAGGCACGACGCGCTGGCGGCTGATGCACAAGCCTTCCAAGAAGGCCGACGTGGATATGAGCGGCATCTTCGAGGCTCGCGACCAGCATAACCGCGTCCTCTACCGGCTGTTCTGTTTGCTCGACCGCAAGGCGCCCGTTCACGGCCCGGCGGTCGTGCTTCTCGGCGGCGGCAGCAAGCCCAACCGTACAGAGATGCCCCAACGTGTCTATAAGACGATCGACCGCTACAGAGATGACTATCTCGCGACCCGCCGTGTCGCGAATCTCAAGACGTGGCCGGAGTGGTGGCCACAGCCGTGCAGTTGACTCCCAGGATTCGTTCTGCGTAGCTTTCATGCTACGCTTAGTGGGACCGCAAGGAGATCGTGATGAAGCAAACCGATCAGAGCGCCGTCTTCGCTGACTTTCTCAGCAAGACCTACACCACCGATGAGGAGCGCGAGTCCTTCGAGCGCGACCTCGCAAAGCTCATAGCCGCCGCGAAGCTCTTCAAGCAGCTGGAGGACATCCGCGAGGCCAAGCAGATGACCAAGGCCGAGGTCGCACGCCGCCTCGGCGTCAAGCGGCCCGTCGTCTCCCGGCTGCTCGCCGGCAAGAGCACCGTCCCCAACCTGGGAACGATCGCCGACGTCGCCGATGTCCTCGACGTCTACATCGACCTGCGCATCAAGCCCCAGCCCCGCAACGGCAAGCGACACGCCGCCATCGAGGTCCACGAGGCCGCGGCCTGATCCCATACATACTCGCTCGACGGACCGATGCTCACGACCACATCTGGAGAGCTCATGTGGGAAGTATGTGGGGAAACAGCCTTTGGGCCCCTCAGCCAACGAACCCAACACAAAAGCCCCGTAAACATGGGGCCAAATGCGATGGGCGATACTGGGCATAGCGCGAACCGGGCGGATGGCGCCGAGTTTGAGGGTTGGGCGCTGGACGTTGGAGCGTAGGCCCGCAGTGGCGAGATCTTCACCCCAGGATCGGGCTGTCGCCATGAAATTCCGGCCGCTTCGTGGGCGATGATTGGTCGTGGCAAAGACCAAGCGCACGCAGGATGATCGCTGGCAGCCCGTCTTCTACGAGACGACGGGCGGGGAGCGCCCGGCATGGGACTTCCTCACCGCCAAGAAGACGCCGATCGATGTTCGGATCGAGCTGCTGACGACCGTGAGGGCCGTGCTTCAGGTCGGCCCGCCGAGGTTCCCCACCTCGACGCAGCGCTGGCGTCTGATGCATAAGCCGGCCAGCAAGAAGGAGTCGATCTCAGCGGCATCTGCGAGGCGCGCGACAAGCACTCCAACAAGCTCTACCGGCTGTTCTGCGTGGTAGACCGAAACGCGCCGGCACACGGACTCGCACTGCCATCGCTGGTATTGCTCGGCGGCGTGGTCAAGCCCGCGCGAACAGAGGCGCCGCAGTCGGAGTACCGGCGGATCGACCGCTACCGCAAGGACTACCAGGCGACTCACCGCGTCGCACTCGGACGCGGCGGCGCCGAGTGGTGGCCGGATGTCGGCGTCGATATGTCATAGCTTCTATGCTACGATCTACTCTCCCAAACTGAGGTGACCGAGCTATGCACAAGTCCAAGGAAAGCGCCGTCTTCGCCGAACTGCTCGCTGAGAGCTTCCCGACCGCCGAGGACCGCGCCGCTCACGAGCGCGAGGTCGCAAAGCTGGTCGCATTCGCCGAGCTGCTGATCGCACTGGACGAGGTTCGTGCAGGCAGCAAGATCTCCAAGGCCGAACTGGCGCGTCGAGTCGGCGTCAAGCCCTCGGTGATCTCGCGGCTGCTGGACGGCAAGGGCCGCAACGTGCAGCTGGACACCGTCGCCGACGTCGCCGACGCGCTCGACGTCTACATCGAGATGCGCGTGCGTCCGCAGCCGAAGGGCAAGCGGGCACGGCACGCCCCGATCGAAGTCCTAGCCGCGTAAAACAGTAGCGAGAGCACTGGGAAGTGCACCCGCACGAGCGCTTGACACGACAGAAGTTCGATCGGTAGGGTCGTGTCTTGTCCTCTCCGTCTTCTTCTGCTGCAAGCGTCGAGCGCCTGCAACGCGGCACGTTGAGCGAGCCGGCGTTGCGCGTCTGCCGTGCGCTGCTGGCGCTGGCGGTGCTCACGGCGATCGGCTACGACGTGGCGGCAGGACCGGGTGTCAGCGACGGCGACTACTTCAGCTATTTCACTGTCCTGAGCAACCTGTTTGCGGCGGCGATGCTTCTGTACGGAGTGCTCCGCCCTGCGCGTGAGCGCTCTGGGACAGTCGAGCTGCTCAGGGGCGCAGCGGTCGTCTACATCCTGACGACCGGGATCGTGTACCTGGTGCTGCTCTCCGGGAAAGCTCCGGCATACCCGTGGGTGAACGCGATCCTGCACTACCTGATGCCTGTGACGGTGACACTCGACTGGCTGCTCGACCCGCCGCGCGTGCGCCTCGATCCCACACGGACGGTCGTGTTGTGGATGGCTTTCCCGGTGCTGTACATCATCTACACGCTGGCGCGCGGCGCGATCGTGAACTGGTACCCGTACCTCTTCGTGAACCCACACCGCAGCGGCGGCTACCTGCTCGTCGCGGGCGACTGCCTAGCGGTCGGACTCGGCATCGCGGCCCTCATCGCCACGACAACTTGGGCAGGCAACCGTCGCCGCAACACGCTTGGCCAGCAGCTTCTGAGCCCTGGCACGTAGCCACAACGCGCGTTTGTGGAAGCCGCACCCATGCCGTGCGGTCTCGTGCACAGGACTACCCGGCGTTGCGCTCGCTGTCTTCTGCCGCGGAGAACGCCGGCATGACCTCCTGCGCGAACCGTCGCAGCTGCTCCTTGCCGCCAAGCACTGTGAGCAAGACATAGCGAGCGCCCTATAACCGCTCGCTGCAGGGAGTGGATGCCGGTGCCTACGACCGCGTTTTCCTCCAGAGCGATAGCGTCATGCCAGTTTCGGTCGCGTCCCGGAGCTGCTGTAAGTTCGCCGTGGCTCGGGTTCCTGGTGGTGTTCAGTTTATGCGGCGCTTATCTCCTCGGGGGTTGTTGGTTCGTTGCCTTCGTATTTGATCCGCTTGAGGCGTTGGCGCTCGAGTTGGGTGAACCTGACGCCGTTGGTGGCGTGCGTCATGTAGAGGTCGAGCACCGCCCAGACGAGCGTCAGGCAGCTGGTCTCGCCGGGGAAGCGGCCGATCACCTTGGTGCGCCGCTTGACCTCGCCGAGCGATCGCTCGAGCAGGTTTGTATCCCGTATGAAATAGGGCAGATGCCTCCTGGGACGCGACCGGCCTCGATGCGCTGAGCGTGTCTGGGTTGGTGAGTACGGTGCGACCATCTGGGACAGGGGCATCCGGGAGCAACGCAGGTTGGGCAGGCCGTTCAATCGCTCGATGGGCTTCGAGCCCGTGTTAGTAGGTGGTCGCCCCTGCGACTTGCCCGGATACGCTGCGAGCGCGAATCCGTAGGTGTCGTTGTGCCCGCCTGGCTCCCTTGGTCAACGAGAACGATCAGGAGGTGAGTTGTGGTGAGCAGGAGATGCATCGGTTTGGATGTGCATCGCGAGTTCGCGCAAGTCGCGGTCTGGGAGGCCGGGCGAGTTCGCCAGGCGGGGCAGATCAAGACGACACCCGAGGAGTTGCGGGTGTTCGCGGACAGTCTTTCGCCGACGGACGAAGTCGCGATCGAGGCGACGTGCAACACGCACGCGATTGTCAGGCTGCTGGAGGGCCGGGTGGCGCGGGTGGTGGTGTCAAACCCGTTGAAGACCAGGGCGATCGCGGAGGCGAAGATCAAGACCGACAAGGTCGACGCGGCGACGCTCGCGAAGCTGCTGGCGGCCGATTTCTTGCCGGGGGTGTGGGTCGCTGATGATGAGACCCAGGCGCTGCGCCGGCAGGTCGCGCGGCGGGCGCATATCGTCAGGCAGCGCACGCGGCTGAAGAACCAGGTGCAGTCGATCCTTCACCGCAACCTTGTGGAGCGGTGCCCGGCGGCTGACCTGTTCGGGATCAAGGGACGCCGGTGGCTCTCAGGACAGCAGCTCCCAGGGGATGAGCTGCAGGCCGTCGATGCGCTGCTGCGCCAGCTTGATTTTCACGGGCAGGAGCTGCGGATCATCGAAGCGGCGCTCGCGAAGATCGCCTTGGACAGCAGCGATGTCAAGCGGCTGATGACGATCCCTGGGGTCGACGCGACCGTCGCGTTGTCGATCGTCGCGGCGGTCGGGGACTTCTCCAGGTTCTCCTCCCCGAACAGGCTCGTCAGCTATCTCGGGCTGAACCCGAGGGTCCGCCAGTCCGGCGGGCAGCCCGCGTCTCACGGGCGGATCACCAAGCAGGGCCGCGCTCACGCCCGCGGGATGCTCGTCGAGGCCGCGTGGGTCGCAGTGAAGACTCCTGGACCGCTGCGGGCATTCTTCGAGCGCATCCGGGCCCGCCGCGGGATGCAGATCGCTGTCGTAGCCACCGCGCGCAAGCTGGCTTGCCTGTGCTGGCACATGATCACCAGCGAACAAGACTATGCCCACCGGCGCCCATCGCTGACAGCGCAGAAGCTCCGAGCGCTCGAGCTGCGGGCCGGGATGCCCTCTCGCCGTGGACAGAAGGGCAAGGCCGCCGCGTACTCCCTGAAGGACGTCCGAGCGCAGGAGCGCGCCCTGGCCGAGCAGGCAGAGCACGCCTACCAACGGCTCGTCGCTGACTGGCAGGCCAAGGCACCAGCAAAGAAGAAGGGCGCGGCCGCCGCCAGTGGGGCGCGACTATCAGGTCACCCGAAGGGACAAGCTGCGCGGCAGGCCAAAGCCCCAGACCCTGCACTTCGCTCGGGGGTCGACCACGCCCACACACCAGCCTAAACCCCTCACCCGACCATGTCCACAACCAGAGGCCCTTGACTTTTTCATCCGTGGAGCGCCAGCGCCGACGGTGTCTGGTTGGGTAGCGCAGGTGTACGACGAGCGCGTCGAGGTCATCGGCGAGGCATTTGGCCGCGGCGGTGTAGCCGGCCTTATCGAGTTCCTCGACCAGGGCCTTGAGTCGTTGCTTGCCGTCCTGCTCGTTGATCGCCTCGTCAAGCGCCTGCCAGTACGCTGCTCGCACGCGCTCGCGTTCGCGCTCGGGCAGCTTCGCCAGCAGGTTGCGCACGCGATGAACGGCGCAGTGCTGGCGATCTGAGGCTGGCCAGCACTGCTCGACTGCCTTGATCAGCCCTGGCGCGCCGTCAGCGACGATCAAGAGCGGCGCGCCCAGCCCGCGGGCGATCAGATCGCGCCCCAGGGCGAGCCAGTCCTCGTGGGACTCGCGCATACCCAGCATCACTGACAAAAGCACGCGCTCGCCCTCCTCGGTGAAGCCCCAGGCGACCAGCACGCCCTCCTTGGGCCCGTCGGGCCTGACCGACAGGAAGACCGCGTCTAAGAACAGTGCGGCGAGGTGGACGTCGTAGAGGTCGCGGCGCTTGAACGCCTCAAAGCGCTCACGGAGCTCCTCACAGATCCGTGATGCGGTCGACTTCGAGAGCTTCCCGAGACCTGCCTTCTCGCACAGCGACTCGATGTCGCGCATCGACAGGCCGCGCACGAACGCGCCGATCACCATCGCCCGCAGCGGCTCGGTGCGCAGCAGCTTGGCTCCCCTCGGGAAGAGCTTTGAGACGAACGGCTCGGCTGCCTCTCTGACCTGCGGGATCTCCACCGACAGCTCGCCCTCGGCGGTCTGCAGCCTGCGCGGGCGAAAGCCGTTGCGCTCGCCCTCGGCGGTCTGCAGCTTGCGCGGGCGAAAGCCGTTGCGCAACCCTGACTGATAGTTGCGCAGCCCTCGCTGATAGTCGTCTCGCCGGTCATACCTGGCGCGCCCGAGCCAGGCGTCGAACTCGTCCTCGACAGCCCGCTGGATGATCAATCTGGCGCCGAGCTTGGCGAGCCCGGACAGCGACTCCCGCGGGTTCTCACCAACTCCCACGGCGAGCAGCTCATCGATTTGCTCTTCTATTTCCGCCGACGGCGGTACCGTACGTCTCACGGCGTAGGCCTCCTTCTTCGTCTTTGCTGGACTTGAGGGAACCTACGCCGTCGCCTTCATGGCTCCGGCTTATTTACAGCACCTTTGAGACGCGACCACGCCTCGCGAGCGAGACCGCCGAGTTGGACGACCTTCGAGCGCGTCGAACGAGGGCCGGCACACGCCCGCTTGCGCCAGGCGATCACCGCGCGCAAACGCAGTCCTCGTCCAACGCGCAAGCGACCGGCGGACCTGATAATGCGCTCGCAATGCTGAGCGTGCGGTCGTGTGGTGACGGCGTCTATCGCGTCAGCGCGCTGCCTGCCGCCCCAGCGTAGAGCTCTGCGGCACGCCAGCAATACCAGGCAGCTATCGAGCGGTAGGGCCGGTAGGGCTCGCCAAGCGGCTGAAGGGCGCGGGCGCTCGGCATCGAGACATTCCACGCAAGGCCGTAGCCGCGTCGAACCCCGAGGTCGCCTGCCGGCCAAACATCGAGGCGACGCAGTTGGAACAGAAGGAACATGTCGGCGGTCCAGGGACCGATTCCTCGAACGGCTGTCAGGCGAGCCGCTACCTCCTCGTCGCTTTGCCGACCGAGTCCTCTCGGGGACAAAACCACTGTCCCCTCGAGCACCTTGGTCGCCAGATCTCGTAGGGAGGCAGCCTTGTTCGCCGACAGCCCGGCCGCTCGAAGAGTCTCATCGGGAAGAGCGATCAGCGCGCCGGGCCCTGGGTCGCCGCCAAGCACCGCGAGCAGTCGGCCATGAATCGCAGTCGCCGCTGGCGCCGCAAGTTGTTGGTAGACGATGGCGCGCACCAGTGCGGCGAAATGCGCCTCGCGAGGGCGACGGATGCGGGGCGGACCTGCCTCTGCGAGCAGTCTGGCGATGACCGAGTCACGCGCCGCCAGGATGCGGGCTGCCTCTGCGTGGGACACTCGACGCCTGGGCTGATGCTCGGTGCCCACCCGCTCGAAACCACTGAGCTCTCGCTCGTCCGAAACCTGCGTCGCAGGAGTCTCCATGCGGCTGAAGTCGACCCGGCCGCCGCGTATCGGCACCCCGTCTTCACGTAGGCGCGCGAGCTGCGCTGCGCCCACGGGGAGGCTGCCGTCTGCCCGCACGACGCGGTGCCAGGGGACATCGACATCGGCCGAGTCGTCCGTAGCCGGCCGGTAATGCTGTGCCAGTAGGCGCCCGACCAGGCGAGGTGAGGAGGGATCGATGTCGCCGTAGGTGCACACCGAGCCCTTTGGGATCGCGCGTACGCGAGCGATGATGCGATCGGCCCGCGAGGTCTGGGTTGTGGTCTGCGTGGTTCTGCCAGGCATGACTGGTCGCTCACACAGTCGGCAGCATGCCGCCGTCGATGATGTGCTCGGCTCCAGCGATCGCGGCGCCAGCTCCGGGGTGCCGCCGCTAACGAGAGCGTGCCTGCCGAGGGGGTCGTCGCCAATCTGGGCTGGTGAGCCGGCGCTCATGGCGCAATCTTCAGGTGGCTAATCAGGTCGCCGACGACGGTGAAGTCGAAGTTCAGGTTGGCCGTGCCGCCGGGGAAGTTCCCATCGAGGCGGCCGGTAACCCGGAAGCGATTGTCGCCGAGCGGCTTCTCGCTGGTGACGGTCACCGTGTACTCGTATTGCGAGGCGGGGCCAGTCTGCCAGTCGCGGATCTCCCGGACGCCGCGGCGCTCCTGGCCCTCATCGATCACAGTGGCGTCATCACTGAACAGCGCGACGATTGCGTTGATGTCTCGGTCGCTGTCCGCCTCGAAGTACCGCCGCACGACGTCCGGAGTGGAAACGGACATGACTCAATCTCCTTGTCGGTTGTAGCCGGGGATCGCCTTCATGTAGATGATACACGGACCTGTATAGCGCTACAATGGCCCGGATAGCGATGTGCGAGACGGCGCTATCGTCAGACCATGACCCCGAGTGCACCATACGTCGGCGTCGACAAGGCAGGCGCCCGCGACCGACTGCTGGTCGCCGCAGCCGACCTGCTCGACGCCGCCGGCGGGGGCGAGGTCTCGACACGCTCGATCTGCGAGCGCGCGGAAGTTCAGGCCCCGACCCTCTACCACCATTTCGGCACCAAGCAGGGCCTGCTGGACGCTGTGATTACCCACGGCTTCAAGCAGTTCCTCGCCGAGCGTCCAGACGAGAGTGTCGCCGAGGACGATCCCATTTCCGCGATCCGCGACGGATGGGATCTCCATGTGCAATACGGCTTGGAAAACCCCAACTTCTACACGCGCATCTACGGCCGACCCATCCCAGCGCAGCCGTGCGGGGTCGTTTCACAGGTCGAGGCAATGATCCTCAACGCGCTTCAACCAGCAGCCCGCGAGCGCCGGCTGCGAGTCGCGCCGGAGCACGCGGCGCGGCAGATTCTCGCTGCCAGTACGGGTGTCGTGCTGACCCTGATCAGCCAGCCGGCTGAGGACCGTGATCTCGCGCTCTCGCATGACGTGCGTGGTGCGATCCTCGAGCGCATCACCACCTCCCCCTCAGAACGCCGCAAGACAAAGGGAGACGAGCAGGCCACGGTGGCATCGGCAGCTATCGCTCTCGGCGCCGCACTCGCCGAGCCGCCGCCGAGTCTCGCCGAGGGCGAGCTCGCCCTGCTTCGGGAATGGCTGCGACGCCTGAGCCTGAACTGAACGCTCCAGTCCAGGCATGACACCATCCCTCCGCCCGGCGCTTTGGTGGCCGAGCGAGCGTCTGAGCGAGACCCTCGCTCACGCTCGGATTGGACGAGCAACGGGCCTGACGGCCGGCCATGCGAGCACGCCATATCGCCAGGTGTACGGAAGCATGCACGCCGGGTTAGCATGGGTTGAATATGAGTCGCAGCGCAGAGCCGCGTCGCGCCGGGCGGGCAGGGTTGTTGCTCGTCACATGTGCGCTCGCGTGGGTGCTGATCGCCGCCGTGGCCATCGCGGCACCGGTCGTGCCGGTGACGCTCGTGCCCTCGCTCCCGGAAGGGAGATTTGACTCGCTGTCGATCGGCATGGGGGATCACGGCGATGCGGTGGCGAGCTGGCGCGCGCTGGAGTTCGGGCAGGGCACTGTGCGTGTCGCTCATGAGCGGGCGGGTCGATCTCGATGGGCCATCAGCCCGCCGCTGGCCGCAGGCGAATCCGCGCGGTTGGCTGTCGATGGTCATGGGGACGCGGTCGCAATCTGGACCTCGAACGGCGCAGGCCCCGTCCGTGAAGGGATCAGTCATCTGGAAGCCGCCGTCAGACCCGCGGGGCTCGGCCACTGGCGCGCGCCAACTGTGATCGCCAGACTGCAACCCTGCGATGGGTGCGAAGCGATGCCGAGTGTCGTCATCGGCGCGGGTGGCGAAGTCCTGGTCGTGTGGTTGGAAGGCTCAGAGGAGGAACCCGATACGCCCTTGGCTGAAGAGCCCGGTCGGGTCATCGAGACTGTGAGCGGGTCGGTTCAGACGGGGCGTTTTGGTCCGGCGGTGGCGCTGTCGCGCGCCACGGATTTCTCTAGAGCGCCGCGGGCAGCGCTTGACGGACGTGGAGACGTGGTGGTGGTGTGGGAAGTCTTCGTGCGAGGCGAAGGTCAGGCGATCGAGGCTGCGTGGCGGCCGTCGGGCGGGGGATGGCGTCCCTCGATCACGCTCGCGCACGGCAACGTAGGGCTGAGCAGCCCGCACGTGGCGATCGACGCCGAGGGGCGCGCCGTCGCCGTGTGGGAACAGGCACGCGCATACCCGGGCCCTCGAGGAGAATCGCGACCATCGGCAATTCGATCGGCGTTCGGCGATGCGTCCGCGGCGAGTTGGGGAGCCGCGCAAGACCTGTCGTCGCCAGGCGAATCTGCTAGCAACGCTCAGCTCGGCTCCGCCCCGACGGGCAGGATCGTTGCCGTGTGGGAACGCGACAGCCGGACGAGTAACGCTGTCGTTGCTGCCATCGGGTCGATCCCTTCAGGTACCTGGTGGCCGCAAACGACCGTCGCGATGTGGGGCCACGTCGCGCCGGCCCTTCGCGTGTGTCGCGGGGGTGCCTGTCCCCCCGCCCGTGGCAGGCAGCTGCCGGCGGCGGCACCGCGGGTGGCGATGAACGCACGGGGCGACGCCGCCGTGGTGTGGGAGCAGGCGGGTGCGTATCGGCCGTTCGTTCGTCTCGCAAGGTTGCCGAGGTCGGCGCGCGACTGGCTGACGCCGGTGCGCGTGTCCGCGCCTGGAGCCTCAGAAGCCAGCGTTGCGCTCGACACATTTGATGATGCGTTCGTGATCTGGCAGACCGTTGGCACATGCCGCGCACCGTGCCAACAGGTGAGCGCAGCTCTGGAGGTGGCAAAGCTGGCGCCACGCGACGGTCACTAGCGGCGGAGGAGTGCCGCGCCGTGTGCTTTGACACATGCCGCACGCTCGCCCACGAAACGCATCACTCGGAGCCAGAGTGCCGCTTTCGAGGGGCAAACCAGTCATCTCAGCTGCCACGCCCGGGCTCCCGCTCGGGACGAGCACGAGTGGCCCACGCAGCCGTGGCGGTCGCTTCTGCTTTGCCGGCGAAGCAGAGGCCTTGTGAGCGGGCGCCTGCACAGCTCGGCGCCACCGCGCGGCGACGCTGGCCCTCATCGGAGCGGGCATCGCCAACACCGCGCGCTGGGAGGGTGACGAGGTCTCGGAGAAGCTGCACACCCGCGGACAGGACGACAACCGGGCGTGATTGTGCGAGCCTGAGGCGCTTCTGCACTCCGCCAATACGGCCAGCGCGCTCCCAACCGTCGCCACCGTCCGCTCCCGGCGAGAGCATTTAGTCAATGACGGTGCCCATGGCTCTCGACTGGCCGACGGTTGCCTCCCTGGCGACCGCTGTTGGCACGCTCGTGCTAGCCGTTGCGACGTTCTCCTCGGTGCGGTTCGGGCAGCGCTCAACGCGCATTGCGGAGCGTTCGACGGCCATTGCCGAGCGGGCGCTCTTGCTCGGCCTGCGACCGGTGCTCGCTCCCTCGCGCCCGAATGATCCGCCCGAGACGGTCCGCTTCGGAGAGGGGCGGATGGTGCGCGTCGAGGGTGGCACGGCAGCGGTCGAGCGCGACGGCGAGAGCTACTACTTCGTGATCCCACTTCGCAACGTCGGCAACGGTCTCGCGGTCCTTCAAGCCTGGCGCTTTTTGGCGCGACACCCGGAGATCGACACCCCGCACGCCGAGCGGGGCGAGCATCGCCCGCAGACACGTGACCTGTACGTGCCAGCGGGCGACACGGGTTTCTGGCAGGGGGCGATACGCGAGCACGACGATCCCTTCCGCGAGGGACTGCGCGAGGCGTTCCTAGCGGGTGAGGTCCTGACCGTCGACCTGCTCTATGGCGACCATGAGGGCGGCCAGCTGACGATCAGCCGCTTCATCCTCACGCGCGAGGAGGATGGCCGCTGGCTCCCCGGCGTGGTCCGCCACTGGCCGCTCGAAGGCGTCGATCCCCGTGGGCGCTAGCGGCGAGCGCTCGCGCGGAGTGGGCAGCTCCGCAGCACTGGCGTGCCTGGAATCGTGTGGGAATAGTGCCGTCGACGCCAGCGTCCCAGCCCTGGGGCATACCAAGGCAGATGCCCCGCGCTTGCGCTTTGCTGGGCCGAGCGAGCGTCCCACCGAGCACCGAGGAGCCGAGCGCAACGGACGAGAACGAGGCGTCAGGTCGAGCCCTGGTCGTGCTCCCGCTTTCGTGTGAGCGCGCTGGCCGGGGAGCGTGATCTCGTCCGCCGCTTCGCTCGTCGCCTGAGGCTTGAGCGGCTGTTGGGCACCCGAGAATGGCTTCTCGGGCAGAGCAGGTTTCGTCTACGCGAGCGCCTTCTGCTTGAGCTCGTCGAACTCCGCCGCGCTGATCGCGCCCTGGTCCAGAAGCGCCTTCGCTTTGGCGATCTGCTCTGCCGGGTCGCCCTGGCTCGCTACCGACGTGACGTACGCGTCCATAGCCAGCTTGGCCTGGACGCGCTCGGACTTATGGCTGTGACGACGCCTCGCGACCCCCGCGAACGCCCCGAGCAACCCTGTCGTAAGTACGGCCGAAAGCGGCGCCAACCCAGTCGGGACAATCTCCCTGTCCCCGGCTGGGATCAGGTCGACATCCTCGAACTGCTCGGGGTCGGTCACCTCGCGCGGCAACTCAACGTGCAGCACGGGCTTACCGTCCTTAAGGCGGCGCGGGGCTGGCGCCGGAAGCTCAACAAAATGCTGTGTCCTGGCCATGGCCGACAGTCTAGACGCACGTTAGACGTTCGGGAAGAGCGCAGCAGAGAGCACTCCGCTGATCGCGACCCAAAACAACGCAGCGGTCAGACGCGACCGCTTGGTCTCTATCTGTGGCTCGATTTGCTGGAGCGCCACAGCTAGCTCCCCGATCAGCACGCCGTTGATCTCCTCCTCCGTCTTGCCCTCGTCTCGACGGCCACCTTGGCGAGTGGCTTGCCCACGTCGATGCCTTTCGCCGCCAACGCCCCGACGCATTCCAGGGCCGCTATCGCCAACGGAATCATCGGGGCCCACCAACCAGTGCCGATCACCGTCTTGAGGCTCGCGAGCGCCGCGATGCCGGCCACAAGGATGGCAAGGCCACCCAGCGAAAGCGTGTCGTAGCTATTGGCGCTTTCCGCCATCAGCTGCAGCTGAACCTCTCCGTAGCCGACAAGCGGCTCCGCCGGATCTGCCATCTCAACCAAACCTCTCGGGAGAATCAATTAGCGGACGCAAGTCTAACGACACGCGCAACCTGGCATCAGCGCCAACTGGAGCGTGAAACCGCCCAAGAAGCGCCCGCGAAGCCGGCACGCTGACTGTCGCTCCGCGTGAAGCGAGCATCTGCTCACCGGTGCTTCCGGCCGCCCGCAAGGGACGATCTGCAATCGTCTCGGCGTCTGTTCGGCAGACTTCCGCTTCGCCCGGAAGCGGTCGTATGCAGGGTGCCGCGTGGGACGCTCGCGCTTCGGGCGTTGCGGTAGCCGCGCCAGCGTCGTCGGTCACTCTGCCCCTCGACTGGTGCGCGCGGTGCGCGGCCAAGGTTCCACCACGTCGCGGCGAAGTCGGTACCAGATCATGCACTCGCCCTGAGGAGCGTTGCGCCACCAATTCCGGAGCTGGCGCTCCTCGGGAGTGGCTCGGAGGACCCGCATTCGCCGCAGACATCCCGCGTCAACAGCCGCCCCCGCCTATCGCCTGCCCCAAGCGGATGCTCACCAGATCGCCGCTCCACCGGCACACGGCGATCACAATGCGTGCACCGAAAAGTCATGCCTCTACCCGGGTTACTCGTCACGGTATTGAGCTATGAGACGCTTGAGACGGACCTGCTCGATGAATGGGAGGCTCTCCAGCTCGGGGAGCTGTTGGTGTAGGTCCTCGGCCGACAACGCCGCCAACTCTCGAGCGCGTTGCTCTACCGGTAGGAGGTCCTGACTGAGAGCGTTCAAGACCGAGCGCAGGTTCTCGCTCAGCGCGCTGGATCTGCTGGCGGCGATCACGAACGCGGGCATCCATACGGCGGTGATCGGCTCGTCCCGAAACACGTCTATCGCGGCGAGGCCCACGGCATTCTCGGTGACGGCAAAAGCATCGGCCATATGCGCAAAGGCCGCCATCCCGTCGAGCATGATTCGCGCCGAGACACGGCCGGCTGCGAGTTCCTCATCGCTCACCGTCTCGAACGTCTCGATTAGTGCGGGCAGGCTGCCGAGATACGCGAATGCGTCCATGCCCTCGCCAGCCGGCCCGTCCAGCCATGCCCCCATGCCCGCTCGAGAACGTCTGCCGCGGTAGAGGCCAAGCATCCGCTCAACGTGTGGTGCGTCGTCTTTAAGTCGCGCCGCGGCGCCGTCGTGTCCAAATGCGAGGCCGAGCATCAGCGTCATCGCGCGATCGCGCTCTTCCCGAGTCTGCCGTCCATAGCGCGGCAGCGTGGTCCGGCCGCGCTTTCTTGCCAACAGACGCCCGATCTGTTCGAGTGCCGCCCACGTCGAATCCTCAGAGGAGACAGCCCTCTCTCTGCGTTTGTCGATCTCCTTGGCGAACATCTCTAGTGATCTCCGGAGAACGGCGATGATCGAGGTTCGGACCCGTTTGGGTTCGATAGGGAAGCCCTCGAACCACAGGGCGACGCGCAGGACATCTGGTTGCTTGGTCTTCTTTCGAAGGCGCAGCAGCGTTGTGAGCTGGTCGGCTGCTTCGCGGGGGTAGGTCCATTCCGGCCGCTTGCCGCTCTGGCCTGTACGTTCCGCCTTGGGCAGAAGGCCCTCTTGTCGCCAATACTCGAGGAGTCGAGCTGTGGTCCCGGAGCCGTCAACGAGCACCAGAAGCTCGGCGGTCGTGATCCGTGCTGTACCCTCACTGATATCTGTCATCCGTATGTACTCTCAGTAGCAGGACCCTTAACTTGCTTTCGGTCTATTTTGGCAACTTTTCTGTGTTGGAGCGGGCTTTTTGCGCTACTTTCAACAACAGCAGCCAATCGGTCGATATCCAAGTACGCACAGTCAGGAGCCAATTATGGCATATGGAGACCACATATACGTCGACAGAGGCGGGTACGAGCACCACGGCATCGACCTCGGCGACGAGACCGTGATCCACTACCACGCGCCCAACGGAACCAAGAGCGACTCGCTCGTCCGGCTGACGACACTCGACACCTTTGCCAAGGGAGGAGCCGTAGAGATCCGGGCGTACGGCATCCGGCCAGATCCCGGTGCAGTCGCTGCGCGTGCCCGCTCCATGCTCGGCCAGTCGGGGTACGACCTGGTCTTCAACAACTGCGAGCACTTCGCGACGTGGTGCGTGACCGGCGAGCGCAGCAGCGCCCAAGTCGAAACTGTGGCATCGGGCACGGGCGTCATTGGTGTGGGCGTCGGCGGCCCATCCATTGGAAGGAACGTCGTCGTCGTTATGGGTCAAACGGCTCCAATGAGCGCGCCGAACCTAATGTCGGGGCTCTCACGCGTCGGAGGAGGCAGCGTGGTGAACGGCATCGCGCTGTTGGGCGCTACGTCAGGACTGCTTGCCGCAGGGACGATGTGCGTCGCGCTTCGGGACAAGCCATATCTCACCGAGGAGGAACGCCAGGCCCAACGCGTCGGGCGCCACGGCGCGATCGGCGGAGCAGGGCTCGGAGTCGGAGTATCCCTCTACGCAGTGCATGCCTTGGGCGTACCCGGCTACAGCGCCGCTGGACTCAGCTCAGGGCTTGCCGGATTAGGAGGAGTGGTGGGTGGAGGCATGGCTCATGGTGTCATGGCGACGATGTTGCTCCCGGCCGTGTTCGCTGTGATCCTTGGCTGCTTGCTGTATTGGCTATCGAAGCGGCACCTGCAAACACCGGCATCTCAGCCAAGACTGCGCGCCGCGGAAGCCTGAGCTTGGCCAGATCGCCGAGCAACTCGCGGACCCTCGCCCGAGCAAGTGAAGGTAGGCCAGTTCCGTATCACCCGCAGGTCCGTCACCGCACCGACACCGCAGATTGTTATCCTTCTTGCCCGAACTTGTCCGCGATTGTCCCTCCACATCTCCGCGAATTGCCCGCCGTTATTGGATTTTTCAATGGAGAGGACCGTACGTTGCGCAAACCCCGTCGTGCGCGCTCCGGGCCTGTCTTTGGCATAGTCACGTGCAGCAGACGCCAGATCAGGCAGAGGACGGCGCCGGACCCTCGTCGCCTAAATCGGCTGCCGGGCCGGACTTCCCGTTCCAGGTGATTCTGCGCTCATGTCCGACCAGCCAGGCCGAGGGTCCGCCGCAGGAACTCGACCTCGTCCGCCACGACAAGCTCGTGCTCGGGGCCGTCATAGATGTCGAAGTGGTCGACGCCGGGGTAGGTGCGCAGCTCGCCGTGCCGGGCCCTCCTCGCGGCCCGGATCGCCGGTCCCGGCCGGGCCACCCGATCGGCCTCTCCGACGCAGACGAGCCACGGGCAGTGCAGCCGGCGGGCGTGGCGGATCGGACGGTAGGGGCGGCCGAGCAGCCAGCGCGAGGAGACGCGGTCGCGCCAGCGGCTGTCCTCGCCGATCGAGACGACGTGCAGCCAGCCCTCCCGACTGCCCGGTGCGTTTATGAATGCCGGCTCGTTCGGCTGGCCGATCGCGCGCAGGTGACGGCCTCTGACGGCCGCCACGAGCATCCGCAGGTTGGCGCCCGGCGAGGCGCGGTGCGCCTGGGTGAGCATGTCCAAGAACGGGACCTGGCTGACTGCGGCGGCGATCCTCTCGTCCGCAGCGGCCGCGGCGAGGGCATTCCCTCCGCCCATCGAGGAGCCGAATGTCGCGACCCGGTTGGGGTTCACATCCGGAAGGGAGCGGACGAAGGCGATCGCCGCCGCCCAGTCCTCGATCTGGCGGCGGGGGTGGAAGAGGTCCGGCTCGCCTTCGCTGTCGCCGAAGCCGCGATGGTCGAAGACGAGCGCGGCGATGCCAGCCTCGGCGAACCGCTCGGCGAACGCTCCGAGCCCATCCCGGCGGGTACCCGAGAGGCCGTGAGCCATCACGACAATCGGTGCCTGCTCGGCGGTGCCGCGGGCAGGATAGAGCCAGGCTGCACAGTGCTCGGAGTTCGACGGGAAGCTGAGATCCTGACGTCGCATCGAGTCTGGTGGGTGGGCGGTCTCGGTGTGCATCTGCATCTACTCCCCTCGGTCACGGTTACCTTGGGCAGCGTGGCAGGGCGCAGCCGCGATGTCTGGCGGAAATCGGACCGGGCAGTCAATCCGGGTGAAAGGTCCAGCTCCCGCGGCGACCCGCCCGTGGCGGATGGGACCCTAAACCGCAGATAGTTGTCTATGGGGAGGACCGTACGTTGCGCAAACCCCGTGGTCGTGCGAACGGAGCCGCTGCGCTTGACGTAGACGCAGGCGACGACGGGGCAGCGGGTACGCTGCCTGCCGCCATGAGTGCTCCCAAACCGCTGCCCTCGCGCGACGTGCTGGAACGTGCACGCGCGTACGTGCGTGTCGATCAACGAGTCGTCGCGGCGCTTCCCGAGCTGAACGAGGCGATCCACTCGTTTCAGGCCGTACCAGGTCCCGCCGGCGAGAGCGTCGCCGAATGGCTCACGGAGCGAGCGTTGAACGAGCCGCAGGAGGCGACCGTCCGCGTACGGCTCGGCCACGGCAGGGTCGCGGGCGTTTACGGGCTGTGCGCCGCGCAGGTCGCACTCAGCCGTGAGCAGCGAGCCCGGCTCGGGGGCGTGCACTACCGCACCCAGCCAGCAGTCCTGCTCGCGCAGTTCGCTCGCGCGGCTGACTCACCCGGCATCGGCGACGAACTCTTGATCCACGCGGTCGACACCGCACGCCTGGCACTGACATACATAGGCGCCACCGTGCTCGTAGTCGACCCCTTCGATGAGCGAACTGCCGAGATGTGGCGGGAGCGCTTCGGCTTCCAAGACTCCGAGCAACACGTGCCGGGCAACGCCAGGCTACGCCGACAGTGGCTAAGCCTTCAATCGTAGTTTGCGCCTTCGGCCTCCAGTTCAGCCCGGAGCCTCGCACCCTGTTCGTGCAGCGCGCGCACGCGAGGATCGCGCCGCGAGCGCTCCAGATCCCGCTCGTCGATCACGATCACCGCCTGATCGAGCACATCGTGCAGCTTGTCCTTGTCGAGCGTGGTTGCCATTATCGAAGCGTACCGCAACGAGTGGCTCCGTCAACTCGCGCATCGGCCACGCCAGAGCAGCAGTACTTATGGATTGCTGGGGTCTCGCCGTCGCAGTATCGACTCGCTGATGGCTGACAAAACGCTACACTGGGTTTGTGCGGAGCCACCCACAGCAAGAGCCGAGAGGAACTGCAGACACGGCGTCCTATAGCTGTATATCGTCGCTACTGATGTCTAGGCCCCCCGCGCAACCTAGCCTCAAGACGATACCTGCTCTGGCACGGGCGTTTCGACGATGGGCAAGTACAGCACCAGTTCGTTGGCTTCCAGACGTCGCAGGAGCAGATGATGATGAGCGTCGGATTCTGGCGGCGTTGGGTGGAATTGCCGCCGGGGTGGCCGACGACCACGTGGCTGCCTGGCCAGAGCCGATTCGACTCTGGGCCGAACGCAGCCCGAGCCCACCTTCTCCGATTATAAAGGCGGTCCGCGAGGGTCTCGGCACAAGAACCGACCCGTTGTCCGTCCTCTACGACACCAGCATATCTCCAGCGCACCGAAGGCGACTCGGGACGGTGTTTACGCCAACACCCGTTGTCGATCATATGCTCGATCTCGCTGCCGCCGCAATGGACCGCGAGCCGGTTCGCATCATCGATCCAGGAGCCGGTGTCGGAGCCTTCACTCTTGCCGCCGCGAAGCGATGGCCAAGAGCCCGCGTATTTGCGGTCGATGTCAACGTCGTGACGCTTGGGCTCTTGGCGGCGCGCATCGCGTTCGAGATCGACGTCGAGTCCGAGGACGCGGAGGTACTGTCGCGAGTTCGTCTAGAGCTTGACGACTATCTTCATGATCTTGGCGACCGTTTCGCGCAAGCCCAAGGACCAGTATTGGTACTGGGCAATCCGCCCTACACTCGGATTCAGGAACTGCCGATTGACTATCGCTTAAGGGCGACCGCGCTCTGCGGCGAGATCGTCGATAACGGCCACGCGAACCTTGCCGTTCTCTTCCAGGCAGCGACCCTAAACCACATGCGCGCCGAAGATGCCTCGTGTATGGTGCTCCCTGGCTCCGTTAGCTTCACGAGAGCGGGCCTCGGCCTACGCCGAGCCCTGTGGCGTTCAGAGCGTCCAGTCACGATACAGCGGACGCCTGCGACGACTAGGCCCTTTAGTGGCCGGTCAGTGCAGGCCGCGATCCTCTTCGCAGGCCCAGTCGAGACTCAACGTGCTCCCATCCAGTTTGCTCGCGTTCGGTTTGAAGCCGAGGAGCCGGAGGTGCTGGAAAAGTGGGAAGACAGCCGTGATGGTGTCGAACCCGCAAACTGGTTCTCGCGAAAAGAGAGCGAAGCCCACTCTGCCAGCTTCGCTCTGTCTGAGATCGCGGCTGTGCGGCGAGGTGTCGCAACGGGCGCGAGCACAATGTTTTTCCTTACTGATGCCGAGGCGGAGAGCCTGCCCCGCGACGTCATCGTGCCCGCTACACCCACGCTACGTCGATTCTCGGCGTCGGAGATGGACGCCGCCGCTCATGCGACCTGGGGCGACACACACACCAAGCGCTGGCTCTTGGCCATACCGCGCGACTATCTTCTAGACGGACCGCTACACGCGTACGTCCAGCAGTTCGAAGCCGAGGTGAGCAAGCGCTTTTTGGTTGCGCAACGAAAGCCTTGGTACTCAATCACCAGCTTGCCGCAGCCGGACATTCTCATCGCCCCGCTCTCGAAAAACGATTTCAAGATCGTCATAAACACCGTAGGGGCCGTACCCTCGAACAACCTCTTCGGCATCACGATGCGGAACGGCGCCGCGCCCGAGACACTGGCCGACTGGCTCCGCTCAAAGCCGGGCCAGCGCGCCCTACTCCGTGTGAGCCGGCGCTACCACGGCGGGTCTCATAAGCTTGAGCCCGGCGATCTTAAGCGTGTCCGCATCCCCGCCAAGCTTACGAAATGCCGCTCGTAGCGACCCGTCGGCTCTGATGCGATACAGCATCTGCACGTGCGCTTGCCTAGAGGCAAGCCGCGTAAAGTGAGTCAAGGCCCCCCCCCGAGATGATGACGAACGGTTGCCAGACTAGGCAGGCCGCCTTGAGAGCCACGCGCTACATGGTCGTACTCGGCAGATCTAGACGCCTTCTCGGATAGCAGTCGTAGCGCCGACGGGAATATCCTTCATCGTCTCGGTTCCGTCGTCGTCGGCCAACAACTCGTCGAAGTCGGGAAGTAGCGCGATGACGCCGCGAGCATGCTCAACTAGCGCTCGCTGGCGCTGCTCCTCGGTCATCGGCTTCGGCGGCTCCTCGCGTCCATTCTGAGCCTGCTCCCAGGCGGTATACGCGCGCTGCAGCTTGTCCTCTTGAGTCCAGAGGTTGGCCACGGTGACACCCACCGCGAGACCGTACCGATCCTTGCGCGCCTGTAGTCCGGGATCAAGCACCTTATGAGCGGTTACCGACAAATAGCTGTGGAGCTCGGTGAACCCTTCGTTGAGGACGATCGTCGGGATTGTCTCCTCAACGCCAGCAAGATCACCGTAGGCGTCGGGGTTACCCTCTGCCAGCTCGTCGCCCTTAAGATCTTGCAGCTCGCCCACGATCTTGTCGGTCCAACCGTTGTCGGCGCTTGGTCGTTGCCAAAGGAACGCAATCTCGCCGTGCTTTGTTGGTGAGTTGCCATGACCACCATTCCTTGGTTTTGGTGGCCCTGGCAACGTGGGCGAGGTGACGACCTTGACTTCAATAGGCCAGCTGAGAGTCGCGAACCCACCTGCGGACCGCATCCATGACAGTGACACCGTTACTTGGTAGTCACCTGGTAGCGCCTCCCCAGGAGCGAGCAGACTCAGCTGTATACGCCCTCGGCGCAGATCCCCTACGCCATAGGCGAACTCAGGTGCCGTCTCGTCCGCTGCAATCTCGATTGCGCCAGTGTCCGGCACAAAACCATCTACAGCGTTGCACTGCATGTGCAAAGACTTTCGCTGGCCGAGAACAACCTCGACCGTCTCCGGGCCAGTGAAGATCGTCGGCTCGGGATGCAGCTCGTCGATGGGCCGTGGCGGCCGCGGTGCGGGACCACGGCGCCGCCCAGACAACCCCGGCACGCGAGTGCGTATTGCCCGGTTCAGACGCTGACGGAAGGCCGCCGTCACCCCGCCACCGGTCGATCGCAGCGCCTGCCGAGTGAACTGGGACTCGGCCTCGCCCAGCTCGGGCTCATTGCTGAGCCACTCAGCCACGTCCTGCTCAAGGGCGGCACCGTGCCGCATCTTGAGCATTCTGTCGCGGAACGATGAGAAGATTTGGACGCGAGTCTTCTGCGGGATCGCATCGGTATCTACCTCGACAATGATGCGTTGGGCGACACGACGGCGACCCTCGACCAGACCCGTGAACCGCTGCCGATTCCAAGCATGGTGGACATGCCCGCTAGCAGTGAATAGAACGACGTTGCCCCGTGCGATGCGGCGTCGGATACGGTCCTCGTGCTCGAACAGCCACCAGCGGACCTTGATCTTGCCGAGTCCTGGGACATCGAGCGTGGCGGGGCGACTCGCCGCCAAGAGGCCCTCGCTCGGTGTCTCGAGGCGCTGACCAAGACCCATAACGACCTCCGGCTTGCTGCGGCGGTCGACTGGTCGCCGATTCGCCTCGCCGGAGCGGGCGTCCTGCAGACCATACGGAAGGGTGGGACGAAACAACAGCGTCTCGGCGTACGCGTAAATCGACTCCTCGTTCTGCCAGTTCTGCAAGCCCATCTTCTCAGCCTGATAGCCAACCTGGACTACCAGCGTTCCGGGTTCGAACGCGGGCGCCTCGCTGGCAGCCACCGACCAAGGCAAGTCATCGGGTCCGACGACATAGCGGAAAAAAGGCAGGCCAACATCGTCGGCATCGCCTTGACGCACAACTGCAATCGCGATGCGGTCCTCCTCACCGGCTCCGAGCAAGTCCGGCTGCTTGCGGGTGACGATGATCGTAGCGGCGCTAAACATGCAAGCGACCGATCCCCCCTTGCCGAAGACGCCGTGCAGGTAGGGCTTACGAAGCTTGTTGTTGCGCTCGAGCGAGAGAATCGTGCCCGGCATCTCCGTGGGTGTAATGCCAATCCCGAAATCGCGGAAGGCAAGGGTGGGCCGACTAACCGGGTCGTCCGAATCGTGCAGGACCACTGTGCAGAGCGCCGCAATTTCGCGACGCTCGCTGTCGGCCATTTCGCTTGGGCCGCCTGGCGGGACATGGAGGAAGGCATGCGCCGCGGCAGCGGGTGAAGGTTGGCTGAAATCGCTCCGACGCTGGGCGGTCGCCTCAATGACGGCGTCCCACATGTTGGTGACGCGCTCAAATACGATACCCCGCGGATCTACAGAGCTTGCTACCGAGGACCAGTTGGACTCATTGTCACCTAGATAGCGGGTACGGCGGATGCCGAAGCGCTTGATGAGCTCACCCTCGAGACGGTCGACGTCAGCGATGGTGCGGGCGTTGATGGCCGTATGGATAAGGGGCTCTTCCACGCTCATGGTTCCTTGCCGGACGACTTCAGAACCTCGACCTCGGAGGTGCCCAACTCAGTCAGGTCATAGTGACCGTCGACCATTTTTGGCTCTACGAGCCCCCACTCGCGGCCGCGCGCGATATAGCTCATGGCATTGGTTTCGGCAATGCTTCCTGCCCACCACGAGCAGCGCGTCGCCACAGCTGTACGACCGGGTTTGTCAACGAGCACGTTGAGCACACGGCGCCACATCGCGATCTCCTCTGGCGAGGATCGCTCAAGGTGAGACGAGAATGCAGCCCATGCCTCAGGTGGGAGCGGCCGAACCGTACTCGCATTGGCGCGTCTGAGATCACGCAGAAGCACGACAGCCTCGGGCGTCGGGGCAACCATGACGGCGTTGCCGTCTACGACCAGCCCGACAAGCCGAAAGACAAACAGCGGACCGTCGTTCCGCGTGGCCGTCGACGTGTCCTTACGCATTGCGACACTCCCGACCGAATGGGCTAGGAAGCGCTGCTCCGCTGCGTCGTGCTTTTTTTTGTTCGTCGGGAACCCGGCGGCGCTCTTTGCCGGAGCACCGTTCGCAAGGTCGGCAGTCTGCAGAGCGCTCCCCGTTGCCCACGCACGCGGGACCAGCTCGCTCAGATATTGGGCCCAGGTGATTGGCCGGCCTGCCTCGCTCACAAGCCGGCCAAGCCAGTCGAGGGCCCAGATTGTGGGGAGATCGCGGTTGTGGAGTCCGAAGTTCGTGGCTGGCCCAGGAACGCCCGGAAGGGTTACGGGCGAGCCATCTGCCGCCCAATCGCCGAACGCGACCGCCTCGTCGCTAGTCATCGTCTCGGGTCGGACCGCACGGATCTCGTCGATCGATGTGACTTCCGCAGCTTCAGGAGCCATATGCGCGTGCGCCTCCTCAGCGAGGCGGTCGGCAATCGCTTCGGCCAGGAACTCGCTGCGATCTAGGTATGCGCCTTCGGAGGAGAGGATCAGGGCGTCCATTTGCCGCAAAAGCTCGACGGGCAGATATGCCTTGACAAGCCGCTTAGCTGGTTCGCCTGGGGAACTCGCCGTGCGACGAACAGTTCTGCTGAGGCGCGGAGTCGCCATGCGTCGCGATTATAGTCAGCAAAACGGCGTATGTCAAGCATTTTTTTGTTTACCACCTATAAGGTCCGGCAATGGAAAAATAGCCACCTATATTGTGGACCGAGCGGTCCACAGACAATCGGATCTCCCCCATGCCGCGCTCTACGGCCGCGGAACTCGCCACCGTCGCCCAGGAGGTGGAGCGTGTCATCGCCAACGCCGAGCCACAACAAGCCAAGGCGCTCCTACGCATCCTCATCGCCGAGCTGCGCGTCAACGGCCGCCACGACATCCAGCCCACCTACCGCGTCATCACGCCCGACCATGCCACCACGGCCGGGGTCTACGCAACGTCAGGAAAAGTGGGTGCGAAATGCGCGCTATTTCGCCCCTGGGGTATCAGTGGAGAGCCGTACGTTGCGCAAACCCCGCGGTGTTCGGTGCGTCCAGGCTCGACATCTCGTAGCGGTCCGCCGACTGGGGCTGCGAACCCTCACCAGTGGAGCCGAACAAGCTCCAGACAAGCTATATTGTCTGGATGCGGATCGGTGAGCCAGCGCGAAAGCACGGGATCGCCGACGCGGACATATGGCACGCCGTTCGCAACGCCATGAGACGAGTGCTCCTGGATGATGACTTGGTCATGCTCATCGGCCCAGCATCCGACGGAGCACTTCTCGAGATCGGCGTGCTCGACATCGAAGACGATGACCCAGTCGTCATCCATGCACAGCCACTACGACCCAAGTTCCACAGATTCCTCGGATGAGGTGACCAATGACCCGACACACAGACAAAGAAATCGAACAGGCCGCCCAACGATTCAAGCGACTTGCCGACTCGCTGGACCCAGCCACCGCCGAGGTCGAGGGCACCGACGACCTCCGCGAGGTTGCAACAGCAGCCGAGGCGGTGAGAACAGATGATGCCCGCTTGCGGGAGGCCGTCCTCCTCGCTCGCGCGCACGGCAGATCCTGGAACCACATCGCACTGGCTCTCGGAGTGTCCCGGCAGGCGGCTCGACAGCGCTACGCCGACAAGGCAAGCGCCTGATCCCTGCTCGGTGACTTCCTTGCCGGACAGCCAGCTTTCGGCCCGGGTGATGCGCCCGAGGCCCGTTGTGGGGGGCAGTGCATTGTCGTGCCGCTCATGCCCCCCAGACACCGATGAGGCGCACAATTCGCCCATATTCGCCCGCGCCCGTGAGACATGGCTGATCCGACCAAGAAGGCCCTGAAGCGCCTTCAGCAAGCTGCACGCGCACCGACCCTCCGACGTCCATACGAGCGGAGCATGTTCTTCACTGCTCCACACCCGACCGGCACGGGAAGCGTGGTCGTGGATCTCAATGGCGCGGGGGCGTACGCCTATGACGAAGCCTGCGCGCACCTCGTGGAAGACCTGCGTTTCGAGTACCTGGATAGGAAAGAGCGGGAGGCCGCCGCACAGACCTTCGCTGCTCGCGCGGCAGTCAAGAAGAGCGAGAGCCACATTGGCTGGTTCATGAGCGAGTACGCGCACAAGCTGCTTGACCTCACTTGCTCGTTCACGGTCGAGCATCTGATCGTCGATCAGCGCCGTGAGTTGTTCGGCGCAACCTTCATCCCCGCCAGCGACGCGAGTCTTCCAACATGGATCGGCGGCGCACCGTCGCCCCTCGACTCGGTGATCGCGGTGCCAACGAGAGGCACCGGCGGCCTACGGATGATGGAACGCGGCAGAGAGAGCGCCGAGCACGCGCTACGACTTCTTCGCGCCGGGCTTCGCGAGCACCGCTCCATCGCGGACGACCAGCTCCGCTTTCGGATCGGCACGCACTACTGGTTCACCGTGGATGGCGAGCCGCGCGCCGGTTGGAAACGACGACCGGGCGAGCCGATCACTTTCCGACTCAACGATGAGCTGGTCGAACTCGCGACGTCGCCTCCGGTCGCGGAACTACAGGAGCGTGGCCCCAACGACATCGAGCGACGCGCGAGCAGGGCGCTAGCGTGGTGGGAGCGCTCCTTCTCTGTGACCGACCCGGTCATCAAGATTGTCTTCCTTTTTGCCGCGCTTGAGGCCATCCTCGGCAACCGCAGCAAGGGGATCAAGAGCGAGGATCTGGCGATGCACCGTGCTGCGCTGTCCGAATCGCTCGACGAGAGGTTTTCTCTCCCTGGCCGCTCACTCGACCTTTACGAGCACGTCCGTTCGCTGGCGATCCACGGCGAAGAGCCTGTAGCTGTTTCTCGTGAGGAAGCGCAGGCGTTCGAGTGGGACATCCGTAGCGCGATCAACGAGTATCTGCGCTTCGCCAGGGAATCAGACCTGACGAAGCGCAAGCAGGTCCGCGCTGAGCTAGAGACGAAGCGGCTCGAGATCGAAAGGTGGTTACACGGCGACGATCATGTTGCGCCCGAAGAGCCAACGTAGGCTACGTTCCAGATGCCACCTGATGAGCTGAACCCCCGCGTCACGGCGCGGACGCTGCCGCCGCGGATCGCGCGCAACCGGGTTGAGCAGGCCGCCCGAGATGCGGCCGATCGTGCTCGTCTCCAGCAGCCGATCGCTTCACACGTCATGGCACCCCGAGTCGCGCTCGACGCGCTCGCGACCGCCCATCAAGCGCTCGCCGATGGGTGCGACCTCGACCTGACGGGCAGCACACGTCCAGCCGCCGTGTGGCAGATGGCCGGACGGTGCCTTGGCATCGCCCAGGCGCTTATCTGCCTCGTCGAGCAGGGATTCACCGCCGAGGTGCTGCCTCTCGGCCGCGCTCTTCACGAGGCGACCCGGCTGCTCTCCGCTTTCGGCGATCCCAACGAGAACGCCCTACTGAGCAAATGGCTCGCAGGCGAGTACGTCAGTCCCGGCACCGTCCGTGCCGCGGAAGAGCGCTACGAGCAGCGGCTCGCCGCCGCGATGGCCGCCGAAGGCAGGTCCGAGTTGCCGCGCACCGGGCCCGTCACCAAAAAGATTTACACGAATATGTCCGAGGCCGGGCACCACCAGCGGCCCGCAGTCGAGGGCGACGTTGCTCCCCTACTCCGAACGATGGTACGTGGCCCTGATCCAACGTGGGAGCGCCGCGCTGCGGCGGCCTCCGTGATGCTGTCCATCGTCGGAGAGGCGATCGACTCCGTAGGAGACGCGCTGGCTCTGTTCCACGGCCGAGCCTGGTACGACGAGCACGTCCGTCCGTTCTGGACGAGCTTCGAGGCGCTGACGCGCGAACAGCCGCTTCGGTGATAGCGGCGGCCATCGCTAGCCTCCGATGACGTGAGCTCACCCGAGGCTTTCATCTGCCCGTACTGCGACGAGAAGAAGCGTTGCACGGAACAGTCCGTCGAGCATCCGCTCCCCCGCGCAGTCGGCGGTCACGGGTTCTCAAGCCCCGACTACGACGACCCGTGCAACAAGCGCGCCGGCCGCGAGGTCGACCGGCCGTTCGTGGAACACGAGTTCATGCGCGCGCTGCGTCACAAGTACAGCATCCGCGACGCTCGCGGGAACGTTCCACCGGCGCCAAGGCTTTACGGTGACGGCCAAGACGGAAGCCGCGGCTTCCTCGAGCTCGGCGTCGGGCCGCGCGTCAGCCGCGTTCCGCGACGAACTCGCGACGACGAGACCGGCACGACGCTCATCACCGAGATCGACGACGGCGCTGACATTGCCGCCAAGGAGCTACCCAAGATGGAACAGCGCGCCCGCGCACTCTACGGCGACGGCGGATTCCGAATCGAGACGAGCATCGAGCAGATCAGGGACGAGGGCACGCTGTCGATCCCGACGAGCCTGAGCATGACGCTCTGGCCGCGGTTCGGCGCCAAGCTCGGCCTCGCCTTCGGTCGCGAGGCCCTGGGCGACGACTGGCTGCACTCCGAGGACGCGGCACGGCTGCGACAGTTGCTCTGGAACGAACCCGACGCACCCGAAGCCCAGCCGCTTCCCGAACACGTCGAGGCCAGTGACGTATTCGCCCTCGTAGCGCCGCCGCCGACCCACCTCATCTACGTCGGTGACTTCGACCGTGGTTGCGGCCTGATCGTGCAGTTGTTCGGCACCCTCCGCTACGCCGTGCCGCTGTCGGGGAGCATCACCCTCACCGAGCCGGTGATCTGGACGTTCGATCCGGTCGCCGGTACGGCAAGCGGAACCGATCTCGCTCAGCTCATCGCAGGGCGGCCGTGACCGAAGTGTCGCTGACCGGCACCGTCACAGCCGCGACCAGTCGGGCAAGCACACCACCTCGACAGCGTCGGGCTTATCAGGCCCAGAGCAGGCGCGACCCCTTAGTCGAAACCTCGGGCGAGAACGATCAACTCGAGCGGATGGGATGCGCCCTAACAGACACCTTGAGATCCGGCGCGCGATCTGATCTCATCCGGGCTCGCCAATCGACATAGATGCGGCCGGACGAGTGTTGAAGTCACCCGCCCGGCCTGTAGCACCGAAGGGCCAGCCTTCGATGCCGGGACCACCGTAGCTGTCTGCGGGCGGATGGTCCATGCTCGCTGTGCGCAGCTCCTCCGGTGCCTGATCAAAGGAAAGCGCCATGAGCACAACGGATTGCAGGCACCATCACGAGGACCGCGAGTCCTCCGAGCGCGCGGTTGAGCGCTCCGCCAGCGAGGAGCAGCGCGATAGCAGCGTGCTGAATCTCCTGTTCTGCAATGCGTCGTGGCCGTGGAGCGTGGCGGAGATCGCGCGCGAGCTTCAGGACCAAGACGGCACCGTGGACGCCGTAGCGCGGCTGACCGAGGCGGGACTCGTGCATCGCCTGGGTGAGTTCGTGTTCCCCACGCGCACCGCGCGACGCGCGAACGAGCTTGGGGTCGGGAGCGTGTAGCGGACGACCCCGGCCATACTGAGCGAGGGAGAGCGCCGCGTGTTGAGGCAGACGATCGAGGTCCCGGTCCTCATCCCCGATGCGGATGCTGGCCTGCGTGTCCACAACGCCGACCTCGGGCGCACCATCCGCCGTCTGCGGGGCGAGCGTGAGCTGACGATCGAAGGCCTCGCGTTGGATGCCGGGATGCATCCGACGTACCTTTCCGGGATCGAGCGTGGACGGCGCAACCCGACGTGGAACAAGCTCGCTGATCTCGCCGAAGCGCTGGAGGTTCCCGTCTCAGCGATCATCCTCGACGCCGAGGAGCGCTGCGCGGAAGAGGCGATCCGCATTGCCGCGGCCGACGCTTACCGTGCGATGCGGCTCCATGCACGTTCACGGATAAAGAGTTCTTAAATCTTCGTCGTGGGCTGTCCCTTATGGGGGCGAAAATCGCCTGTCTATGTAGAGGGGATTCTTTCGAGTTCCCTTCGCAGGGTCACTCGCCGACACCAACCATCTGAGTCAAGACAATCGCCGCCCGTGCAAGTGGGCATCAAAGACCACTCGTAGCGACGATCGCAGCAGCGTTCGCGTGGACACGCCGCTGCTGGTCGCGCTCTCGCCAGAGCAGAAGCAGGAGGCAATCACGCTGCTCGGGCAGCTCTTGCTCGACGCGACCCCCACCGCAGGGGCCAGCGTTTCCACCGGCGCTTCGGATGGCGCTTTCCCCAGCGCTTTCGACGGCGCGACCTCGCAGTGCAAAACACGCGGCAAGGCGCACAGGGACGCGTGATCGGGCCGGTGAGCGAACCCCGACAAATGAGGCCAAGGAGAGATTCCACAAGACCGAGACCCGCACAGCGCGCAACGCGTGTGGGCACGGATCGGGTGTTCGAGCTGGCGCGGCATCTGACGTGGCGTGATCGCGAGATCGCCCTCTGCCTGTACGACCATCAGGTGATGAGCACCAGCCAGTTGCAACTGCTGTTCTTCTCCTCTAAGCGTCGCTGCCAGGACCGGCTGCTGTTCCTCTACCGCCATCGCGTGCTCGATCGCTTCTACCCGCCAGGCCCGTTCGGCGCTGGTAAGCCGCAAGCGCACTGGCTGCTTGACGAGTCCGGTGCGATCCTCGCCGCGGCGAGCCTGGGCGTGGAGCCCTAACAACTCGGCTGGGCGCGGCGTGAGGACTGGGCCTCGCATCGCCAGCTCGCGCATCGGCTGGAGACCAACCAGTTCCTCTGCGAGCTGATCGCCGCGACCTTGCCCGACCCGCGCGTGGGCATGACCGCTTGGGATTCCAGCCGCCGCGCCGCCGCACGACTCGCCAGCCACAAGTTCCTGCGGCCCGACGCGGGCTTCATCCTCGATGTCCCCGCCGGTCCTGTCGAGTGCCTGCTTGAGTGGGATCGCGCCACCGAGACTCAGGCACGCCTCGCCGAGAAGATCGAGAACTACCGGCTCGCCGAGACCCGCTTGCACGACGAGACGCAGATCTGCAGCGTGCTGTTCGTCGTGCCCGGACCGGGCCGGATCGAGACGCTGCGCCGCGCATATGCGGCGCTTGAACCCAAGCGCGAACACCACCGCCAGGACAACTATCTGGTCAGCCTCGACGGCCACTGGCCGCTGCTCGCCACGACCACAACAGACCTACGCCACTCCGGACCGCTCGCGCGGGTATGGCAGTCGATCACCGACCCCACACAGCCACCGCTCGCGCTCGGCGCGCTGCCCGTCAACCATGCCCTGGGACGAACCGATCTGGCCTGCGCACTCGGGCGTCGCTGGCGCCACGAGCAACCCGGCTTCTGGGATCGGCTCTCCCCGCTGCACCGCCGCCCGGAAGACCCCCACGGCGGGGAGATTGGCGACTTGAAGCCTGCCTCCCGATCTGATCTGATCGACCAGCCCGACAACCACGACAATCACGAGCGGGAGGCCATCCCATGACGCGCGTATGTCTCTACACCCGCATCTCCACCGACGAGGAGAACCAACCCACCTCACTCGCCTCCCAACGCGAGCGCCTGGAGGGATTCTGCAAGGTCCAGGAGGACTGGCAGATCGTCGCGCACCACGAAGACCGCGCAACCGGCACAAAGCTGGAGCGCCCCGGCCTGCAAGCCGCGCTCGACCTCGCACGACAGGGAAAGATCGACCAACTGCTCGTCTACCGCATCGACCGACTCAGCCGCAAGGTCCGCCAACTCGCCAGCATCGCCGAGGAGCTTGACCAGTTCAGTGTGATCCTGCGCTCGGCGACCGAGCCATTCGACACTGGCTCACCAGCGGGACGGATGATGCTGCAAATGCTCGGCGTGTTCGCCGAGTTCGAGCACGCCACCATCGTTGACCGGATCACCGCAGGAATCGAACGACGCGCCAAGGAAGGCCGCTGGTACAGCGGACGCCCACCATTCGAATACACACTCAACGACGGGCAACTCACACCCGACCCGATCACAGCACCAATCGTCCGGCGCATCTTCACGCTCTACACACACGACCGGCTCGGCACAATCGCCATCGCCCACCAGCTACGCGCCGAGCACGCACCCGCGCCCAGCGCCGGCTGGGGACACCCAGCCGTCCACCGCACCCTCACCAACCCCACCTACCTCGGGCGCATCCGCTGGCGCGACCAGGACTTCGCCTCCGAGCACGAACCACTGATCGACCAAACCACCTTCGACCAAGCCCAGGCGATCCTCGCCGAGCGCTCCGAGGACGCCTCCCGCCGACGCGGCAACCGCTCGAACTTCCTGCTCTCCGGCGTCATCCGCTGCGGACACTGCGGACGCGCCTACATCGGCATGTCAGCACGCGGCAAAGGCGGCACCTACCACTACTACGCCTGCACCGCCCGCCAAAAGTACGGTCCCAAAGCCTGCCAAGGCCAGCGCGTCCCCCGCGAGAAGCTGGAGACCGCCGTCCTACGCCAACTCACCGATGTCTACCGCGACGGCACGCTCATCCGCGACGCCCTCACCGCCGCCCAAGAGCAAGCCCAGCGCGAGCGACCTGCGCTCGATGAGCGCCGCCATGCGATCACTGCCGAGATCACCCGCACAGAACGCGCAACCGAGCGCTACTTCGAGGCATTCGAGCAAGGCAAGCTCTCCCCCGAGCGCTGCGAACAGCGCGTCGCGCACCTGAACACCCGCCTCGACGACCTCCGCGCCCAACACGCCGAGCTCGCCGACGTCGCAACCGACGAGGCCGCAAACCCGCCCACACCAGCCGACCTCGCCACCACTGCCAACCAACTCGAAACCGTCATCGCAAACGGCGAGCCCGAGCAAGCCAAGGCGCTCCTACGTCTCTTCATCGCCGAGCTACGCGTCAACGGACGACACGACATCCAGCCCACATACCGCGTCATCACGCACGACCGCACCCCCACGGCCGGGGTTTGCGCAACGTCAGGAAAAGTGGGCCGTGCAGGAATCGAACCTGCAACCTTGGGCTTAAGAGGCCCCTGCTCTGCCGGTTGAGCTAACGGCCCGCGAGGGCGCCGGCGAACGATCGTCCGGCTTGGGGCTCGATTCTAGCCCAGTACGCCCGCGGCCGGTTCGTTCGGACCCTGCTCGACGGCAGCCTGCGCCGTTCGCGGCGCCGATCAGCATGCGGGCTCGCACGGCAGACCTCCCTCGCAAGTCGGCCTCAGAAGACCACCGTTCGCCGCCCATCGCGGATCACCCGGTCGTCCAGGTGCAGGGCCACCGCGCGGGCGAGCACGAGACGCTCGATGTCGCGGCCCACGCGCTCGAGCTCCGCGACGCTCTGGCGGTGGTCCACGCGGACGACGTCCTGGTCGATGATCGGGCCGTCGTCGAGCTGCTCCGTCACGTAGTGGGCGGTCGCGCCGATCAGCTTGACCCCCCGCTCGCGTGCCCGCCGGTAGGGGTTGGCGCCGGGGAATGCCGGCAGGAACGAGTGATGGATGTTGATCGCCGGCATGTTCAGACGATCCAGGAAGTCGCCGCTGAGGACCTGCATGTAGCGCGCGAGCACCAGCAGGTCGGCCCTGCCCACCAGCAGGTCGAGCATCGCCGCTTCGGCCGCGGGCTTGCCATCGGGATCCATCGGCACGTGGTGATAGGAGACGCCCGCCGCCTCGGTCTCGTGGCGCAGATCCTCGTGGTTGGAGATCACCGCGACCACGTCGCCGTCGAGCTCGCCTCGGCGCCAGCGCCACAGCAGGTCCAGGAGGCAGTGATCGTGACGCGAGACGAGGATCGCGATCCGCCGGCGCTCGCCCCAGTAGCGGATCTCCCAATCCATCTCGAGCCCATTCGCCACCTCGGCGGCGAACAGCTCCTCGAAGCGCCGCCTGAGGCTCGCCGCGTCGGTGTCGATGACGCCCAGCTCGGGCAGAACGAACTCGGTGCGCATGAAGAAGCGACCGCCGATCGGGTCGGTCGAGTACTGGTGCGATGAGACTATGTTGGCGCCCTGCTCGAGCAGGAAACCCGACACGGCTGCCACGATCCCCGGCTGGTCGGGACAGCCGATCAGCAGGCGGGCGGTGTAGCGCGCCTCGGACGCCATCCGGGTTATTTCTTGGTCGTCGTCGTGCTCGTCGGAGCGGGAACTGTGGTGGGAGCGGTCCTTGATGGGAGTGTTGTCGTGGTGGTCGAGCTCCCAGCGCCGGCGGCCCCGGTTCCTGCCGTGCCTTCACCGCTCGCTGCGGCCTGGCCGGCGCTCGTCGCTTCGGCGGCGCCGTTGGGGTGCTTCTTGAATGCGGCCAGCAGCTTCTTGACTTGACTGCGCTGCGCCGCGGGCGTCAGCACGATCGCCTTGGCGGAGGCGAGGTCGCCGATGCGGTTGTTGTGCGCCTGGTACGCGAATTGCGCTAACGAGGCATACAGCGACGCCTGATACTGCGGCGTGCTTTCGGTCTTGGCCGGGATCACGATCTGCAGCGCCTTGACCGCTTCGGCGGGCTCGCTGAGACCCGCTTCGCTGAAGATCGTCACCATCTGCAGCGCCAGCGTGGGGTTGGGCGTCGCCGGTTTCCGGGCCAGATAGTTGGTCCAAGACCGGGCGATCTGGGCATAGAGTTCTCTGCCCTTGCTCGTCAGCCTCTGATTGGCGAAATACGCTTCGCCGGCGGCTTCGTGCAGCTGCGCGAGGGCGAGCTGTTCCCATGCGTACGCGCTGTTCGGCTCCTTCTGGCTGAGCTTCTTGTACTTGTCGATCTGAGCCGCGAAGCTCGCGCTGCTGGAGCCTTCTTTGCCGGTCAGAGAGTTGAGGAGCCCGCCGCCGCTGCCGCCGGCGCCGACGCCGAAGAACACGAGACCAGCCCCGATCAGCAGCGCAAGCCCGCCGTAGATCACCCGCACCGTGCGGCGGCGACCCCGTCCACGCAGGTCGAACAGCATCAGCTCAGCTCGCTGTTGGTGTGGTCGATGATCTGTTGCACGCTTGGCTCCGTCCTCTGCTCTGTGGGCATGCCGCCCTCCGGCGGGCGCCCGGGACCCGGTGTCTGCCGTTCGCGCGCGCGTTCGCGGCGCTCTGCAAACGACGCGAGCAGGATACTCGCCTCGTAGAGGACATACAGCGGGATGGTCTCCAGCAGCAGCGTGATCGCGTCTCCCGGCAGAAACGCCGCGATGGTCGCGCACGCCACGATCGCGTAGCGGCGGTTGTGGCGCAGCTGCTGCGGGGTGACGATGCCGGCGCGGGTCGCCGCCAGGATCGCGACCGGCACCTGAAACACGAGGCCCATGGCGAGCAGCAGCATGGCGGCGAACCTGTAGTAGGGACCGGCCTGCACGAGCACGTTGAACTCGCTGCTGTTGAAGTTCTGAAAGAAGCGCACGGCCGCCGGCAGCACCACGAAGTAGCCAAACAGCACGCCGATCGCGAACAGGCAAGGAATCGCCGCGAGCAGGGGCAGCGCGATGCGTCTCTCACTGGGGCTGAACGCCGGCAGCACGAATCCGTAGAGCTGGAACAGGACGATCGGCAGCGAGAACACCAGCGCGAACAGCAACGTGACCGTGAGCGTGGTCGTGAACGGCTCGCCGATGCCGAGCGTCACCGGCTTATTGCCCTGAGGGACGCGCGGGATCTTCGCGACGTCAGCCCGCAGGCGGGGGATCTCCGCCGTGAGCGCCGCGCGGGTCGCGGGCGGGAGCTTGCTCGCGGGATCGGCCAGCGTCGCGGCGATCCCCTGCACGTCGTGCGCCACCGCGAGCACCCCCTGCTGGGCCAGCGCGGTCTGCCCGAGCGGGCCGTTGCCCTGCCTGACCTGTTTCTGAGTCTGGTGCTCGAGCGGCCGGTTGATTATTTCCAGCAGCGCATGGTTCTGCCACAGACACACCCCGAACGCGACCGCGATCGCGACGGCGCTGACGATCAGGCGCGTGCGCAGCTCTTCGAGATGAGCCACGAGGCTGAGCTTGTCTTCGTGGCCGATCGTGCGGATCGCGGTGGCCATGTCCTTATGAACCTAGCACCGGTCGTTTGACCCACCGCCCTGAGCGCGGCGGAGCGCCGCAGCTCGACCAGCCCGCCCGGCGTCGCGCTAAAGGGAAGGGCCGCCGGAGTCGATTACTTCAGAGCAAGCCCATGTCAGACACCGACCCCCATATCCGTCATCGTGTGCAGTTGCCGGACGGCAAGCACATCGAGGTCACCTACCACGACCAGCGGCGCGCGCCCCAGCCCTCATATGCACAGGAGTCCTCCTACGCGCCCGAACCCGTCGACGAGCTGGATCCGGCGTTCTCGGCAGAACCGGTCTGCCCGCCGCAGGAGCTGCACGTCTGCTTCAACTGCGCTGGCGAGCTCGTCTACCCACTGGACTGGAGCGAAGAGGGCCCCAGGCACTGGCGCATCGTGCTGCGCTGCCCGGAGTGCGAGGCGCGCCGTGAGGGCGTGTTCGAGCAGAGCGCGGTGGAGCGGCTCGACGACGAGCTGGACAGTGGCGCCGGCGCCCTGCTGAGCGATCTGAAGCGGCTCACGCACGCGAACATGACCGAAGAGGTCGAGTTCTTCGTGCGCGCCCTGCACGCGGATCTGATCACCCCCAGCGACTTCTAGTTAGACACCGCGCTTCTGGGCGGTCGCTGAGCAAGCTGGCCGATCGGAGATCGCATCTGATCTCCGATCGGTAAGGACGCAACATCGCGCTGGCCGAAACGGGGATTCGCGCCGAAGGCGCGTGTCTCCCGATTTCGGTCGAAGGCGAGTGTCTCCCGGCTTCGGTCAGCGACCGCCTACCGGTAACGCTCGACTACGGCGTCCGCAACGAGGTCGAGCATCGCGGCGCCCCGACTGTCGGGCAGGCTTCGTGGAAGCTCGGACTTCGCCTGGGCGACCAGTGCGAGCGCCCGTTCGCGCGCCTCGTCGAGCGCGCCGGTGGCGGCGATCCGCTCGCACAGCTGCTCCGCCTGCTTCGGTCCATTCAGCGAGGAGAGGTCGAACTCGGCGAGCTCCCGATCGCGCTCGCGCGCGAGTATGAACGGGAGTGTGACGGTACCGTCGAGCAGGTCGGTGCCCCGCGCCTTGCCGGTTCGCTCGACCGGGCCGGACACGTCCAGAACGTCGTCGAGCAGCTGAAACGCCAGACCGATCCGCCGCGCGAACGTACCGAGCTCGTCGGCTAGCGTCGGTGAACCCGCGACGGCCACCAGCGCGCCCAGACGGCAGGCGGCCTCGAACAGCGCCGCGGTCTTCAGTTCGCAGCGGCGCAGATAGCGCGCGACCGCGACGTGCATCGCATAGGCATCCTCACGCTGCAGCAGCTCGCCTTCGGCCAGCGCCGAGCTGGCGTCGGACAGGGCCCGCAGCTGGGTCGCCTCGCCGTTGCGCGCGAGCTCGGCGAATGCGCGCGAGAACAGCAGGTCGCCGGTGGCGACCGCGAGCTTGCGACCAGCGGCCGCGGCGACCGAGGGATGTCCGCGTCGCAGCTGGGCGCCGTCGATCACATCGTCATGCACGAGCGTCGCCGAATGCACGAGCTCGACCGCCACGGCCGCGCGCACCAGCCGGTCCTCTCCCTCGGCGGTGTTCCCGGGTCCACCGGCGGACTCGGCGGCGAGCACGACCAGCAGTGGACGCAGCCGCTTGCCTCCGGCGAGGACCGTACCGGTGGCGTGGGAGGCAAGCGGGTCGCCGGCCCCGGCCGTCACTCGCTCGAGGTGCGACTCCGTGCGCGCCATACGCTCACGCAGGCCACTACCGCCGCGACACATGATCGCCGCGACCGCGTCCCCGTCAGCCGCGCTCATGTCGGTGGCGCCATCCGTTGCGGCTGTGCCCATCGAACTCATCATGACCTCTCCGCGGCGACCGTGCCGGAGTGGATCGCGATGATCCCTCCCGCGAGCAGCACATAGGAGATCTCTCCCAGCCCTGCGCGCTCCATCTCCGCCGCCAGCTGCGACGGACCGGGCCAGCGCTTGACGGAGTTCGGCAGGTAGGTGTATGCGTCCGCGATCTCATCGCGCCGGTCGGCTCCGCGCAGCAGCGCCGCGAGCCTTGCCAGCGAGCCGACGAGCCGGCCAAGCAGCGGCACGACACGATCGAACCACAGCGCGAAGAACAGCGACAGCGGGCGTCGCGTGGGCGTCGTCATCTCCAGCACGACCACCCTTCCTCCCGGCCGCACGACGCGAACCATCTCGGCGAGCCCGCGTGCGAGGTCGGGAAAGTTGCGCAACCCGAACCCGTTGGTGACGGCGTCGAACTCGTCGTCCGTGTAGGGAAGCTCCAGCCCGTCGCCCCACTCGAACCGCAGCTCGGCGTCGAGCGCCACGACGTCCACCGCGCCCGCCTTCTCGCGCGCGCGTGCGAGCATACCTTCGGAGAAGTCGCTGCCGCGAACCTCCCCGCCGGGCGCCACGCGCCGCGCCAGCTCGAGCGCCAGATCGCCGGTCCCGGTCGCCACGTCGAGCACGCGGCTGCCGGGACCGACGCGCGCGAGGTCGGCGGCGCGCTCACGCCAACGGTGGTGCAGGCCCGCGGTCATCGCGCCGTTCAGCGCGTCGTAGATCGAAGCGATGCCGTCGAACATGCTCCGCACCTGGGCCGCCTCCAGCTCTCCGGCGCCGGCGCCTGGATAGGTCATGCGACCTCTGAAGAGAAGCAACCTCGGCATGGACACGCAGGGCAAGCTGGGCAAGAGGACGCGAGGGAGCGCTTTGGCGTACTGGGTACGCGAGCGACTGAGGACGCAGATCCAGTACCGCCATGCGTGTCCATGCCGCGCCTACTTCAGCTGCGAGAGAAATTCGACGGCCGCTTTGAACTTCTGCGGCGGCAGGTTCTTGAACGACGGCATCGGCGCGGTCGGATTCACGAGCGTGCGCGCGATCCCCTGGCGCGGCAGGCGGGAGGCGACGTGGGTGAGCTGGGGGCCGGGACCGTCGTTGCCGTTGTCGCCGATCTTGTGACACGCCAGGCAGCCCGACTGGGCGACCACCAGCTTGCCGGCTTCATATTCGGCGAGCGTCTGCCCCCCCGCCTGCTGGACGGCCCTGGGCGTGGGCATTTCGATCACGGTCGGCGACCCCGCGTTGGCGCCCTGGTAGGTGAGCAGCGCCATCGCGCCGATCACGAATATGCCCGTCAGCGTGGCGATCGGGCGGTGCTCGGGACGGCGCTCGGGACGGCGGTCGTAGAACGGGAGCAGGAACAGCAGGATCATGCCGATCGTCGGCACGCCGATCGTCGCCAGCGGCACGAGGCTCGGCGGCTTGATCACGCGCAGTACCTCGAACAGGAAAAAGAAGTACCACTCCGGCCGGGGCACGTAGGTGGTCGTGGTCGGGTTGGCCTTGGAGCCAAGCTCGGCGCCGAGCACGAGCGACATCGTGATGATGACCGCCATCACCACGCACGCCATCGCCGCGTCCTTGGCGACCGCGTAGGGAAAGAACGGCTTGCCCTGGGACTTCAGGATCCCGTACTCGCGGAGATACTCCTCCTTCTCCTGCCGGTTCACGCGTCAGCCTCGCGCAACTCGGAGCTCTTCTCCGCTTTCAGCCACGGCGGCGCGGTCGTGCCGAGCTTGGCCACGAGGTACAGGTGCGCGCCGATCAGCGCCGCGAGCAGCCCGGGCACGAGCAACATGTGGATGGCGTAGAAGCGCGACAGCGTGGTCGCCCCGAATTCGGGGCCCCCGCGCAGGAAGTCTGAGAGGTAGGGGCCCAGCAGCGGGCCGGTGCCGTTGATGTTCACGCCCACGATCGTCGCCCAGTAGGCGCGCTGGTCGAACGGCAGCAGGTAGCCGCTGAACGACATCAGCATCGTCAGGATCAGCAGCACCACGCCGATCACCCAGTTGAGCTCGCGCGGGTACTTGTAGGCGCCGAAGAAGAACGTGCGGCCCATGTGCAGGAACACGAGGATCACCATCACGCTCGAGCCCCACTTGTGCATGCCGCGGACGAACTGTCCGAGGAAGACTTCGTTGGTCACGTGCCGGATCGATTCATACGCCCCGCCGGCGGGGTCGGGGCGGTAGTACATCGCCAGGAACACGCCCGTGACGGCCTGCGAGAGGAATGCGAACATCGTGGCCGAGCCGAGCGTGTAGAACCAGTTGGTGCCCTTGGGCACCTTGCGGAACATCAGCCAGCGCGCGCCCCCGCTGAGCGAGGTGCGCTCGTCGACCCAGTCGACGACGGTGGCGCCGGCCTCCGCGGCGTGGTCGAGCGCCGTGGGCTTGCCGCCCGACTCGCCCGGGCGCGGCGGAGGCGCCTGCAACGAGGAGGGGATCGGGGGGGCTGGCAGCTTGGGCACGGTCGCGTCCTACGGTTTTTGAGCGCCCGGGCGGGATGGATAGGCGTACTGGCCGATGCCGTCCAGCGGCTCGGCCGGGTCACGCGGCGAGAAACGGCGCAACTCGCTGTTGACGCTGAAGCGCGGTCCGAGTTCGACTACGCCATTGGAGACGCGCGTATAAAAGCGGTCGAGCGGGCGCACGGGCGGCCCGCCGACGCGGCGTCCCAGCAGGTCGTACACGCCGCCGTGGCACGGACAGATGAAGCGCTCGGCCGCATCGACCCAGCGCACCGGACAGCCCAGGTGCGCGCAGCGGCTGGAGATCGCGATGTAGGCGGCGCCGCGGTCGTAGGGATCGGTGTCGATCGCCGCGTTGAACCTGCGCACGTACGCGGTCGTCTTGCCCGCCTCACCGATGCCGGGGTTCAGCGTGAGGACCACGGGGACGTAGTTGTAAGGGTTGAACAGGTCCTCCGGACCGACGCTTTCCCAGCGATGAGGCGTGCTTTTGAAGATCGGTCCGACCGCGAACCCCAGTGCGGGCAGCAGGAACGCCGCCGCGGCGATTCCGCCGGCCGACTGCCCACCGACAGTCATGAACCGGCGGCGGGTGACGGTCTCGCCCTCGAACGCGCCCGGGTACCGGCGGTCCAGCGTGTACTTGGACCTGTGCTTATCGTGCTTTCCAGACACCGACTCGAACAATATCGAGGCGCGTTGACTTAGGACGACGCCGGCCCGCCCGCGGCGCTTGTGCGCATCGCCTCGATCGCCTCCGGCGCGCGGGCGAAGGCCAGGCGCTTGGCGTGAGCGTGAGCGTCGCCTGAGCCCCACCCCACCGCGCGCGCGCCGGCCTCCCACACGGCCTCGGCCAGCGCCGGCTCGCCGGCGGCCTGGGCGAGGGCGCTGAGCGTGATCGTGTCGGCGAGCTCGGCCACAGCCTCGATGTCGCCGAGCGCGACCAGGCGAGCGAGACCGAGCGCGTACAGGCGGTCGCCGGCGAGCAGTCCGAGGTCTGCCTCCTCCGGAGCGACCACGCGCCCGGCGCCGTAGTGCAGTAGATAGCCCTCGTAGATCGTCTCCACCAGCAGCTCGTACTCGTCGCGCGCGCGCGACGCGCGGGGACCCGAGGCCGCCGTCTGGGCGGGACCCGAGGCCGCCCACCGTATCTCCCCGTCGGGGACATCCGCAGCGACGAGCGTCGCCATCAGGCCGCCCTGCTCGTGCAGCAACTCGACCAATCGCTGTAAGGCGCCGGCTTCGCCGTCGGCGCTCATCCCCGGGCTCCGTGGCCGACCGGCTCTCCAAGCGCGGCGAACGCGGCCGCCGCGGCGTCGATCGTGCGCGCGAGCAGCTCGGGGGTGTGCGCGAGCGACGGGAACCACGCCTCGAACTGGGACGGCGGCGGGTAGACGCCGCGCGCGAGCAGCTCGCGACACCATCGCGCATAGGCGTCATGGTCACATGCGCGCGCGTCTGTGAAGTCGACTATGGCGGACCCGTTCCCGCCGCGATCGTCGCCACCGCCGCGAGCGTCTGTGAAGAACACGGTGAGCAGGCCCGGCGCGCTGACGACGTGCACCGGATACCCGCCTGCCACGGCGCTCGCGGCGGCCTCGCGCAACCCGTCGGCCAGGCGCTCTGTGATCGCGGCCAGGCGCATGTAGGCGGACTCGTCGAGCAGGGCGAGCGTCTGCAGCCCCGCCGCGACCGCGAGCGGGTTGCCCGACAGCGTGCCCGCCTGGTAGACCTCGCCGGCCGGCGCGAGCAGGTTCATCAGCTCGGCGCTGCCGCCGAGGGCGGCGGCGGGCAGGCCGCCCCCGAGCACCTTGCCCACGATCGTCAGATCCGCGGTGACGCCGGTCAGCTCCTGGGCGCCGCCGCGAGCGACGCGAAACCCCGAGATGACCTCGTCCAGCACGAGCAGCGCGCCGGTCGCGGTGGCGCGCTCGCGCAGCAGCTCCACGAACCCTGCCCGCGGCGGGACGAGGCCCATGTTGGCGGGCAGCGGCTCGGCGAGGATCGCCGCCAGCTCGTTGGCCTCGGTGGCCGCGACGAGCGCACCGCGATCGTTCCAGGGGACGAGCACCGTCTGCGCCGCCGTGCCCGCGAGCACACCGGGGCTCGAGGGCAGCGCTTGGGTCGCCAGCCCGGAGCCCGCCTGGGCCAGCAGTCCGTCGACGTGGCCGTGGTAGGCGCCCTCGAACTTGAGCACCCGCTCACGGCCTGTGGCTGCGCGGGCGAGGCGGATAGCGGTCATCGACGCCTCGGTGCCGGAGGAGGTCATGCGCAGCATCTCCACGCCCTCCATCCGTCGCGCGACCTCGACCGCGAGCTCGACCTCGCCGGCGATGGGCGCGCCGAAGCTCGTGCCGCGCGCCGCCGCCTGGGACACCGCCGCGAGCACGTCCGGGTGCGCGTGCCCGTGGATCAGCGGGCCCCACGAGCAGACATAGTCGACGTAGCGGTTGCCGTCGACGTCGGTCACCTCCGCGCCCTCCCCGCGCGCGATGAATATCGGATCGCGCCCGATCGCGCGCATCGCGCGCACGGGAGAGTTGACACCGCCGGGCATCACCTCCAGGGCGCGCTCGTATAGCGCCACCGAGCGGGTGTCGGTCAGCGTCGTCACTGAACTACGCCGCGGCGTGCCGGCGCTCCCACTCCTTGAACTCGTCGGTGAAGTACAGCAGCCGGATCTTCTTGAACTCGGTCGAGCTGTACAGCGTCGCGCGCTCGGAGATGCCGGTCTGCTGCGCGATCGCGTCGAGCACCGCGTCGCACTCCTGCTTGGAGCGGCCGTGAGCCATCGTGAACACCGAGTACGGCCAATCCGCATAGGTGGGGCGCTGGTAGCAGTGCGAGACTCCGCGCACGGCCGCCATGCGCCGGCCGACGTCGAGGATCTGCTCGTCCGGCACCCGCCACACGCCCATGCCGTTGGCGGAGAACCCCGCGCGGCGGTGGTACAGGATCGCCGCGACACGCCTGAGCAGTCCGCGCTCCTGCATGCCCGCGAGCTGGTCGAGCAGCCGCTCCTGGGACAGGCCCAGCTCGGCGGCCGCATCCGCATAGGGTTCCGGCACGACCGGCATGTCGCCCTGCAGCGCGCGGATGACGGCGACGTCGAGCTCGTCGTAGGGCTGGGGGTCGAGCTCGACCGGCTCCTTCACCTCGGTCGCCTGGGCGAGCGCATCGGTATCGCCCTCCATCTCCAGGTCCATGCGGATCTTGAACAGCTTCAGCGTCGGCAGCTGGCGCACCGACTCGGCGCCGGCCTCGCGCGCGAGCACCTCCAGCGTCCCCTCCAGCCCGAGCTTGGAGTCGGGCTCGGTGGCGATCGTGAACCACAGGTTGAATTCGTGGTTGCGCAGGTAGTTGTGCGAGACGCCCGGATGAGCGTTGATGATCTGGGCGGCGCGATGCGGATGCTCGGGATCGACCCTGGCGGCGACCAGCATCGAGGAGTAGCCCAGCGCGCGCGTGTCGAAGATCGGCGTGACCTGCCTGACGATCCGCTTGTCGAGCAGATGCCGCACGCGCGCCATCGCCTCATCCTCGGTGATCCCGCCCAGGTCGGCGACGTGCGCGTAGGGACGCGGGGCGATCGGGAACGAGCCCTGCATCAGGTTCAGCAGCCGCCGATCGACGTCGTCGAGCGGGATCGCCGCGCCGTCCCTGCGGCTGCGCAGCTTCGGCGTCGCCGCCTCGGCGGCGAGGATGCCGTCGGGGGAGCTCACGCGCGTCTCCTGTCGCTACGCCCACATGAGTACGTAGAGCGAGCTGGGCAAGAGGACGCGAGGGAGCGCTTTGGCTTACTACGTACGCGTGCTGGCCGATTGAAGGTCCCATGACCTTCAATCGGTGAGGACGCCGATCCAGCGTAGCTATACGTGCTCATGAAAGCCAATGGGCGGCGTCGAGGGCGTGATAGGTGATGATCGTGTCGGCGCCGGCGCGAGCGAGCGAGGTCAGGATCTCCAGCACCGCCTCGCGCTCCTCGAGCGCGCCCGCGGCCGCGGCCGCCCGGACCATCGCGTACTCGCCGCTGACGTTGTACGCGGCCACCGGCATCCTGGTCTCGCGCTTGACCGCCGCGATCAGGTCGCCGTAGGCGAGCGCGGGCTTGACCATCAGCATGTCCGCGCCCTCGCTCACGTCGAGAACGGCCTCGCGCAGCGCCTGCGCGCCGTTGGCGGGATCGAGCTGGTAGGAGCGCCGGTCGCCGAACGCGGGCGCCGATCCGGCCGCGTCGCGGAAGGGCCCGTAGAACGCGGAGGCGAACTTGGCGGAGTAAGCGAGAATCGGCACCTCGGCGTAGCCCTCGGCGTCGAGCTCGCCGCGCAGCGCGCCCACGCGCCCGTCCATCATGTCCGACGGGGCAACCATGTCCGCCCCGGCATGCGCGTGGCTGACGGCGGTGCGGGCGAGCAGCTCGAGCGTCGCGTCGTTGTCGATCGAGCCGTCCTCGCGCGCGACGCCGCAATGGCCGTGGTCGGTGTACTCGCACAGGCACACGTCGGTGATCACGAGCGGACCGCCGGGCAGCGCCCGCTTGAGCGCGCGGACCGCCAGTGCGACGATGCCCTCCTCGTCGTACGCGCCCGAGCCCTCGGCGTCCTTGTGCGCGGGGACGCCGAACACGATGACTCCGCCGAGGCCCATCTCCGCGGCCTCGCGAGCCCGCTCGACGGCGCCGGAGATCGACAACCGCTGAAGCGCGGGCAGCGCGAGCTCGCCCTGCGGCGCGGGCGCAGCGTCCGCCTCGGCGACGAACAGCGGCAGCACCAGCTGCTCGGCCCGCAGGCCGGTCTCGCGCACGAGCCCACGCAGGCCGGCGTTCGCGCGCAGTCTGCGCATGCGCGTATTGGGATAGGCCATCGCCTCCGAGGATACTCCGCGGGTTGTATCGGGGGAGGCGGGGACGAGCCGGACTGACGGGGGCAGCACAGGAGAGGCGAGCGTGCCGGGCGCGTGCCGGCCGAGCGCTCGCAGCATGGGTCTCGTCTCCGCCGATCGGGCTGGCGGCGAGGAGTTACTCCAGCCGCCGCAGCCCCATGCGCGCGAGCGCGCCGAACAGCAATGTCAGCCCGAGCAGGTGCACGACCGCGATGCCTAGCCCGGGCGACGCGCCGTTGACGGCGGCGTCGAGCGCCTGCAGGGCCGCCTTGAACGGAAACACGAACGAGATCGCGACGATCGCGTCGTACAGCCCGTGCGCCACCGAGCCGGAGGGGACGAGGGCGAGAAACGCCAGCGGCAGCGACAGCCCGAACGCCAGCAGCGAGGCGGCGCGCACCTCGCGCGCGAGCGCGCCGATCGCGACGCCCAGCGCGCCGAACGCCAGGGCGCCGCACGCCAGGGCGAGCAGCCACTGCCCGGCGCGCGAGAAGTCGAGGCTGACGAACGCGCCGATGCCGGCGAGCATCGCCAGCGCGAGCACCAGCGCGCACGCCGCCGCCAGCAAGAGCTTCTCCGCCAGCAGCCCCTCGCGCGTGGCCAGCCCGCGGGCCAGCCGCGTGAGCGTGTGCTCTTCGCGCTCCAGCGCCACCCCGCCGGCGGCCAGCAGCACGCATACGAACATCAGCGACACGCTCACCGCGACCACGACCGCGAATGTGTTCAGCGGCGTGCGCCGGCCCTGCACGAGCGTGCTCTTGACCTGGATCGGCTGGCCGATCGTGGACAGCACGTTCCTGGCCAGCCCCAGGTTCTGGTCGGCGAATTCGGCGAACCTGTCTATCCGCTGCAGCTGCGTGCGCTGCGCGCCGGGCGGCGTGCGTGCGATGACCGCGCGCAGCGTCGGCGCGATCTGGCTGAGGCCGATCATGTTCGACGGCGCCCCCAGCACGCCCAGGTTCCCGCCCCTCAGCAGCACGCCGATCGCCTGCGCGGCGGCGCGCTGGATCTGTTCGGAGAAGCCCACGTTCGCCTGCGCCAGCGCGGAGCTCAGCTGGGATTGCACGAGTGACTGCTCCAGCGCGTTGCCGTTGTACAGCACTTCGATGCTGCCCTGACTCACCCCCGAGGAGATCCGCGCGGCGATGTCGCGCGGGATCACCACCGCGGCGAGCACCCGCCCGGACTTGATGTCGGCGATCGCCTGCGCGCGTGAGGAGACGTGCACGGACTGCACCTGGCTGAACAGCCGGTCGGCATATTCGCTCACGTTCACCCTCTGGCTACCCACCTGGACCGTCTGCCCCGGCGGCGTTTCGTCGACGATCGCCACCTTCGGCTTGCCCGGCGAGCGCGATATCGCCAGCCCGATCAGGAGCGCGAGCGCGATCGGATACACGACCAGCACGCCGACGAGCAGCCGCGAGCGCGCCAGGATCACGAGGTCCTTCTGCAACAACCACCTCATGAGCGCCGCCCGCCTTCCAAAGGCCGGCCCGACCCAGCCCTTTGGACTGTGTGCCCGCCGGCCCCGGTGACATGTCGTGGCGGCGCCGCGTTCACGAAGGGGCGCCTCCGCGGGACATCCGGTCCCGCGAAATCGAAACGGCGACCTCGTGTCGCCGTCATGGTGCGAGCACGCCACGACAAAGAGGCCGGAGGCCGGTTACCGGCGCCCAGATCACGCATGCCCCCGCTCGCGCAAGAACGCGACGAACGCGCTCTCGAAGTTCCCCTCGCCGCCATTCGCCGCGATCAGATCCGACGGCGCGCCGTCGAACAGCAGCTCTCCATCCGCCAGCACGATCGCGCGCGTGGCATACCGGTGCACCTCGCCGAGATGGTGGGTCGAGAACAGCACCGCCGTGCCTGAGCGCGCGAGGCCGCCGACGAACTCCCACACGCGTTCGCGCTGACCGGGGTCCAGCGCCGACGTCGGCTCGTCCAGCGCGAGCGCCGGCGGGTCGCCGATCAGCCCGAGCGCGACGTTCACGCGCTGGCGGTTGCCCCCCGACAGCCGCTCCACGCGCTCCTGCGCGCGCTCGCCCAACCCCGTCTGCGCGAGCATCCGCGCCACCGCCGCGTCGGGGTCGGCGACTCGCTGAAGGCGCGCGAACAGCTTCAGGTTCTCGGCGACCGACAGCTTCGCGTACACCGCCGGCTGCTGCGGCGCCCAGCCGATCGCCGCGCCCGTGCCCGGGCCGCTCACCGTTCCCGCGCTCGCGCGCTGCACGCCCGCGAGGATCGACAGCAGCGTCGTCTTGCCCGCGCCGTTGGGCCCGACGATCGCCACCAGCTCGCCGGCGGCCACGTCGAACTCGACGTCCCGCAACGCCGTGCGCTCGCCGTAGCGCTTGGTGAGTCCGCTGACGCCGATCACCGGCGCAGCCGCGGTCACGAGCACCGCGACATGTCACGGCTCGCGACCATGCCGGCGGCTGCGGTAACCGGCGCCGGCGGCGTTGGTCGAAGCGACCGGCTCACGGGTTACCCACCCCACACACCGCCTTCCGTCCCGCACGCGCCGCCGCACTCACGGCAGGCCTCCGCGCGAACGCTCCCACGACTCGAATTCGATGTGCCGGTGCAGATACACGACAGTCTCGCGCAGGATCGCGAGGATCGGCAGCGCCACCAGCGCGCCCACGATCCCATACAGCTGCAACCCGAGCAGCAGCGCGAATATCACGAGCAGCGGGTTGATCCGCAACGTGTGCCCGAATATCTGCGGCGCCACGACGTGGCCCTCCAGCTGCTGCAGCCCGACGAACAGCAGCGCGACCCACAGGGCGACGATCGGGTCGGTGAACAGCGCCACGAGCACGGCCGGCAGCGCGCCCAGGATCGGGCCGATGTAGGGGACGAGCTCCATCACCCCGTAGAACACCCCGAACGCGAGCGCATACTTGCGCCCGTCGGGGAATATGCCCAGCAGCCCGAACACGTACAGCGACACGCCCGCCGAGGCGCCCATCAGCACGCTGAACAGCAGCTGGCCTCCGACATAGCGCGAGACGGCGTGCTGGACCAGGATCGGGTAGTCGTCGGCGGGCGTGCCGTCGCCGTCGGGCATCGCCCGGCGCACGAGCCCCCCGATCCGCTCGCCGTAGATGAGCATGTACACGCTCAGCACGAACACGAGCACGAGATCGAACACGGCGCTCGCCGCTTCGGTCAGCAGGCCGCCCGCCGAGCTCGCCAGCTTGGAGGAGCTTTTGGCGACTTTCTCCTGGATGCTCTGCAGCGCCGTCTTGCCCTGCTTGACGATTTCCACATGCAGGCCCTGATGATTCAGTTCGCCCTGAAACGTGGCGATCTGCCTGTTCGCTTCGTTGACGATGTGCGGCAGGTTGTTCGTGAACGTGCGCACCTGGTCGGCGATCGGATTCGCCAGCAGAAACCCGATTCCCGCCAGCGTCAGGAAGAATGCGAGGTACACCACCAGCACCGCCAGCCCGCGGGGAATCCGCGGGCGCTGCACGAACGCGACGACGGGGTTGAGAATCAGCGCTATGACGGCGGCGACGACGAATATCAACAACACTTTTCCCGCCGCTTTCGCGAGCGCCCACAGCGCCAGCAGCGCCAGCGGCAGCAGCACGAGTTGCACCCACCTGGGGACGATCGTGCGCGGAGGCTCGGGTGGCGGCGGCTCCGCGGTGTCCTCAGGGGCCAGCTCGCGCTCGCTCGCGCCGGGCCGATCCGACGGCGACGGGCTCTCCGCTCGGACGGCGATCACCGGTGTGCCATCCCCCGCGCCGCTCATCTGCGAAGCCCTCTCGCCGACATCGGCCAAGTATGGCTGAGCGGCAGGAGGTCACCGCCACGGGCGGGCCGGCGGGCGGCTCCGGCGAGGAGGGCGGCGAGGCGCCCGGCGCCGGCATCCTGTTCGTCGGCGACCTCGTCGGCGGCGTCGGCCGGCGCACGCTGCTGGAGTGCCTGCCGCTCCTGCGCGAGCGCTATGACCCCACGTTCGTCATCGTCAACGGGGAGAACGTCGCGGGCGGGCTGGGGATCACGCCGAAGGCGGCGCGCGCGCTGTTCGCGGGCGGCGTGGACGCGATCACGCTCGGCAACCACACCTACCACCGCCGTGAGATCTACCCGTATCTCGACTCCGAGCCGCGGATCCTGCGTCCGGCCAACTTCCTGCGCATCCAACCGGGCCACGGCACCTGCGTGCTGGAGCGCGACGGCGTGCGCCTGGGCGTCGTCAACCTCAGCGGCAACCTGTACCTGCGCGCGGGCCGACCGGCGTTCACCGAGATCGAGGCCGCCCTGGGGGAGCTCGGCGAGGACGTCGATCACATCCTCGTGGACATGCACGCCGAGGCGACCTCGGAGAAGGTCGCCCTCGGCTGGATGCTGGACGGGCGCGTGACCGCCGTCGTGGGCACGCACACACATGTGCCGACCGCGGACGCGCGCGTGCTGCCGGGCGGCACCGCGTACATCACCGACGTCGGCATGACCGGCCCCCGCGGCGGCGTGATCGGGGTCAAGCGCGAGCAGGCGATCGAGTCGCTCGTGACGCAGATGCCGGTGCGCTTCGAGACCTCCGAGGAGGACCCCTGGCTGATGGGCGTCTTCATCCGCTGCTCGGCCACGACGCCGCGCTCGGCAGCCTCAATCGAGCAGATTCTGCTGCCGCGTCCCGCGCAGGCGCCACGGGTTGCGCCCCCCAGCTCGGGGTAGCCGGCGCGTACGGACGCCGGCGCGTACGGTCGGGGAAGACTCCCAGCAGGGCGATCATCACGAGCGCAAAGAACCACGGGATGTACAGGTAGAACCAGTGTTCGACCCCCAGCTGAACGGCGATCACGATCGCCGCGCACGCCGCCGCGAGCCCGACCACGTCGGGTCGGCGGGGCAGCACCGCGAGCGCCAGGGCGAGCGCGACCGCGGCGAGCTGCACCGCGGTCTGGACGCCGTGCAGCCCGCCGTACAGCCCCCACACCGAGAACGGCGAGCCGCGGTTGGCCTGGTATGCGATCGTGCGCTCGTAGATCGTGTGCAGCGAGTCGTGCCTGATCGCCGGGATCGAGACGATGGCTGCGACGAGGAGGAAGGCAAAGAAAAACGACGTCAGCGCGCGCGCGCGCTGACGCGCGCCCAGGCGCCGATCGAGCGCGCCGTGCGTCGCGAGCACCGGCACGAGCGCGAGCGGCGCGAACTTGGTCAACCCGGCCAGCGCCGCGAACACGCCGCGCGCCGGCGGCGAGCTCGCCACCAGCAGCGCGGCCAGGATGAGGACGGCGACGAGCGTGTCGTTGGAGTTTGACTCCAGCGCGAACAGCGTGAACGGATACGCCACCCACGCGTATGCCAGCGCGACGGCGAGCGTCGGCCCGCGGATGCGCATGCCGAGCAGGAACATCAGCCCGAGCGCCAACAGGTCGAACAGGACCGCGGCGACATGCGCGGCCGGCAGATCGTCCCACGTCCCGCTCCAGCCGAACGTCTGCTCGAACGGTATGTAGGACTCGTAGGCGACCGGACCGTAGGTGTCGCCGTGTTCGTTGTCCTGCGGCCAGTGCTCGTAGAGCGCCTTGCCATGGACGATCTTCTCCGCGCCGATCACCCCCGCGTAGCCGACGTCGATCACGTTCGCGTCGGTCACGTTCAGGCCGATGCGAAACCCGAGCAGGAACACGACTCCGACCGCCAGCCACGGCGCCGGGACGAGCAGGCGCAACGGCCGTCGTGGTCGCCGCGGCGTCGCGCGCGGGCGGCGCAGCAGCCACAGCATGCGCCCGAGCAGGTAGACCAGCGGCGGATACGTCAGCGGCACCGACGCGTAGATGCGCGCGTGGTTGAAGAACGCCAGCGACACCGACCACGACAGCAGCACGAGCAGGTCCAGGTGCAGCAGTGAGAATGGCCGGCGCGGATCGACGAACGGAAGCAGGAACAGCAGGCACAGCGGCAGCCAGACGTACAGCGCGTTCACGTGCCTGCCAAACGCGCCCGGATAGCCGCGCGCCATCGACCAGGCGACCTGAAATCCCGTCCACTGTTCGAGCACCCGTCCGTCGGCGTCGGCGATGATCGCCTGCCCGATCTCTTTTGCGCCCTTCTTCGAGAAGAAGCTCACCTGCCAGCGCAGCGGTCCCTTCAGATACGCGCCGCCGTAGGAGCCCGGGTATTTCGCACGAACCGCCCGCATCTTCGGCAGCGATTCGGCGATTGCCAGGACTCGGTTCGCGGACAGCCTGCGCGCGGCCGGAGGGATGTCCGAGCCGGGGACGGGCACGGGCGATTCCGAGACCGTGGCCTGCGTGGTCGTCGCGGTCGTCAACGCCGGGGGCGTGGTCGCGGCATGCACAGGCGCGCCTCCAAATGCGAGCCCGGCGGTGGCGGCGAGCGCGAGCAGATGGGTCATTCGCCGAGAGTAACGCGGGCGCGGGGCAGCTCAGCCGAAATGCCCGGTAACGAGAGTCGCGACGTCTCGGATCGCCCACTGACCCGGCGGATCGCGGGGGGGATCGATGCCGCAGAGCACGAGCGGCGCGAGGGAGTCGCAGGCGTGCAGCGAGCCGTGCGAGCCGCCGCCCACGTGCGCGGCGCCGCCCCAGTCGACGAACTCGTAGCCGGGGGCGGCGGACAGCAGCACCTCGCCGGAGGTGGGGCATGTCAAGGCGGACCACAGGCGCGAGAGGGCGTCGGGGTAGGAGGGCGTCGCGAGCGCGTTGTCCGCGCGCACCGCCGCGTCGAGCACGGCCAGTTCCCCGTCCACGTGCCAGGCCACGCCGCGTGCGTCGCGCAGGTCCCCGCCAGGGGCGAAGCGCAGCTCGCCGCGATCGGCGTTCGACACGACGCCCTCGGCGGGGCGATCGTGCGCGTCGCGGGCGAGCCAGGCGGCGAGGTCCACGCCCTCGAGCGTGAGCGCGCGCGTGAGCACGGAGGCGCGCATGGCGTCGCGCTCGGAGGGGTGCAGCGCGTAGACCATCGCCGCGCGCTGGGACGGGCAGACGGCGATCCGGGGCTCTGGGTTCTCGCGGGAGCGGGTCGGGGTGCGCGTGCCGGTGAGGGCGCCGAGCAGGTTGGCGCCATCGGGCTGCAGCACGCCCAGCTCGGCCAGTGCATCTTGGAGGGAGATCGTGTCGGCGATCGGCGCCTGGGAGTGGTCGGCCATCGCGATGAACGCGTGCTCGGCCAGGAACGCGTCGACGCCGCCCGCGGCCTCCATCACCCGCGCGAGCTGCAGGTCGGCGGCGGCGATCGAGGTGAGCTGAGCGTCGGGGCCGCGCTTGTGCGAGTGCCAGTCGTTGTCGGGCAGCGACAGCAGCAGGAAGTCGAACAGGTCGTGCTCGACCATGTAGGCCGAGACGCAGCCCGAGTGGCGGTCGCGCACGCCGGGCATGCCGAGCGTCGAGCGGCAGCCGGTGCGGCGCGAGGCGAAGACGTCGGCGTAGAACAGCTCGCGCGGGCCCATCACGGGATGGCGCGCGAGCGTCGAGGAGACGAAGCGCGCGAGCGTGGTGTCGCGCTGGGGCTCGTGGCGGTGGCGGCCGCGGTACATCAGATACGTCGTGCCGGCGGTGCGCACGCCGGCGTCGTCCAGCTGCTCGAACACCGTGAGCGTCTCGCTCGCGAGGTGGGCGCGGTTCATGTTGTAGACGGTGTCCGTCAGCTGCCGGGCGATCCCGAAGCGCTGGGCGGCGCGCAGGCTGGAGCCGTACTCGATGTAGCGGGACTCCGCGCGGGAGTACCAGTTCATGCCGGGGATGTGGTGCTCGTCCTGGGCGGCGCCGGTGACGATCGAGGCGGCGCACACGGGCGTGACCGACGGGAAGGCAGCGACGCAGTCGGGGATGCAGGAGCCGCGCTCGATCAGCCTCGCCAGCACCGGCGCGGCGCCGGACTCGGCGGCGCGGACGAGCATCTCGGGCGCCATCGCGTCGATCACGCACAACACGAGCTTGGGTGGCTTGGCGCTCATCGGGAGGGGCGAGACGGGAGGATTTCTCGGCTGGGTAAGCCGTCAGCCAGTCCTTGCATCGGTTGCGGTCCAAGCCGCTTACCGCAGCCGTGGGCGGAGCGGAAGCGCACGATCACTTGCGCAGGATGCGCAGACCGGCGTAACGATCGTCCCCGCTGCGGGCGCGACCGCGCCACAGAAACCAGGCGAGCAGCGCGACCGCGACATAGCCGAGCGGATGCACGAGCGCGACGAGACCGGCGAGCAGCAGCGAGGCGGCGTCGAGGTAGACCGTCACCGCCTCGCGCGCCGCGCGGTCGGGCAGGCGAGTGCGGGCGCGGACAATCACTGGACCGGAGGCGCGCTGGGCGAGGCCCACAACGAGGAAGCCACCGATCAAGCCGGGCCATGAGGAGTCGCCATGCGCCGAGAGGGTTGCCTCGAACAGCAGCGCGCCCGCGCCCAGTCCCAGGCCTGCGACCGCCGAGGCGAGGGCGTCTTGACGGCGTCGCTGGCCTCGGAGGCCGAGGAGTGTGAGCGCGGCCGCGAACGAACCCGATGGCAGTTGCGTGGAGGCTGTGTCGAGCGTGGGAGCCAATCCAAGCAGCAGTTGCAGCGCGTAAGCGAGCACGAGCGCCACGGTGACGACCAAGAGCCACCAGTCCGCCTCCAGAAAGTGAAAGGCCTGTCCAGCCGGCCCGAGCTCGACTCCGAGCGCACCCGCGGAGGCGAGCGCGCCTGCGAGCAGCAGCGGAAAGAACGGGCGCAGCCCGCAGGCGGCGGCGAGACCGAGGCCGAGGCCGATGTAGAAGAACGTGCCGTTCATGGGTTCGTGCAGCGCGTGAGCATGCGTATCGCGTGCGCTACCGTGCGTGGATGCGCGGGCAGGACGATAGACGACGCGCCCGGCCGGCAGCGCACGAGCTGGCGCGGTATGAGGCGCTGTTCGCGGCGCGCACGCGCGGGATGAAAAGCTCGGCGATGCGCGAGATGATGGCGCTGACAGAACGCCCGGACGTGATCTCACTCGCGGGAGGTCTGCCGGACACGAGCACGTTCGCGCCCGAGCTGTACGCGAAGCTGATGGCGCAGGTCGCCGCCGAGTCGACCGCGCGAGCGCTGCAGTACGGCCCGACGGAGGGGATGGCGGTCGCGGTCGATTGCATCGTCGAGGTGATGGCGCAGGAGGGCACGTCCGTCGATCCCGCGAACACGATCGTGACGACCGGCGGCCAGCAGGTGATCGACCTCGTGTGCAAGGCGCTGATCGACCCGGGCGACGTGATCGTCGCGGAGGCGCCCACATACCCGGGCGCGGTGCCGACGTTCGGGGCCTATCAGGCCGACGTGGCGCAGATCGAGATGGACGCCGACGGCATGCCGATCGACGAGCTGGAGTCGGTGCTCGAGCGGCTGGCCGGGGAAGGCAGGCGCCCGAAGTTCATCTACACGATCCCCAATTTTCAGAACCCCGGCGGGGTGACGATGTCGCTCCCGCGCCGGCGGCGACTTGTCGAGGTCGCGCGCGAGCGCGAGCTGCTGGTGCTGGAGGACAACCCGTACGGGCTGTTGCGCTACGAGGGGCAGGCGCTGCCGACGCTGTATTCGCTGGACGCCTCGCTCGGCGCCGGGGGCGCGGGCGGCGACGGGGTCTCCTCGGACCTCGTGATCTACCTGGGCACGTTCTCGAAGATCCTCTCCCCGGGCCTGCGTCTGGGCTGGGCGGTCGCGCCGCGGGCGGTGCTGGAGAAGCTGAACCTCGGCAAACAGGGCGCCGACCTGTGCAGCTCGCCGATGACCCAGCTGTTCGTGTCGGCGTATTTTGCCGAGCGCACCGCGGGTGGCGGGCCGGCCTGGGTGGAGTACGTGGAGCGCTTGCGCGAGCTGTACCGGCGCCGGCGGGACGTGATGCTCCAGGCGCTGCACGAGCACTTCGACGGGCGGGCGAGCTGGACGCGACCGCAGGGCGGGCTGTTCGTGTGGGCGACGCTGGACGGCGTGGATACGACGGATCTGATGGGGCGCAGCAGGGGAGTCGCGTTCGTGCCGGGACGCTCCGCCTACATGGACGGACGCAGCGGCTCGGGCTCGATGCGACTGAACTTCGCGGGCGTGCCCGACGAGGACATCCGCGAGGGCATAAAGCGGATCGCCGCCCTCGTCGACCCCGATACGGGCCTGCTCGAGACGGACAGTCCTCGCTCGCGCGAATCGGCCGAGCTCACGGACGCCGACGACGAGCATGCCGGGCTCGCCGACATCGTGGCGTTGCCTGCACGCGAACAGCCCGGATCCGCCCGCCGGCGACAGAATCGATGAGCGGCATCCAGGCCCCTAAGAGGGTCGCCGTGCTCAAGGGCGGATGGGCGCTGGAGCGCACCGTGTCGCTGCGCTCCGGTGAACGTGTGCAGAAAACGCTGCGCGCGCTCGGGCACGAGGTCATGGCGATCGACGTCGGCCCGGAGATGTTGGCGCAGGTGATCGAGGCCAAGCCGGACGCGGCATTCATCGCGCTGCACGGAGGAGACGGCGAGGACGGGACCGTGCAGGGGCTGCTGGAAACGATCGGCATCCCCTACACCGGCTCGGGGCCGGCGGCGTGCATGCGCTGCACCGACAAGGCGCTGGCGAAGTATCTGATGCGCGAGGCGGGCATACCGACTCCTGACTGGAGCGCCTTCAAGGAGAGCGCGGTCAAAGACCTCGGCGTGGTGGCTGCGCTGCCGTATGTCGAGCGGAAGCTCGGGTTTCCGATAGTCGCCAAGCCCGCACGCCAGGGTTCGGCGCTGGGCGTGAAGTTCGCGCACTCGAGCGAGGAGCTGCCGCCTGCGATCGTGGGGGCGCTGTCATACGACCGCAAGGTCGTGCTCGAGCGCTATGTGAAGGGACGCGACCTGGCCGTGTCGGTGCTCGATGCCCAGACGGCGGGCGAGGATCCCATTGCGCTTCCCGTGATCGAGGCGATTCCACGGGAGACGGAGTTCTACGACTACGAGTCGCGGTACGAAATCGGCATGACGACTTTCGTATGCCCGGCCGAGCTGCCGGACGGCGTGACCGAGCGCGCGCAGGAGCTGGCGCTTGCTACATACAAGCTGCTCGGATGTCACGGCGTCGCGCGGGTGGACCTGATGCTCGACGAGGACGGTGGTGAGCTGACCGTGCTGGAGACGAACGTCGTGCCGGGGCTGACCGAAACGAGCCTGCTGCCGCTGGCGGCGGACGCGGCGGAGATCTGGCTGGACCTGCTGGTGGCGAGGATCCTGAACAGCGCATTTACGCGCTGAGCGCCTATGAATCCTCGCCCGCGGCGAAGTCCTCCGGGGTGACCTGGTCGAGGAACTCCTTGAACTTCTCAACGACGTCCTCGGACTCCTCGACGTCGTGCTCGAACTCGATCGCCGACTCGGCGATGACCTCCTCGGCGGCGAATATCGGCGCGCCGGAGCGCACCGCGAGGGCGATCGCGTCGCTGGGGCGCGAGTCGATCTCGAGCTCGCGACCGTTCACCGTCAGGGTGATCGAGGCGAAGAACGTGTTCTCGCGCAGCTCGGTGACCGACACCTGGGTGCATTTGGCGTCGAGCTCGCCGAGCACGTCGACGAGCAGGTCGTGGGTCATCGGCCGCGGAGTGCCGGCGCCCTGCAGCTTCATCAGGATCGAGGCGGCCTCGGGGTGGCCGATCCAGATCGGCAGGAACTTGTTGCCGTCGGCGGTCTTCAGCAGGACGATCGGCTGCTTGCCGACCATGTCGAAGCTGACGCCATAGATGACCATCTCCTGCAAGGCAAATCCTCTGAGAGTGGATAGCAGCTTCAGAGAGTATAGGTCCGTCGAGGGCCGATCTAGCAGGGTCGGACCCGTTCGCCGGCCCTGTGGGACATGGGTCAAGAACTACGCTGCGGAGCCCCGGTGGCGGAAGCTCCAGAGCTTGTTGCCGAGGAAGTTAAACGGCGTTGCCGCGGCGACCGCGAGCGCCTGCGCCGGCACCTTCGCCAGGCCGGCCTGTTCGACCAGCAGCGTGAGCAGCACGAGATTGACCAGCGCGAAGGCGGCGAGGCTGACGAGGAAGAAGCGCAGCGCCTGATGGTGCACGCGGCCGTCGGGCCGGTCGAAAGTCCACTGCCGGTTGAGCACGAAGTTGCTCGACACGGCGATCAACCAGGCGAGCACGGCGGCCAGCTGGTAAGGGATGTCGAGCACATGGACGCCCAGCGCGTAGACGGCGATGTTGATGACGAAGCCGCTGGCCCCGACGAGGCCGAACCGGATCAGCTGCAGCCAGTTGGCAGGCCTGCGCATCCCGTGCACAAGGCGGATGTGCGGGCGGATCTCCACGGACGCCGGAGTGCTTGCGCGAGGGACGTCCACGACGGTGGCGTCGTCGGGCATCCGGTCAGGTTAGCGGCACGAGAGGGCGGATGCCTCTGAAGGGCGGGGTGCGGAGAGCGCGGGTGCTGCCACGCGGCGTACGGCACGGGCGCTAGCCTTGTGACGATGAGGGCTGCGAAGATGGCCGTGCTCGGCTGCTTGGCGGCGGCGGTCGCCGTCGCCGGTTGCGGAGAAGCGCAGGTCGGGGGTCCGGCGGTCGCCGGCGGGCACGGATCCTCGCTCGCGGGCGCGAAGAGCGCGAGCTCCGGCGCGGGGGCCGCGCCGTACGTCGCGGGCGCGGTCGCCGGCTCCGGCGCGACGGCGTCGGGAACGGCTCCAGGCGGGGGCGGGGTCGCACACGAGGTGGCCGATCCCGAAGAAGCCAAGAGCTTTCCGGTGCCGGCCTCTGTGCATCATCGCTCCGCCAGCTCACCGAGCGTGGCGGGCGAAGCCGCGGTGGCGGCGGGAGCGCCGTCGGACGCCGAAGTTCGCAGAGAGCTGGGCGTCGAGGAACGGGCCAAGGCGCAGGAACGAGCAGCCCAACGTCGTGTTCTCACGCCACTGGCGGGAGGGTCCTCGGTCGCCGGCAACGGCGCGATTCCGATCCCGACGAACGTTCCGGAAGCCGTGCAGCGCGTGATCGCCGGTGGCAATGCGATCGCCGACTTCCCCTACATCTGGGGTGGAGGGCACGCGTCGTTCATCGCGGGCGGATATGACTGCTCGGGCTCGGTCAGCTATGCGCTCGCCGCGGGCGGGCTGCTCAGCGCTCCGCTCGTCTCGGGCGAACTCGCCACCTGGGGGGAACCAGGCCCGGGACGCTGGATCACGATCTATGCCAATGCGGGTCACACGTTCATGATTGTGGACGGCGTGTGGTTCGACACCGCTGGACGGAGTGGACCGTACGCGTCGCGCTGGCTGGTGTCGACGCCGCCGCTGGCGGGTTACGCGGTGCGCCACCCGCCGGGGCTGTAGGCGGAAGGCGGCGTGGGGAGGCATGGTCTTCTTCGTCCTGACCGCGCTCGCGGCCGTCCGCGTCCTCGCCACGACCCTGTCGGGCCCCCTTGCGCTGGACGGGGAAGCCGCGGTGGAACACGGGAGCGAGGGCGAGGCGATCGCGATCGTCGCGGCGGTGTCGATCGTCGGCGGGTATCTGCTGCTGTACGCGCTGTGGCGGTATGTGTTCAGCGAGAAAGCCAAACTCAAGCGCGGCGAACCGCCGGATGGGGCGGGGCGGAACTGAGAACGAGACGCGCCGGCGGGCGACGCCTCGGACCGGACCGATCCGCGATCCGTGATCGGCGAAGCATTGGCCGTCCCAGCTGGGCTCTCGGCCCGCGTCAGCGCCGTGGTTACGGTCAGTGCAGTGTGAGCGCGCTGATCACCGTGGTGGTACCGCCACCGGCGTTGCGCACGCTCAGCCTGAGCGTCAGCGGGACGGAGCGCAGTCGGCGCAGGCGCTTTGCGGTGATCTTGCCGAACTGGATCCTGAGCGTGCCGCGCCCGGCCCTCGTCGTGATGACGAGCGCTTTGGCGATCGCGACCTGCGGAGGCATGCCCTGGGGCAGACCCGCGGCGAGCGGACCGCGCAAGCCGATCCGCTGGGCGAGCGACGCGACGAGCAGGACTTCCAGGTGCCCGGTGGCCTGCTGGTTGACCGAGTAGGCGATGGACAGGCCCTTACGCGTGACCTTCGTCAGCGAGCTCGACAGGGCGCTCGCGGTCGCGACAGGGCCGAGGACGGGGGGTTTGGCCGGCGCGGCGGGGGGGGGCGCCTGAGTGCTCGAGCCGGGCGACGCCACACCGGAGGTCGCTCCCGAGCCGCCGCCCGTTCCCGAACCGCCCGTTCCGGAGCCGCCCGCGCCCGAGCCGGCGGGTTCTACGCAGGGTTTACCACCTTCGACCGTGATCGTCTTTATGACGCTTTCCGGAAGGCTCCTTTCATAGCCGCCACCGTCCACCACCGTCAGGCCGACGACGTAGGTCTTTGCGCAAGGGAAGGCGTGGAAGACGCTTGCCTTTTCTTCCCCTTCTTCTGTTACCTCTTTACCACTTTCCTGATAGCCGAAGTCCCATTTGTAGATCGGCGCCAGGAAGGGCTCCCGTTCTTTGATAAGCATGTGTTCTTTGGCGAGGGTCAGTTCTTCTTTGGCGATCTGCTTGTCGCCTGTGACAATCAGCTTGTCTTCTTCAGTAATGGTTTTGCGTTCTGCGTCGGTTCTTTTTTCTTTTTCGGCGATGCTCTTACGCGCTTCGTCGGACGCTTTCGCGCTTTCAGCGGCCGTCTTCGCCTTGACAAGCCTTTCACGTCTGCTCGCCAGCCGCTTTTCCTTCTTTGCGAATTCTTCTTCTTCCGCTTCCGAAAGTGGTTCTTTTGCTTTTCTTTCTTCCGCCAGCGCTTTTTCTTCTTGCGCGAGCGTTTTTTCTTCTTCGCCCAGCTTTTGGATTTCGTTGCCGAGCCTCGTTTCTTCTTCGCCCAGCTTTTTGATTTCGTTGCCGAGCCTCGTTTCCTCGGCATTGAGCGCGAGTATTTCTTCTGCGAGCCTGGTTTCTTCTTTCTGCTGCCGGGGGCCCAGCGGGGCGGGGTCCAGCGTTATGCCTGACTCATTTGCGTCGAGGCCGATGACGTCTCCCACATTCACTGGATTCGGGGCGGTGATGTGCGGTTCGAGCGTGGCTCCCTGCCAACAGCCGGCGGTGTCTTTACCGGTGAGGAAGCCCGCGCTGTTGAATGCCCAGTGGAGATAGTAGGACCCGCCGCCAACTCCCTCATTGGAGACGCTTGCGGCATGTGTTTCTGGATTTGGCGTCGGAGGCGACTTCGGAGGCGGACCAAAGTCGAACTGGCACATGTCGCCCTGCTCCGGGAACCCTTGCTCTGCTGCCGACGCGTTCTGATACCAGCCGTTCAGGAGAGGGTTGACCACGATGTTGCTCTGCTCATTCGCCAGATCGCCGATGATCACATCGGCGAGGCCCGCGCCAAAGTAGGCAAACGGGTTCTGGCCGCTGAGCTGGTTTGGCTCCTCCAGAACGCTGTTGTCCTGGCAGGCAAGAACGTCGGCCGAAGTGCCGGTGGTTGTCAGTGGTGACCCGGATTCAGCAAACAGGCCGGCGTAACCTGCAACCCACGGCTGCACCGCATAGACGACTGGCGTTGCGCCACCGGGATTGATCGCCGAATGATATCCGCAGATTCCCGTTTCTGCGTGATGAGCGACCTTTGCTTCTTTGATTTCCTGTGCTTCGGTTTCCAGAGTGGCCGAGTTGGAGCAGGTGCTCGGGCTCGAGGCTCCGGCACATACGGTCACGCCTGGGGGAGTGAGGATGTAATAGACGGGAGTGCTTCTCGCGCCGGGCACGGTTCCCGTAGTGCCCGGCAGCGCGCCGGATTTGATCACTTTTTGCAGCTCGGTTTTGATCTCCTGATCGGTCAGGCAAACGACGCCGGCCGGTTCGGTGCAATTGCCGCTTGACGGGTAGGAATCGGTGGCGGTGTAGGCGCCCCGGAAGGTGGATTGACTGGCCGCGTGCGCTTCTTTGGCCAAAGCCGACGCCGCCGGGCCGGTGCCATACCCTGCTTCGCCATACTGCGCATTGAGGGCAAAGACATTTCCGAGCGAACCGCTCGCTGCTCCGACATTCCGGAAATACCCATCGATCAGTCGCATCCATTCGGAGTTGTAGAGTTCGAGTGGATCCCAATAGATCGCGTAGGAGTCCGACGCATGAATCACCTTGCCGTTGTGGTACTGCAGTGGTCCGTGCCTGACCCATACGGGCTTGCGCTGTTGCAGACCGAATTCTCCGCTGATAAAGGCTCCCGCCGGCGCCGCGGTGAGCAAGAGTGCGATCACCGCACCAAGCGCAAGCGCCAACCGGCGCATGGTGGCCGATCGCAGACCGGCCACCTCGGAGAGCGTGCGGGCAGAGATGGTCACGAGCCCATCATCGGCAGCACATGCCCGATGCCTTAGCCCGGGCGGACTCCGCCGGGCAACGCGCGAGCGCTGCCGACCGGATCGAGTCAATCCCGCTTCGCCGGCGTGGGAGGCGAAGATGGGGGGGACGCGGTGCGCGATCCGCCGTTGCGGTGGAACCTACGCCACAGCCCGTCACGCGACGGCCCGGTCGGGATCTTGACCAAGGGAATCCCGGACGGCGGGGGTAGAGGTGCTGTCGGCTGCTTCTCCATACGCATGGACGAATGTAGATCAGGCAGGAGAAGCCTCAAAGGCAGCTCGGCAGAATGTTCGCAGTTTGCGGGCGATTCCGGTCGATATTGGCAGGGCTGCCATTTGCGACGGAGCAACGTCGGGGTTGCTCGCGAGCCCCTGCCTACACTGGATCGTCAGGGTGACCACGCAGCCGGCGAGGCCATCAATGCTTATTGCCGGTACCTTGAGCTAACCAACGGCAGGCGTTAGACTAGCCGATATGCCGTCTATGGCCGACCTTCCCGATGCGCTGCTCGCCGAGGGACGCTACTGGGTCACGTCGGACGAAGCCGCCCAGTTCGCAGGCATTCCGACCGCTCACGTCTATTCCGGCCTGCAGCGCCTGCGCCACCGAGGCGCGATGTTCTCGCCAGCGCGCGGGTTCCATGTTGTGATCCCGGCCGAGTACCGCGCGTGGGGCGCGCTGCCGGGCGAGCTGTTCATCGACGGGATGATGCGAGCGCTCGGACGCGCGTACTACGTCAGCCTGCTCACCGCGGCGGCGATGCACGGAGCGGCGCATCAGGCACCGCAAGTCTTTCAGGTGATAGTGGACCGCCACGTCGCCGGCCGCGATATCGAACGGGTCCGTCTTCGCTTCTACACCAACGAGCACCTCAGCGAGATGGCGACCGAAGAACGCCAGGTGGACACCGGGCGCATCCAGCTTGCCACCTGCGAGACGACCCTCGTGGACCTCGTCATCCACCCCGACGACGCGGGAGGACTGAGCAACATCGCCACCGTGATCATCGAGATCGGCGACCTCGACGTGCCGTTGCTGGCCCGGCTGGCAGCGATTCGTTCTCGCTCGGTCGCCAGGCGCCTTGGGTGGCTGCTCGACCGATACCGCGACGATCTCGACCTCGGGCCGCTGCGGGAGGTCGCGTGTGCCGGCGGCAGCTACCCGACACGTCTCGTTCGAGCGCTCCCCGCACGCGGCCCGATCGACCCACGCTGGAACCTCCAGGTCAACAGCGACGTGGAAGCAGACCTGTGATCGACCGCCCGGCTCTCATCGCGTGGCGCTCCAAGGCTCCCTGGCCGAACCCCGTCCAGATCGAGCAGGACCTGCTGCTATCCCGCCTCATGATCGAGATCGCCCGCGACGACGTGCTCGGCCCCGAGCTCGCGATGCGCGGCGGCACCTGCCTGCACAAGCTCCACCTCCCCACCCCGCTGCGCTACTCCGAGGATCTCGACTACGTCCGCAGGACCCACACCGGCATCAAGCCATACACGCAGGCCCTCGGAGCTCTCGCCGAACGCCTCGGCCTCGCCGTCTCAAACCGCCGACGCGGGGGGCAGATGGTCCACGTCTACTTCGACGCACAGCCGACCGAAGGCATCGGCCGCATCCGTATCAAGATCGAGATGAACATCGCCGAGACCGATCCCCACCGTCCCCTGAAGACCATACGCCACTCGGTCAAGACCTCATGGTGGAGCGGCGAGGCCGACATCCCCACCTACGAGACGGGCGAGCTACTGGCCACCAAGCTGCGCGCGCTCTATCAGCGCAGCAAGGGACGCGACCTCTTCGACCTCTGGCTCGGCCTGACCGTCCTGAAGATCGACCCCGATCAGATCGTTGCCGGCTTCAACCACTACATGCGCGGCGCGACTTTCAGCTTCCCCGAGCTACGCGACAACCTCGCCGCCAAGCTGAGCAGCACGCGGTTCCTTCGCGACCTCGATGCCCTCGTGACCAACACACCCACCGGCTATGACCCCGAGACCGCCGCCGACCTCGTGATGCGAGAACTCGGCAGCCGCCTACACAACGCGCCATCAGTCGATCAGGTCACGCCACCACCCCAGTAGCGGAGTATGCCGCTCCTCCGTCGCCGAGTACGTGTTTCCGACGAGCCGGGGCGGACGGCAGGGCGAAGACAACATCCGCTCCCGAGTGCTCAGAGCCGCGGTTGATCGCGCTAACCAGAACCTCGCCAAGAAGAAGCTCCCCCCGTTGCCCGACGGGCTCACACCGCACTCCTTGCGCCGGACATTTGTGAGCATCCTCTATGCGATCGGAGAGGGCCCGGAATCATCATGGACGAGATGGGCCACACCGACCCTGGGCTCGCTCTACAGGTCTATCGGCAGGCGATGCGGGGGTCGAGGAGAAGGACGCCCTTCGAGCACTGGTGGACGGGACCACGAAGCGACGCGCCTTCGCTGACGGAGGAGTGGGACCACGCAACCTGCTCTGGGACAACCCGCTGACCCGCTTCAGCAACCGCGCATCTGATTCCCTACGATTGCACAATGCCCGAATGGGGTCTGACGAAGGAGATGCGGATCACTCGGCCGTTTGAACTCGGCGAGTGGTGGCTTGAGCCTGGCAAGGTCATCACCGATCCGGTCCACGGGGACATCTTTGTCACGCGCTTGGAGCAAGCGTTTTTGGACACGCCTCCCATGCAGCGCCTGCGTCGCGTGCGCCAACTCGGTGCGACTCATCTCGTATACCCGGGCGCCACACACACTCGCTTTGCCCATTCACTCGGCGCCGTGCGGGCCGTCCAGGATCTACTCGATATGGCGATAGGCCAGCGTAATCGCAACCACGCCGTCGCCGATCTGTTTGACGAATGGGAGAGGGAAGAGCGAAGAGGTGACACAACGGCAGTGACGGCCGATGACGGGCTGACAGTCGCTGAGGCTGCGGAAGTAGAAGACGCTAGGACGATCCATTTGCGAAAACTTGCTGAGGCAACAGTGCTGGCCAGACTCGGGGCCTTGCTACACGATGTTGGTCACCTGCCGTATGGGCACTCGATCGAGGATGACCTCGACCTGCTCACACCACATGACGAGAACACGAGCCGATTCCACCGGCTTTGGGCAGAAATGATCTCTGCGATCGAGAAGTCGACGCGGACTGCTGGGCACAGACGCAATTGGCCAGAGACTAGAATTCAAGAACTCTTGGACGCGTTCGCGCCGTTGCGTGAGGGCGGGAAGCTTTACACGAGCCTTCGGCCACTTATTCTCTCCAAAGAGAGGGACGAGTCTGGGAACCAGATCGACCCAGTCGATCTGCTGACCGATTATCCGTTTGTGGCGGACATTGTTGGAAACACGATTTGCGCAGACCTTCTTGACTACCTACAGCGAGACCACCGCTTTACTGGACTGCCGATGAGCCTGGGTCAGCGATTTATGTCCTCGTTTTATGTAATACCAGGCGATGTCGGTGGAATCTATAAGCGGCGTATGGCACTTCTGATCCACCGCGAAGGAAGGCCGCGCCAGGATGTTGTGACGGAGATCATCAAGCATCTACGTTACCGCTACGAGCTTCAGGAGCGCGTTCTCGTTCACCATCTGAAGCTAACAGCCGACGCGATGATCGGCAAGATGATCGAGTTCTGGCACGAAGCCGAGAAAAGTGCCATCGAAGCTCTGGCGCCCGAGGTGCGTGCAGCCGAACTCGCGAAGATTCCATCTGACTTCACGGTCGAAACCTCTGACGGTGTAGTCGGAGAAGTAGGCCAGAGCGTCGAGGTGCCCCGACTGCGTGTCGTAACCGGCGTTAATAATGCGGAGAGTAGCGATTCGTCAGATAGTTACGGCCAGCGAGGGGCGTATCACATGGGAGAGGAGTCTGAGCGCCTGGCCCGCTGGCGTCTAGAACAGATGCTTTTGGAGCGCGGAGACGATGGCGTGCTTGAGCACATGCGCTTTGGACCCGGCCAGGATGATGAAGCAGCCACCGCGAGTCGCGAGCTGGCTGGCAAACTGCTCGAGCGATCGCTGTATCAACATGCAGCGAATGCAACAGCTGCGTTTGCTGCCAAGGATCTTTATAAGGCCTTCGGATCTGCCGCTCGCCGGCGCGAACTGGAGAGGAAGGCCGCTCGCCATGCCGGCCTCGACGCAGATTGGCACGTCATATTGTGGGTACCAGGGCCAGGCATGCGGCTCAAGCTCGCGGAGGTTCTGGTTGACCACGGCAAGGGCATAGCGAAGTTTGTGGATTACTCCGCTAAGGGTTCCGACATATACGAGGACCATAAGCGTCTCTGGACAATCAGCGTATTTGTTCATCCGACGGTTACTGAAGAGAAGACAAGAATGATACTTGCGAAGCTCGCACAGTTGATGAGAGTCTCCTGGGATCGCTATCAAGACCAGCTCGGAGCCGATCCTGACACCTCACCTCAACTCCTAGCTGCAATTGAGGTATGCCAAGCGGGTCCTCTTACTGAAAGGGTCCGTGACCTTATTGTCAGAGCAAGCGAGGAGCAAGCGGCACGGGGAGGCGACGACCCCACGCATAATGAACTTGTCCAGCGCTACAAAGCGCTTCTAGACACCATGCAGGAAGTACCGGACGCGGCGTCAACTCGGAAGACGACAGAGCAGTAGCTGCCGGCGCTTAGGCAGCCACACGCCACCTCGGTCTCGCAATGGCATCGTGCCTGTGCTCGGAGAAGCAATCGAGTGGGCGATACTCTGAAGCCGGTCGCTGCACCATTGAAGCCGAAGCTGATCGCTCCCATCGTCAGGAGTGAACCAGAGCTCGACGAGGGCATCGGAATGGACAGCTGCGAGCGAGCGAGCGGCTACCTCCAGCGAGACATCGAAGGCTTCCTGGAGATCTATGATCGTCCCAGCGTTTACCGGCATACGCGCGACAGCGTCCGGAGGGACGAGAAGGGCGCGACTAAAGGCATCACAGAACCGCTCTTGGCCGGTTGAATTGGGCAGGTGCCGCCGCGGGCGGCCGCCATGCCGCCAGAAGAAGAACGTGTGTGCCAACTCGTGCGCAACTCGGAATCTCAGGCGGTGCCGCCGAAGATCGTCGCGCATGCTGCTTTCAATGTTGCGCCAACCGCCGCGGGGGGTTGAGTCGATCATTACCGCGAACTGGTCGTTCTCAAGGGGGGTGAGCAAGGCCTCAAGGCCACCCCGTTCCCCGCTCAGCAGCCCCTCACGGAGGATGACGCCTGCAGCCTCACATACTTCGGATAGGTCGAGCATTGGCTCCTCCGCAAGCTTCTGCCCAAGGATCGTGCTCCGCGTGCGTCGAGCCATCACACGTGCTCCGGACTCCGTCGGAATGCACGCCAACGGTCGGCGAGGCCAAGCTGGTCCGACTTGAGGCGATCCTTGTCCGTGTCCAAGCATACTTGTATTCCGAGGCCCGCATACTGTACAAGTATGGGTGGACATGCCCGCCTCTGTCAGCGAGGAGTACCGTCGCGAGATTGGCCTAGCGATCAAGGACGCCCGCAAGAAGCGCGGCATGAGCCAGGATGCGCTCGGCCTTGCCGTCGGGAATTCCAAGAATGCTGTGTCGGCGTGGGAGCGTGGCGAAAGCGCTCCAACGGCCGAGAACCTGCGCAACCTATGCTCCGTGCTCGGAGTGGCTCCCCAGCGCCTCCTCGTTATGAACGGGGCGACGACGGCCGGGGAGGGGCCAGATCCGGCAGCTGTCCGAATGCTCGCTGACCAGCTTGCCGATCTGAGGAGAGAGGCACAGGAGATCATCCCGGATCTCATGGGGGTGCTCGCGGACGCCGAACGAACAGCTCGGCGGATGGCCGACAGGTAGGTCGGCTGCTTACGTGGGGTAGCAGTCTCGATCATCCGGTGAAGTAGAACACCGGCTTGGGATGTTTTTGTCCGGCGGAGCGACGGGGCTCAGCACCAGTCGTTTCGGCGGCGCAGGTCGCATATTCCACGGCTTCCGGGAGGCGCACTCAAGTAGGCCGCGAAACGGCAGATATCGGCAGACGAGCCGCGGATGCCAACCTCAAACACGGCTGGACGGAGGACCGTATGATCTCGAGTCCCAGTCCCATAAACGTGATTCCTCAATGGGCGATCCAGGACTCGAACCTGGGACCTCTTCCTTATCAGAGAAGCGCTCTAACCAGCTGAGCTAATCGCCCTTTTGGCTCTGCTATGCGGTTTCTGGCTCCTGTTCCCCCACGACGGCTCCGGCGATATGGAACATCTATGGACACTGCCGCCGGGTCGATGGGCACATGGGGCCTAAAGGCCCGCTGCATCGCCGAGCAATCGTATCGAGCTTACGACCGCTGCGGCCTGCTATCCGCTGACGCCACTGACGGCATCGACAGCGAAGCTTAGGAGCGCGCGCGCACGACGCAGGGCAGAGCGCAACTCGGTCGCGCTGACGTGCATCACGCCGTATTGCGCAGCGTCCTTGAGGTCGAGCAGGCGTCGCAGATCCTTGGCGGCATCGCGCCCCCCCGGAACGATCTCTGCAAGCAGGCGCTCGGCGTCGTGGTGATCTTGCGAGCGGGATCGGCGCCCGAGCCTCGCGCAGCAAGCGGCGTCGCAGGCAGCGATCCCGGCCAGCACGGCAAGCGATGCGGCGACGCTGGCATTCGCCTCCTCGTCGGCGATATCCGTAGCAACCAGATCGGCAGCATCGAAGAACTTGTGAGCGTGCGCCAGTCGTGTGGTCGCTTGAGGCCGACCGCACGTCTGCGTTCGTCCCGCATGCCGTGTCATGACGTTGCGGTCCTCCGTCGGCGCTCGGCGGCCAGTTCGGCGAAGTCGGGACCGGCGACCGCGATCGACTGCTCGCGCAGAGAAGCGATGATGGGCTCTCGCCGGCGCAGCGCCGCCTTGAGGCCTTGGCGCGAAAGCTCATGCAGCGACGCATGGTTGCCTGACCATCGCTCCACCAGCTCAGCGAGTCGGTGTAGCTGCTCGCGCCACTCGGGATCATCCTCGATCACTCCTTGCGGGCGCACGATCAAGAGATCGATGTCGCTGTGCGTACGGCCATCGCCTCGCGCTGCCGAACCAAAGATCGAGACATGGACTGGCTGGAGGGACCAGCCCTGGACGTCTTGGCGGATGCGCTCGAATAGCTCTGTCCGCAGTCGCGCAAGGCCCTCGACAAGGTTCGCAGCGACATGCTCACGGTTCAACACGAAGAGGGAGGAAGGTCCGGCTTCTCGAGCGATAACCAGCCCGTGCTCGACCAGTCGATGGAGAACGAGGCGTACCCCCCTCTCCGAACCTCGCCGCGCAAGGCGCGCTACCTCGCGGCCCGTGAGGGGATGCGTTGTGTGGGCGAGCACGTCCAGCACAGGTCCCTCCAAGCTGGGGCAAATCGCTGCGTAGGGTTCGCTCAAGTCCATCGCCGCATTATTCTATCCGACCGCGTAGTAAAGTACGCACAGCGGAAACATAGTAGCGTGGCTCGTGTGCATTTTGAGGGGCTGACACCAGCCGAATGCAGCCACGACCAGGGATCTCCTCCTTATCAGAGAAGCGCCCTAATCAACTGAGCCAATCGCCCGCGGGCGGGAATTCTAGCGGTCGTCGCCGCCGAGGCTTTGCGCAGCCGCCCTCTCGGAGACCGTTGAGTGAGCAGTCCCCGGGACGGCGTCACGCCACTGATCAAACAGCCGCGCGCGGCCGCAAACGCCGCGCCAGCTCGAGCGCCTCCTCAGGCGTGGCGAATCCCATCTCCGCGCGGTATCCGCCGTCGCGCGTAGGCTTGACATGAACCTCCGCCCCGAGCGCCGCCCCGAGCGCATCGGCGATCTCCCTCGCCGCCTGCTCCTGATCCGGGTGAGCATCCCCTCCCGCCGTTCCCTGCCTGTCGTCGCGTCGTCCGCGTCCCGTCGCGTCGCCCGCGTTGGCCTCCCGCGCACGCGCTTCGACGGTTCGCACCGACCACCCCTCCTGCACCGCCGACCGCGCCAGCCGTGCGCGTGCGCCGTGGTCTTCGACGAGCAGCAGCGCCCGCCCGTGGCCCTCGCTCAGCGCTCCCTCCTGTAGGAGCTCGATCACCTCCTCCGGGAGGTCCAGCAACCGAACCAGGTTGCTGACCGCCACCCGCCCGCGGCCGACGCGGCGGCCGACCTCCTCGCGCGTGAGCCCCAGCTCCTCGACCAGCGCTGCGCAGGCGCGGGCCTCCTCGATCGGGCTGAGGTCCTCGCGGGCCATGTTCTCGATCAATGCGAGCTCCAGCGCTTCGGCGTCCTCGCGGGGGCGCACGAGCGCCGGGATCGTCGCGAGTCCCGCGATCTGCGCCGCGCGCCAGCGGCGCTCGCCGGCCACCAGCTCGTAGGCGCCGCCCGGCCTGGGGCGCACGAGCACGGGCTGCAGCACGCCCCGCTCGCCCAGCGACCCGGCGAGCGCCTGCAGCGCCTCCTGGTCGAAGCGCCGGCGGGGTTGGGTCGGGCTGGGGACGATCAGCTCGAGCGGCAGCTCGCGCAGCTCCTCCTCGCGGGCCTTGCCTCCCTCCGCCGAAACCGACAGGATCGCCTCCAGCCCCCTGCCCATACCGGGCTTGGGCCTAGCCATGCTCTGCTCCGTGGGTGGATCTTTCCCGGGAATCGGCGGGCGACCTAGTCACGGGCGGCCACCTCTTTAGCCAGCTCGAAATACGCCTCGGCGCCGGCGCTGTGCGGATCGTGATGCGTCACCGGCAGACCATAACTGGGCGCCTCGCCGACGCGCACGTTGCGGGGGATCACCGTGGAGAACACCAGATCCGGAAAATGCTCTCGGACTTCGCGCTCGACGTCGCGCCCGAGCCGCGTGCGGCTGTCGTGCATCGTCAGCAGCATGCCCGCCACCGTCAGCCGGGGGTTCAGCTCGCGCCGCACCAGCGCGAGCGTGTCGAGCAGGCCGGCCAGGCCCTCGAGTGCGAAGTACTCGGTCTGCACGGGCACGATCACCCTGTCCGCTGCGACCAGCGCACTGACGGTCAACGGCCCGAGCGAAGGAGGGCAGTCCAGCATGATATACTGGAACTGTTCGCGCAGTGGGGCAAGACGTTTACGCAGCCGCTGCTCAAACCCCTCGATGCGAGGCAGCTCGACATTGGCCCCGGCCAGTCCGGCCCCCGCCGGCAGCACCCGCAGGCCGGGCACGCTCGCGTCCGTGAGCGCCTCGCTCGCCGTCGCCTCGCCCGTCAGGACCTCATACAGCCCGGGCGACTGCGTGCGGGCGATCCCCAGGCCGACGGTGGCGTTCGCCTGCGGATCGACATCCACCAGGAGCGTCCGATATCCGGCCTCGGCGATGCACGCGGCGACGTTCACGGCCGTGGTCGTCTTACCGACGCCGCCCTTTTGGTTGGCGATCGCGTACACCGTGCCCATGCGCCGAGACGCTAGCAACCCAGTGGGCGGCGGCGGGCGACGCCCGCGCGGCGGGGAAATCGCGGCGGGGTCTCGGCGACCTTCTCGAACACGTGCAGATGATGGTCGCGAGCGCCCTCATACGGCTCGGTGTGGCGTATCTCCAGCAGCCGCATGCCCAGCTGCTCGGCGGCGCAGGCCGCCTCCGCCTCCTGCGCCGAGTCGCGGCGTCCGCGCCAGTCCACGAGGACGCCTCCGTGTTCGAGCAGCGGCGCCGCATACTCCAGCACCACAGGAGCGGGAGCAAGCGCTCGTGCAATCGCTGCGTTGTGCGCGTCCAGACCCTCAGACCACTCCTCCGCCCTGCGCTCGACCACCCGGACGTTGTCGACCCCTGCCGCCGTGATCGCCCGGCGCAGAAACTGGCACTTCTTCGATTGGCTCTCCACCAACCGCATTTCGCTCGCCGGCAACGCAACCGCCAGCGGCAGCCCTGGGAAGCCGGCGCCTGTCCCGATGTCGGCGATTCGCCTTGCCGATCGGAGGCGGTCGACTTCGAGCGCCACCAGTGAGTCGGCGAGATGGACGTCCACGGCCTCCCCGGGGTCGCGCACGGTCGTCGGTGCCCGCTCAGCCGCAGCGAGAGTCTCGAGGATCGCTGTCATCTGGATGTGCGCGCGAGGTGGCAGCCCATGCTGGCGCGCCAGCGTCTGGACCCGACGTTCCGTGGGTCGCTCACGGCGTGCGAAGAAGTTGGGATACCTGGCCCTCATATCGCGGATGCGAGCACCGACATGAGTGTCGATCCGGTCGGTCAACACACTCTCGACGACCGGCAATACGTCCTCGGCCAGCACCTGGCCGCGAGCCATCCACTGGTAGTAGGAGCGCCCGCCGTGGTGATAGGGGCCATACAGGCGCGCGCGCGGAAACAGCTCTTCCAGCCAGTGAAAGATCGCCTCGTGCCTGACATGCATCTTGAGAGTGATCTGCGGCTGCTTCCCATCCCCGCCGAAGTGTCCCTCGCCGATGAGTAGGCCCGTAACGAGCCCTCTCTCGATATCCGTGAGCTCGCGGTCTTGCGACTCGTCCATGCAGGCCATTGTTCCACCGGGGAGAAAAACGTGAAACGCCGCGCCATGATCGCTGCGCTTACGGGGCTCTACTCGTTGTCGAGCGGAGAGACCACCAGATGCCGCTCGGGCTCCTCGCCTTCGCTGTGCGTCTCCACGTCGCCGCGGTCGCGCAGGTGCTCGTGGACGACCCGGCGCTCCGAGGCGGGCATCGGGTTCATCTCCACCGGATGACCGGAGCGCAACACCTCATCGGCGGCGGCGTCGGCGTCGGCGCGCAACGTCTCGGCGCGCCGCTCGCGATAACCGTCCGCATCTATCACGACTCGCACCTCGGATGGCCCCTCGTGGAAGACGATTCGCTGCGCGAGGTGCTGAACCGCGTCGATCGTCTGTCCGCGACGCCCGATGAACAGTCCGACGTCCTCGCCGCGCAGACTGCCCTTCAGCAGGCCCTCGCTCTCCTCGATCTCGATCTCCACTTCGAGGTCGAGACCGTCGGCGACCTCCGCGAGCAGATCCTCGAGCACCGCCGCCGGCTCGTCATCGTCCGCATCGGCGCCATCACGCTCTGGATCGCTCATCGGCGCCTGCCCGAGCGCTTCTTCTTCCTGCGGGGAGGAGGGGGTGGGGCGACGCTGCCGGCGCCACCGACGACGGTGGCGCCGGCGAGCGCGGCCTGCGCCGGCGCCTTCGTCTGGCCGTTGGGCGACGAGGGCCCCCCCGCGCCGGCGTCCGGGGGGCTCAAGGGGGACGGCCCCATGCGCTGCCGGATGAAGTACTGCTGCCCGATCGTCCACAGGTTGGTTGTGATCCAGTACACCAGCAGGCCGGCGGGATATCGAAACAGGAATGCGACGATCACCAGCGGGAGCAGCAGCATCAGCCGTCGCTGGTTCGGGTCGGCCGTGGCCGTCGCCATCAGCGTCGAGGCGATCTGCGAGCCAATGTAGACGGCGATCAGCACAATCAGCACCGCCCCCGTCGCCTTGTAGGTGATGTCGGGTATGAACAGGAACTTCGCCGAGCCCGGGGCGACGATGTTGCAGCCGACTTCGGTCAGGCCTTTGACCGTGTGGCCCATGACTTTGACCGTGTGTTCGGGGATCTGGCTGTTTTTGACGATCGGGCGGTGCAGTTCGCGCGAGTAGTACTCGCGCAACTGCTGGCCGCAGATGTCGAACTTCAGGTCGGTCCGCAGCATGTAGAACAGCGAGATGAACACGGGTAGCTGCAGCAGAAACGGCAGGCAGGAGGCCAGGGGATTTATTTTGTGCTGCTGATAGAACTTCATGATCTCCTGCTGCTGGCGCTGTTTGTCGTCCTTGTACTTCTCTTTGAGCTTGTTGATCTCGGGCGCCAGCCGCTGCATCTCCTGCATCGAGCGCAGTTGCTTGAACGTCAGTGGAACGAGCACGGCCCGCGTCACGACCGTCAACCCGACGATCGCGAGCCCCCAGCTGCCACCCACTAGGTGTGCGTGGATGAACACCATGATCGATTCGAACAGATTGATCAGTGGCGAGAAGGCTTCCTCGATGATGTTGCTGGCGAAGATGGGCATGCGTTAGGGCCAGGTGAGAACGGTCTGAAGTTGGTGTCGGTGTGTGTGTTGGCTCGAGTTGGCGGTTGCAGGCGCGCCGTCGGCGCGGCTACGGCGTTCCCCGGCTCGCATCCGCTCAGCCGTCGGCGTGCGCACGGACCTTGAACACTCGCTGGGCCTGCACGGGATCGTACCCGCCGTAGCTCCAGGGGTTGCACCTGAGCACGCGCCAGGTCGCGAGCACGACGCCCCGAAGTATGCCGTAGGAGCGGATCGCGTCCACCGCGTAGCGTGAGCACGTCGGCTCGTACTTGCACCGCCTGGGCAGAGCCGGAGAGATCGCCCGTCGGTAGACGACGATGGGGGCGACGGCGACGGCGCGAACCGCGCGTGAGAGCGCGCTCGCGGTCGGCCGGGGGGAGGGGGAGGCCGTCATCATCGCGTTCACGACTTCCCCGTCCCGGTCGCGTCAGCGACGCTCGATCCGTCGCGAGCGCGCAGCCGCACGCGAGCGATCAACTCGCCCAGCGCCGCGCTCACCCCGGCAAGGCCATCGCGCTCGGCCAGCTCGCGGACCTCCGGACGGGCGACGACGACGACGTCCTGCTCGGGACCGAGCTCGTGCTCGGCCTGGGCAAACGCCTCGCGCAGCAGTCGCTTCACGCGGTTGCGCTCGACCGCGCCGCCCACCTTGCGCGACACCGACAGCCCGAGTCGCGGGCGGCGGGTGGACGAGTTGGGAAATGTGTAGAGCACCAGATAGCGGTTGGCGGTCGAACGGCCCTGCCGGTAGACCCGCTCGAACTCCGCGCTGCGAGACAGGCGCAGCCGGCTGCCGGGCGCCGTGCGCGCCATCATCGCCCGCTCGGCTCGGTCGCGCGCGGCCCCGCTGTCGCAGCCATCTCAGAGCCCGTCCCTAGGCGGACAGGCGCTTACGGCCCTTGTCGCGTCGGCGCTTGAGTACGAGTCGCCCCGCGCGGGAGCCCATGCGGGCGCGGAACCCGTGCGTACGGGCGCGCTTGCGCTTCTTTGGTTGGTAGGTGCGCTTCATGTTCCTCGTTCTCCAGCGATCGCCGCATTCCTGCCGCACCCGCTCGGCGCGGACGTCGTCGGGGCGGCGGCCCAGCGCAGAAGTATAGGACCGCTGGGCAGGCGTGGAATTTTCTCGCCAAATGCGGGCAGCCCCGGCCGAGCGCGAGCGGGTGTCGGATATAGTCGCCAGACCGGGCCCGAGCGGGTCCTCCGTCCAGAGTTCCGATCACTTTCTCCCGGGAGGAGCGGGTTGACGCTACCGTGAGCGCCGAGCTGGAGCACATATGGTCGCGCGTGCAGGCCGAGCTCGCGAGCGCCGTCGGCGAGGAGACCTACCGCATCTGGCTCGAGCCCCTGAGGGCCGGCGAGCTCACCCATGGGCGTCTGTCGATCGAGGCCCCGGTGCAGGCCTGTGGATGGGTGCGAGACCGATTTGGTCGCATCCTGCAGGCATGCGCGACGAGCGTGCTGGGAGACGAGGTCGTCGTCGAGTTGATCCCCAGCGCCGCCGTGCACGGCGGCGAGCCCGGCATTCACACTTCCCCACCCGATCGCCTCGGCGGCGACTCGTGGAGCCGCGGAGCGGGATACTCGCCCGAGCGCCTTCCCCCACACCGCGCCAGCGCGACATCACGCGTGTCCGCGGCCGACCCTCTGCCCAACCCCAAGCTGACGTTCGACCAGTTCGTCATCGGCGACGGCAACCGCCTGGCGCACGCGGCCGCGCTGACCGTCGCGGAGATGCCCGGACAGGCCTATAACCCATTGTTCATCTGCGGCCCGCCGGGTGTGGGCAAGACCCACCTGCTGAGCTCGATCGCCGATCTGCTGCTCGCGCACAATCCCGGGCTGGCCGTACGAGTCACAACCGGAGAGACCTTCACGAACGAGTTCCTGGGCGCTCTGTCCGGGCGCAACACCGAGGCGTTCAAGTCGCGCTTTCGCCACATCGACGTGCTGCTCGTGGATGACGTCCAATTCCTCGAGCGCAAGACGCGCACCGAGGAGGAGTTCTTCCACACGTTCAACGCGCTGTATGACTGCGGACGGCAGATCGTGCTCAGCTCCGACCGTCCACCCCGCGATCTGCAGGCGCTGGAGGACCGCCTGCGCGAGCGGTTTGGGTCCGGGCTCGTGGCCGATGTCCGGCCCCCCGACCTCGCCACGCGCATGACGATCCTGCGCAAGCGCGCACAGCACGACGATATCGACCTGACCGATGAGGAGCCGCTGCGGCTGATCGCCGAGCGCATCCACGACAACGTCCGCGCGATCGAGGGCGCCCTTATTCGCGTGGTCGCATTCGGCTCTCTCACCGGACGGGCGCTCACGCCGGAGCTGACCCGAGAGGTCCTCGACGGACTCTACCCCACCGCACAATCGATTTGCCATGGGCCTCCGTCGATACGCGACATCACGCAGGCGGCGTGCCAGCGATTCGGGCTGACACCCGAGGAACTGCTCTCCTCCTCACGTATCTCACGTATCTCCTGGCCGCGTCAGGTCGCGATGTATCTGGCGCGAGAGCTCACCGACGAATCGCTGCCGGCCATTGGTCGTCAGTTCGGAGGGCGTGACCACACGACCGTTCTGCACGCCTGCCGCCGGACCGCTACGCGAATCGCCGACGACGCCTCCACGCGTGATGTTGTAGACGGTCTCCGTAGAGATTTGCAGACCGAAGGTGGCACTGGCGCTGAGTTCCACCACGACCGCACCGCCTGAAACACTCCACAGGCTCATCCACAGGCTCACAGAGCGATGATCCCGTTGAGTAAGCGACCCATCCGGCAACTCCACATATTCACAGTTCCTACTGACTTCTATCCTCCTTATGAGGTGCATTAGTGAAGCTATCTATTTCCACCGCCGATCTGTTGGCGCAACTGCAAACGACGACCCGAGTCGCGTCTACGCGAAGCGCCGTCCAAGCGCTCTCCGGCGTGATGCTCTCGGCGAGTGAGAGCTCTCCACCCGAGCTGCTCGCGACGGACACCGAAATCGGACTGCGGGTGCCACTCACCGCGGAGGTCTCGCGACCTGGAGCCGTGGTGCTCCCCGCACGCCTGATTCTGGACGTCGTCCGCACGCTCCCCGCCGATCGTCTGACGCTGGAGCTGCGCACGACCGAGCAGGACGTGGAGCTGATCTGCGGCTCGGCCACCTTCCACCTGCGAACACTCCGCGCCGAGGACTTCCCGGCGCTCCCCGCTCCCTCGCCGGAGACGCGCGTAACGCTCCCCACCGCGGCGTTCGTGCAGACCGTCTCGCAGGTGGCGCGCTCCGCCTCGCGCGATGAGACCAGGCCGGTGCTCACCGGCATCCTGATGTCGGCCTCCGGGCAGCAGCTGCGCATGGTCGCCACCGACTCCTATCGCCTATCCGTCAAGGAGGCGGTGCTCGAGACGTCACTGCAGGGGTCCCTCGAGGCCAACATCCCTGCACGAGCCCTGCAGGAGCTGGCCCGTATCGCTACGCAGGACGCTCCCGAGACGCTGTCGGTCAGCGTCCGGCAGAACCAGGCGATATTCGAGTTGGGCGACGTCGTCCTGTCCTCGCGATTGATCGACGGTCAGTTCCCGAACTACCGCCAGCTGCTGCCGGAGACGGTCGAGCACGAGTTGCGCCTGGCGAGCAACGAGTTGGGCGACGTCGTCCGCCGTATCAGCCTGCTGGCGCAGAGGAACACCCCGCTGCGCCTGGGTTTCAGCGAGGGCGAGCTGACGATCTCGGCGCAGACCCCCGACATCGGCGAGGCCTCAGAGACGATCCCGGTCCCGTTCAGCGGCGAGCCGTTTGAGATCGGGTTCAACCCCGAGTTCCTGCGCGACGGGCTGGAGAGCGTCGAGTCCAGCGAGCTCATCCTCAAGCTGATCAGCCCTCTGCGCCCCGGGTTGATCGAATCGCCAGAGTCCGGCGACTTTGTATACCTGATAATGCCCATCCGCTTGAACGTCTAGGCCGTAGCATGCGCGTGGTGAGCGTTCGGCTGCGCGACTTCCGCACGTACGCTCGCGCCGAAGCATCTCTGGGAGAGAGTCTGACCGTCGTGCATGGCCCTAACGGAGCAGGCAAGTCCAACCTGCTGGAGGCGTTGTACTTCGGCTGCTCGGGACACTCGCCCCGTACCCGCAACGAGCGCGAGCTGGTGCGGTTCGGGCAGAGTGCCACCCGCGTGAGTGTTCGTCTCAGCGACGGCGTCCACGATCACGAGCTGAGCGTCGGGTTCGAGCCGGGACAGCCCAAGCGCATGAGCGCCGACGGGGCGCCCGTCGAGCGGCTGCTGGATGTCGAGGAACGCCCGCTGCTGAGCGTGTTCATGCCCGATCGCCTGGAGTTGCTCAAGGGCCCTCCCAGCGTCCGTCGCGCCCACCTGGATCAGGTCGTAGCGGCCGTCTGGCCGCTACGCGCGGTCGACCGGCGCGCATACGCTCGCGTGCTGGCTCAACGCAACGCCCTGCTCGCCCGCATCCGCTCCGGCCGCGCCGCGCGCGAGACCATCTCCACGTGGGATCGGCAGCTGGCCGGGCATGCGCTGGCGCTACGCGACAATCGCGCCCGAGCCGTCACTCTCCTCGCCGCGCCGTTCGCCGAGCGAGCCGCCCAGCTCGGGTTGAGCGGCGAGGCGCGCATCGAATATCGCCCGCGTACGCGGGCCGTCGACGAGGAATCCCTGATGGCCGAGCTGAGCGAGCGCCTGGATAGCGACCTCGAACGTGGCTTCTCCGGTCACGGACCGCACCGCGACGAGTTGGCGCTCCTGCGCGGCGGGCGCGAGCTGCGCTCCTACGGCTCCCAGGGCGAGCAGCGGATCGCTCTGCTGGCGCTGCTGCTCGCCGAGCGCACCGTCCTCGCCCGCGAGCGCGACCGGATGCCGTTGATGTTGCTCGACGATGTCATGAGCGAGCTCGACGCCGAGCGTCGCGAGCTGCTCGCACGCGAGCTGTCCACGGGCGGGCAGAGCGTCATCGCGACCACCGACCTGGCCCACGTGCCGGGGGGCGCGGGCGCGAACGTCACGCGCCTGCGCGTGAGCACTGGCGCGATCCTCCAGGAGGCGCTGGCGGCATGAGGCGCGCGCGCGGCGCGTTGTGGGCTCCGGGCCCGTGAGCAGGCCCGCTCCCCGGCGTCTGGCGGCGCCCGTCGAAGCGCTCACGGCCGAGCTGTCGCCGGCGACCACGCTCGCGCGCGTGCAGGAGCTATGGGAGCGCATCCTCGGCCCGGCGATCGCCGGGTCCGCCCGCCCGACGGCCGAGCGCGACGGCGTCCTCACGGTGATCTGCGAGGCCGCGGTGTGGGCGCAGGAGCTCGAGCTGATGGGCCCTGAGCTGGTCGCTCGCCTGAACGCCGAGCTGGGTGAGAATACCCTCCGTCGGCTGCGCTGCCGCAGCGGCTGAGCGCCGGCCCGGCCAGCCCGCGCCAGCAGGTCGCTGTTTCGGCCATTTTGCAGGGATTTCATGCCGTCATAGCGTCCTGCCCGAGGGGCGGCTGTGCTATCATCCTGTAAACGCACATCCCGCCCCGGACCACCGTCTGAGCGCCCTGGATTCCGGGGCGTTCGCATGTCATCGAAGGATCAGATTGGCTACTGCCGACAGCGCCCCCGCACACAACCTCGAGGATCTCGCCGCGGGCGTCAGCGACACCTCCGCGGGTGTGGACGCCGGGTATGACGCGCAGGACATCACGGTGCTGGAGGGCCTGGAGGCCGTCCGCAAGCGCCCCGGCATGTACATCGGCTCGACCGGCGTCATGGGCCTGCACCACCTCGTCTACGAGGTCGTGGACAACTCCGTCGACGAGGCCCTCGCC